>JBOFLX010000107.1:0-32262 GCA_051658085.1 Waterburya sp.
TATTTCTCGTGGTGCTGATTTAAGTAAAATAATCGAATATGTTCGCAATCAGGAAAAGCCTGTCCGATAAGTTATCGCCGTGCTTAACTGTCGAGTAAGCTAACGCTGTACTCGCAGTATGCAGCACGGAATCAATCAATTGGACTGTTACGCACTTAAATCAATAGTTGAGAGAGGAGAGAGGAGTCAGGAGTCAGGAGTCTGAACAAGGGTTTATAGCCTAATTTATCAACAGAATAATACACAATTTAAATGCGCTTTAGCTTATCTCCTCAAAATTCTTGAAATATTTCTCTTATAATGTTTTCCGAAGAAAGTACTTTAATATTTTGTTTGAATTTAACAGCAAATGTCTGACAACAATTTTGAAAAAAACTACTAAGATGTTCTATCGGCATACCTAGTTCTAAAGAAATATATTGCCAACTTTTTTTTGATAATCTTGCAAGGGCTATATATTGGAAATTAGCTTGGGGAAAACGCTCAATAGATGTTTTTTTAAAGATTCCTTCTAAGTCAGCTTCAATATATTCATACACCATTTTTGTTAAATAATATTCTTCTGATATTTTAGTTTGCTGATCAAGAGAAGATTGGTTTTTAATACTAATAGGATCAACAAAATTATCATCTATGTTTACTAAATAATTAGGATAAATTTTGATTTTGCTCATACATTAAGTAGTTCACTCAAAATTAATGGGGAGTAATGAACTAGGAAAAGTTATTACTCCACCAAATGTTATCTATTCATCATGCTTTGTATTTGCTTAAGCAGGCATCAACACTGTGTCAATGATATGGATAACACCGTTATCAGCACCAACATCGGCTGATGAAACTGTGGCATTATTAATCTTGACACCCTTGCGAGCATCAATTTTCACATCTGAACCTTCAACTGTTTTAGCTGACTTCATCTTCGCCACGTCCGCAGCCATGACTTTGCCTGAAACAACATGATAAGTCAGGATTTTTTTGAGTTTGGGAACATCCTTAAGTAATCCGTCTACTGTGCCTTTGGGAAGTTTGGCAAACGCCTCATCGTTGGGTGCAAAAAGGGTGAATGGGCCCTTGCCTTTGAGAGTGTCTACCAAACCAGCAGCTTTAACCGCAGCAACTAAAGTATTAAAAGAACCAGAATTAATTGCGGTATCTACGATATCAGTCATTTATTATTACCTAATTTTGTGTGTGTTTGTTAACAAGTGCTAACAAAGACCAGTATGATATGCTGCTATTTGAAATCGTGTTTGAGCAAGGGTTTGAAATGCGTATAAATTGTCTAGATTGTATAAAAACACAACAAATCTTAACAGTAAAAAAAAAGCATTAAAAATTATCTGCAAGAGGACACCATCTTAATGTTACTTGCCCCGTCTCACGATCATAAATGTGAGTTGGTAGAGAGGGATCGAACAATTCCATACCTACTTTTTTTAGTTCTAGATCAATTATTTTTTGAGCTTCAGCGATCGCTTTAGCTTCTGTCACCTCAAAAAGATCGGAGGGATAAAAAATACCACAGCCTTCGCCAAATTTATAGTTATAACTACTACCATCAGGCAGAGAACAATCCCATAAATACAAATATTTAAAATTCTTTTGGATTTCTTTACCGCGATCGCTCAGATATTTGCTATTACCAAGGTAAATAGCACCCCATGAACGACCAATAAATAGTTTGTTGGCTGTTTTCCAAATACCGATTTTTAAACCTTTATATTCATAGGTTTGGTATTTTTTAATCTCTATTTCGTTCATCAATCGAAAAAATTTTTAGCTAACTAAATCGACTAAAGTTTCTAATTTAAACTGAATAGTACCAGAGCTTGAATGACGATAATGGTCACCAACAAATACTGATAGTTTAATGTTAGTTTGGTCACGAGTAGAGGCGTATTTTACCGTGCATACTTGCATTTTATTTCTGAAATAGGCAATAATGCGATCGCCAGGCTTAATATTTAAGGCTTGAATTTTTAATGATTGAATTTTGGATTTCTGACTCATGTTTGCTGATTTTTTAAATAAATTGTTTTTTAATAAAAGGCGAAGTCATTGCTGCCAAGAGGCTACCGTAATCTAAGTTGAAATTTACCCCCTCTCCAACTGTTAAATAAGAGTTTTTGCTATCGAGAACAACATGATCGCTGCTAGAACCTAATATTTCTAGATCTTGATTGGGACTTAAACCAGAGATTAGGGTATCCTGTTTTCCTAAAGCAACAATTGCTCTTTTGTGAATACCGCGATCGCGAAAGACGGGAATATTACCAAAAGCATCTTTACCGATTTCACCAAAGGGTATAGATGGTTTTAATTTGGACTCGATCACTTCCGCAATTAATTTAAAAGCGTGGGTGTATAAATTGGGAATCGCTTGACGATTAATAGCTTCACAGCCTAAAAGAATCGATTCTCCCATACGCAGATTGTTAATTCGCCCGACGTTTTTGGTAGATTTATACCATTCATAGTTAGCGGAATTGCCCCCAGAAATTATGGGTAAGCTGATTTTAAATTCCCTTTCGATAGCGTCGGTTAATGCCGATAATTGCTGCATTTTTTGGTTATCAGGCTTAATTCCTCCATAGCAAGCTAAATTACAACCAAGTCCCATAATTTTAAGATTAGGTAACTCAAGAACCTTTTTCATGAATGGGAAAATGTCACAAGCAAGTATCCCTTCTCGCAAGTCACCCATTTCCACCATTAAAATTATTTGATGAATTTTGTTATGCATCTGGGCATAATAATTGAGCTTTTCTATCGTCTCAATTTGGGTGTTGAGGCTAATATCTACATTTTGAACGATAGATTCTGCTTGACTTAAAGCAGTGCGAAGTAAAACAAACTGAGTTGCTATTCCTGCCTGCTTCATCCTCTGAATGTTTTCTAAACGAGAATCGGCGATAAACTTGACACCACCTCGGATCATTGCTTCGGCAATTAAAGGCTCTCCCAATACTGCTTTAGAGACTCCCATCAAGGAAATATCATTTTCTCCATAAAGTTCGCATAATATCCGAGCGTTATGCTGTATTTGAGATAGGGTAATTTCTATTCTGGGCATAAACGCTTTCATGTATTTAACTTCAAGGTTCTGCATTTACTTTGTTGCAAGTAAAGGCATGATTTTAGAACTGGGTTGTTTATTTTGTTGATCGAGAGAAGAAAAAAGATTACCTAAAGCACGAATGATTTTTGAACACCCATAGGTTAAGACATCTGTAGTTGGCAAGAGAAGGCGGTTTTCATAGCTTTTAATTGTTTTCTGGATTTCTAATTCGGTCATATTTTCATGGTTAAGAGCGATCGCCATAACCTGAGAGCGAGAAATCGCTTCAATTAGAAGAATTTCACTTTCAATCGTCGGCATCGGTAAATCGGGAAAATCACAGCGAAATTTCCTTCCAGGAGGGTGTTGTAGAATAATTCCATCGGGCATACATCCTTTTAAAATACCGACAGAACTCATAAAAGCAGGATGAGAGACTGCACTTTGCCCTTCGACTAAAATAATATCGGGACTTTCTTGTTCAAAAGCTTGGACAACAGCATTTTCGATTTCCCCAATCACAAATTGCGATACCAGTGCGTCGATGGATACGCCATAAATTGCTCCTTGCATTAAGCTAGTTTGACCTGTTGCTACCAATACTGACTTAATTCCTAGACTGTTTAAGGCTTGATTTAATTCCACTGCGGTAGTCATTTTGCCACAGGCGCAATCTGTCCCTAAAACGGCAATCACAGGCACATTTACTTTAGCAATTTGCCCTGTGAAAACATGAAGGTCTTTTAATTTCGGTGGTTTTCTGATGTCTTGAATGGTAATTCCACACTTCTGCGCCATCTGGCTAAATTCGCGATCGTCAGAAAAGAACTCATGAAGACCATTAATGATGTCCATTCCTTTGGTCATGGCTTCCAAAATCAAGGCTCTTTCTGCAATGGATATAGTCGCCTCTAAGGGAGCTTTGCCGTAAATATAACAATCGGGAATATCTGGTAAATTAGCTAACGCTGACTGTAAATCAGCAAAAATCGGAATATAGTTTTTTTTATTGTCTAATTGTTCTCCTGCATCTCTGCCAGCTAAAGAACTATCAATTACGCCTACAATATTATAAGTTTCAGAATGTCTAACTAAACCTGATGCGGTTTTACCATCCATTAAGCCAAATTGATTTTCACAGTAAACTAAAGCTGTTTTTTTTGCGATCGACATTAAGATTATTTGCTCCGATTTGATTAGTTGAGTAATTAAATTTAGTTAGAAAGCTGGCATTTCTTGATAACAGTGACTACAACGCCAGTAAAGACCTCCTAAACCTAAATGACGAAGCAAGATGTATGAACAGCATGGACAAGTATATCTACTCATCATGGAAAGCTTATTACATATGGCTATATTCTCTTGGATGCTACCAACTTTAAATGGAGCTAGCCGTTGAAAAGATCTATTTAATAAAACCTGCATTGTTAAAACCTGATTTTTGTTGATATCTAGGTCAGATTTTGAAGGTAGAAAAAAATGGTAGTGGAATCCACAATTTTTTTTTCGATTTAAGGTTTAAAATCCCTAGATTTTTTTTACACGCAACGCCTTAAGACCTTCAACTATGTCTTTTTTTGTTAGTGATTCTAAAGGCAACTCTGAAGCTACAAAGCGAGCTAAATTAGGAGAAATAACAGAAAGTTTGTTTAGATAAATTGACATATACAACTTCTCCTTAATTAAAATAACGTAGAGATTTAAATTCGGAGATAAAGATACAATTTTAGTCAAGTTCCGAAAATATTTCTTAACACTATTATTGTAACGTATAACTTCATACAAAATAAAATAAAGATACAAGTCTTATTGATTTTGGCTAGCTGATGATTATCTTATAAACTGATAAATAAACTGATAAAAGTTAAAGATTAGATTTTAAAGGACTACCATAGATTAAAATACCAATAGTTAAAATTATTTTTTCTTGATAAATTTTAAGAGGTAAAGTTGAAGTCTCTCAGTTTTTTAACCAACTCCAGTTCCAAAAATCGCCAGTTTGCGGTAATTGGCTTAGGACGTTTTGGTAGAGCAGTCTGTTCTTCGCTACATAAAATGGGGTATGAAGTTCTAGGGACAGATATTGATGAAAAGTTAGTAAATCAAGCGTTAACCCACAAAATTGCTGCTCATGCTATTCAACTAGATTCTACCGAGCCAGAATCCCTAAAAGAGGCTGGAATTTTCGAGATGGACACAGTGATTGTCGCCATTGGTAATTATCTGCAAGAAAGCATTATTACTACTTTAAATGTCAAAGAAGCAGGAGTAGAACAGGTAGTAGCAAAAGCTTCCTCAGAAATTCATGGTAAGCTGCTGCGGAGAGTGGGAGCAGATCGAGTCGTTTTTCCAGAACATGAAGCAGGTTGCGCCTTAGCCAGCACCTTAACCCAACCAGCTTTTTTAGAACGTTTTGAACTCGACACAGAAAACAGCATTGTGGAAGTATTAGTTCCAGTAGCTTTTCATAATCAAACCCTGGCTCAGTTAGATTTGCGTAAACGTTATGGCGTAAACGTCTTAGCAATTGGCAATGGAGATAAATTTGTAACCAATCCCAATCCTGGACAATTACTCAAAGAAGGACTGGTAATGGTAGTCATTGGTAGTAACAAAGATCTTCAGCGTTTACCAATTTAATTTTTACATTTAGCTCTTTTCCCTAGCCCCTACACCCAATCTCAACCTAGCATGATCTTTGTTTATAGTAGTTGAAGCAAAGGTTATGACAGATAAACCCTGTAAGGGCGCATCTCGATGCGCCCCTACGTTAAATGTGCTGTCCTAATCTATGGTTCGGTTGCTATAACTATTTACTTAAAACATTATAGAGAGAATGAGCTAAAATCCATTTAAATTAGTTTTTTTTGAGTAAGTGAAATTACGTAAAAATTCTTACTATTCCCTTTCCCTTTGTCGTCAATATTAATTTGAAAACATAACAGCTTAATTTCATGATTAATCAAACTAAGGATTTTTCTAGTTCTGAAAAGCAAGATACCAGTGCTAAAAATATTAATAAAGGCAAAAATAATACAAATTCTTCTCTCTTTTTAACCGCAAAACCTACAGAACTCTGGCGATCGCCAGAGTTGGAAGAATTTGATCTCTGTATGGAAGTCACAGCTTATGTTCAACAGTGGGAATAATGCTCATACGTATCTTAGGCTCGGCTGCTGGTGGTGGATTTCCTCAATGGAATTGTAATTGTGCTGGTTGTCAAGCTACCCGTAGAGGTGAGCAGGGAGTACACGCTCGTACTCAATCATCTTTGGCGGTTTGTGGGTCGTCAGGTGATTGGTTTTTGGTTAATGCTTCCCCCGATGTCCGCCAACAACTGGAACTGCTGCGTGATGAAATTCCAAATTCGGTTCGCTCTAGTCCAATTGCAGGAGTGCTGCTGAGTGATGCAGAAATCGACCATACCGCAGGATTAATGATTTTACGAGAATCTGCTGAACCACTTCAGGTTTATGGGACAGCCACCGTTAGACAGGCATTGACCGAGGGTTTTTCTCTGCTGCGAGTATTGAAAGATTACTGTGGGGTTAAATGGTCTGTTGTTGAACCTGGTTCTACTATAAATTTGGGCAGTAATCGAGAGTCTAGCTTAGAAGTAGAAGCATTTTTACTTCCTGGTACACCACCAAAGTATATGCGTTCTGTTGCAGCAGCAGGAGATTGGGTAGTCGGGTTTACATTTCGCGATCGCGTAGCGTACCCAAAGGGTAATCGCGTTAATGATAGTGTTGTTACTTATGCTCCCGCCTTAGCTGAATTGACTTCTTCAATTTTAGCCAGGTTTGAATCGAGTGATTGTATCTTGGTAGATGGTACATTTTGGCAAAATGATGAACTGCTCAAGCTGGGAACTTCAACTCGTACAGCCCTCGCAATGGGACATTTACCCCTTTCAGGAGACGATGGCAGTTTAATTTCTCTCTCTAAATTAGCTTGTGCGCGCAAAATTTTTATCCATATCAACAACACCAATCCGATCCTGATTCCTAATTCCCCAGAACGCCAAATGGTTGAAGCAGCAGGGATGGAGGTTGGTTATGACGGATTGACAATTGAATTGTAATTAACTAAGTTAAGTAAGAAAAATACAAGTTAACTGTGAAGGTTAGTAGTCAGGAGTCAGAAGTCATTTCATTGATCATTTACCATTTATCAACGATGTTAAATGTTAAACGAATGCTCAGATGTCAGATGTAGGGGCGCAAGGTGAGACAGTTGCGGTGGGCGGTTTCACCGACATAAGCAAACTGTCGAACTCGAAGAGCTTGCACCCTCAAAGGAGTCAGGAGTTCAAAGGTCTTAGTTAATTTACATTTTTGAACGTGATTTAGTTTAATTGTGTTTATCTATTTACAACGAGAAACAACATGGTGCAAACAGTCAAGCAACAACAAGAGCCAATTCCTTGGACAACAGAGGAATTTGAAGCGATGCTTTATGCCCAGAAATCTCGCTATCACGATCTACATCCTTTTCATAAGAGAATGAACGAAGGTTTGTTAACACCATCAGAAATAAGACTTTGGGCTGCCAATCGTTTTTATTATCAAAAAAGTATTCCCCTTAAGGATGCTGCTATTATGGCAAACTGCCCCGACAGAGAAGTCAGACGAGAATGGATCGAGCGAATTATTGATCATGATGGACGAAAGGGAACAGAAGGAGGTATTGAAGCTTGGCTGAAATTGGGTGAAGCGGTAGGGTTATCTCGTGTAGAAATACTAAATGAACAGTATGTTTTACCTGGTGTTCGCTATGCAGTCGATGCTTATGTCAATTTTTGTCGCACTCAGTCATGGATTATCGCGATCTCTTCTTCTCTGACTGAACTGTTTGGCCCAGGTGCGATTCAAGTAAGATTAGCAGCTTTAGAGTCTCACTACCCTTGGATCGATCCTGCTGGGTTTGAATATTTTCGAGTACGCCTTAAACAAGCTCCCCGTGATGCCAGCTATGCTCTCAATTTGGTTTTAGAACATTGTCTAACTCGCCATGCCCAAGAACAAGCGGTTCAAGCCTTAGCATTTAAATGCGATTTACTCTGGAGTCAGTTAGATACCATTGAGCGAGGGGAAACTCGCTTATAAATACCTAGAAAAATTAATGTAATATTGGTCAAACGAAGGCAGAAGGCAGAGGGCAGAAGGTTTATGATTCAAACAATGATTAAAAGAAAAGTATGGCTTTGCATATTTTGCTTGTCTTTATTAACGGTTAGCTACACAGGCAGTAATGCCAATACCATAAAGAGCAATCAAGACAGCCAAACTAATGTACCGAGGGAAATCGTAACATCTAACACTGGTAACGAAAACGAATTACGCAGTCGTATTGAGCAAATCGCTCAGACTGCTCAAGGGCGTGTTGGGGCTACAGCTACGGTACTAGAAACTGGACAGTCGGTATCCCTTAATGAAAAGCAGCGATTTCCGATGCAAAGCGTTTACAAGTTCCCCATTGCAATGGCTGTGCTAGCTCAGGTCGATCAAGGAAGATTAAAACTAGATCAAAAAGTTCGTGTTGAGGAAAGTGATGTTGTCCCAGATAGTACAATTTTAGAGCAGAATTCCCAAGGGAAAGAGTTTAGTCTAACTGAACTCTTGAAGTACATGGTTTCTGAAAGTGACAGCACATCTTCTGATGCGCTGTTACGACTCATCGGTGGATCCAAAGTTGTGACACAATATTTGCAAAGTCTTGGGGTAAATGACATTGTTGTTGCAAATCCAGAGAAAGAGATACAGCAAGACAAAACATTACAATTGCAGTATCGCAACTATGCAACACCTGATGCAGTTATCGTTTTATTACGCTCCTTGCATGAAGGACGAGGGCTTTCAGAATCTAGTCAAGCCTTATTGCTGCAATTGATGAAAGAAACTTCTACAGGCCCAAAGCGTATTAAAGGACTGCTGCCCAAAGGAACAGTTGTAGCGCACAAGACTGGTACATCGAGTACTGTTGATGGAGTGACGGCTGCAACCAATGATGCAGGACTCGTGACGCTACCGAATGGTCACCATTTAGCGATCGCAGTCTTTGTATCAGATGCTAAGGCTGATGAGGCAACCCGCGAAGCAGTAATCGCCAAGGTGTCGAAAGTGGCGTGGGATGAATGGAACAAATAAGCAATTTCTCGAAGGTTTGATCGCGCTTAATTTTACTGCGGTAGCAATACTGACTAAATGTGATGGTCATCGTTCTTTTGAGGCGATCGCTTATAATATTCCCGATAAATCAACAATTAACCCTGGCATCAATTCTTCTCCAGATAAGCTTTGAGGATTGTTTGAAATTTCTTTTTTTTGTCCTACTCGATAAATCTCAACTTGCTTATCGGTACGATTAATTAGCCAACCTAGTTTAACGCCACAACTCATATATTCTGTCATTTTTTGTTGTAGTTCGTCTAAATCATCAGTAGGTGACATAAGTTCAATCACAAAATCAGGATCAATTGGAGCAAATTTCTGTTGTTGTTGAGCATCTAAACTATTCCATCTTTTAATAGCAATCCAACTGACATCAGGAGAACGTACAGCACCGTTAGATAGTTTAAAACCTGTAGAAGAATCAAATACTTCTCCCAATTTAGTTTGACGATTCCAAGCTTGAACTTGATATATTAAATCGGCATTTTTTTGTCCTGTAAGACTTCCTGTGGGCGACATAACAATCAATTTTCCCTCTTTTGTGGTTTCAAACTTGGTTTCGGGATTATCAGCACATAGTCTTTCAAAATCGCGATCGCTTATTTTATCTGTGAAAGTTTTAAGATTGATAGTAATAGACATCTTTTTTCACCGATCAAAAAACAAAATTAAATTAGAAGTAATTATAAAAATGGTAGCTTATCTTAACGCAAGTCCCTTGGTAGTCTTCAGACGATTTGTACCTTGAGGCAGCGATTCAATCGCTGACTGACTAACGGTTGATGAAAGAAGAAAAGCAAATTTATACTCTCGATTATCTGGGTTTTGCTACTGGTGTTCGTTTGCATTGGAGTGATGTAAGACAGGAACACTGGTTATTATTTCCTGAAGGTGCGATCGCGCTAAATTCTACTGCGGTAGCAATACTTACTAAGTGTAATGGTCATCGTTCTTTTGAGGCGATCGCTTTAACTTTAAAACAAGAATTTAGTGATGTAAATGTTCAAGAAGTGCAAAAGTTATTATCCTACATGATTAAACGAGGACTATTGGTTAATAAAGTTAACTCATGAATATTGCTCGACCTCTAACACTAATAGCAGAATTAACCTATCGCTGTCCCCTGCGTTGTCCTTATTGTTCTAATCCTTTGAATTATGGTGACAGTAATTATCGTCAAGAATTAGCCACTGAACATTGGCTTAATGCCATTCGTCAGGCTGCAAAACTAGGAATTTTACAACTTGGCTTTACAGGTGGTGAACCTTTACTGCGACAAGACTTAGAGAGAATGGTAGCCACAGCAGCATCTACGGGGATTTATACCAGTTTAATTACAGCAGGAACGCTGCTAACTCCAGATCGTGCAGCTAAATTACGAGATTCTGGATTAGATCATATACAAATTAGTATTCAAGATAGCCAAGCGGATAAATCCAACTATATTGCAGGAATTTCTTGTTTTGAGTCAAAAATAGCTGCTGCACGTTTAGTTAAACAGTTGGGATTGCCTTTAACTCTGAATGTGGTGTTGCATCGGCATAACTTAGATCGAATTGAAGAAATATTAGAACTGTGTAAAACACTAGAAGCAGATCGGGTTGAATTAGCTAATACTCAATATTACGGTTGGGCTTTATATAATCGAGATGCACTATTACCGACACCTGTTCAATTAGAGCGAGCAAAAAATGTAGTCGCGATCGCTCAACAACAGCGATTATTCCCGATGGGCATTGTCTATGTACTGCCAGATTACTACGAGAAGTATCCTAAGCCATGTATGGGAGGTTGGGGACAACGAACAATGGTTATTTCTCCCAATGGAGATGTTTTACCTTGTCAGGTAGCAGCTTCTATTCCTGCTTTGACCTTTGCTAACGTTCAAGACTGCTCTCTCGATTGGATTTGGTATGAATCAGAAGCCTTTAACCGTTTTCGTGGTACAGAGTGGATGGACGAACCTTGTCGTACCTGTCCTCGTCAAACCATTGACTTTGGAGGTTGTCGTTGTCAAGCTTTTTTACTCACAGGTTCAGCAACAGCTACCGATCCTGTCTGTCATTTGTCACCAGATCATCATTTGATTTCTCAAGCTCAAGAACAAGGAAAGCCAACAATTTCTACAACCTTTACCTACCGTTCAGTTAATTAGACTTGCGATGTCTCTAATTTATCATTGGCGATCGCATTAGCTTTTGTCATTTTGGTGTCACAATTCATTCGTAAGATAGATGCAAAGTAATTTACAAATTTTCTACCATACAACAGAAAAATGCGGGCGTTGCAACTCCGAATAGAACGCCGACCTACTACAAATCTAGCGAAGTTTTTTCACAAAGCGATCGCTCATAAATTAGCACCTTAGCTCCAAGATAAAAGCAAATGCAAGACGATAAAAAGAGGTGGTGGCAAACATCTCGACGTAATTTTTTGGCACGAGCGTTGACGGCAGCAGGAGGGGCGATCGCTGCTCCACCGTTGCTCAATGCCGCCCAAGCGAAGCAAGAATCCGCGGCAAATCCCCCAGGTGAAGGGGAAACTCAGATATACCTCGAGATTAACGGTCAAGAGCAGACGCTCAATATCGAGCCGCGTGTAACGTTGTTAGATGCCCTACGAGAGAACCTTGGATTAACGGGGAGTAAAAAAGGTTGCGACCACGGACAATGCGGTGCTTGTACGGTGCTGATCGACGGGCAGCGAGTTTATTCCTGTCTCACCTTAGCTGTGATGCAAGACGGCAAGGAAATTACCACGATTGAAGGACTGGCAGGGGATGATACTCTACATCCAGTCCAAACCGCTTTTATTGACAATGACGGTTTTCAGTGCGGTTACTGCACCCCTGGACAAATCTGTGCCACCGTTGCCTTACTTGATGAAGTTGAACGCGGTTGTGCCAGTGCTGTTACCCCCGATCTCAATAGCCAGCCTCAACTGGCGCAATTGTCGGAGTCGGAAATACGCGAACGATTGAGCGGTAATCTTTGTCGCTGTAGTGCTTATAACGGCATCGTCGCAGCAGTGCAACAAGCAACTGGACAAACTCCACCAGAACCGACGGCATTAATGCTGGTAAAAGATTTGGAAGAACTTGCATGAAGAATTTTACTTATGTTCGGGCTAACTCTCCCCAGGATGCGATTCAACGAGCAAGTCAAGAAAAAGGGGCGAACTTTATTGCGGGAGGCACTAATTTAGTTGATCGCCTGAAAGTCTTCCTCGATGAACCCTCGCAATTAATTGATATCTCGCGCTTAGATCTCAACCGCATCGATCGCACTGATGAAGGGGGACTCCGCATCGGAGCATTGGTTAGCAATACAACAGTTGCCGACAATCCTGAGATTCGCAGTAACTATCCCCTGCTTTCTCGCGCTATTCTCTCAGGCGCATCGCAGCAAATTCGCAATATGGCAACGGTAGGCGGTAATTTAATGCAGCGCACTCGCTGTCCCTATTATTACGACACAGTATTTCCTTGCAATAAAAGACAGGCAGGTTCTGGCTGTCCAGCAGCGACAGGAATTAATAAAATGCACGCGATTTTAGGGGCAAGCGAACAGTGTCTTGCGGTTCATCCTTCAGATATGTGCGTGCCTCTGGCTGCTTTAGATGCGGTAGTCGAAGTTGAAGGAGTAAAAGGACGCAGAGAAATCCCTTTTACCGAGTTTCATCGACTTCCTGGCAATACTCCCCAGTTGGATAACAATCTTGCCCCTGGAGAAATAATTACGGCGGTTATTTTGCCCCCCGTCTCCTTTGCCAAATCTGGCGTGTATTTGAAGTTACGCGATCGCGCTTCTTATGCTTTCGCTCTCATCTCTGTTGCTGCTGCCTTAAATATCCAAGACGGAGAAATTCAACAAGCTCGCATGGCACTAGGTGGCGTGGCACATAAACCGTGGCGATCGCCCGAAGCGGAACAGTTTCTACAGGGCAAAGTAGCAGATACAGCAACATTTCAGCAAGCAGCCGAGCTTGTTTTACGAGATGCCAAACCTCTGAAATACAACGCCTTCAAAGTAGATATGGCAAAACGTGCCATTCGTCGTGCCTTAACCGTTTCAGCCCAAGGAGGAGGAATTGTATGAACGAGCCATTGAAAACCTCAGTCAGCCGTACCGATGGACGGGCAAAAGTTACAGGTACTGCCACCTATGCTGCCGAACATCAAATTCAAGGGCTAGTGCATGGCTATTTAGTCACTTCTGCGATCGCCAAAGGTCGGATTCGTGCGATCGACACCCGTACCGCCGAAAAATCTCCAGGGGTTTTAGCAGTTTTTACTCATCGCAACGCACCAAAACTCTTTAAACCAACCAACGATTGGAAAACCTCGGTCATTTATGAATCGCGCTTACCTCTTTCCGATGATCGCATTCACTACGGGGGGCAAATTATTGGATTAGTAGTTGCCGATACCTTTGAGAGAGCGCGTCATGCTGCTCATTTGGTTGAGGCGGAGTACGACTTGCAATCCCCTACTGTCGAGCCAGAAAAAGCTGCTTATAAAGAAGCTCCTGGGATGATGGGGGAAGAATTGAAATTTGAGAAGGGCAGCTTTGCTACGGTCAATGTCCAACAGACTAATAGAGAGCAAACCATTGAGGCAACTTATTTTACTTCGATGGAACACCATGCAGCAATGGAACCCCATGCCATCATTGCCCAGTGGCGAGGTAACGATGCCGTTACCATTTACGAACCTTCCCAGTGGGTACAAATGGGACAGCGTACCTATGCTGATGTGTTGGGTTTGCCAGTAGAGCGCGTTAGGCTCGTAAGTCCTTATATTGGTGGAGCTTTCGGTTGCAAAGCGTTTCCTTGGCCCCACGGATTGCTATGTGCTGCGGCTGCCAGACAAGTGGGAAAACCTCTCAAAGTCGTCGTTTCTCGCCGTCAAATGACCGCTAACACGGGACATCGATCGCACACCGAACAGCGCATACGTATTTGGGCAAACCCAGAGGGAACTTTAAGCGCGATCGAACACGAAGCAAAATCTGCTACCTCACCTGCTGGCGAGTTTAGCGAACCCTGTACCAGAGTTACCCCCGTCATGTATGCAACACCGAATATGCGGCTATATCAGGAGTTAGCTGTACTGAATGCAGGAACGCCCACCTTCATGCGCGCACCTGGGGAGACTCCTGGTATGTGGGCATTAGAATCGGCAATGGACGAACTCGCTTGGAAATTGAACGTCGATCCAATTGCTCTGCGACTCAAAAATATTGCCAAAGGCGACCAACGCAAGGGATTGCCGTTTTCCGAGAATCATTTAGCTGACTGTCTCAAGGTGGGGGCAGAACGCTTTGGTTGGCAGGAACGTCAACAACCTCGCTCCCTTACTCGTGACGGCAAGCTAATTGGTATCGGCATGTCAGCAGCAATGTTTCCAGGCCTTCGCGGAGCTACTTCTGCCAAGGTTCGGCTTTTACCCGATGGTACGGCTCATGTCTTGACGGCGGGAAATGATATGGGAACGGGAGCTTATACCGTAGTTGCGATGACAGCATCAGAAGTTCTTGGTTTACCCATCGAGCAAATTCGGGTGGAAATGGGAGACTCTCGTTTACCCGACGGCGGAATTGCGGGTGGTTCTCAAATGACGGCATCCCTTTTGCCTGCGGTTAAAAGTGCTTGCCAACAACTACTGCAACAAGCTAAGGCAAACAACGCTCAAGAAGCCATTGCTGCTTTAAATCAATCTGGACGCGCTGCTTGGGAAGCGACTGCGTCGACTGCCCCTGGAGAGGAAACCAAACAATTTGCTTTTCATTCGTCGGGCGCCCATTTCTGCGAAGTTACAGTAGATGAAGAGATCGAAGGTTTAAAAATTACTCGCTGGCTTTCGGTTATGGATGTAGGGCGTATTATCAACGTAAAAACGGCGGCCAGTCAAGTGCGCGGTGGAGTCATTATGGGCATCAGTCACGCCTTGATGGAAGAAGGCGAATTAGACCCAACGATGGGCAATCCAGTAGTCTACGATCTAGCAACCTATCACATTGCCTCTCATGCCGATATTCCCCGCATCGACGTGGCATTTGTCGGCAAACCCGATCTCAAGTTCAATCCAGTAGGCGCTCGCGGGGTCGGGGAGATTGGGATTACAGGCGTAGCGGCGGCTGTTGCCAATGCAGTTTATCACGCCACTGGTAAACGAATTCGCGCTTTACCGATTACACCAGACAAGCTTTTATGAAAACTAAACATTATGAATTCCTCGAAGCGAACGGGGAAAACGATCGCAACTGTATCTTCTCGAAACAGTTTCTAGAAAAGGAGTTTGAAGAAGATTGGCGGAGCGAAAAATCGCGATTACTGAATTTGGAGGTTAATTGTCTATGCATCGATTAATGCGAGTTGTGCTGATGAGTTTGATGGTATTTGCGATCACACTAACCATTCAGCTCCTCACATTTACACAGTTCAAAAGTACTGCTACTGCTCAGGAGCAGTCACCTATGGTTGAAAATCGATTTCAGCGCGGCTTACAACTTGTGCGCCAAATTAACCGAGATGATTTTGAACGGTTTCAAGAGAATTTTGCAGGCATCGCGCCTGATTTAGTGCAGTATTCAGTCGAATATGTCTTCGGCGATTTGCTATCTCGTCCAGGTCTGGATCTCAAGTCGCGGCAGATGGCTACGGTTGCGGCTTTGACAGCCTTGGGCAATGTTGAACCACAGCTTAAATTTCACATTAATGGCGCGTTAAATGTTG
Source organism: Waterburya sp. (assembly GCA_051658085.1). Taxonomy (GTDB): domain Bacteria; phylum Cyanobacteriota; class Cyanobacteriia; order Cyanobacteriales; family Xenococcaceae; genus Waterburya. The sequence continues at coordinate 15,970 of JBOFLX010000107.1, forward strand.
GTTGCACCCGTCAAGAAATTGTTGAAATCATCACTCAACTGTCTGCTTATGTTGGATTTCCCGTTTCAGTCAATGGTATGAACGTTGCAAAAGAAGTATTCCAAGAGCGAGATGCAAGAGGGCAAAATCCATAAATGTCTGGTGTTTGAAATGTTGACTAAAAAACAAGATGTTTGTATCAAAAGGGATAAGGCGGAAGTAAGTCCTTCTGCCTTTCAAGTCGGAAGCCTTGGTCAAAGAAGCGATAAATAGATTGGAGAAATATTTCCACTTCTACAACAATGAACGAATTACAAGCCATTTTGAAAGTCTTTGAGGAAAGCCAACAAAAAGACGAGACTTCATATTTAGCTACTATTATCAATACACAAGGCTCAACCTATCGGCGACCAGGTGCCAAAATGTTGATGACGAGTACGGGTCGCATGGTAGGAGCTATTAGTGGAGGTTGTCTAGAAAATGATGTCTTCGAGCATACTCGTCAACGAATGCAATCTGGGAAACCAATTGTTGTCACCTACGATACTACGAATAATGAAGATATTGTCTGGGGTTTTGGTATTGGTTGTAATGGTGTAGTGCAGGTTCTCATCGAACGTCTTGATCGCTCGTTCAATCCAATTACTTTTTTACAAAAATGCTTCCAGAGTAGACAACCAGGTGTTATTGCTACTGTTTTTAGTGTCGAGGGTTCGGTTGAAATGGAGATCGGTGCAAGAGTAATGTTTGCCGATGATGGTTTTATAACTACTAATATCGAAGAACCCAATTTATTGCAAACCCTCGTCTGCGACATCAAAGCTAGCCTTCATGCTCAACACTCAAGCATTCACAAATATCAATTTCCCTCTGGTAGCGTGGAAGTCTTTATGGAAGTCATTCAACCACCAACGCCGTTAATAATTTTCGGTGCGGGTAGCGATGCCATACCCGTCGCTAATTTTGCTAAAGCATTAGGGTGGAACGTGACTGTTGTTGATTGTAGAGCCAGTGAAGCGACACGCGATCGCTTTTCTCTAGCTGACAAGGTTATTCTCACTCGCCGAGACATCATTGGCAAACAAGTTCTCGTTGAAACAAACACCGTTGCTGTAGTAATGACTCATAATTACTTTGACGATCTGGAAATTCTGAAAATGTTATTGCCCTCTCCCGCTCGCTACATCGGGATTTTAGGAGCAAAAAAGCGCACTGAAGGAATACTTAACAATCTAATTTATACAAAAGACCAGTTAGAAAGATTATATTTTCCGATTGGGATCGATCTGGGTGCAGAAACGCCTCAAGAAATTGCGATCGCGATCATGGCTGAGATTCAAGCTACCCTCTCCCATCGTACGGCAGGCTTTCTCAAACATCGACAAGCTCCGATTCATCTCCTGACACCTTCAATTTGACTTATGCTGTCCTCTAGCCAGAACGCGATCGCTGCCGTTATTCTTGCCCCTGGTGCATCGACGCGGATGGGAACACCGAAACAACTGTTATTATATCAGGTGTTACAGTCGACTTTCCTCAAGGAGCGATTGATGTAGATACTCTCGATGATTATCAACAGTGTTTAATAATTAACAGGATTTAAACAAATTTTATAAAAATTGTCAGCATCAAAAGCTGCAAGCTAGGCTAGTTTATATAGCTATAGCAACTGAGGCAATGACAAAATATGGCGATCGCAACTATTAATCCCACAACAGGAGAAACCCTCAAAACTTTTAATCCTCTTACTGATACCGAAATAGAAGCTAAACTGGCTTTGGCACAATCGACTTTTGAACAGTATAAAAATACTAATTTTACTCAACGTAGTCAGTGGCTTAATCAAGCAGCAGCTATTCTCGAAAAAGATAAGCTCAAGTTTGCTCGTATTATGACGACAGAAATGGGTAAAACTTTAGCAAGTGCGATCGCTGAAGTGGAAAAATGTGCTTTGGTATGTCGTTTTTATGCTGAGAAAGCCTCGGAATTTTTGGCAGATGTAACCATTGCTAGTGATGCCAGCCACAGTTATGTGTCCTATCAACCTTTGGGGGTGATTTTGGCAGTAATGCCGTGGAATTTTCCTTTTTGGCAGGTATTTCGCTTTGTTGCGCCTGCATTGATGGCTGGGAATGTCGGGATTCTCAAACACGCTTCTAATGTGCCTCAATGTGCTGTAGCAATTGAAGAAATTATTGCTCAGGCTGGCTTTCCTTCTGGGGTTTTTCAAACTTTATTAATTGGTGCAGATCAAGTACAAGGAATTATTGCTGATAAACGGGTTAAGGCAGCGACTCTAACAGGTAGTGAGCCTGCTGGAATAGCTTTGGCTTCGGCTGCTGGAAAACAAATTAAAAAGGTAGTTTTAGAATTAGGGGGAAGCGATCCGTTTATCGTGCTAGAAAGTGCCAACATTGAAGAGGCTGTGACTACAGCAGTTAAAGCCAGAATGCTCAACAATGGACAGTCTTGTATAGCTGCGAAGCGTTTTATTGTCAGTGCCAGTGTTGCCGATGAATTTCAGTCGCAATTAATTGCCCAATTCCAAGCTTTGACCATTGGTGATCCGATGCAGCAAGATACAGATATCGGCCCTTTAGCGACTCCTACTATTCGTTCAGAATTAGAAGAACAAGTAAAGACAGCAGTAAAACAAGGAGGGAAGATTTTACTTGGAGGTAAGGCAATTACAGATCGTCCTGGTAACTTTTTTCCACCGACGATTTTAACTAATATTCCGCCTGATGCTCCTATCGCTCAAGAAGAATTTTTTGGCCCTGTAGCCTTGTTGTTTCGGGTTGCTAATCTTGACGAAGCGATCGCCCTAGCTAATAATATTCCCTTTGGTTTAGGTGCAAGTGCTTGGACTAATGACTCGACCGAGAGCGATCGCCTGATTGCTGAAATTGAGGCAGGAGCAGTCTTTATTAACGGCATGGTTAAATCTGATCCTCGTTTACCGTTTGGAGGTATCAAGCGATCTGGTTATGGGAGAGAATTGAGCAGTCAAGGAATTCACGAATTTGTCAACATTAAAACTGTTTGGATTAAATAGTAATCGGTTAATTGATTAGTGATAGGTTAGTTATTGGTTTTTAATTTAAAAAGTTGATCATTACTGTTGTAATAAATAAGCGATCGCATCACTACTAGTTTCAAAACGATCAATAAGAGCAGCAATATCTTGATCAGGGAAAATTTGACTAGAGCTTTGTTGATAGCTTTGTCCATCAAACAGATAGATAAATAATCCGCTTTTTTTTTGAATCCAAACTTCAGGAATACAATAAGGAACGTAATCATTGATATTCGTATAGCTAGTGACATCAATTTCAATTGCTAGATCTGGAGGCGGTGACGTACTCCAATCAATGCGATCTAAGTTGTTAAGAAAAGGAAGATTGTCAATGTAAAAACAATAATCAGGTTCAATTCCACTGTAATCAGGTAACTCTAAAGTGATTGGCGTAAAAGCTTCAAACTTCTTTTTTTGTTTGATTAATAAAATCTTGGCAATGTCAGCCAAAAGATTTGCTTTCCTGCCATGCTCTGGAAGTGGATTCATTAAAATGATTTGTTGGGAATTAAACTTGATTTTTGTAGCAGAGCGATCGCCCAATTCTTCAGCTAGATATTTGTATTGCTGCCAAGTACCTGGAAAAACTGCGATCGCGCCTGGAGTAATTTTCATTTTTTACGCTGTCTTACTTTATTCTGACTTTTGTCTTCAAGCTGAATGATCTTGCCACTGACTATAAGGATATTTAACTAAACTCGAATTAAAATATTTTTGATCGTTAACTTCGCGCTCAATCCAGTGAGGAAGATCTACTTGTTGCTGTTCATTTTTTAACTCAATTTCAGCGATAATTAAACCTGCATTATCACCTAAAAATTCATCTACTTCCCAAATTAAATCACCGTGATTAATTTTATATCTTATTTTCTCAATTAAAGGTTTTAAACATAAAGTATCTATCATTTCTTGGGCATCTTCTACGGGAATAGAATATTCAAATTCAGAGCGTGTAATACCTACGGTTTTACTTTTGATTGTTAAGTAAGCGCGATCGCCTATAATTCTTAATCTAACTGTAGTTTCATCCTTAGTTGGTAGATAACCTTGACAATATTTAATACCTAAAGCTAGTGATGTATTTGCCAGCTCGGCTTTGTACTCATGCCATGCAACTTGGTTGACCAAATATTTACGTTCTATTTCTTTGCCCATCTATAATTCTGCTATAAAAACCCAAGATACAATATATCAATAATTTCGAGGAATAAAAGTTGAAAAGAATCACTGCAATTATTCATTCTCACAAACTTGATGATGTCAAATCTAGTATGATTACAGCTGGGGTAATTGGCATGACAATTTCAGAGGTTAAAGCCTATGGACACAAAAAAGGTTCAACTACTCGTTATCGAGGTACAGAATATCGAGTAGACTTTGCGACCAAAATTAAAATGGAAGTAATTGTCGAAGACGAAATGACAGATTTGGTAGTTCAGCAAATATCACTAGCTGGCCGCACAGGAGAAATAGGTGATGGTAAAATCTTTGTTGCTAGTGTTGAGCAAATAGTACGAATCAGAACTAAGGAAACGGGAGTGACAGCAATTTAAACTAAAATTTATTAGAGCGTAATTAATAATTACATTAACTATCAGCTATTAACAAATTAAAGCAAATTAAAATAATAAATAATTATAATTAAACAATAAAATTATTTTCTTCTCCTTGGGCTGCTTGCCAACTACGGGCATCATAATATAAGTCAGCTAAAGTAATACTATATAGAGCCTCTTTTAATTTTTGGTGTAATCTCTGCCATAAGCTAAACGTTACCCAATCTTCAGCTAAATAATTGTCAGGAGAGTAGTTAGCTAAAGGTTCGATAGTTTCTCCCACAGCCTCTAAAATTTTACCTAAAGAAATTTGTTCGGGTTTGAAGGCTAATTGATAACCTCCCTTTGCCCCTCTAACAGATTTAACAATACCTGCTTTCCGCATTTCAATCAATAACTTTTCTAGATAAGGTGCGGGTAAATCTTGTCGTTGGGCGATCATTTTTACTGATGTTGGTTGATATCCTGGCTGTAAACTAAGGTCTAATAATGCTTTGACACTATAATGACCTCTAGTAGTTAATTTCATTATTCTTGTTTGAATCCTTAGTAAAACTTATGTATATAATCCGATATTTTTTTGATAAAGTTTGCCATTTTAATTTTTGCTAGTGGCAACTAGATTAAGACAGTAAAATATAAAATTTTATTTAGTTAATTATGCTCGATAAGTGTAATATAGTTCTATATGAAGATAGCAAAGTAAAATATATTAACTTTGTATAACTTTAGCGAAAAGCAAAATTGTAAACCAAATAAATTTTTAGTTGTTTCAAGTTAATGGCAAAAACAACCCAACCACAACCTTTAGTAGGTTCAGCATTAATTACTAAAGTAAAAGAACTAGGCAATCTCTCTAAAGAGGAAAAAGCTAGAGAATGTGGCTATTATACAGTCACTAAAAACAATGTAGAACGAGTTAATATGATGAAATTTCTCAATGCTCTAATTGATGCAGAGGGAATCGAGTTAGACAGCACTTCTAATGGTCAAGGTAGAGGTGGGCGTTCTGCTAGTTATCGTATTAGTGTTCAATCAAATGGTAACTTATTGATTGGTTCTGCTTACACCAAAAAAATGAGCTTAAAACAAGGAGATGAGTTTGAAATAACTTTAGGTAGGAAGCATATTCACTTGCGACAAATTGGTGTCGATGACGATGAATAAGCTTAAATTTGAATTCTAATATTTTAAGGAGTCAGGTAGAGAAACCGTAAGTTTGGCGATTTATAAAAGCCAGAATAATTTAATATAGTTTAAAATTTGAATTCGTAAGGATTTAACAGATATTTACTCCCAATATCATCCTAATAGATTCTACATTTCTCTCCTGACTTCTAAATTCCAGATTATCCTCAAAAAATCAAAGTTTTCAGGTGATAAAATCTTAATCTGATTCAGATTTTTTAGTAGCAAGTAGCCAATTAAGAGCTTTAAATTTAGTCGGTTTAATTAATGTCTTTTCAGGTAAATCTAATTCTTTTAAAGTTTTAGGATCAAGCAAAAAATAAATATTAGGATTTTGTTGCCATTTTTCTTGAAGTTGAGTTGGTGATTGCGGAATAATTTGGCGATCGCTGTAAAAATTTAAACTAGCTCGCTCTTGGAACATAGAAGTGTAAATTACGGCATCTGAGGGAGTATGTTGTTTAATTAACTCGGCAATTGGTTTAACTGGCTCTGTTGTTTTTAATTCCCAAATCCAGTGAGGAGAAACAACCAATAAAAACATTGAGACAAAAAGACCCCAAAATAATAAGGGAATAAACTGCTTTTCATGTTGAAATAGTGCAATTGCTGTAGCTGCAAAAGTAATTGTCAATGAACCACAAATAAAAGGCAGATAAAAATCTATATAATCGTGTATTCCCCAATAAAGACCCGCAAAAGCTGCCAAAATCGCCATCAAAACAAAACCATAACTCCACATGCGAGGATAATCTATGTAACTAGGTAAATTGCGAATCAAATCCAATTGCTTACCTACAGCCAGTGCTAACGCTGGATATATCGGTAATAGCGACCAATAATCTTGATGGAGTAACAAAAAATTTAGAACAAAATATCCGCCGATCCAAATATACAAAAGTTTACCCCATCCCCAATGGAGATTTTTAGATACTAATTTCAACCCAGCGAGCATCATCATTAACCAAGGTAAAACATATTGCAAACTCTCAAGAAAATAATATTTTATAGCCAGTTTTGGCTCTGAATTATTAACAGTAATATGACCCAAAAATAGGTTTATAAAATCTCCAGTAGTTTTCACCTCGTGATAATGAAACCACTGAGAAACATACCAAGCAACTCCAGGGGCAACTCCTAAAATTAATCCTCCCCAAAAATAAGTAGAACTAAGTAAACGAGGTGTATCCCAATACAGAAAAGCCAACAAAATAATGAATATTTGAATACCTAATAGCCCTTGAGTTAAACCCATTAACCCAAAAGCAATTCCTCCAGCTACCGCCCAACGTAAGTCCCGACGACAGCGTAAAACTGACCAAATTGCTAATAATTGAAAACAAAGTAAAGGGCCATCAAGCATTGCTAGACGACTTAAACGTAACACTGGCAAACAAGTCAAATAAACCAATGCCGAAAACAAAGCTGGTAATCGAGCTACAAAAATTTCGCGACCAATATTGTAAACCAAAAGAACAGAAATAGAACCAAGCAAAGCTCCAGGCAAACGAGTTGTAAATTCATTTACCCCTCCCAGCTTATAGGCGATCGCAATTAAATTATGGACTAAAGGTGGTTGAGCTAAATAGGGTTCACCCCACAAAGTCGGAAAAATCCAGCTTAATGATGAGCCTGTTGCTTGATAAATTTCTTTAGCAACCTGTGCTACTATCCCTTCATCTAGGTCTAAAAGCTCAAGATTACCTAAATTGATTAAAAATAAAACCAAGGCTGCTAAAAACAGACTAGTACAGTAAAAGCATTCGAGCCAAATTTCGCTTTGGCGCAGTTGGTTGGGCGAGCGTCTCCAAATAGATGTAGGATGAGATGACATAAGTTAGGACAAGGAAAAAATTACACTATTAGTGTTGGCAATTAAATTTAAATTTTAGTAAGACTACAGCGATCTAAATAACTTTTGGTTTGACAACATTGATATTGATCTCTAAATTTCAATTTTTTATGATAAACAGCATCACCTTCATCAGTCTAGCTCTTTCTGTTGATATAGATAAAGCTTTTATTCAACAGTTGAATAATTTTCATGTTCTCCTAGAATGTTAAAATGTTCAACAGAAAATAGTTTTGACTTAGTGAAAACAAGAGTCTGTTTTACTACAAATTTTCAAGTCTTTATAACAACAAACAGACCGATATACAGACTAATATTCTAATATTAATTAATTCAAGAAAATAATTTGCTTTAATAACTTAACTGACAATCTGCCAAGAACCTTTATCTTGGACTCAGCTTATGGAAGGATCTTTTGAAATTACTCTACAAATAGTTATTGCCGTTATTGCAGGTATCAGCGCCCAAGTAGTAGCAGAATATTTTCAAGTTCCCAGCATTGTTTTCTTGTTGATATTCGGCATCTTTTTGGGTGGAAACTCTTTAAACATATTGCATCCTCATCATTTGGGGGTAGGATTAGAAGTATTAGTTGCTCTCTCGGTTGCGATTATCCTTTTTGAAGGGGGGCTAAATTTAGAATTACGAGAACTAGGTAAAGTCTCAGGTAGTTTGCGTAATTTGGTGACAATTGGCACTCTGATTACTCTGGTAGGAGGAGGGATGGCTGCTCATTGGCTGGCAGAGTTTCCCTGGTCGATTGCTTTTCTTTATGCTTCTTTGGTAGTAGTAACAGGGCCTACGGTCATCAGTCCTTTACTCAAACAAGTAAAAGTAGACCGTCAAGTAGCTACTCTTTTAGAAGGAGAAGGAGTACTGATCGATCCTGTAGGGGCAATTCTAGCTGTAGTAGTGCTAAACACTATTCTGAATACCAATGCTGCTCCTTTAGATATCATGAGTGGTCTGGTATTACGCTTAGGAATTGGAACAGTTGTCGGTGGACTCGGAGGTTGGTTATTGGGGCTATTTCTCAAAAAAGCCAATCATCTTTCAGAAGAACTCAAAAATCTCGTTGTTTTAGCAGCAGTCTGGGGTTTATTTGGACTTTCTCAAAGCTTACGCAGTGAATCGGGATTAATGGCAACTGTGATTGCTGGGATTGTCCTCAAAGCTTCCGCTATCCCTGAAGAAAGACTACTCAAAAGATTTAAAGGTCAACTAACTGTTCTCTGTGTTTCGGTCTTATTTATCCTCTTAGCAGCAGATCTCTCAATTGATAGTGTATTTGCTTTAGGTTGGGGTAGTGTCCTGGCAGTATTTGTTCTTATGTTGGTAGTCAGACCCATTAGTGTTGCTGTTTGCACTTGGAATAGTAGTATGAACTGGCGACAAAAATTATTTTTGGCTTGGGTTGCTCCCAAGGGAATTGTATCTGCCTCAGTCGCTTCTTTATTCGCTATTTTGCTAACCGATAAAGGGATCAACGGTGGTGATGCGATCAAAGCTTTAGTTTTTCTAACTATTCTGATGACTGTCTTTTTCCAAGGATTGACTGCCAGGTGGGTAGCTAGTTGGTTAAAAATTACTTCTAGTGATGCCAAAGGCGCAGTAATTATTGGCTGTAACTCTTTAGGTCGTTTTATGGGTCGTTTGTTTCAACAGTTGGGAGAATCGGTAGTCATGATTGATACCGATCCTGAAGCCTGTAAAAAAGCCGAAAAAGATAATTTACCCGTTTTTCAAAGTAGCGCACTCGATACCAAGGTTTTAACCGAGGCGGGAATTGAATCGATGGGAACGTTTTTAGCTTTGACCAATAATGGTGAAGTGAATCTTGTTTTAGCCCAAAGAACAGTAGAAGAATTCCAACCTCCTAGAGTCTTGGCTGCTTTTCCCAAGAATAGTTCTACTGAAAATAACAGTAAAACCAAAGTCAATCAAGCATTAATTCCCCAGTTACCAATCAAAACTTGGAATAGCTATATTGACGATGGACAAATTAAATTAGGATTAACAATTTTAAGTGAGACTGATTTTTCTTTTAAGTTAGCTCATTTACAAGCATTGATTCGGGCAGGAGAAATGTTACCGCTTTTGTTAAAACGTAATGGTAGTTTACAAGTAGCCATAGCAGAGGAAGAATGGCAAGTTGCTGACGAAATTTACTATCTAATTCATGATCCCAGACCTAAACTGCTGAAACGATTGTCAGGGAGTAATCAAGCTTCCCGTTTGATTTTAGAAAAACTACCAGAAGTAGAAAAAATTCCCCTAGCTGCTCCTATCCCCCAAGCCTCTGTCCAACCAATAAAAGAAGTTATTTAATTGGACTTCAGACTTTTTGAGGGCGATCACCTTCTTGCTAATTTAATTTTAGTTAGACAAGTTGTGCATAAGTTATACATAATTTCTAAAAGTAAAACAAATAAATAAACGCGATCGCTTTATTAAGATACGATCCCACAATCAAAACAAAAAGTTATAATCTGTTGGTATTTTACATATTTCAATTGAATTTAATTATTTTATGCCTTCTATTTGGGAACAACGAATTGAAGCTCTAGAAGATAACATTCAACAAGATTTAGCTTTATGTAAAGAATATGAAGACACTTTACGTTATGAAGACGATCCTCGTCGTAAGGCTAGGTACAAAAAAGAAATTGAGTCTTTAATGGCATCAGCAACTAAATATCAACAAGAGTTAAACGACCTTAAAAATGATCTAAGTCGGATTACAGTCTCTAACTATGAAACAAATATAAAACTAGAATCCATAGAAACACAACTAGGGATGTTGACCAACACTCAAGTTGCAATGTGTGATTTTTTAAGTAATTTTCGTCAGGAAATTTTAAACCAATATCAAACAAGCGAACAAAAGGTTATTGAATCTATTACTAATAAATTAGAAGACAATCAAATAATAACAGTCAAATTAATTTTATTTGCTTTAGCCAACAATCAAATATCAGAAGCAGAGATCAATCAAATTCTTAATACAACTCAACAAGCACTTACGATATTAAAACAGAAAAATATTAGTCTTCCTCCAGAACAAAAGGCTTTAGCTAAAGTTTTTAGCGATCCTAAATTGGATACCAAACATCGATTGAAAGTTGCAATACCAATTATTCCTCTTATTTTGACTTACGAAGGACAAATTGAATTAGGAAATGGTGTCAATTTAAAATCTGTATGGCAAAATTTAGTAGCTAAATTTAAAGGTAATTAGTAAATGGATTGTTTTCAGCAAAGAAAAAAAGATTTGGAAGATAATCTTAACCAAGATTATGAATTATTAAAAGAATCAGAAGATCAATTTAGAATTGAAAACGATCCTAAAAATAAAAAAAAATTACAAAATGATATTAAAAAACTAAAACAAACTATTAAAGAACATGAACCAGAGCTTGATTATATCAAACAATTATGTGACGAAAAATCCAAACTAACTTTGGCAATGACTCAAATTACTTTTAAAGAGCTTGAAATTGTTACTAAAGCAATATCGTGTATGTCTATGCCTTTAGAAATAGATTTTCAAATTACTCCTCCAAGAGAAAAAATTATAAAAAATAAGTTATCTTCTCAGGTTCAATCAAGATTAATGACGGGAATGCTTCAAGCTAAACTAGTAGAAGAGTTTATTAAGGACTTTACTAAATATAATCCAGAATTTCCAGAAACTCTAAGAGCGGGGTTTATTGAAAAATATTACGAACTAAAAAATCAAGGTAAAACAGGAGACGATTTATTTTACTCTCTTCATGAGTTTTCTAGTAACTATGATAATAATTACGATTCCCAAGCAGCAGGTCTAGCTGTTTTATACTATTTGTTTGAACGATGTGACATTTTTGAAAAATGATTCTTCCAAATAAATATATATCTACTCGTAATTCTTTATTAGGCGTTGGTGGTATAATATTAGAACATTTAAACTATCCAAAGACCATAACAAGTCTATGGAATGAAGTTTCTGATATTTCAGAAATTGCAAATTTTAAAAGATTTACACTGACTCTCGACTTTTTGTATATTATTGGTGCGATTGAAATGGAGGAGGGATTATTACGGAGGTGTCATACTTAATTCGTTCGGTCAAAGCCAATAAACCCTCTTTTAGAACAGTATATTTTGAACCTGGATTTAACGTAGTTTTAGCAGATAGAACACAAACATCTAGCAAAAAAGATTCTCGTAATGGTTTAGGAAAATCAACTTTAATAGAAATTATTCATTTTTGTCTTGGTGCTAATGTTCAACGTAAAAAAGGATTGCATATTTCTAGCTTAAGAAATTGGATTTTTAGTTTAGAACTTACGTTGTCTGGAGAAATAATTACCGTTAGTAGGAGTATTAATGAGCCTCAAAAAGTAGTTATAGAAGGCGATACAACTGACTGGATAATTCAACCTAAAGAAGAAGATGGAGAATTGACTTTTAATATTGCAAGATGGAATAAATTATTAGGAAATTTACTTTTCGATTTTTCTATAAAAGAAGAAAAATTTAGCCCAACTTTTAGAAGTCTCATATCATATTTTATACGTCGTGGAAAAGATGCATTTTCTGAACCATTTGAAAATTATAAAAAGCAGCAGGTTTGGAATCAGCAGGTTAATAACGCATTTTTACTCGATCTTACTTGGGAATATGCTAAAGAGTTACAACAGCTAAAAGATGAAGAAAAATTATTAAATAATATCAAAAAACTTAAGAAAAATACTGACGAGGGTGCAGTATTTGGTATTTTAGGTTCTTTGGGTGAATTAGAAGCTTTAAAAGTTCAGGTAGAAAGAGAACTACGTGAAAAAAAGCGAAACTTAGGTAACTTTCAAGTTCATCCTCAATATTCTGATATAGAACAAAATGTTAATCGTCTAACTATAGAAATTCATGAGTTAACTAATGAAAATATAGCTAATCAAAGATTACTTAGTTATTATGAATCTAGTCTCGAACAAGAAATTTCAACAGAAGCAGAAGAAGTTGTTCGTATTTATGAAAATGTAGGTATTGAATTGCCTGGATTAGTAACTAAAAGATTGGAAGATGTAAATAATTTTCATAATCAAATTATAGAAAATAGAGTTAATTTTTTAAACACTGAAATTGATCGCATTGGAAGCTTAATTAATGCCAATGAATATTTGATTAGAGAAAAAACAATTCAAAGAGCTTATCTTCTAAATATTTTACAAACTCATGGTGCATTAGAAGAATATACTCGACTTCAAGAGCTTTATTTAGAAAGTTTTGCTAATTTAAAAGAAATAGACAAGCGTATAAATGAATTAAGGAAATTTGAAGAAGGAAAAAGTATTTTGCGTACCCAAAAAGAACATTTATTGCAGCGTGCGCTTGGTGATCGTTGGGAACGTCAAGCGCAATATGAACGAGCTATAACTATATTTAATGAGAATTCACAAGTTCTTTATCAATCTTCAGGAACATTAATTATTGATATTGATATTAATGGATTTCAATTTAATGTTGATATTCCTCGCGCTGGCAGCGTTGGCATAGATAAAATGAAAATATTTTGTTACGATTTAATGCTAGCTGAACTTTGGTCTAGGAAAGAAAAGTCTCCCAACATATTAATTCACGACAGTATTATTTATGATGGTGTTGACGAAAGGCAAGTTGCACTAGCATTAGAATTATCAGCAAAAAAAGCAGAAGAATGTGGTTTTCAATATATCTGTACACTTAATTCAGATACAATCCCTCACTCAGAATTTTCCTCTGATTTTGATTTTAATTCGTTTGTTAGATTAACACTCACTGACGATACTGACGAAGGAAAATTATTAGGTATTCAATTTTAAGGCTGTCAACCCTTTCTAGTATTGTTATAATCCTAAATCTACTGCGACCCGATGCCCACAACTCATCCCTGAAAAGGCAACAGCATTCAAACCTTGACCAGGAAAAGTGCTATCCCCAACACAATATAAGCCAGGGATACTAGTACGGTTAAAAGGCATTCCCAATAAACCAGCTAGCTTACGGCGAGGAATAGGGCCATAAGTACCGTCTTCTCTACCTAAAAAACGGCGATGAGTACGAGGTGTACCTACTTCCTGATAATCCAAGCCTGCGGATATTCCAGGGAAAATTGCTTCTAGACGTTCAATTAATTTAGCAGCAGCAGTTTCTTTTTTCTCTTGATACTCTTGAGGAGATAATTCTTGCCAATCTTCAATCCAACTGGGAGTAAAAGTATGAATAATATGATGCCCTTCAGGGGCTAAACTCGGATCGAGAAGAGTAGGTATAGAGACAAAGATCGTGCCTTCGCTTGACTCCATTTTGTCCCAATTTTCTAGCAAAATATGATGGCATTCCGTGCCTTGAGGTAAGACATTAGCATCTACCCCTAAGTGCAAACTGAGGAAACTGGGAGATTTTTGATATCTTTTCCGCCATCTTTTTTCTTTCTGGGGAGTAAATTCTGGAGGTAGAAGTTTATCAAAGGTATCCCAGCGAGTAGCATTAGAAACAATTCTTTTTGCGTAATATTCAGTATTATCGGCTAGTTTTACCCCTACTGCTTTACCGTTCTCTAGCAAGATATTAGTAACTCTAGCTTTATATTTAATTTCTCCTCCTGCTTTAGTTAAGCCATCCGCTAGCTTTTGAGCAATTTGACCGACACCGCCTTTAGGATAATTAATACCTCCATAATGGCGATCGCTAAATACCATACCTGCATTAATCATCGGTGTTTTGGCAGCAGGAACAACTGACCAGCAATAGCACTCCATATCAATAAACTTGAGTAGTTGACGATCGCTGATATGTTTACGAGCAATATCACCTGCATTAATCGGCAAATATTTAGCTAAACCTAAACAGGATAAAGGTTTTTGAAAAAATACACGCATCAAATAGCGAGGTTCTTCTAAAGAGAGTAACTCCATAGAGTTGAGACAGTTAAATACATCCCAACATTCGTCATAAAAACTGCGTATCCCTTTGGCCTCGTGGGGGAATCTAGTAATTAATTCTTGTAAAAAAGCTTCATAATCACGATGCACCTTTAGTTCTAGAGCATCTGGTAAATGGTAGTGAATTTGTACAGGATCGGCAATAGTTTCGATTTTCATATCTACCGCCTCTAAAGCACGAGTTAGGAGATTAGTTGTGCCTTTATCACCAAAACCAAAAATCATTGATGCCCCAACATCAAAGCGATATCCCTCTCGCTCAAAATATCCGCCACTACCACCAGGAATTAGATAACGTTCTAAAACTAAAACTTTTGCTCCTTTGGCTGCTAGTTGGGTAGCTGTCACCAAACCACCAATACCAGAACCAATAACCACCACGTCATAAGTTGTAGCAGGGGAGATTGTTGCAGTCGCGCTCATAAAATTTGAATAATTAGAAAAAAATTTAAATCAATGTTTAGATATATAGTCTACCGTTAATTTTTACTTTAATTTGTATGTTTTATGTCATTATGGGGGTTTCTGGTTCGGGAAAATCGACCATTGGTAAAATGTTGAGCGATCGCACTGGTTGGGCTTTTTACGATGCCGATGATTTTCATCCCCAGGCAAATATCGAGAAAATGAACCGTGGTATTCCTTTAACAGATAGCGATCGCGCCCCTTGGTTAAAAAAGCTACAACAGTTAATTGCTGAGACTTTAGACAACCAGCAAACTGGGATTTTAGCCTGTTCAGCCCTCAAATCAGAATATCGAGAAATTTTAAGCAATAATCATCCTGATGTCGTTTTTATTTATCTGCGTGGTGACTACAGTAGTATCCAAGCAAGAATCAAACAGCGTCAAGGGCATTTTATGGGTGAGGATTTGCTACGGAGTCAATTTGAAACCCTAGAAGAACCAGAATCCGTTATAGCTATTGATGTTACTCTTGAACCAGAAGCGATCGTCACAGAAATTTTAAGCAAGACGAGTAATTATAATGGAGTAAACTTAAAAAACATTTTTAACTGAGATCTTGCACCTACCACGTAACTTAACTGTGGTATTCGGGTAAAGGGAAAAGCGATTGTCTTGAATGTCAAGTCTGATTTTTTTCTGTTCAGGCGATTGGGCGCAGCCCAGGCTCGGCGATCGCTAAGAACAAACTAAGCCAGAACAATAAGTCATCACAGTCACAACTTGCTGTGATTTGACTCACCAAAGTGACAGTGCAATCGGTATTAGACGATTTGAGACTGCCAAGCTTGATTGTTTTTCATCATGGCGTTTAAAACGACTAAAAGTTTGTGCATGCAAGCAGTAAGAGCGACCTTTTTTAGTTTACCTTTTTGAATTAAACGCTCATAAAAAGCTTTGATTATAGGATTAAATCTAACTGCAACCAAAGTCGCCATATACAAAACACAACGAACTTTAGCCCGTCCACCCCAAATTCTTCTTTTACCTCGAAACTTACCACTGTCCTTGTTGAGAGGTGCGACACCAACTAAATAAGAAATCGACTTGTGTGAGATTGTGCCTAATTCTGGTAAAGACACGACTTGGCAATTTTACGAAAAAACAGAGCAAAAAGAGAGTAAAGTAAAAAATGAAATCTTAAAAATCAATTTGAGCGATGATTCCCTTAGTAGGAGTGCCGAAATCAATAGCTGAGTATCTAGAGCAATATAGA
>JBOFLX010000108.1:0-1577 GCA_051658085.1 Waterburya sp.
GAGGGCATCTTCAATTTCTACTAGAGAAGCTGCTATAGTTTTTTGGGCATTTTCGCCAGTTGTGCTTTCAGTAATCGAATTTTGAATAAATTCCCGTTGAGTCTGTTCGGACTCATCCTGATTAATTGAATAACTATCGCTAGTTCTATCCTCTAACTGTCTACTGAGTTGTTTGGATCTAGTATCTAGATTTTCAATTGTATTTTTAATAGTGTTCCAGTCGGGAGAAGGGGTTTCAAGGATTTTGTCGTTGATTCCCTCAATCGCATCAAAAAAATCAAGCACGCTATTAAACAAATCTCCAAGACCGAGATGGTCGGCAATCTCTTTAGCAGTGTCGCGGTTAAACTTAGGTAAAAGATCTTCAATGACATCTTTAGTTCTTGGCAGAGTTGAAGCTTGAACAGAAATTTGAACATTCATTAAGCAAGAACTCAGCAAAACCAAAAAGATAAATAACTTAAAATTTTTCATTGTGTATTTATAAAGTTAAAATTAACTGTTAATAACTGGGTGTAAACTTTATCCACTGGTAATTGCCTGAGCATATTCTTCTAAAGCTGACCACCGACTAATCTTGTTTTCAATAGCTCGATTCATAATTTCTGTACGAGCTTTGACTTCTTCTGCACCATTAGCAACTATGGCTAGGTTGAGTAAAGAAGGAAAAAATTGCGTCTGCCAAAATTGATTTTGCTTTTCTAATAGCCAGTAAGAACAACCTAATTCTTTATTGGTAACGTAAGATTTGGTAGTGTTTTCGTAGATTAAGTCAGGGTATTTAAGAGTATTAACTAAACTATTTGCACCACTAGTAGTAATTCGTCCAATTAACTTAAACGAAATATTTTCGAGGATGTCATCAGCCGCCGAACACTTTTGAATTTCACCAATATTTTGAGAAATAGTCAACAGAGAAATACCAGATTTTCGAGCCATAGCGTGCATTGCCCCCCAGGTTCGGGCAAATCCACCTTTTTTTAGTAGATCGGCAATTTCATCTCCGACAATTAAAGACTTGGGATATTGTAAAGCAAGACGAATACAAGTACTTTGAATAGTTTGAGCTATCAACTCTTGATCTCGTTCGCTGTCAAGAGAGACAATGGTGAAGAATTTGATGTAGCTATTGGGATCGAAAGTACTAGGACGCCCGATCGTATTTCCCAGGGGCGATTTAAGTAGAGTTGTGATTTGGGTTTGAATCTGGTTGATGGCTCTTTTATCCAACTCTTCAAAGTTGCGTAAGTTAAGTTTTTCTTTAGTACAAAAACTTAACCAATCAGTCAAAACAGGCATTTTTGACCAGGCTTCGCTGCCAAATCCCTCTTCAAACGCTTGGTTGATTCTTCTTCTAATTTTATTGTGTTCGATAAATTTTTCCGTAGTGGCAATTACTAAAGTCTCTACCCTCTGTTCTAAGTGAGGTTCTTTTATGCCGTGCATAATGTAGTTGACTAAAGTGTTTTTAACAGTGTTTTTCCATTGATTAAACCTAACCTGATAGTCTTCCCCTTGATAAGACCGCAAATCTGGAGGTTCGACTAAATTACTGGAATTACGACTGATATCGATGT
>JBOFLX010000109.1:0-49700 GCA_051658085.1 Waterburya sp.
AAGGCTTAATCGACAACCTCTATCAAGTGTCAAGACAGTTGTTTGTACCTGTTATTCGCCAGTTTATTATCAATAATCTTCCTCAAACCCTTGCTTCTTGACTCCACAATTCTTTATTTTTGTCAATGCGTAAGTCCTATATTAAAGCAAATTGATGCAATTAAATGCTCTTGAAGACTGTAATACTTTGCATTAATGCTAAAATCATACCTATCTGTTTTTTAGTACACCTTTTAAGGTACGGCTATAAAAATCTCTTGGTGGTTAAAAAATTTGTCTATTATTTACTTAGGTTGACTTATTAACCTGATTTTATGTTGTAATTGGCATAAATACAGAATTGGCGTGAGTTAATTATGCTGGTACATATTTTGCTATTCAATGCAGGAAGTGATAATGAAGGAATTCATACTGTCCAAATGGGCGCTCGCAATACTATCTTAATGTTCCAAAATGAAGATGATGCTATGCGTTATGCAGGACTTTTGGAAGCACAAGACTTTCCCGAAGCTACAGTAGAAGCAATCGACTCGGAAGAAGTAGAACAATTCTGCCGACAGGCTGACTATGACTGGAAAATTGTCGAGTCAGGACAGTTAGAAATCCCTCCTGAAAAAAATGTCGAGGAACTTAAATGGGAAGAGGAAAATGAAGCAGCAATTGCTAGTCCAGAAGCGGAATCAATGCCTAACGATGAGTTAGAGCGGATTCGTCGTCAATTAGAAGGACTTTTATGAAAAGATGAGGGATAAAGGATGAGGAATAAACAGAGTTAATAATTTTAATATGGATAATTTACAATCTCGGGGACATCTATTAACAGAACAGATTAATCCTCAGAGTCAGAATTTAGATAGTTTATCCAGTTTAGAAATAGTTGATTTATTTAATCAAGAAGACAGCAAAACCATAAAAGCGATCGCCCAAGCTCGTGTACCTTTGGCAAAAACAATCGATTTGACGGCTGCTGCTTTTCAACAAAATGGTAGATTATTTTACATTGGTGCTGGTACAAGTGGTCGATTGGGAGTTTTAGATGCAGCAGAATGTCCTCCCACTTTTTGTACTCCACCAGAATTAGTTCAGGGAATCTTGGCAGGCGGAGAAGCAGCTTTAGTTAAAAGTTCTGAGGCTTTGGAAGATAACTCAGAAGATGGGGCAGCAGCGATCGCTCAATCGCAAGTAACTGACTTAGATATTGTTATTGGTATTACCGCAGGGGGAACAACCCCTTTTGTGCATGGGGCATTAGAAGCAGCTAAAACCAGAGGTGCGACAACGGTTTTTATTAGTTGCGTCAGTGCTGAACAAGTACCGATTAAGGTCGATGTTGACATTCGCTTGTTAGTAGGAGCAGAAATTCTCGCAGGATCAACCAGACTCAAAGCGGGTACAGTCACTAAAATGGCATTAAATATTATTTCGACAGGGGCAATGGTACACTACGGCAAAGTCTACGGTAATCGCATGATTGATGTCGCGGTAACTAATGATAAATTGCGCGATCGCGCCCTACGAATTATTAGTGATTTAACCGAATTGAACCGCATGGAAGCCAGTGAATTACTCGCCAAAAGCCAAAATCAAGTTAAATTAGCTCTGCTAATGCATTGGACAGGTTTAGATGCTGTAACAGGAGCAGCTTTACTAGCTCAACATCAAGGTAACTTGCGCTCGGTCATTAATCAACACACTGCAAACATTTAAAAAAGGATTTAATTGGTAAGGATATATTCGGCTCTATCTAGGGAATTATAAATCTAGGGTCAAGTAAACAGCTTTACAAAGCCGTAGGCTTTATCTTTCTTAGTTTAAGGAGAATGACGCTCTTTCTGGTTGCCAAGCTTATAGCTTACAGCTTAAGGCTTATAGCTTATTTACTCCCTTGTCTTAGATTAGCTAAAAAAATATTAATATTAATGATTTCTCGATTTAATGGTTTAATAGGAACTCTATTTTTGGTGGCAGCTTTTGGAGCCTTGATGAATCCACCTCCCTATATGGCGATCGCTTGTTTGTTTTTTGGTATTGGTTTAGTCTTGTTACCACCTACCGACAAACTAACTAAACGATACTTTGATTGGCAAATTAAAGGGGGAACGAAAGGAGCAATTGTGTTAACTTGCTTAATTATTATTTGCTTAATTGTTCCCCAAGTAGAAACCAATCCTACTAAATATTCTACCCACCCCTTTGATAGTCTTAAAAACTCTATTAAACTCTAACTTTGTCAAGTTTAAATTGATGGTCTGGGAAAAGTAATAAGTAACAAGTAATGAGTAATCTAACTCCTGCTACCTACTACCTACTACCTACTACCTACTACCTACTACCTACTGAATTACCCTATTCCAGGTATAAATTTTAATTTCTGGGTAGCTTTATCAGCAATTTGGGAATAACTTAATTCACCACAGAGAATTTTACCCATTAATTGACCCGCAGAAGGGCGTTTTACCCCTAGTTTATAGGCGATCTTAGGAGCTTTAAAGAATAAACCAGCTAGAAAGTCAGCTTTCGCTAAATTCGCACCCCATTCTTGATTAATTGTTTCTGTATAGTTTGCCAAAGCCTGAGTATCCCCTGCGATCGCACTATGAACTGCTTCTGCTGCTTTGACTCCTGTAAACATAGCTGGTCGAATACCTTCCCCAATTAAAGGATCGACCATACCTGCTGCTTCTCCTACTAATAAGGCGCGATCGCTATGTAGGGGGCGATTAGCTTGCCATAAATTTAAAGGATGTTCTGTATATTCACCTTGGCTAGCATCTAGCTCAAATAGTTCAGCATATTTAGTTAACTGTTTTTTTAATTCATCGGGTTTACCTTTAGAGTCACGAACATAAGCACCGCTAAAAGAATAACCATCCGCTTTCGGGAAACACCACATAAAGCCGTTTTTAATTGAGCCAAAATCAAAAAATGCCATAGTTTTACGGCGGTCGCTTACTTCTCCTGGAACTTGTAAACTGGCTGCTGCGATCGTTGTGGGTTCAGCAAATCCTAGTAATTTGGCTAGCGTACTCTTCGCACCATCGGCTGCAATCAAATATTTGCCCTCAAATGTGCCACCGCTAGTTTGCACCTGCCAACTATCATTCTGGGAGTTAACCTTTGTTACTTCGATTCCATCCTTAAACTCTACACCTTGACTTGTAGCTTGCTGTATTAAAAAGTTGTCAAACCTCTCTCGCTGTACCATCCACATGGGAGTTATATTTTTTAACTCCACTTCCGCAGGATCGCCCATTTTAAAAGTATATTTAACCTGAGAAACATGATTTTCGATCACAGGGGCAAAATCAAAATCAAACCACTGAGCGATCGCAGGTGAAACCCCACCTCCACAAGATTTGGTACGGGGAAAAGCAGCTTTGTCTAATACTAAAACCGAGTGTCCTTGTTTAGCTAAATGATATGCAGCACTACTACCAGCAGGGCCAGCACCTACGATAATACAGTCAAACATACAATAATACCTTGTTACATAAACGATTTTTATAAGAGTAAAGTAAGCACAACAAATAAGCAACTGAACAAAGAATCAAAAAAGTTCTTGTAGGCTACTCCTAGATCGGCAATTGATTGTGGTATTTGTTGGTTTATAGCTATTGACAAAGAGCTAGGGCGAATCGCTTTACATCAAGCCAAACAAACGATTAACAATCAGTTGAGTAAGCCTACTTCTACACCAACCCTCTTACCTAATAGACCTGCGGAATGTAGGTTAAAATAGTTTTCTGTTCCAAATTTACCAATTGTGCTTAAACTATAGATCATTAGCAAAAGCAGCTTAAAGATTAGTCAAAGGCGCAGTATCATGAGTGATTTATCTCCAAAACCAATTGGTATTATCGGGGCTTCTGGATACGGTGGAGTTCAATTAGTAAGATTATTGTTAGAGCATCCTGGCGTAGAGATTGTCTATTTGGGCGGTGAAAGTAGTGCAGGAAAACAATATGGAGCTATTTATCCCCACTTAGCTCATTGCACTGAGCTTAACGTTGAGTCAATTGATTTAGATGCAATTGCTGCTCGCTGTGAGGCTGTGTTTTTAGGTTTACCCAATGGTTTAGCTTGCGATCTTGCGCCTATTTTGCTCAAAAAAGGTTGTAAAGTCTTAGATTTGTCTGCGGACTATCGTTTTGAGAATTTAGATACTTATACTGCCTGGTATAAAAAAGAACGTTTCGATCAAGAGACTGCTACCCAAGCTGTTTATGGTCTACCTGAATTATATCGAGAACAAATTACTCAATCTCAAATAATTGGTTGTCCTGGTTGTTATCCTACTGCTAGTTTACTTGCCCTAGCACCACTTCTCAAGCAAGGTTTAGTTGACCCGTCTACTGTAATTATTGATGCTAAATCAGGTACTTCTGGCGGTGGTCGTCAAGCAAAAACTAATTTGCTGTTAGCGGAAGCAGATAACTCTCTAGCTGCGTATGGAGTAGGTAGCCATCGTCATACTCCCGAAATCGAACAAATTTGTAGCTCTTTAGCCAGGCAAGAAGTTACAGTACAATTTACACCTCATTTGATTCCAATGGTTAGGGGGATACTGGCAACTGTTTATGCAACTATGCGCGATCCTGGTTTAGTTAGAGATGATTTGATTACTATTTACTCGGCTTTTTATCGCTCTTCCCCATTTATCAAAATTCTGCCTAACGGTATTTATCCCCAAACTAAATGGGCTTGTGGTACAAATTTGGCTTACATTGGAATTGAGGTAGACTCACGTACAGGTAGAGTAATTGTCATGTCAGCGATCGATAATTTAATTAAAGGTCAAGCTGGTCAAGCAGTGCAATGTTTAAACTTAATGATGGGTTGGGATGAAGCTTTGGGTTTACCACAACTAAGTTTTTATCCATAAAGAAATCTTGAATATGAATCGACAAGTTATCTCTAGTTTCATCACTGGTAGTTTATGTTTATTGTTTTTAGCATCACCAGTTAAAGCTGAAACGGTTTTAGCTAAAATTCAACGTACAGGCGTTTTAACTTTAGCAGTTAGGGAAGATGCGCCTCCTTTTGGCTATTTAGATGCTAATGACAACTTACAGGGCTACTGTTTAGATTTTTTTGCCCTTCTAGAGAAGCAATTAAAAAACAAATTAGAACGTAATATACTGAGTATTAAATTGTTTAAATCTACTCCTGTTAATCGTTTTAATTTAGTAAGTGAGAATGCAGTGGATCTCGAATGTGGCCCTAATACTATTCGGTCTGATGTTCCTGAAAATACTGCTTTTTCAGAGAGTTTTGTCATTACAGGCACACAATTTTTAATTAAAACCCAAAATCAAGACCGCATTGATCCTGAACAAGATTTAAACAATATTGTAATCGGCGTAATTAATGATACTACTACCGCCAAATTTATCGCCAAACGTTATCCTTCAGCACAACTTCTAAGATATAGTGGTGTAACTGCTAGAACTAGGGGTATACAAGCAGTTGTACAAAACAAAATAGAAGCAATGGCTAGTGATGGTATTTTATTGAGAGCCGAAGCACAACAGCAAGGTTTATCTGACTCCGACTATTCTTTAATACCAGATACTCCTCTAAGCTGCGATCGCTATGGGATGATTATTAAGGGTAATGATCCTCAATGGCAAGAATTTGTTAATTCTGTGATTACTAGTCCTGAAGCAAGAGATTTAGGAAATGCTTGGTTTGGTCAATTATTTAACGATACTCAAAACTCTCAGGATTTCTGTCAGTAGAATTTATGCCAAAAGGCTATTTTGTTATTATGGGATTGGCGCAGCCATGCTAAGGGCGATCGCGTAAAAGTGTCGGTCTACAAGTGAACTAGAATTATCGTCAATTTATCTTGAGTTGTCCAAAGCTTTCGAGGTAGAAGACCAGTACAATCAAAAGTATTACATCAGCGATTGCATTCTACATTAATCCAATTATCACTAATGTTAGATGTATAAAAAAACTATTATTACTAGCAAATTAGAAATTATTTTAAGTTTGCTTGCCATTATTATCTGTGGTGCAATCTTTCTCAAAGCGATTATTGATGTTGATACTAATTATGATGTGGGTTGGTATCATTTACCTTTTGCTGCTAGGATTTGGGGTATTATTCCTGAATCTTCCTTTTCCTCAGAAAATTTAGTCGAGTATAGATACGATGGTTTTCCACTGTTAGCGCATTTTTTTCAAGGTTTATTCTGGAAACTAACAACAAGAGTTCAATCAACGAATTTAGTTGGATATTTTAGTTTAATTATTTATTTCTTTTTCCTCCGCAGCTATTTTCAAGTTCCTCTTTACTTATCTGCGATCGCTATTTTAACGATTCCTGCTGTTTTAACTCATGCAGCAACTAGTTTTGTCGATCTTCCTGGAAACATTGGGGCTGCGGTTGTCGTAATGATGATTTACAGGTTTTTCAGCCAAACAACATTACCGAGCAAAAAAGAACTATGGGCTTTTTTTTTGGGCGCAGCGATGGCAGCCAATACCAAACCTCAACTAACTGTACTAATTGTGCTTCTTTGGAGCATAGTAGGAATTAGATTAGTTTGGGTGTATATTACCAATACCAAGTCCAATAAAAACTACACTTGGCGTAGAAATATTTTTACTTTACTCTTAACTGTGATCGCTTCTATCTTGATTTTTGCCACGCCAATCAAAAACTTAGCTTTATATGGCAATCCTGTATATCCAATAAAAATGCAAGTCGCAGGAATTGTTCTCAACCATCAGGCTACGCCTAAAACATACAGCGAAGGCAACCGACCTCAAAAATGGTTAAGATCTATTTTTGAAGTTGATACCCCTAATTGGACAGCAGACCAATACAACTACAGTGGCAATCCCAAACTTTTAGATCGCGCTGGTGGTTTCTTTGGTGCATACGTAGTTTTTAATTTACTTTTGCTAGCTTTCTTTAATCTGAAAAAACGTTCAATCAAATTAAACGAACAAGACCAAATTCACCCTGTTGTTGGTTTGATGATTGTTTTTGCAGCATCAATTTTCGTTGCTAATTTTCCCCAGTCCCATGAATTAAGATATTTCATGTTTTGGATGATTAGCTTAGTATCTTTGAATTTATCTCTTGTCGCTACATCTTCTCGAAATAAAGTCTTTAACTGGCTTAAACCAAAGTATTTAGGACTGTGTTGTCTACTTTTTCTTTCGATAGTATGTATTAAGGTATATAATGTGGATAAGATCCATAATACCAGTAAAATACGTAATTATTACATTAGACCAAGTTTTGTTTCTACTCAAGTGTACTTGAAAGACGCTGTAAACTGGAAACTATTGCATCAGACCTTACCAAATCAGCGTGTTTGTATGATCGCTCGTCACGCTATCCCCGATCTTAAAGCCGTCCCTTTTGCCTCAATTGCTAATGCCATTTTTTATAGTTCTTATTTTCATCCAGAAATTAATTATGATTACAGCATTAAAGCAGCTATAAAACCAAAAGACTGTGGTAATTTAACTGTAATTCCTCGAATGCGGTAATCTCCAACTCGACCGCCAGATTCCTGCTTAATTAATTACCTTTTAAGGGTTTTGACTCTTTAGGACTCGATTTTCAAGGTTATTAATTATCTTCTCAACATTTTAGATAGCCTCAATCGGTAATTAAATCAAATAATTTGGACAAAGAGCGTTGCGGAGTCATGCCGTTATCCGAAGGTGTATCCTTTAGGGCAGGCTTATCGCTATTCCAATTATCCATTTTCTTGATATAGTCGGCTCGATTATTATAAACATTGTCAATTGTAGTTAATAAGCTATCTTCAGTTAAATTTTCTTCTAAAATAACTTCCGCAAATCCCTGTCTTTTGAAGCTATTGGCATTGTCAATCTGATCACCACGACTAGATTTTTTCGGTAAAGGAATTAAAATCATCGGTTTTTTCAGAGCTAAAAATTCAAAGATAAAATTAGAACCAGCACGAGAAATCACTAAATCTGCTAAACACATTAAATCCGCAAGCTCATTAGATACGTATTCAAATTGCTTATAGCCTGAGCATTCTAAACTTTGGTCTATATTGCCCTTGCCACAAATATGAACAACTTGAAACGTTTCTAACAACTGATTGAGGAGTTTACGAACTGTTTGATTAATATATACAGAGCCAAGACTGCCACCAGCAACTAAAATAACTGGCTTATTATACTCAAATTGACAAAAAATTCTGCCACGATCGCGATCGCCTAATTTTAATTCTGGACGTACTATTGCACCGATAAATTCTCCTTTTCCCTTGGGTAAATGCTGCAAAGTATCAGGAAAAGTAGTACAAATTTTCTGAGCAAAATTCATATTGATGCGGTTTGCCAATCCAGGTGTTAAATCAGACTCATGGGTAATTACTGGTATATTATTTAATCTGCTACCCAACACCACAGGTACAGATACAAAACCACCTTTAGAAAAAACAATCTTCGGTTGCTCACGACGAATAATTTTATAGGCTTCAGTTATGCCTGTTAGCACACGAAAGACATCAGTAAAGTTTTTCCAGTCAAAATAGCGTCGTAGTTTCCCCGTAGGAATTGGGTAATAAGTAACTTCAGGCAAATTGCCAATCAATTCCCGTTCAATGCCCTCAAACGAGCCAATATAGATAACTTCCCACCCAGACTCTAGCAACATGGGAATAAGAGCCAGATTGACCGTAATATGACCAGCAGAACCACCACCTGTAAGTAAAATTTTCTTCTTCACTATTTATCTGTTTTGGTTTTTTATATATTTAAACAACCTATATTAGTTTTTTACTCCTCAATTGACAAATCTCAATCTGCTGCTCCTGAACTTTGAAATTATGATAATTGAAATACGTTAATTGCTGGTACACATAATCCAAAATTTCGTTAAAAAAACAAAAATAAAAACTGAAATTGTAGTATAAATTAAAAAATAATTATTACTAAAATTAATAACTTCTAAAGTAACTATTTAAATGAAAATATTTATATTGTAAAAATGAACTCAAAAAGAACAAATACTGACCAAAAAACATTTTCTGTATCTAAGTTAAATACTGTATTTTTGAAACAAGTAACACGAAGAAACTGGCTTAAGTTTTTTTCTTTGTCAATCGGCGGATTAATAATTTCCATAGTAGGGAAATATATTTGGAAAAACTCTCAATCTCCAATCACCAAAATTGATTTACCAGAAGAATTTATTTTAAATTCAAAAGCTGCTCCAAATCATTCCAAAACTATTAAGTTAACTACCTATAAATTTGATGTTATTACTGTTAATGATCGAGGACAAGAAATTGAGCGAAAAATAGGGCAAGCAAAATATTTCACTGAAGACTTAGGCAATGGCATAGCTTTAGAGATGGTTGAAATTCCTGGAGGAATTTTCAGGATGGGTTCACCTGAAGACGAAAGATATAGAAATGAACATGAAAGTCCACAACATCAAGTTACTGTTCCACCTTTTTATATGGCTAAATTTCCTGTAAATCAAGCTCAATGGCAAGCAGTAGTAAGCCTACCGCCAGTAAAAAGGGAATTAAATCCAGAGCCATCTTTATTTAAAGAAAATAGATTACCAGTAGAGCAAGTTTCTTGGTATGATGCAGTAGAATTTTGCCAAAGACTATCTCAAGCTACAGGAAAAAATTATCGACTTCCAAGTGAAGGAGAATGGGAATATGCTTGCCGTGCTGGAACTACTACTCCTTTCCATTTTGGAAAAACTATTACCACTCAGCTAGCTAATTATCCAGGCATCATCCAATACGCCAATGAACCTAGAGGTATGTATCGCTTCAAAACTACCAAAGGTGGTAAATTTCCCCCCAATGCTTTTGGTTTGTATGATATGCACGGTAACGTTTGGGAGTGGTGTTTAGATAGTTGGCATGATAATTATCAAGGTGCGCCAGTAGATGGCAGTGCTTGGATAGATAATAGTAATCGCTACCGTATTATTCGGGGAGGTTCTTGGTTTTATCACCCTTTAGCGAGTCGTTCAGCCTATCGGGGTAAAAACTCTCTCGATAGAATCAAAGTCAATCCTGGTTTTCGTTGTGTAGTAGGTAAAACTTTATAAAATATTATTAATGAATAAAGAACTTAAACCAACTGATAAAGATAGAGAGATAGAAATTATTGTTTCTGAAGTGGATGAAACTGAATATTTATTGAAATCTGAGGCAAATAAACAAAAGCTGATGCAAGCTATAGAAAATGTAGAGCAGCATATCAACTTAGTTGAAGTAAACTTACAAGAGCTTGAATGAACTGTAACAACATCATGTCTTGCTTCTCGTAGCAATCTGACTAATACTTTGTCTTGGGAGTCCTCATCAATAAGTAATCTTAGGCTCAAGAATGACTCCTCTCTCTTCTAAATAAAGCCGTTCTGTCTTTGCTTCTTGTTCAAGCAGTTCTCGGTAAGTTTCACAGTAGGCGATCGCTTCTTTGACTGCTGCTATTGGTAAATCTTTACTATCTGCTACCTCTTCTGGACTCATCTCATTAACAATCATGTCTGACCACACAGTAAAAGCAGTAAGCTTTCGACCTTTTATGTAAAGCTGTTTGCGCCATGAATCGGGACGTTGTTCTAAATATTGCCATTGGGTTTTTGAGGTTGGAATAGTCACGTCGCTTCAATTCAAAATTATTACTTTTGCTGTTATTTTTTTCATTCTACCATTCCCCGTTAGGGCGATCGCCCATAGTCAAGACGAAACATTAAAAAAGGGATGTTGAACTGCCTCTATTAAGGTATGCTTCCTCACAGAGTTAATAACAATAAAAAATAAATGACCATAAAAACAGATAAAATCCAGGTAGGTAAGTTTCAATGGTTTTATCGCCAAACAGAAATAAAAAGCGATCGCACGCCAATACTTTTTTTACACGGACTACCCTCCCATAGCTACACTTGGCAAAAGGTTATGTCTTTTTTAGTCGATGATAATATTCCCAGTATTGCCCCTGACTGGCTGGGTTGTGGATTTTCCGATAAACCTAATCAGCGAGATTTTGCCTATACTCCTGAAGCTTTTATTACCGCTTTAGGTGAGTTAGTTACCGCCTTAAAGTTAGAGAAATTTTATTTAGTTGTACAAGGATTTTTGAGTTCAGTTGGTGTGCAATATGCTCTGCAAAATCCTGAGCAAATCGAAGGCTTAATTATTCTAAATACCCCCATTACTCCTAACGCCAAACTCCCCTGGGTAATGAAACAAATGACTTTTCCCTTAGTGGGAGACATGATGACTCAAGATCCTTTATTAGTCGATCGCACTTTAGAAAAAGGCAGTGGTTTTGTGATCACCGATAAAGACTTAGACGTTTTACGTAAACCCTTCTTGCAAAGTTCAGCAGTGGGTAGATCATTGATGACTATCTTGAAAAAATTGCAGTTAGATAAAACTATGGAGGAAATTGCTACTGGTTTAAGTCAATGGTCAAAACCCACTCTAATTATTTGGGGATCTGCCGACAGATGGTTAGATGTGGCTGATGTCAAAAAGCTGGCTGCTGCTAACTCAGAGATTACTCTAGTAGAACTACCCGAAGCCAAACATTATCCTCAAGAACACTGGGCATCAGATATCGCCAAGGAAATTGTGCAGTTTTTTCGCCGTAAAGTTTTTTAAACGTGCAAGTTTCCTGAGAAAATCAAGGAATAGTAACCAAGTTTGTTTTGAACCAAATGAAGATCTTTCGTCCTATTCTTTCCTTAATATTAGTTTTAGCTACAACTATTTTAGTTAGCTGTGGTAGTCCTACTGCATCTGCACCACCTACCTATACTCCCGAAAAATTACAGAAAATTAGCACTTATCGCATCCCCTTAGACGTAGTACGTCAACGAATTCCTGAACTGGGTGAATATCTTAAGAATGAAGACTGGGTAAACGCAGATAGTTTTCTACATGGCCCTCTAGGGTTGGTCAGAAGAGACTTGACTTATTTATCGAAAGCTTTATTACCTGACGAACAAGAACCAGCTTTAGAAACAGCTAAAGATATTTTTAGACATATCGAAAATATTGATGCTGCTGTTGATGAGAAAAACTATACTGTCGCGATCGATCAGTATAAGAAAATGGTGTCTGATTTGGATAACTATTCAAGCTTAATTCCTCAAACTCAAAAAATAGATCAGCCAGCGTAGGCATAATTATTTTAGATTAATTTGAAGTTATAGAGGCTTGACTCGATCAAGCCTTTTCTTTTTTCAACTTTATCAATAAATATGAGCAAAATTGTCATTGTTGGCTGTGGAGTTGTGGGAGCAGCGATCGCTTATGAACTGAGTCTTATCCCAGGCTTGGATATTACTGTCATTGACAAAAATAGTCCAGCTTCTGGTTCAACGGGGGCAGCTTTAGGGGTGTTAATGGGGGCTATTAGTCAAAAGAAAAAAGGTCGTGCTTGGCGGTTACGTGACACTAGTCTCAAACGTTATGAAACCTTAATTCCTGAACTAGAAGCTAAAACTGGACTAACCATACCCGTTAATCGTCAGGGAGTTTTTAAACTGCTTTTTACAGGGGATAATCTAGAGCAATGGCAAAAATTACAGGAATTTCGCGCCTCAGAGGGATGGGAATTAATTATCGGCGATCGCATCTTCGTTAATCAGCAATGTCCTCATTTAGTTAATGATCAGATTATAGGAGCGGTTTATTCTCCAGGCGATCGACAAATTGACCCTGTTAAATTAACTGAAGCTTTGGTAGCTGCTGCTACCCTTAACGGTGTTCAGTTTCATTTCCAGACCACAGTAGCCACTTGTTTAACTCAGTCACAGGATGGTGAATTAGCAAGCTGCAATAAAATAGAAACTAATCAAGGGCAAATAGAAGTTGAACAATTAATTATCTCCGCAGGTTTAGGTTCAACTCCGTTAACTCAGTCTCTCCAACAAACAATTCCCATTGTCCCCGTTTTAGGACAGGCGATTAAATTTAATTTAAACCAACCTCTAGGTAATCCGAATTTTCAACCCGTCATTACAGGCAATGATATTCACATCGTCCCTTTAGGTAATCAAGAATATTGGCTGGGGGCAACGGTAGAATTTCCGACGGAGACAGGAGAAAGTATTGCTGATACTCAGTTACTAGAAGAAGTTAGACAAGGGGCAATTAATTTCTGCCCAATTTTAGAAACCGCAACTATTCTTAAAACTTGGTCTGGTAAACGTCCTCGCCCCGAAGGTATTTCTGCGCCCATTATCGGTCATTTATCAGGTTACAATAATGTTTTACTCGCCACAGCCCACTATCGCAACGGTGTTTTACTTGCCCCTGCTACCGCCTTAAAGATAGTTCAGATGGTGTGTGGCAATATCAACTCTTGATCGCTTTTGGCTAAAGTAATACCATTCCTCCTCAAAAAGACTAATCGTTACATATCACTAATAGCTACAAAATTTTGCTGAAATTAGGTCTATTAAATGGGATGATAATAATCGTTAACTTGGGTCGATAGCCGTGTTAAGTATTATTAACTAACACAACTATTAAAACCCTTAATATAATACAAAGTTACTTAATTTTGACGATTAATTAACCATTCAATCTTAATTGATGAGATTTATATAGACCGTGCTTATGAGCTTTGCAGAACTATCAATTGCTGATATAGCAGCAGAATACCAAATCGAAGAACAAGTAGTATTCGAGCTTTGCGATCGCTTTAAAATCAACTATAAAAACGAACGCACCTGTCTAGCATTAGAAGATGCTAAGGCAATCATTCTGGAAATTCTAGCTGCCAAAACTAATTCCGAAGCTAACAAAGAATAGATTATTTTAGCTCCAATAGGTTCTATATTCGCTCATAGCGATAAGATTGGTTACTGTTTGTATTAACCATTAGGTATTCTGTCAAGATAAATAACTGACGATTATGTATACTGGTGCATCAAAAATAGCACCGCCATCAAATTAAAATTTTTGAGGAGAACAATGTTGAAGCGATTATTATTTGCTTTTGTAGTTGCCTTGTTTTTGGTAATTCAATTTAATATTGGTAACGTTAACGCAGTTGAATTGGACGAAAGTATTCGTACAGTTAAACTAAATGACGCAGGAGACGAAATGGTCTTAAGTCTCAAACAGGTAAAACAGGGACAGAAAGTCTTTGTTGATACTTGTTCTTATTGTCATAAAGGTGGAGCAACTAAAACTAATCCTAACGTTAACTTAGGTTTGACTGCTCTAGCTGGTGCTTATCCTCCTAGAGATAATGTTGAGGGAATTGTCCAGTATCTCAAAAACCCCACAACCTATGATGGGGAAAAAGAGATTTATGAATTCCACCCTAACACTACTCGTTCTGATCTTTATCCTTTAATGCGTAATTTAACCGATGAAGATTTAGAAGCGGTAGCAGGACACATTTTAATTCAGCCTGAAATTCGTGGCATCCTCTGGGGTGGCGGAAAGGTTTATAACTAATTTTGGAAGGATAAGGGATTAAAGATTAGGGATAATATTGTTTCAGTTTTTAGTTAATACAGATGGCTGACTCGGAGACTGGGAGACTAGGAGACGAGGAGAAATTATTTGTCTTAAGTATTTTCTCAACTGATACAAGGCATAGAAGCGCAAAAAAGCTTTTTATTTGTTGGTTTCTCGATAATTAATCCCATTAAGTTTCTGTAGAAAAGGATGAGAGATTGAAGAGTGTTTTCTTTGATTTCTGATCCTTTTTTTACGTTTAATCTTAGCTATAAAATTAGCGGTATTTTATTTAAATACTTAATAGAAACTGAACTAATATCATGTTTTGTTTAATTGCTTAAATATATTATTATAAAATTACAACAAAATACAAGTTAACAAATAATATTTTTTATAGTATTTAAATTAGGTTATTTAATTATTTTATCAAGTGACTATATCTAAATGAAAACTAAGAGTTTTATCCAAATATTAGTAAATACTAGTATTTTTTATACTTTATTTATTTTTACTTATAGTCAGCCTAGTAAGGCTCAAATCAAAATTCCAACCTGGATTCACGAAGACGTTAATTATAAACAATGTAAACAATATGCAATACAAGAAAAAACGGAGTTAGCATTAAAATATTGTCATCAAGCAATCAAATATAACCCACAGTTAATCGATGCCTATATATTTCGAGCAATTATTTATACAAGACAAGGAAAAACAGAATTAGCACTAGCTGATTATAATCAAGCAATTCAGCTTAACCCTGATACTACTGAAGCTTATGCTAATCGAGGTAATATTTGGGAAAATCTAGGGAAGTATGAACTAGCTCTTGCTGACTATAATCGAGCCATTAAGATTGATCCTGATGCAGCTGAATCTTACATTAATCGCGCTAGCCTTTATTTTGACCTAGGAAAAAAAGAATTAGCATTAATTAATTACAACTTAGCAATTAAACTTAATCCTATTATTGCTGAAGCTTACATTGGTCGAGGTATTTTTTACAAGAAAATAGGAAAGTTAGAATTAGCATTGCTTGACTACAACCAAGCAATCAAACTGAAACCTGAAAATGCCGAAATATATAACTTTCGAGGTAATTTATATAAACAACAAGGACAAATCAAATTAGCACTAGCTGACTATAATCAGGCAATCAGATTAGATCCAAATTTTGCTGAAGCTTACAATAATCAAGGTATTATTTATGCTCAACAAGGAAAACTAGAATTAGCATTAGCTAGTTGTAATAGAGCAATTTCAATCAATCCCAATTTAATACGGGCTGTTTATAGTAGAGGCATAATCTATATTAAACAAAAAAAAATAGAATTAGCGTTAGCTGATTACAACCGAACAATTGAACTTGACCCTAATTATTATGAAGTTCATTTGGCTCGCGGTACTATCTACGCTATAAAAAACGAAATAGAATTAGCATTAGCTGACTTTAACCAATATATTAAATTAAAGCCGAATCATTCAAAAGGATACAATAATAGAGCTAGAATTTATGCTACACAAGGAAAAATTAAATTGGCTTTAGCTGATTTTGGTCAAGCACTAGTAGTTAACCCTCAAGATGCAGAGACTTATTTTTTTCGTGGATTGTTATACGCTAAACAAAGAAAAAATAAATTAGCATTAAATGACTGGAAAAAAGCCATACAAATCAATCCTAATTATGCCGAGGTTTATCATAATTTAGGAATAATGTGTTTGAAAAATAAAAATATTAAAGCAGCCAAGCATAATTTGCAGAAAGCTTTAGAGCTATTTAATTCTCACGGTAAAACTGCTGATGCAGAAAAGATAAATAAGCTGTTGCAAAAATTATCAAACAATTTTTTATTAACCAACTCTTCTTTATTGTAAATAGCAAGACTGTAGGAATTGGATAATATCAAATAACTATTGAACCTCAAAATAATTTTCATTAGACGCGGATCACCGACAAATATAAAAATAATGTTAATTTTATCGACCAATTTGGGCATGATAACAGTGTAAACTCTGAAATATTTTGCTGTTTTTAGACCGATGAACTTAATTAGAGTCTTTACTATCGCCAACAATGGCTTTCAGGAAGTTATTCGCGATCGCATTCTCTATTTTATTGGGTTCTTTACTTTACTTTTACTACTAGCTCAAAGAATTATCCCCGAAATTGCTGCTGGGACTCACGAAAAAATTCTTTTGGATTTTGGGATAGGCGCGATCGCTATTTTAAGTGTTGTAGTGGCTATTTTTGTAGGCACTGCCTTAATCAATAAAGAAATCGACAAACGAACTCTCTTGATGCTGATTCCCAAACCAATTAGTCGTGCCGAACTAATATTGGGTAAACACTTGGGACTAACTGCCGTTTTAGCAGTTATGATCGCCATTATGATGGGGATTTATTTAGCCATTCTCAGTGTTTCAAAAATTAGCTATCCTACGGGAGCATTAATCACAGCAGGTTGTTATCTTTTACTAGAATTGGCTCTCATCGTCGCAGTAGCGATTTTATTTGGCGTATTTACTAGTTCAATCTTGGCTACCTTATTCAGTTTTGGAGTCTATTTAATGGGACACTTTAGTGAAGATTTAGTTGAACTTGGCAAACTGAGTAAAAATGCTAGTATTGAAAGCTTAACTACTAGTCTTTATCTAGTACTTCCTAATCTGTCACGACTAGATTTAAAGAATGAAGCAGTTTATGGTTTATTACCTAATGCTTCAGAGCTTTTAAGTCATGCTTTATATGGTTTACTATATACAGCCTTATTATTAATTATTTCCATGATGATTTTTGCCCAAAAAGAATTTTGATTTTTTTAATATTTATTTTCTTTTTGAGCAATATCAAGTAAAGGTTTATATAAACTTAGGATAAGAAGTAAAGGTTGACAGATATTATAAAAAATAGAATTAAAAGCAAAACCGCCTAATATACGTTAAACTTCTAAGAAGTGTTCTATAGTTTATGTCTGACAGTTCTGGGTCGATTTTACAGCTACAACCAAAAGTAACAGTACTCAGTAATGTGAAGCTTCTTATTGTTACCAACCACACTAGTGATCTTCAAGCGATCGCTGCTCCTCTATATGCAGCAGCCATCAATTTTGACTATGATCTGATTGCTACTCAGCAGTTAACCCAAAATTTACCTCGGCAAAAATATAGTGCAATTTTATATAATTATGTACCAGTTAGTAATAGTAATTCAGCTGCTTCTCTAAGTGAAACATTGCAATGGTGGAGTCATATTTATCCTAATACACCTTTGATTTTAATTACTGATATTTTAGGAGATGAACAAGCAGTAGAGTTAATTCAATCTGGAGTTAATGGGTATCTACTTAGACAAAATCTTCACAAGCTACCAGATATTCTAGAAAAAACTTTATTTAATTTTGTTAGTAAACAAACTCTAATTGTTCAACACGAAAAATTAATTCAACAGCAGCAGCAAATAATTGAGCAATTAGAAGCAGAAAAGCAAAATTGGCTAGCACAAGAACAGGCAAAACAAGAATATATTGCTCATCTTAATCATGAGCTACGCAGTCCTATTTCTTCGATTATGAGCTTTTCAAACATGCTCAAGGAACAATACTACGGACGACTTAATCAGAAACAGATGCAGTATGTCAGCTTAATCCACAGTGTTGGCAAGCATATGTTAGATTTAGTCAATAATTATCTCGATTTAGTTAAAATTGATGCTAATAAGCAAACTTTAGACTTAGAAAGACTAGCTGTAGAAGAAATTTGTCAGGCAGCTTTATTTATAGTGGCAGAAAAAGCTAAACAAAAAAGCTTGAAGCTCATTTTTAAATTAGGAGACAATATTGACTTTTGTACCGCCGATTCTGTCCGTCTGAAGCAGATATTAGTTAATTTACTTAGTAATGCTATCAAATTCACAGAACAAGGCTCAGTCACTCTACAAGTAACAATTAAAGCGCAACGAATTTACTTTGCTGTTAGTGATACAGGCATCGGACTCTCCCACAAGAATCTTAACAAGCTATTCAAGCCTTTTCCTCAAATTACTAATCACCACGAAAGTACTGGTTTGGGCTTAACATTGTCGAAAAAATTAGCCCAACTTCATGGTGGTGACATTACGGTTAGTTCCACTTTGGGTAAAGGTAGTTGTTTTACTTTAAATATGCCTCAGCATCAGTAATCAGTTAGGGCAGTTAGGACAGTTAGGACAGTTAGGACACTTAGGGCAGTGATTAGTTACTATAGCAATAGTTAATAATTGCTTCATGGTTAAGTAATGAGTGAGCAGAAGTTAGAACAGTTAAAAAATCTCTTACAGGACATGGAACAAGCTTTGATTGCCTATTCTGGAGGAGTAGACAGTACTCTAGTCGCTAAAATTGCTTATGATGTATTAGGCGATCGCGCTTTAGCGATCACGGCGGTATCTCCCTCACTTTTACCTGAAGAACTAATTGAGGCTCAAACCCAAGCAGCCAAGATCGGTATCAAACATGAGTTGGTAGAAACCAAGGAAATGGAAAATCCTGACTATACTTCCAACCCTGTTAACCGTTGCTATTTCTGCAAAAGCGAACTTCACGATACTCTTAAACCCCTGGCTTTAGAGCGTGGCTATCCTTATGTTATAGATGGTATCAATGCTGATGATTTGACAGACTATCGCCCAGGTATTCAAGCAGCCAAAGAAAGAGGAGCGCGATCGCCGTTAGCCGAAGTTGGCGTGAGTAAAGCAGAAGTAAGAGCAATTTCTCGCAGTTTAGGATTATCCTGGTGGGATAAACCTGCCCAACCTTGTCTTAGCTCTCGTTTTCCCTATGGTGAGGGGATTACTGTCACTAAATTACAACGAGTCGGTAGAGCAGAAATTTATCTCCGTCAGTTAGGCTATCAAAACTTACGTGTACGCTCTCAAGAAGACACAGCAAAAATTGAATTACCAGCCCAAGATATTCCTCAGTTTGTGCAACAGGTTGATTTGCCTAAATTAGTTAAAACTTTTCAAGATCTAGGTTTTGTTTATGTCACCCTCGATTTAGAAGGTTATCGTAGTGGCAAACTTAATCAGGTGTTACAATAGGTATTGTAAATCAACAAAAAACAAATCGAGAAATTATGGCTGAAAGACTCAAGC
This sequence comes from Waterburya sp., assembly GCA_051658085.1. Classification (GTDB taxonomy): domain Bacteria; phylum Cyanobacteriota; class Cyanobacteriia; order Cyanobacteriales; family Xenococcaceae; genus Waterburya. Next base: position 19,585 of record JBOFLX010000109.1, read on the forward strand.
GATGGGAATCTCCTCGTAAAAGAGGACGTAATGACAAAGGCAAAGGTGGTTCTGCTAGAGCTAGACAACTACGCAAAAGGGAACAAATGCTACGTCAAAAACTGAAAAGCAACACCGACAATCAACTAAAACACGACCAGGAGAGGGAAATAACACCCTCTCTTTTTTTGTATCTAGTACCGTAAAAATTAAAAGTCAAAAATTAAAAATCAAAAATTTTTTTACATGATTTTCAGCACGTAGCAACAACAGTAACTAATCCATGCTCAAAATTTGACTCAATGTTACTAAAACCGATATCTACAAGCTGCTGATTTACCCACTGTTGAGACAAGCGTAGTTTTCTATAGAAATTTTTATTTAGCTTCCAAGCATTATTATCTTTTTGATAGACAAGATCGTGAACTTTGACTGTATTTGGCTCATACTCTAAAAAACAGGTCAATATTGTTTTTTCATCACTTTTAACGGGAATAAATCGCTCAAGTTCCGATAGTTCAGAGCATAAATCGCGAAAAGTTATAATAAACTTGCCATCATTTTCTAATGATGAAAATACCTTCTGAAACAGAGATGTTACTATATCCTTGGATTCTAAATGCAGGATAGTATCGGTCATACAAATAATTAACTCTGCTTTGGTATCCAGATATTGCTCAAAATTAAGCAAATCGTCTTCAATAATTGTAATAGTTAACTTACCAGCATTTGCTTGTAATTCATTGAGTAATTCGGTATTGAGATCAATGGCTGTAACTATAAAACCTATTTGAGCTAAAGGAATTGATTGAAATCCACAGCCAGCACCAAGATCAACAGCAACACCTGATTTGATGGGACTAATATTATGCTTTTGAAAAAAATCAAGATTTCTGCTGATACCCTGCTCAAATCCACCTAACATCCAAGAATAAACATTTGCCAGAACTTGTTCATAATGCTCTTTGCTTGTTGCCATGTTTATCTATAGTATTTTTTGTTAGCTTCAGGTGTTATTTTATTGGGTTTTTCAAAATCAAATTAATCGTCTTTGCAATTGTTATCTTAAGACAAGCCGATTTCCTTATCATTGGTTAAAAAATTCATTTTAGAAAAACTGCATAAACAAATAGACCCAACGTAACTAATAAATGTAAGCAAAACATACTTCATCTTAGTTATACAAAACGAGGTCTAGAAAAATGAAAAAATCTACTTTTGGTATCCTAGCTACTTTAGCCTTAACTTTTGCTCCCGTTGCTGCTTTTGCTCAAGATGCACAAACTAGCATTCAAAACAATACTAACTCTGCTTCTGCGGTTGGTGATGCTAACTTACTCTTGCAAAATGCGACTCAAAATAATAATCAAACTCAATTAGGTATTAACGGCTACGCTAACCCTGCCGATCAATTATCTGTTCAAGGTAATGCGAATGCTGGTGCTGCAATTGGTGGGTACAATGTAGTTGACCAAAACGCTACACAAAATAGCGATCAAACCCAAGTTGATGCTAGTCAATATATCCCTGCTGTTCCCCATCTTGGTTACTAAACCTAATGGGTTCAAGAAATAAAGTTTTAATTCATCGACAACCTTTTGGAGGAAATAGTTTTATTTCCTCTTTTTTTGTGAACGGAATTTAATTCATTTGGTTTGCAAACGGGATTTAATCTTATTTAACTGTGCATAATTATTGATGGGCGATCGCGGTGCTGGTAATTCCGAATTGGGCCAATTTTCTAGATCACTACAAGTACAATCTAAGGGTTGAGTTCCCATTTCAATCATCGGTATAGGCATATCACACCTAGCACAACTACTTATAGTCCAGTTAGAAGAAAATAACTCTTCAATGGTGGCAAGACTTCCTTCCAGATAGCAGTCTTTACCCTCAACGCTCATAATTTTTTGCCAACATTCCTCAAACTGGGGAGAAAAGCGATCGCCCTTGATAACTGGCTGCGGTAATAGTATTTCTACTCCATTACACCAAAACAGTTTTTTTCCCAACTGAAACCAGTAAGCGAGATAAGTTCTAACTTGTGTTGCTGATGCCATATATTGGTCTCCATTATTGCTGAATACTTGGTGTTGAGGCTGGAAACGTCAGTTATTTATTGTTAAAGCAAAGATCTTTAATTGTCAGTTAAGATGTTTATCTTCCCTAATAAGCCTGTTAATTTAATCTTGTTAATCTATCACTACAAAAAGACAGAGTTCGCCAAGATATTTGCATTTCTCTATTTAGATATTAGTTGTTCAGGAAACAAAAAGTAGGATCTATAAGCTAAATTTCATAATTACTTAATGGTTCACCCAATAGACTGAGGTTTAGTACATGACCTCCAGCTACTAGATAAGTAGTATCAGCAAGATTAGCAATCTTTCGTGATAAATTTCCCAGGCGATCGCGAAATAGTCTGCCCAGAGGATATGCTGGTACAACTCCCCAACCTGTTTCTTCTCCTACCATAATAATTTCTGCTTGAGTAATTTGGAGACTGGCTAACAAGCGATCGCACTCTTGCTGCCATTGAATCTCATCTAAGTCTAAGAAATTTGCCACCCAAGTACCAAGAGAATCTAACAATAAACATTGAGATATGGAAGCCTTAGCAATAAAAGCTGACAACTCAGTAGATATTGCTAAAGTCTGCCAATTTGATGGTCTTCTTTGTTGATGTTTAATAATTCTGGCTTGCCATTCTTGATCATCAGTCTCAACTTGAGCGGTAGCCAAATACACAACTGATTTGCCAGTTTTGGCAGTCAGCACTTCTGCAAATTCACTTTTACCTGAACCAGACGCACCAGTAATCAAAATTATTCTTGGCGATTTTTTTGTCTTTAACATCTACGCAACAAGTTAGTTTATTTAGCATAAATACTTACAATATTTGATTGCTTAATTAGCAAATAGCATTTTTGCATCTCAAAAATCAAATTTTTTATAGGGCTATTGCAGTTAAATTATTATTTTAAATAACTCTCAACTTAGATTCTAAGGAAAACTAAGCAATAAAATAATCTAAAATTCAATAAATGATTTGTAACCCCCGACTAAATAATTTAAAATAAATTTTAGGACATTATTAAAAAAAAACTAATTATCTCCAAAAAATTGTGACAAGGGAGAGAATTAACGGTATATTTTTTATAATGTCAAATAAGACAAAATAATTTAATTTTTAATTTGACAAAAATTGGAGGAAAATTAAAAGTAATATGACTGAAACAGCTACTGCTCCACTAACAGGAAAAGCTTTACTTCAAAAAGTAAAAGAGTTATCTCATTTACCAAGACGTGAAACAGCAAAAAAATGTGGATATTATACCACTACTAAAGACAAGCAAACACGCGTAAACTTAACTGATTTTTACGACGCAGTACTTGCTGCTAAGGGAGTACCTCTTGATCCAGAAGGAGCAAAAGATGGTCGAGGACGTGAACCCACTTATCGAGTAAGTGTTCATAAAAATGGTCAAATTGTTATCGGTTCTACCTATACTCAAGCTATGGGATTAAAAGAAGGAGACAAATTTGAAATTAAATTAGGCTATAAACATATTCACCTCAAACAGATTGATGGTGAAGAAAATGGTGCAGTAGACAATTAATTATTGTTGAATAAATTTTTTGCTGAGAATCGCCTTTGTTAACGAGGGCGATATTTCCCTACCTAAAATTACTCAAGATGTTTAATACATCCTGGATAAAAATTTTTACTTTCTTTGGAGTATGGGCAAGTATTTGGTTACCGATCGCTTTAGTTATATATCGATTCATCGGCTGGCAACCGAATCAAAGTTTGATACCTAAGCAAAAATTGATTTTGTTAGGATCTCTTTATGCTCTTACTCCTCTAATTATCAGTTGGAAAATTAAAGTTGAAAATTTATCATTAGCTCATTTTGGTCTAGCCCCAAATCCTGACATCTTACCTGCAATAATTTTGGGACTAATTCTTAGTATTGTCAGTTTAATGATTATTTTTTGCTTAGAATCTATTTTGGGTTTAGTTAGTTGGGATTGGCAAAATATTCAGCAATTATTACCGTTAATTTTACCAATTCTAGGTTTAAGTTTGTTCATTAGCCTAGTCGAAGAATTAGTCTTCCGTGGCTATACATTTACTATTTTATTAACTGATCATTCTGATTGGTTTGCTGCTACAATATCTAGCCTCATTTTTGCCCTACTACATTTAATTTGGGAAAGAAAAACAACATTACCTCAGATACCTGGATTATGGTTAATGGGAATGATTTTAGTGGCAGCCAGACTAGTTAATAATGATAGTATTTATTTAGCTTTAGGACTTCATGCAGGCTGGATTTGGGGTTTAACTTGCATTAATTCGGTTCAACTTCTCAGTTATAACTATCAAAATAATTGGTTTACAGGAATCAATAATCAACCATTAGCAGGGATGGCAGGATTATCTTGTTTAGCTTTCACTGGCTTAATTTTGTGGCTAATTTAGAAAAGTAACGATTAACTACTAAAGATTGATAGCTAGATCTCATTACTAGCTACTTGTTACCTAAAAAGATCTAATGCTTTCAATACTTTGTCAGCAAACCCTAATTACTTCTGTGTAGCAGCAGAACTAGTTAATTGCGGTAATACAATCTGACAAGGATTATTAACGCCTTTAGATGTTTTGCCTTGGACAATTTGATTGTAATGTCCATGAGTAAGTAAATCCTCTTGACCTAACAAGCCATAATAAACCAGATAAAAAGCTATCTTTTTAGTTTCACTAAATACTTGTTCACGAGCAGCTTGATGTTTCCACCATTCGGGGTCGGCTATTTCTGGAGAGCTAGGAGTAGAATAGGCAGTAATTTCTAAATCCTCACCAAATATTTGCTGGAAACTCCAGATACCTCTTCTTAAATGATAACGATCTGAAACCAAGACAATTTTATCTACAGGTTGTTTAATTTCTTTCAGCTTACGTTGAAATGCTTGAGCTTCGTGATATGTACTTTCTACTAATTCGCCACAATATAAATTATCCTTTGGTACATCATATTTCTCAAAAATATCGCGATAAATTTTTAGTTGCGCTGGTTTTTCATCGATACCCGCAGCATAATAAACTGCCTTAACATTACCTTTAGTGTATAGCTGGATTAAAGTGTTGAGACGCTTCTCGCTACCTGAAAGCAAAACTGACATATCGCCCGTAGGATTACTTTCCCCAGCAGCCAGCCATTTACCGTAATTTAATGCCAGAGGCTTCCAGGTGACAAGGGAAATGGCGACTAAGCCTAAAAAAGAGAAAAAAGATATTTTATAGCCTTTAGGTACTTTGGCAAACAAGTTTTTCATAAATGCAGATAAAAATTACAGTTGTTAATAACTGTAAAAATTCTAAAATATATACAACTATTTAAACCAAATTTATTACATTAAAACTTCTGCCAACTGTTGAGACAAATTAATAATGCGCCCACAGCTCTCCGCGTGCCAAACTTTTAATTTATCGTTAATATTGCCAGCTACTAATGGTCCCATTAAATAAAAATTCTCATTAGCTGCAAAATTTCCGTTCATTTCAAATCCGCAGAGAGAAGCATTAGGAGTGCAAATATCTTGTTGAATTAAATTTTGAATCAAAGGTGAGGTTGATTGAGTTAAATTTTGGAAGCCAGCACAGTTGATAATCACTTGAATAGGTTCAGCAAAGATTTCTGTTTGATTATCATCAGAGGTGATAAATTCAAATCCAATTCTTCCTGTGGGTAAAGGTATAGTTTTGACAAATTTACCTTTTAAAAATTCTAGTCGTCCCTGAAATATGAGTTTATCAACTACATTGAGATAATCTTTGCCTGCACGTCTTTGAAACTTACCAATTTCTACGCCATATTTAGTCACAAATAGTTTTTGTTCCTCAAAGCTCAAGAGGTTGAGAGCCTTAATAACTGCTTTAGAGATGACAGCATAGGTACGATTAACAGTTTCGTTTTGTTCTAAAGCAGCTTGTACATCTTGTTTGACAGCTTCCAAAATTTGTTGGGCGGTAAACTCTGAAGATTCGGCTAAAGAGATTAAATTTTGAGGAATATAGGTAGTAGGAACAGAATTATCATCAATAAGATGCGGAAATTCTGCATTCGGCGAAATAACAATAAATTTACTAATCAGGTTATTTACTTCTGGTATGTTGTTGAGACTGTATAGGGTTTCTAAAGCACTGGCATTAGAGCCAAGAATTACAACTTGACTTGGTTCAGAATTCTGGATTTGAGACTGTTTTAAAAACTCAAAGATTTGCTCAATATTACGATCCTGAGAAGGTTCATACATATTGGGGATAAAGAAAACATTATCATCAGTACCATTAGCTGATTCGGTAGTTTCAAACTGCTCGAAAAATTTAGCTTTATTAGGAGGACTACCAATAGCTAAAATAACTTTTTGGGCTAAGAGGGAAGTCTCAATGGCTTCAGAAGTTGTAAATTCGACTTGATAAGTATCCTGAAGCTTGTGAATATTAAATACTTCGGCATTGAAAAGATCGCATTTTAAGTATCCTTGCTCTTCGGCTTCTTGTAGTAATGATTCCACTCTTTCTGTAATATACCAACCAAAAACATATCGCGGAATAAATAGTTCGTCCCAATCCCCTTGTAGCATAGCTTTTTCATAGGATTGTAGCCACTGCTGAGTTAGGATACCTGGTCTTTTTTGAAGAGTCTGAAAAACGTTAGTATAGTTAGTAGTTAACCAATTAATAAAGCGATCGCGTTCAGGTTGTGGTAAAAATTCTTTTAGGGCTGTAATAATTAGAGACTGTTTGCCAGTTCTACTACCATAAGGGATTCCCGTCCAAAATTCCCCTGATTTATCGATTACTGCTACTTTAATTGCTTTAGATACTTCTGATGGAATTGTACTTAATTTGGCTTTTAGACAGGTAATATAATGAATTAAGGTATAAGCGCAAGAGATTCCCGAGCCTACAATTGCCAGCTCGTAAGTTTTATTGTTCTCTAAAGAATGTTGCTCCAATTGGTTAGCCCGAGAATTTAAGATACTTTGAACATTTGAGGGTTGCATATTAATTAAATTATGTTATCTAGTGTTTAAATTTTAAATATTAGTTTTATCTATTTATAGATAGTTTTTGGTGGTATTTTACTACACAGGGTAAGAAACAATTAAAATCAACAAATTAAAATTATATTAAAACTGTATGAAATATCATATGTTGTTCAACGGTTCAAATTGTGATTTAATCACATCAATTGTTAAATTCTAGTTATGGTAATGACTATAAAAATACTATCATCAGCTTTTGATTTTAAATTAACCATTTAAATTAAAATACTTTTTTTTCTTAATCATTAGAAAATTCGAGTAATTAGCTATAAAATCTGGTTAAATGACATAAAAAATCTCAAAGCAATGAAAATACTTCCATAATCTCCCGATTACAATTAAATTAAACTTATCAAAAACACTAATAACCTATAAATATAATTTTAAATTTAAGTATTTCAATTAACTATATGTACTTATACGGAGCAGGAGGACATTCCAAAGTTATTACCGATATCCTCAATAGTCTTGGTGTTGAAGTTAAAGGCGTGTTTGACGACCAACCTGCTGGTGCAAAACTCAAAACTATGGCAATAGATTCGGGTATACGCGTGCAGGGAGCAAGTTTTCCGAAGTTGGATGCTCCTTTAATTATTAGCGTTGGTGATAATCAGAGAAGAGCAGAATTAGATGCGATGCTTAGAATTAACGCCGAATATGGTCAAGCCATTCACGGTACAGCAATTATTTCCTCCAAAGCAACCATTGGCGAAGGTACTGTCATCCTACAAGGAGCTATTGTTCAATCTGCTGCTCAAGTGGGCAGACACGTTTTAGTTAATACCGCAGCTAGCATCGATCATGATAACGAAATTGGTGATTATGCTCATGTTTCACCTCATGCAACTTTATGCGGTCATGTAAAAGTGGGAGAAGGAACTCACATAGGGGCAGGAGCAGTAGTTATTCCTTCAATCCGTATCGGTAAATGGTGTACTATCGGTGCAGGGACAGTAGTAATTAGAGATATTCCTGATTATGCGACGGCAGTAGGTAATCCTGCTAAGATTATTAAATTTAGAAAGCCTCCATTTGAGGACAAACTACATAAGCTGCACTGAAGACAAAAAATGTAAAATAAACGACAGACACCATATCAAATTTATCAGTAGCAATTGAGCATATGAGTAAGGGAACATTATTCGATAAAGTTTGGGATTTACATACTGTTGGTACATTACCTTCTGGTCAGACTCAACTATTGATTGGTTTACATTTAATTCACGAAGTAACCAGTCCCCAAGCTTTTGCCATGCTGCGAGAAAGAAATTTACAAGTTTTGTTTCCTGAAAGAACAGTGGCTACGGTAGATCATATTGTACCGACAGATAATCAAGCTCGTCCCTTGGCTGATGAATTAGCAGAAGAAATGATGCAGGCTTTAGAAAAAAACACTAAAGACTATGGAATCAGATTTTATAATGTTGGTTCAGGTAATCAAGGAATTGTACACGTTATTGCCCCTGAACAGGGTTTGACCCAACCAGGGATGACTGTTGCTTGTGGAGACTCTCATACTTCGACTCATGGGGCATTTGGCGCGATCGCTTTTGGGATTGGTACATCTCAAGTAAGGGATGTTTTGGCTTCTCAAACTTTGGCACTGGCTAAATTAAAAGTCCGTAAAATAGAAATTAACGGTAAATTACCTTATGGTGTTTTTGCCAAAGACGTTATTCTGCATATCATTCGGAAACTTGGTGTCAAAGGTGGTGTAGGCTATGCCTACGAATTTGCAGGTTCTACTTTTGAAGCCATGAGTATGGAAGAGCGAATGACTGTCTGTAATATGTCGATTGAGGGGGGAGCGCGCTGTGGTTATGTTAACCCCGATGAAATTACTTTTGCTTATCTTAAAGGTAGAGATTTTGCGCCTCAAGGGGAAGCTTGGGATAAAGCTGTTCAATGGTGGCAGAGTATTCGTAGTGACGAGAATGCAGTTTATGATGATGTGGTGACTTTTGAAGCAGCCGAGATCGAACCAACTGTAACCTGGGGAATTACTCCTGGACAGGGTTTAGGTATCAGTGAAACCATTCCCACTTCTGAGGAACTATCTCAGAGCGAGCGCGCGATCGCCGAAGAAGCCTACAGCTATATGAAATTAACTCCAGGCAAACCTATTAAAGGTACAAAAATTGATGTCTGCTTTATTGGTAGTTGCACTAACGGCAGAATTAGCGACCTCAGAGAAGCAGCCAAAGTAGCTACAGGACATCATGTTGCCTCAGACGTAAAAGCCTTCGTTGTACCAGGATCAGAAAGAGTTAAACAGGAAGCTGAAGCAGAAGGTTTAGATCTAATTTTCAAACAAGCAGGATTTGAATGGCGAGAACCAGGCTGTTCTATGTGTTTAGCAATGAATCCTGATAAACTACAAGGCGATCAAATTAGTGCTTCATCTTCTAATCGCAATTTCAAAGGTCGTCAAGGTTCATCCACTGGTAGAACTCTCCTAATGAGTCCAGCAATGGTAGTAGCAGCAGCAGTCAAAGGTCAAGTTACTGATGTTCGAGAATTAATGAAATAATTAACCGACAGGGAAGTAGGAAAATAGGAAATAGGAAATAGGAAATAGGAAATAGGAAATTAAACTTTTGACTTTTAACTTTTAACTTTTAACCTTTAATCATGCTACTTGCCATTATTTTGGGTTTGCTTTTGATCAGCAATTGGCTATTAACCACAACTGTAGTATTTATACCCTTAAATTTTATTTTTTGGCTACAATCTCTTGCTTACTGGGGTTTAGCTTTGCTGATTTTAGCTTTCTTAGCTTGGTGTGTGGGCGAAGATTAGACAATTCTCTGACTTCTGACCATTCATTGAACATTGAATATCACTGATTAATGATAAATGTTAAATGATAAATGAAATGACTTTTGACTTCTAAGTCTTGTCAACTGCTTTTAATGCTGCTTCTGCTGCTCTTTTTTCGGCTTCTTGTTTACGGCGATCTGTACCCACACCATACACTTGACCTAAAATTGAGACTTGGGCAGTAAATTGTTTGGCATGATCTGGCCCTGATTCAGCAATAATTTGATATTCTGGTGGGGTTTGAAAGTTAGCTAATGCCCATTGCTGGAAACGGTTTTTACTATCAATAAAAGTTGCTTGAGGTTGAACTTGAACTGAGTTTTGCTGGATATCTTCACCTTGAACTAATTTAGCTGCTAGAGGCTGAAAAATTTCTAAAATATAACTCCGAACTGCTTCAATTCCTGCGTCTAAAAAATATGCGCCCAAGGTAGCTTCAAAAGTATCGTTGAGTAAAGAAGGATTGTTTCTACCTCCGTCTTTGGCTGCTCCCTTCCCCAAACGCATTAATTCTCCTAAGCCTAATTCTGAGCCGAGTTTCCCCAACTGTTGTTCATCGACTAATCGCGATCGCATATGGGTAAGTTGTGCCTCGTTAATAGTTGGGTACATTTGATAGAGCATTTGGGCAACTACAAAACCTAAAACTGCATCTCCCAAAAATTCTAAACGTTCGTTATCTTCTCCTGCTTCGGGATGTTCATTTACATAAGAACGATGCGTTAATGCCAGATTAAATAGGGCAGGATTTCTAAATAATGGTAATTTGTGCTTCATCTTTTACCTAATTACCTTCGATTAATAAAACAAGAAAGACTGGGAGTAGAAATGGGAAAAGAAGCTGAAGAGCGATCGCTCTTGCTAACGAAGCTAGAAACCCCATCCTTAATCCATTTGAACAGTTTTAATTACAGGCAAATGATTTAAAGGTACAGTAAAAGTTACTGTAGATCCCAAACCATCACCCATACTATAAAAAGAAATAGTTCCTCCCATTGCTTCAACCAGCTTTTGAGAAATAGCTAAACCCAATCCCGTACCTCCATAGGATTTGGTACGTGAACCATCCACCTGATAAAAGTTTTCAAATAGTTTATTTTGCTTTTCTAAAGAAACCCCAATTCCTGTATCGGCAACGCTGATTTTAACCATTCCAGGAAATTCTCTAGCTTGAAATTCAATTTTTTTATTATTTATCTCTGCATTAATAACAATCCCTCCTTCTTGGGTAAATTTAATGGCATTACCGACTAAATTTAACATTACTTGCAGTAGACGTTGATAATTACCGTGAAGGCTAACAGGGGTTAGAGTGGCAGGAGATTTAATCTGAAAATTCAGTTTTTTCTGTTCTGCTTGAGTACGAATTAAATTATCAACATTTTGCAATAATTCATCTAATTCAATTTCAGTTAAATCCAATTCCATTTTGCCTGCTTCAATTTTGGCAATATCAAGAATGTCATTAATTAAATTCAGCAAATGAATCGAAGATTTATAAGCTTCTTCAATAAACTCCCGTTGTTCTTCGGGGTTATCTGCCATCCCTTCTAGAAGTAACTTTAAAAAGCCAATAATACCGTTGAGGGGAGTACGTAATTCATGGGAAGTATTAGCCAAAAAATCACTTTTAAGACGGTTAGCTTCCTCCGCTTGGATACTAGCCTGTTCCACTTCGCGGTAGAGTTTTGCCAAAGAAATTGCTGCTTCTACTTGTTCGGCAATTTCTTGTAACATTTCCATTTCTGCCGTTGTCCAATGACGATAGCGATCGCATTGTTGTAAACAGATTAAAACATTATCTTGACTACCAGAATTAGTGGATACAACTAAAATAGACCTTCGTTGCAGTGTATCTGAGTCCATAAAGTCTAATGCCACAGGATAACTAGATTCCCAAGCCTGCTTTAAATGAACTTCCTTGCTCCAGTTTATTTGATATTGGGCGATCGAATCATAATCTGGTTGACAGTATTCAGCTTCGACAGCTAATTTCGTAATATTGCTATGGTTGGTCAAAATTAAACAACGGCTAGCAGCAAATGTTATACCCACATTGTTAACTGTTTGCTGATAAATAGTTTCTAAATCTAAACTACGGCGAATTTTATGAACAACTTGATTTAAGAGTTTTTGATAGCTGTAGATGGCTGCTGGTGGTTCATTTTCAGCAAAAGAAAACATCTCTGCTGCTTGTAATAAATGTCCCATAACTAAAACTGTTTGAGGTTCACCTTTGATTGGTAGTATGGGACTAATAACTAATTCAAAAGAATAAGATTTTTCCGCGCACTTAAACAAGCAATAACATTGTTCAGGCAGACGACGCTTCATTACTCGTTGAATTTTTTCTAGATAAGCCTGAAAGTCAACTGGAATAAAGATCTTATGAGCTAAATGTGCTGAAAAATCGTCATGAAATCCGTATTCTTTCGCTTTAGCCCACCAAAAAGAAAGATAATTCCCCGCAATATCCTGAGTAAAAACTAATTCTGCTCCCAGTTGCTGCCATCTAATTTCATTGGCTGACATAGCGGTATTACTGTTAGATAGTTTGGAATCAAATCTAGGGAGCATGGGCAGGTAGGTTGGACTTTAATTAAGTCTCTATTAAAAATTTAAGCTTCTACCCTGAAACTATAACCTATAGATATCTCAGGTAGGAATAAGGTGCAACAAGCCAGCAAAATCAATGTTCCTTATCCTTTAACCTTCTGCCTTCTGCCCTTGTGCTGATTAATCATTCCATTCCCCTTGAGGTGGTACAGGAGGATTGCGCTGAAAAGTACGAGTCAAGTCAGTATCACCATCGCGTTCGCCATTAAGCCATTGTTTAATAGCTGTTTCAATGACACGGCTAGGATCATTAGTAAGGTGTTTAATGCGTTCTAGAACTTCTGAGTCTAGATCAATAGATACTTTGATTTTTTCTGGCAACCTTCTTGCTTCACGGGAATTTTTATTCTCGTTCGGGGGGATAGGTGATTGCTCTGATGTTGGTAGTTCGTCATTCATAGATATTTATTTATCATTGTACTTTTATTTTACCTGTTGGACTGAAGCTCAGTTAAGATACTAGTGAACTTAAGAAAAATCTCTCAAAGATGTAGAAAATAAGTAAAAATGAACATTACAATAGTTTAAACATAATTAACTTTTAAAGATTCTTAATCTAATAAATTTTTATGACTGACGTTCCCGTCTCTCGTATCCGCAACTTCTCAATTATTGCTCACATCGATCATGGTAAATCTACTTTAGCCGATCGCATGTTGCAATCTACTGGTACTGTTGCCCAAAGGCAAATGAAAGAACAATTCCTTGACAATATGGACTTGGAGCGAGAGCGAGGAATTACCATCAAGCTACAGGCAGCTAGAATGAACTACACTGCTAAAGATGGACAGCAATATGTTTTAAATTTAATCGATACTCCTGGTCATGTCGACTTCTCTTATGAAGTATCTCGTTCCTTAGCTGCTTGTGAAGGGGCATTATTAGTAGTCGATGCTTCTCAAGGTGTTGAGGCACAAACTTTAGCGAATGTTTACTTAGCATTAGAAAACGATCTCGAAATTATTCCCGTACTAAACAAAATTGATTTACCTGGGGCAGAACCAGAAAGAGTTGCTCATGAAATAGAAGAAGTAGTAGGTTTAGACTGTAGTGAGATTATTCAAGCTTCTGCCAAAATTGGTTTAGGAGTAGACGATATCTTAGAAGCGATCGTTCGGCAAGTACCACCACCACAAGATACTATAGATCAGCCTTTACGCGCTTTAATTTTTGATAGTTATTACGATGCTTATCGCGGAGTGGTAGTTTATTTCCGTGTGATGGACGGCACAGTCAAAAAAGGCGATAACGTGCGTCTGATGGCATCAGGCAAAGAATATGAAATTGATGAATTAGGAGTTTTGTCTCCAACTCAAATCGAAGTAGAGGAACTTCATGCAGGGGAAGTAGGTTATTTTGCTGCTGCGATTAAAGCTGTGGAGGATGCCCGAGTTGGGGATACTATTACCCTGGTTGAAGGGGCTGCCAAGGAAGCTCTACCTGGTTATACAGAAGCTAACCCGATGGTTTTCTGCGGTTTATTCCCCACCGACTCTGATCAATATCCTGATTTAAGAGACGCATTAGATAAATTAAAGCTTAATGATGCTGCTCTTTCCTATGAGCCTGAAACTTCTAGCGCGATGGGTTTTGGTTTCCGTTGTGGTTTCCTGGGTTTACTGCACATGGAAATTGTCCAGGAAAGACTAGAGCGAGAATATAATTTAGAACTTATTACCACTGCCCCTTCGGTAATTTATCGTGTTACTACGGTAGAGGGAGAAGTCATAGAAATTGATAACCCTAGTCTCTTACCCGATCCGCAAAAACGCGAAAAAATCGAAGAACCTTATATAAAAGTCGAAATCATTACCCCTGAAAGCTTTGTCGGTACTCTGATGGACTTGTGCCAAACTCGACGCGGAGTATTTAAAGACATGAAATACTTTACCCAAAGTCGCACCTGTTTAATTTATGAATTACCCCTGGCTGAAGTAGTTACTGACTTTTTTGATCAGATGAAGTCTCGTACTAAAGGTTATGCCAGCATGGAATATCAAATGTTGGGCTATCGTGCCGATCATTTAGTGAAGTTAGATATCCTAGTTAATAAAGATCCTGTAGACGCTCTATCTACTATCGTCCATCGAGATAAAGCTTATTTTGTCGGTAGAGCCTTAACCGAAAAACTCAAAGAATTAATACCACGTCATCAATTTAAAGTTCCAATTCAAGCTGCGATCGGTTCTAAAATTATTGCTAGTGAACATATTCCTGCTTTGCGTAAGGATGTATTGGCTAAATGTTATGGCGGTGACATTTCTCGGAAGAAAAAATTACTGCAAAAACAAGCCAAAGGTAAAAAGCGAATGAAAGCTATTGGTACAGTTGATGTGCCTCAAGAAGCTTTTATGGCAGTATTGAAAATAGGCAAGGAGTAATTACTGATTAGGCACTAGGCACTAGGTGTTAATTGCTACTTGCTCACTGGTCACTGATAACTGATTCATCCCTCATCTTTGTAAAAAATGACTATCGAAGAGTTGCCTGAATCTAATATTATCCATCCTCGCCCGAAACGCCAAGTCGGAATGCTAACAATCTTTCGTCTTGGTTTGTTCAACTTAGGACTGGGGTTAATGTCAGTATTAACCCTTGCAGTTTTAAATCGGGTGATGATTAGTGAGTTAGATATTCCTGCAACTATTACGGCGGGAATTTTAGCTGCTTCATTGTTTGTTGCCCCAGCACGGGTATGGTTTGGACAATTATCAGATAATAAGCCGATACTGGGTAAACATCGAACTAATTATGTTCTTTTGGGAACAGCTATTTTTGGGCTAGCAGTATTTTTAGCCGTACAAGTAGTATGGCAATTAGGAATGGTAGTCAGAAATAGTGAAGGTTGGATTTGGAACACTCAAACTATTGGCTGGAGCGCACTTTTAGCATTGATTATGGCTATTTATGGTTTGGCAGTTAGTTCTAGTTCAACACCTTTTACCGCTTTATTGGTTGATATCTCCGAAGAAGAAGATCGCTCTAAATTAGTCGCTATTGTTTGGTCAATGTTGATGGTGGGTATAGTAATTGGAGGAATTACAGGTAGCATTATTTTTAAAGGCATTGAAGCTGAAGGAATTACCTCTGGCAATATTCCTCTGGATATCTTGCAACCACCAATTAATTCTGTCTTTAGCTTTGTACCCTTTTTAGTATTTGGTTTAGCTGTTACAGCTACTTGGGGAGTCGAAAAAAAATATTCTCGTTTTACTACTAATAGTACTGCAACTAATCGCGAAGATAGTATTGCGATCGCCCGAGCTATTCAAGTCTTAACCACCAGCCGTCAAACAGGGATCTTTTTTAGCTTTTTATCTATTTTTACAATTGGTTTATTTATGCAAGAAGCCGTACTCGAACCTTATGGAGGAGAAGTGTTTGGGATGAGTATCGGCGAAACTACTCTACTTAATTCTTATTGGGGAATAGGGATTTTGTTTGGTTATGCAGTAACAGGATTTCAAATTATTCCCAGACTGGGTAAGCAGTTAACTACAAAAATCGGCTGTATTCTAATTGCTGTTTGTTTCGGTTTAATTATTTTGGCTGGTTTTACTCAACAACCTCTGGTTTTACAATTGACATTGGTTTTGTTTGGTGCGGCTGCTGGCATGGCTACTGTGGGCGGTATAAGCTTAATGTTAGATTTAACCGCAGCCGAAACTGCTGGCACTTTTATTGGTGCTTGGGGACTAGCTCAAGCAATGTCTAGAGGTATAGCTACTTTTATGGGTGGATTTATTTTAGATCTGGGCAAGAATATTTTTGCTACTTCTTTAGATCTCGATAAGGATACTTTCGCTCTTTTATTTTTATCCTATAGTCTGGTGTTTGGAATACAAGCAATAAGTATGATTTTAGCGGTAATTATTTTAGAGCGCGTTGATGTTAAGGAGTTTAAAGAGAATACCAGTAAAGCTCTTTCAACTGTTATGGAAGGAGACTTAGATGGATAAAATATTTATTTTTATTCTAAGAATTTAGAGTTTTGAGAATACATATTAATAAAAGGTGATACGTGCAATTGTTCAGGAAACAGATTAGCTAAGAAAAAATCCAAAGTAGTTGATTTCAGAAATCCTTGAAATACTGCAACCGTACCAAACCGAACTCCTGTAGCTCTTTGCTCTGCTAGAATAACTTCAATTTGCGCGCTATTGAGGATAGCTGCTTGTCGTAAGTAATAACCCAAAGCATTTTTATCCGACTGTGCTACTACCTTTGACCAATCTTGAGCAAAGAAATCGGCAGTTTCTGGTTTAATTAAACCTCGCTGGGCTAAAATTTCGCCAATTCGTAAATCAGGAGCTTGAATTTGAGTTTGTAAAGCTGCTTGAACTTGAGATGATGAAACTAAATCTGCTTCTTGGAGAATTTTTCCTAGCATTTGAGTTTGTATTGCTAAAAAACGACGTAAATCATCACGAGATTGGGTAGTTAAACGAAAAGATATCATTTAAAAATAGTTTGATTTAAAAATAAAAATATTACAGCAGTTTTCAATTGAATGGACTACGCTTATAATTAGCTGGTTTTTAGCTAAAAGCTATTAGCTCTTAGCTTTTAGCCAATTATCAGGTTTAATCTCTATGGTCTACTTTACTGAAAAGCACAGTAAATATTAAGACAGTAGACTGACTTTAAATCAATAGTAAAGTCTATAATCATAAAAATCTTCCGTAATTTTGCCAAATAAGTTCTAGTTGTTGTTCTATTTACAAAGTTTTTTGGCGTTGCATAGCTGTGGGATGGTTTAAAATAATTAGGTTGAATAATTCCCCTAGTCCCCTAGTCTCTTAGTCTCCCAGTCGATCTAAACCATCCTATAATGATGTAGCGTCGATTTTTTGGGCTTAGGAGTGATATTTAATCCAATGTTGAGCAATATCGAGACGACGACAAATCCAAACCTGTTCATGACTTTTAACGTAATCAATAAAACGAGCTAAAGCTGCAATACGTCCTGGTTTTCCTGCCAATCTAGCATGAAGTCCGACTGACATCATTTTGGGACTAGTTTCCCCCTCTGCATATAAGACATCAAAAGCATCCTTAAGATAGGTATAGAAATCATTACCGTTATTAAAACCAGGAGCAACGCAATATTTCATATCATTATTATCAAGGGTGTAAGGAATGACCAAATGGGACTTGCCTGAAACTTCTACCCAATAAGGTAAATCGTCATTATAGGCATCTGAATCGTAGAGAAAACCACCTTCTTCAACTATTAAACGACGAGTATTAAGACTGGGTGCATAGCGACAATACCAACCTAAAGGGCGATCGCCTGTCAGTTTTTTTATAGAGGCTACTGCTTTCTGGATATGTTCTCTTTCTTCTGCTTCATCTAACAAATGGTAGCCAATCCAACGCCAACCATGACAGCAAATGTCATATCCCGCATCAGCGATCGCTCGTGCTACTTCAGGGTTTCTTTCTAGTGCTAATGCTGCACCAAAAATGGTTACTGGAATATCTTTCTCTTTAAACAGGCGCATTAAACGCCAAAATCCTACCCGACTGCCATATTCGTAAACAGATTCTACCTGCAAATCTCGCATTCCTTTTTGCATCGATGCGCCAGGAACTTCTCGTAAATAAGTCTCTGAAGTATCATCCCCATCAGGAATTGAGTATTCTGAACCTTCTTCGTAGTTTAAGACCATTTGTAAAGCGATTTTGGCATTTCCCTGCCATCGAGGATGGGGTGGATTAGCACCATAACCAACTAGATCCCTGGGATAGGACATAAGTACCTGTGCAAAAACAATTTAACATTTGGATAAAGTAGCAGATAGCAGATAGCAGATAGCAGATAGCAGATAGCAGATAGCAATTAATTATAAGTATATTTTGATAATCGAATTTAGTATCAGAAGTTATAAAAAAGATTCCAGCAGGGTATTATTGCTGTTTACTAGGCCCTAGCGGTTGTGGAAAAACTACTGCATTGCGGATGATTGCTGGACATGAAGAAGTAATCAGTGGTGAAATTTTTATCGGCGATCGCAAAGTAAATAATATACCAGCAGCCAAACGCAGCACCTCAATGATGTTCCAAAGCTATGTCTTATTTCCCCACAAGACTATTTGGGAAAATATCGAGTTTGGGCTAAAGATGCAGAAAGTGTCAGAAGCAGAAAAATGAAAATAAAAAATAAAAAGGCAAAAGTTAAAAGGCGAAAAAATACAAAAGCAAACTTAACAGTTAAATCTGCATATACTTTAGTTATTTTTACTTTTTAATTTTTACTTTTCAACTTGTTGCCTTAAGCCATATTTTGAGGACAATAACCTAATCTTTCTACTATTTGATCGCGAAAGATTTCAATCTCTTGTTTTTCTGGTTTACCACAAGTCACGATCACGACTTGATAGTGATTCATAATTTTAGTTGGTGATTCCCCTGCTTCTAACTTCTCTAAGACTTTGATAATTTTTGCTGAAGGCTGATAAACCACTCCCATTTCCTGCCAAAAAGCTTGGAGATTTTTAGCTGCATCTAAGCCAATATTCGAGCTTAACTTCACCTTAATGAGCCAACGATCAATAAGATTGATGACTATCACTGACTCTACGATTGATTGATAGTTATCGCGCAGATGTTCAACGATTCTGAGGGTGATACTAGCGTTAGGAAAGGAGTAGAGATATTCTGTGTAAGGTTTCATAGTTCTTAACTAAGCTATTTCTAGCCAATCAAATACGTAATCTAGTTGTTGAATATTAAGTAGCCCATATTGCCACAAAATTATGGGTAAAGTGTGAGGCTCGACAGTCTCGGTTTTTTGTGCTAGAGAAATCGCGTCAGCAGATACCTCCAGATCCGATCGCAAAAAGTTGATTAATTGCTCTAACATTGGGAATACCGAATAATGCTTTTTTGAGTAGGATTATATTTGTCTACCAAATTTATATGAGCAATTTGAGGAACTTGTGAGGAATTCAAAAATAGTTGAATTATTTTGATAGCGTTTATCGTACTTGTAAGCTATACCTAGTAGTCGGTCAATTTTTAATTGATGGCTTGAGATTAGGTAGTAGGTAAAAACTTTTGACTGTTGACTTCTATACGTACTATCCCTCTTCTTGAACGGGTCGCTCATGGGGGAAACCCCCAAGACCGCGCCCGTCCGCAAAACAATCTTGACGCACTACTAGATTGCGGAAAGGGAAAAGTGATGCGCGATCGCCAATTTGACTTTCTGCCATGTTAACTTAAAAATAAGTACTGTAAAAACTAGTTTAATAGGCAGAATTGATATGAAATTGCTTAAGGATACAATTCAGTCACTGCTCTGGAAAAATGGTTATAAGCTTCAGCGAGTTCGTAGTTTTCCAGAAAAAAATATTAACTTGTTAAAACTATTAGCTAAACAGTTACCTAAAATTAGTTCTGAAACTACTATTGTTCAAATTGGTGCTAATGATGGTAAAACCGATGATCCAGTATATTCGCTTATTGCCGATGGGAGTTGGTCAGGTGTTCTAGTTGAGCCTATACCCAATTTATACAAAGAACTTACAGAGACATATCAGGATGTGTCCAACCTAAAACTTGAGAATTGCGCGATCGCCAAAGAAGATGGTCAAGTTACAATGTATCAGGTTATTCCTGATGATTCTCTGCCTGAATATGTTAAGATCCTCCCCAGTTTTGAGCGCGATATTATTCTTAAAAATAAGCCATTAATTCCGAATATTGAGCAGTTTATTGAAACAATAGAAGTGCCAGCAATGACACTCAAATCACTGCTTGACAAACACTCTATCCAGCACATAAATCTATTACAAATAGATGCTGAAGGATTTGATTACGAAATCATGAAAATGGCATTTCAGATACCTTTATTACCAGATATAATCAATTTTGAATATACTCATTTTTTACCTGAAAAGATTGCAGAATGTGCCAATGTACTTGCATCTAAAGGATATTCATATCTCAAAGTTGGTCGAGATATGGTGGCAGTGCAGCAGAGTTTGATTGATTAGTTTTAGGTCAAGTAATAAGTAATGAGTAATAAGTAATGAGTAATGAGTAATGAATAAAAGATTTTTTTGTCCTCCCTTTTGATTAGCAATCTCATTGCACGAAACATATTATTTATTACCTATTACCTATTACCTAATTAAATGCCTATAATCTCGCCAAAAAACTCCATTATTATCTCTTTGCTGAGTGGAATCCTAATGGGTTTTGCCCCAGCACCAATAAATGCTTGGTATTTTGCTTGGGTTGCTATAGTCCCTTTATGGATTTTAATTAGACAAGAAAAATCTCTTAAACAAATCATTGTTTTGGGTTTAGCCTGGGGAGTTGGTTACGATGGTTTAGCTTTATTTTGGATTACTGGAGTTCATCCCATGACCTGGATGGGAGTACCCTGGTTAGCCAGTTTATTTATTGCACTTTTTTGTTGGATTTTTATTACTTTATGGGGAGCAGGAGTAGTAATTAGCTGGTCATTTTTGTGGGGATTAATTAATCAAAAAATCAAAGGTAAATATTTAACAAATAGTTTAATTAGAGTTTTAATAGGGGTAGCTTTATGGTGTGGTTTAGAAACTTTGTGGACTTATACACCTTTATGGTGGCCCACGATCGCCTATACTCAAAGTCCTCATAATTTAGTAATTTTACAACTAGGAAAAATATCAGGAGTTAATACGATTACTGCGGTAATTATTGCTGTAAATGGACTACTGGCTGAAGGTATTTTATACTGGCAAAATTCTGGAAAATTTAAATCTAAAATATTATTACTTGCTTCTTTAATATTATTAATTAATAGTCATTTAATTGGCTATTATCTCTATCTAATTCCCATTACCAAAGATAATTTAAATCCCTTAAAAATTGGAATTATTCAAGGTAATATTCCTAATGAAATCAAACTATATTCCGAAGGTTGGCGTAAAGCGATCGCGCGTTATACTTCAGGTTATCAAAGACTAGCTAAACAAGGTGTAGATGCAGTTCTTACTCCTGAAGGTGCATTGCCTTTTTATTGGGAGGATATAGTTAATAATTCTAGTTTTTATCAAGCGGTAATCAAAGCCAAAGTAACTGCTTGGGTAGGAGCAAGTGGTAGAAATGGAAATAGTTATACCAATAGTTTATTTACTCTAACTGGGGAAGGAAAAACTTACAGTCGTTACGATAAATATAAACTAGTTCCTTTAGGAGAATATATCCCTTTTGAGTCAGTTTTAGGAAATTTTATTGATCGCTTATCCCCCTTAGAAGCCCATCTAGTTCCAGGTAAACCCAATCAAATCTTTGATACACCTTTTGGTCGAGCAATTGTGGCGAATTGTTATGAATCTGCTTTCCCTCAACACTTCTTACGTCAGGCAAAAGCAGGAGGTCAATTTATCATTACCATAGCTAATAACGCGCATTATAGCAAGGCAATGCCTAGTCAACATCGTGCCCACGATGTCATGCGAGCAATTGAAAGTGATCGCTGGGCTGCTAGAGCAACTAACACAGGTTATTCCGCGATCGTCGATCCTCATGGTCATACTCTCTGGATTTCTCAGATAGATCAGTACGCAATTCATCAACACACCATCTACCGTCGCCAAAACAAAACCCTATATGTGCGCTGGGGAGACTGGTTAACTCCGACCTTACTTATCTTAAGTGGATTTGTGGGATTTAAATCAGTTATCAGTGAATAGGGTAAATGACTAATGACTAATGACTAATCAGTAAATATAAGATTAATTTGTACAACAAATAGCAAATCCAAAGTTAAACTGGAAAATGCCCTAAATAGCCTCAGTTCATGTCTGACCTAAAAGACTTACCAAAACCCAACTCTGAGATTAATGATTATGAATGGGAAATGACTCCCTCGACGGTCAAAGCAATTATTAATCAGCTACAGCAAGTTTTACAACAAAAACAGCAAAATTTAGAAAGTTTAAAACAAGAAAATAAATGGTTAAGAGATCAGTTAGATTTAAAATTAGACAAACCTAACCGAGCTTATGTACCCTCTTTACCAGAAGTTTTATTATGGGCAGCGATCGGCTTAATTTTAACCTCTGGAGGAACTTTTATACCCGCGCATACAATTGCTGCACCTTGGTCTTGGTGGGGTAAAGGATTTGGAGTTGAAACTTTGGGAGTTAGCTATCAAATTGGTGCAGTCTTATTTACTGCTTGTCTAGGAGGTAGAAATGCTGGATTATTGTCTCAAATTGCTTATATATCCCTCGGATTAGCTGGATTACCGATATTTACCAGTGGTGGCGGGATAGAATATTTACAACAGCCAAATTTTGGTTATCTAATAGGATTTATTTTGGGTGCTTGGCTTTGTGGCTGGTTAGCATATCAAACTTTAGTGAAATTTTCTTCCTTAGTTGCTAGTTGTTTAGTAGGACTAATAGTCATTCATTTGATAGGTATTATTTATCTCACAATAATGTACTATACAACTGGTTTAGGAGACGGAATTAATTCTTTAATGCAGGCAATAGCAATCTATTCTCTTAATCCTCTCCCTGGACAATTAGCTGTAATTTGCGCCACCAGTTTAGTTGCTTTTATGATGCGAAAATTGACGTTTTCTTAATAGAGACTGGGGACTAGGGATTGGTGATTGGTGATTGGTGATTGGGATGGGAGCTATTTACTCATTACTTGTTACCCTACTACCCACTACCTACTACCTACTACCTAATCCCTGACTCCAGTCACAATTTTATTGAAAATTACTCTAATTCTTTAATTTTTTCAACTCCACCGACGAATGAACCGACAAATAACTCCCAGACAGTACGATTTTCATTGATACGGATGTTAGCTTGAACTTCCATTCCAGGCTGAATGTATTTCTTCTCGCCATTGATATTTAAATAGTCGTGGTCGAGATTGATTTTGGCAACATAGCGGAAAAAATCATAGGGAGGTTCGGGTTCTAAAGCACTAGCACTGATAAACTCCACTTTGCCTTTAATATCGCCATAGTCACTATAATTAAAAGTACTAATACGAACATCTGTATTCATACCTTTTTCTACAAAACCAATATCTTGAGGAGTAATAAATACTTCTGCAATTAAATTTTCGGTTGGAACAATTTGTAGTACGGGTTGTGCTGCTTGACCAGCAGGAGGTACATATCCAGGATAAGCGCGTAGATCGAAAACATCTCCTGTCACAGGCGCAACAATGGTTTGGTACTTAAGATTTTGTTCCGCACTGCTCATTTGACTACCGATTTCAGCAATATTTTTATCGTTTTCGACAATTGTTTTGTTGAGTTGACTATCAATTTCTGCCAGTCGCTTACGGTTTTCCGCATTTTGGTCGAGAAGATCTTTTTTAGACAAAGTAGTAGTGTTACTAAGTTGCGCTCTAGCTTGAGAAATATCAAGATTTAATCTTTGTTCTTCTTGTAGTAGGCGTTGAATTTCTGCTTGAAGGGTTGTGACATCTTGTTGTTGGCGATCGCGTTCTAAATTGCCTTCTTTGAGGGCAGAGACTATGGCAGCATTGCGATCGTTAACTTTTTGTCTTTGTTGGTCTACTTGATATTTGGCAATTCCCCCTTGTTGAAATACAGGTATGAGTGCTTTTAAAGTCTGTTGCTCAATTTGCAAACTCTCTTTTGCCTGTTTTAGTGCTTCTTGATTGCGCTGTTTAATTTCGGCTAAATTTTGTTTCGATGTTGCTAACTGCGCTTGATTATCTTCTAGTTGAATACGATTCTGCTCTAATTGTTTTTCTAACTGTTCAACTTCCAATCTAGCAGCAGCAGTTCTTTCCTGTATATCTGCTTGAGAGGTTTCTAATCTAGCCCGTTGTTCTGCATTCAAGCTACCATCAGAGTTACCTAAAAGAGCCTCAAAAAGCTCATTTTCCTCTTTAAGTTCGGTACGATTGCGAGTTAGATTGGCAATTTCTGATGGAATGTCGGAAGTGGCGATCGCTTTATCGATATTTTTAGAATTAATATCCCCTGCCATCAAAGAGCGATAAAATTTATTTTCTTGAGTTAGAGACTTACGTACTTCGCTAAGAGAATTTACCTCTGCTTTAGAAGTGGTCGAATCTAAAACCATCAAGACATCACCCTTCTCTACCCGTTGCCCTTCCTTAACTTTTACCTCCTGCACTACACCATTTGTAGGTACTTGAATTTCTTGTAACTTATCCGTAGGTTGAATTATACCTTGAGCAGGAATCACCTGTTCAATTTTGGCAAAATAAGCCCAGATTAGACTAAAAGTCGTCACTCCAACGACTCCCCAAATCATAGCTCTAGACCATTTAGGAGAACGACGTAAAATTACAGTCTGCTCAAATTTACGAGTACTAAGCCCAGCAGGACTACGTTTCACCAAAGCGGAACTCTTTTGCTCAGATTTAGTAGTTACTAATTCCCCAGGAGGATAAGCACGCTCAGGACGAGTTTCTACTTCTCTAGTGCGAGTGGCTACAGGAGAGTTTAGAGGTAGTTTTTCTGCTTCTTCGAGTTGAGGTAAATTCAAATTACGATAAATTCCTGGCCCAATTTGAGCGTAACCACGATAAACTGATCTAATAGCATCGGTAAGTTCTTTGGCGGGAGTGCCTTTGAGCAAATATCCCATAGCTCCAGAGCCAAGAGAACGAGCAACATATTCTTGATTGTCAAAAGTACTAAGAACCAAAACTTTGACATCAGAAAATCGCTGGCAAATGATTTTAGTCGCCTCCATGCCATTCATACCAGGCATTTCCATATCCATTAGCACAACATTGGGTTGGAGAGATTCTACCTGTTTAATAGCAGTTTCACCATTTTCGGCAACACCAATTATTTCGATATCATATTCAGTTTTGATTAAGGCTTTTAACCCTTCCCTAATCATTTTTTGATCGTCAACAATTAAAACACGAATTACATTACTAGGTAAATCAGCCACCTGATCATGACTGGAGTTGGATCTTACACTGTCTTGAAGATAGTCGCTATTGCCATTACTGGATGAGTTCATAATTTAAATAATTAGTAACTTAGTTAAATTTTGGGTTATGAGTTAACTTTGAGAGCAACAATAATCATCATTAATACTAGATCACACAAAACTATTGATCAGCACTGTTTTGAGTTTGGTAACAATCTTGTACCAAATTTTGGGAAAGGCTAAGTATTATATACTTCTAACAAAATTTGTGTGTGATCTTGAATTAAACGCATTAGAATAATCCAATATTTAACATAACTAATCCTTTATAACTAATAATTGAGCTATCCGACATCCAGAAATCCCTCAGTAACTACGTGAGCAATTTTTTTTAACTCCAAAACTAGATAATTTCACTTATATTTAGCAATATGACTCAGGCAGAATCAGCATCCACACAGCAAAGTCACGATAAAAATTTGGAATCAATGCGAAAATTTGCTGAAAAGTACGCACAACGCACCGAAACTTATTTTTGTAGCGACTTATCTATAACTGCTGCGGTAATTAAAGGATTAGCTAAACACAAAGAAGAATTGGGTTCACCTTTATGTCCTTGTCGCCATTATGAAGATAAAGCTGCGGAGGTAAAAAAAGCTTTTTGGAATTGCCCCTGTGTACCAATGCGCGAAGAAAAAAAATGTCACTGTCTGTTATTCCTGACTCCCGATAATGCTTTTGCTAGCCAGAAACAAACAATTACTACTGAAGAAATTAATCAACTCTGTAAAGAAATGGAATAGATTTAGCTTGAAATATAGAAGTCAGGAGTCAGGAGTCAGAAGTCAGAAGTCTATTGATATATATGAAGTCTATAGAATTTGAACGGGCGATCGCTGAATTTAATCAACAACAGTTTTACGACTGTCACGATACCCTAGAAGCTATTTGGGTTGAAGCACCAGAAGCTGATAAAAGATTTTATCAAGGGATTTTACAGGTAGCAGTTGGTTGTTATCATCTCAGCAATAATAATTTACGGGGTGCAATTATTCTTTTAGGAGAAGCAATCAGACGTTTATATGACTATCAGCCTGTCTATGAAGGTGTAAATGTTGAACTCTTATTAGAGCAAGCTAATCAGTTACTACAGACTTTACAACAACTTTCACCAGAACAAACATCAGAATTTTCTCAACAACTACCACATATAGTAATGAGTAAATAACTTATTCCCAGTCACCAATCCCTAATCCCTAATCCCTAATCACCAATTTATTTAAAGACGACGATCGCTTTAGCTCACTCAAATTTCCATTACCAGTACAAAATAAGACAGTTTTGAGTTCCGCGATTAATAATTCAATTAGCTCATCTAAAGCTGACTCTGATGCTGATGCTGCCTGAAGGAAAGGAAAGGCTAATCCTGCCAGATCTGCGCCTAGAGCGATCGCTTTTGCCATTTCTAGACCATCCCGTAAACCGCCAGAAGCTATTAGAGGTATGTCTGGATGTTGCTGACGAATTTCAACTAAACAATCAGCAGTAGAAATGCCCCAATCAGCAAAAGTTTTTCCTAGCCGACGTTGTAAATTAGTTTCTGCCCTTTCGCTTTCTACCTTTGCCCAAGATGTTCCCCCTGCACCAGCTACATCAATTACTTGAATTCCAGCCTCGATGAGTTTGGTTGCCATAACTGCGGAAATACCATTACCAACTTCTTTAGCAATTACAGGCACATCAATCTGTTGACAAAGCTGCTTGATTTTAGCCAATAAGCCTTTAAACTGTGTATCGCCGTTGGGTTGAATACACTCTTGTAGGGGATTTAGATGCAAAATTAAAGCATCCGCTTCTAAAATATCTACTACCCGTAAACATTGTTCAATACCGTAGGTATAATTAAGCTGTACTGCTCCCAAATTAGCAAATAACAAAGCATCGGGGGCAAAAGAACGCACGGCAAAAGTATGAGCAACATCAGGATTCTCTACAGCAATACGTTGTGAACCGACTCCCATAGCCAAACCATATTTTTGGGCTGCGATCGCCAGACGGCAATTAATCATTTTTGCCTGTTCTGTTCCCCCTGTCATTGAAGAAATTAAGATCGGCGCATTGAGTTTCTTACCTAGAAATTGAGTATTTAAATCTACTTCATTAAAGTTTAATTCTGGTAAGCAAGAGTGGGTAAAACGATATTGTTCTAAACCATTAGTCAGATGATGAAATTGTACGTCGTCTTCTAGACAAATACGCAGATGATCAGCTTTTCGGGTTTGCGTATTGGTCATTGATTTCTTACTCCCTTTTAAACAACTCAATTCAATAAGCCTCATAATTGTAATCTAAATACTGATTCAATACTGTGTAGAAGCATGAAACCCAATACCGACTTATGTTTCATTGGCTCAGGCGATCGCTAATTAAACCAACTGGCGTGTTATATCAAGTTTGAGGGCGTATGCCATACGCGGATACATATTAATCTGTCGCCAATATTTTTTGATTTGGTAAGCTAAAGTGCATTTAAATTGCATACTATTCTATTAGAAAATCAGCTTGAAACCCTTATCTTGACTCCTGACTTCTGTACGTCGCCAAACTTACGGCTCCCCTACCTGACTCCTTTCTCAACAGTAACTTAAATGCGTAACAGTTTATGACTTCTGACTTCTATTTTCAAGCTAGGTTTAATATTGCTATATTTGACCACAATTAATTCTCCCCGCTGGAAGTCTTTCTCCTGCATTATTAGTACGATAGGCGGTTAAAATTATCCGACCATCCTCTGTAAATTTAATCCCTCTGGCTAATTGAATTTTGCCTCGACTGGTTTTTATAGGTTCGGGAATAGCGGATGCAGAAGTTATTTCACCATTGATGGTGAGATTTTGAGAAGTTAATGGCTCTTCTGGAGTAGGAGGTACACCACCTTTTCCTGATTTAGTGTTATTAATTACAGCACCATTAGTTAAAGTGAGATTAGGTGTGGTAATGCTTAATTCTCCTCCATTACCGTCTTCATCTGAACCGTTATTAATATAACTGGTATCAAGAGTGACTGATTCGGTGGTGTTAATTACAACGTCTCCTCCTTGTGCATTAGGTGAAATCAAATCTAAACCAACAGGTGAATTTATGCCAGCGTTAAATCTTGATCGCGAAAACCTAAACCAATCGGCGCATTAATCGTTAACATAGGCGGATTATCTAAATCAGTCGCGCTAAACTCCCCATCCTCAAACAAAATACTACTAGCACTACTGCCATAAAACGAACCACCGACATCTAATCTGGCATTCTCCCCAAAAATAATTCCAGCAGGGTTAATCAAGAATAAATTGGCACTACCGTTAGCACTAATCAAACCGTCGATGTTGGATATATTACCGCCTGTAACTCTAGAGAAGATATTAGCAATATCATTGGCATTTAAAAAAGCAGCTTCGTTACCAGTACTAACTGAAAAATCTTGAAAACTATGAAACAAATTACCGCCTCGTGTTTCTCCTCCCGTTATTTCCGCCACATTGCCGTTTTGATTAACCTGAGTATTAACTGTACCGTCAGAGGTAACTTGAGCGAGGGAGATATCGCTGAAGAGGGAGACAAAGCATAGAGTACAGAGAGAAGCGATACCAAATCGACGTGAGATGAAAAGGAGTATGTGAAGAGAAAAAGACTTTGACACGGTAGTATTATTGTTGAGTTTGAATATAAAGCTTCAGGAATACTACCATTTCATTCACTTATTTTTGGCTTAATTTTTAATTATTTAAAGTTTGAAATAATTGTTTTATTCAAATCAGTTCAGTAGGTTGGGTTAAGCGGTAGCGCAACCCAACACGAAATGTACATTTGAGCTTGGGACGCGATGCTAGAATATTAATATCGCGATCGCTCGCTTGGGACTAAAAATGTCAACTATTAAAGAAGAACTACTAGCAGCAATTGAGGTTGCTTCTGATGAAATACTCGCTCAGACGCTTCTCTTCATTAAAAAATCCTTAAACACAGTAGAAAATAAATCTCTATCTAGAGAGTACCCAAGTTCTCTCGATGGCTTTTCAGAATTTCTGCAATCTGAAGGTTTTTATGAAGATGAGTATATCGATCATTGCATGGCAGAGATCGAAAATAAATGATTGTCGCAGTTATTGATTCCTGCATCATTTTTGGGATGCCTTTGTGCGATACTCTTTTGAGAGCAGCAGAGCAAAATTTATATCAAATTATCTTATCTCAAAAAATACTTGAAGATGCCACTCGCAACATGGTTATCAAGGGTAGACTCAAACCAGATCGAGAGCAATATTACCAACAACAAATTCTAAATGCCTTTCCCGATTGTTTTGTAGAAGCTACACCAAATCTCACTGAATTGATGACAAATGCTACGTCTGATCGCCACGTTACGGCAACTGCGATCGCTAGCAATGTACATTTGAGCGTTGGGTTTCGTTCCTCAACCCAACCTACTAGTTTACTCTCTTTATTTTCAATAAGCCAATTGTAATCTAAATACTGACAGGGCGAACGCACACACTTATTAACATTTAAAGAAAATTGGTAATAAGCGACCAAAAATAGCTGTAGGATGCGGTAAATTAGCCATTTGAGAGATTTAAATTAATTGTGACTCTACCACCAATAGCATAAGCTCGAAA
>JBOFLX010000110.1:0-2958 GCA_051658085.1 Waterburya sp.
ACTTCCAATGGAATATTAAGATGGAATTGATGCCAGAGCAGAGGCTGGTAAATATGTTGCAGAGCGATTCAGATTTCCGTCAAAACTAGATACTTCATAAAGCTTTACATACCTGAACTTTTTAACCCCTGTCTACTTATAGTCTTTTTAGACCAAGAAAAATCTTCAACTGAGTTTTTTGATAATAGCTCACCTAAATTCTTATTTATCCATAAATACCAATTCAATTCTTTATCGTGCAAGAGGGTTTTATGTTTATCTACTGTTCCAAGCCAGCGATCGCATTGAGAACAATATCCAGGACGCGTTTTCCAAGCAAGATGATAATTATGGCGATTGCAAAAAAGACATTTTTCCTGAAGAGCGGAATTGTGAATCGAACATATTTCTACGGCTTGTATCTTCCACAGTAAAGGCTCATATAATTCTTCATTTTGCACTTTCCAATTTTCAAAGCATTGAGGACACCACTTTCGATGCTCGTTAAATAATTTCCTTGAAGGAATTAACTCTGATAAATTTGCCAGGGTGAGTAAAGCAAGCTGTTTTTGAAGTGTCAGTTTTTCTAATCCACTAACAATATCCGATCCCATCACACCAGTGCCATTAATGGCACTAGTAAAACCATAAAGGTTATGCAAATCGGCACTACTATGTTTTTTATCAATAACTTGTTTAATTATTCTTTCCATCAAAATTCCAGGATAAACACAATGAGCTAGTGCTAATCGAGAAATATAGCTGGTAAGACTTTCGACTAAAGGTCTACCAATATTTATAGGAGCAACTGAATATAGTTTACTTGGTTGATTATCGTTTGCTGGTATTAGTTGCAGGGAAGTATATTTTTTAAATTGATTTTGATTATCCTGCATTTTTCTCAGTTCCCACTGAATCTCGTTTAGCTCTCCGTAAACCAACATTTTTAGCTTTTCTGGATTGCTGATTAGTCTTTTGATCTGAATTGTTTAATTGCGATTTAGATAATTGCTTGGCGCGAGAAATCGGCTCAAAACCTAACCCAAGGGCTTTGTGAAGTTGCTGATAATCTCCTTCAATATTTTCGTATCGTTCTTCACCTTCTCTGATTTTTTTAAGAATGTTGTTACATTGACCAACCGATAATGCCCGTTGTTCTAAATGCTTAAGAGTAACCGTTTTAGCTTCTTCTTCCATCGCATCGGCAAAAGCATTTCTTGTCCAATTTTTAAGTATTCCCACGCAACCCAAGCTTCTCGTATAAAGGTATTCCCATTCAGACAAAAAATCTGGTTCTTGTTCAATCGGAATTTGACATTGGAAGTTCCAGATTATGCTTTGCCAGTTTTCTCTATCCTCAGTAAATTTTGCATCATAACGAGGTAAATGAATGTAAATGCTTCTTCTACTTAATTGATCACCGATATCATGAAGTGTTAGCATTTCGTATGTACCTAATAATCCGTGTAAAACCTCTGTACGGTTAGCTAGAGACTTTATGGCTTCTGGTACTTCTGTAAGTTTACGTCCACTAGCTACAGCAAGCATATGGTGAGCTTCATCAATAAAAAAGATTTGTGGATGACGATGTTTAAGTGCTTGTTCCAAAGCCCATCCTAAGTCGGTTTCAAGAATTCTAGATTTAATTGCTAGGCTTCCTTCTTCAGTGCGGTAAACACCCTCAACTCCATAGTTAATTTTGTTCTTAATAAACACTTCTGGCTCGTGAAGAGCATACAGACAGCGTTTAAGATGATCTTTAGCATTAAATAAACCAGATTTTTGCAATACTGCTTCAACGCTAGCTACAGCAATATGACCTGGATTGATCTTAACAGAATCCCATAATTCATCAATAATCCATTTTTCAGTTAACTTTTTTAATTTAGTTTTCCCCACGCCCGTAGGGCCCACAATAAAAATTAATCTAGTTTCTCCACAATGACGAACTAAGGGTTTAAGGTTTTCAAACGCTCTATCTAAAAAAGGATGAGCCATTGTATAGTTGTCGTAATAATCGAGCCTTTCCTTTTTTGAAGCATTAAGCAATTCTACAGGAAAATCTCTGGCTGCATCTTTAGACATAATCAATAACCTTTAAATTTTTTGAGTTGTATCGGTTTTTTGCTGACGTTTTGCTGAGGTTTAACCACACTTAAAGTTTCAGGTTTTGCCTTTGACTCGATTTCTTCGGTCGATGTTAATTCAGAAAAATTATAAGGAGTAACATTAGGAAGACCGCCTTCTATTACTTGAAAAACTTCTTTCCCTTGTTCATCCCGTAATCGTTGTTTGAGAAAAATTTCTTCTGTTTGAGCCTTTGCTAAAAAATTTCCCAATTGTTTGGCTCTAATTTTGTAATTGCTACCATGAGCTTTTTTCCTTTTTTTCAACTCTTCCGAAGCCAGTTGAATTTCTTTTTCCGAACGACCTTGGAAAAGAACATAATGTTCGCTAATACATTCTAGCCATTGACCTCGAATATAAGCGTAAGCTTTGCCTGCATTAAAGGGGTCGTATCTTACATCAACTAAAGTACCTTGTATTTCTGGATCACGCAAAGCACTATGCCAGTAGTGCTTGTAATCAATTATTACTCCTGTAGTATTTACTTTTGCCTTGCCCCTATTAGTAGTTGGTAAAGTTAAAAGCTTAAAATTCTCATCGTAGGGAATCCGCCGAATATCTCGATTGCCATACTGCTTGATCCCATTAGCAAAGGCTTCTCTGGGACTATAGCCTTCCAAAGATGGATGCTCTGTTTGATCGTAAATATCATATGCCCACTCACAAAGATGAGCATACAAAAGACCGATAGTCCAAATAGATAAGTTTTTGGGATTTATAGTCATTCTAAATAGGAAACATATGAAATAATATAAGCTAACTGAGAAATCGATCAAGTTAGATGACTTATAGTGTAGATTGGCGAAAGCGAGTGGTGGAGTTTGTCGAGGCTGGAGGCTCAAAAGCCGAAGC
>JBOFLX010000111.1:0-128992 GCA_051658085.1 Waterburya sp.
ATCTGTATCG
The DNA here is from genome assembly GCA_051658085.1 of Waterburya sp. Classification (GTDB taxonomy): domain Bacteria; phylum Cyanobacteriota; class Cyanobacteriia; order Cyanobacteriales; family Xenococcaceae; genus Waterburya. Next base: position 11 of record JBOFLX010000111.1, read on the forward strand.
TATTTTGGACTGCCATGCCCAGTTAATTCAGCTTGGGTTTTACCCTACTCTAGACACTGTTTTAATTGCCTTTACCGATTGGCTTTCGGCTTTGGCAAGCCCCCGAATTCAATTCGGGGGTGCGTGACAAAAAAGTGTTACGTGTAAACAACTACAAAAAAACTTAGCACTAAATCAACTTCCGTATTTATACCAATGTTTTCAGGAGATTGAAGCAGTAACATTTGGTTAATTAAAAAGCAGTTCATTATTTGAATCACTATACGTAATTGTTTACAGTAATTCCTCTTGCTCTGCAACCCTGCTTAGTACATTAATAACAAGCAGGGTTTTTTGTAGGAATTTTAATTAATTTAAAGTTTTATGCTGATGTTAACTGCTGGAAAACCCATGAACCGATTATATTTACTAGCAAAAGTAACATTACCAGTAAAAATGGGCTATACTTTACCATTGACAAAGTTAACAGTAGCGTACCGTTTTTCGGCATAATGCTTATTGTTAGTGGAATTAAGGTTCAAGTTGAGGAGGGGGTTATTCCTGAGCAGCTAAACCTGACTGTAAGCTTAAGAGGCACCCGCGAAGTCAGGGAAAATTATCAAATATTTCGTCTTACTGGATTACTAGATGCCTTTTCTGAACCAGCATTTCGTAAAGTCATCGGTAGTTGTATAGACGAAGGGCCAAAAAACCTAGTTTTGGTTCTAGCACAAATTGATTTTATCGATAGTTCTGGGTTGGGAGCTTTGGTGCAACTTGTTAAAAAGGCTCAAACCGTCGGTGGCAGCCTACAGGTTGTTACTAATGCACGAGTCACACAAACTGTAAAACTAGTTCGTTTAGAGAAATTTCTTTCTCTTCAGCCTTCCGTAGAAGTAGCACTAGAAAACATAAAATAATAACGTCCCATTTGGATGTGAATTCACCAGAGCCAGATAAAAACAATCATGCGCCAATCGACACGGCTCAATCTTGGGTCAACCTCGAAGCTATGTTAAATTCGACCACAGCAATTCAATTAAGCCAAATTGAAAGACTGTCGCCGATCGCTCTAGCATATATAGGAGATGCTGTGTTTGAACTCTATGTTCGTACTCAGTTCTTAATGCCTCCGAAACGTATGACTGACTATCATAGTCAAGTTGTGACCCAAGTAAGAGCCGAAAGTCAGGCGGTTCATTTAGCAATTCTTCTCCCCGAACTCACTGACTCAGAAAAAGAAATTTTACGCCGTGGACGTAATGCTTGTGTTACTAAGCCTCGCCGTTTAGCTCGTCAAACATACCAAAAGGCAACTGGTTTAGAAGCATTAATTGGCTATCTTTATTTAACTAATCCGCAGCGTTTACAAGAGTTGTTTTCTAAGTTGAATTTTGATGTGATTAGTGATTAGTTTTTGATTTTTAGTTTAAATAAATTTAATTTTGATGAAATCTAAACCTAAAGTTTTTGTCAAGCAGCAGAAAAAAATTCCATCTCGCCATCAACCTGCTGATCGTCCTATGGCTGATCTTGATCAACCTAAAGAGGATTTAGATCTTACTTATGGTCGTCATGCGGTATTAGCTGCCTTAAAAAGCGATCGCCAAATTAATCGGATTTGGGTTACAGATAAATTATTAGCTCATGGGCAGTTTTATCCTTTAATTAAAGACGCTAAAGCTAACGGCACGATTATTGATGAAGTAGATTCTCGTCGTCTATCTCAATTAACCCAAGGAGCAAATCATCAGGGGATTGCAGCCCAAGTTGCCCCTTATTCTTATTGGGAGTTGGAAGATCTGCTTGCTCATGCTAAACAAACTACCAATCCTGTAATTGTCATCGCTGATGGGATCGAAGATCCTCATAATTTGGGGGCAATTATTCGTACTGCTGAAGCTTTAGGTGTTCAAGGCTTGATTATCCCTCAAAGAAGAGCAGTAGGCATTACCTCGACAGTCATGAAAGTAGCTGCGGGGGGATTAGAAAATTTAGCGATCGCCAGAGTCGTTAATCTCAACCAAGCGATTACTAAAGTTAAAGAAGCAGGTTTTTGGATTTATGGTACGACTACGGATACTGATACCCTCTTACACAAAACTAATTTTAGTGGGGCGGTAGCTTTAGTAATAGGCTCAGAAGGTAAAGGTTTGAGTCAATTAACCGCAAAAAATTGTGATCAATTAGTAGCAATTCCTTTAGTGGGTAAAACTCCCAGTCTTAATGCTTCTGTGGCAACAGCGATCGCTCTTTATGAAGTCTTTCGGCAAAGGCAATAAAGGGATAGTTGATTAAAAAGCAAAGTTACAAACGACAATGATAGAAACTATCATCATAACCACTATTAGGTAAATTTAAATTAGAATCCCAAACACAACCTAACTGAGCTAACTGTTCTTGATCAAGATCTAAATTAACTGCAACTAAATCAAAAGAACGAGATAAACCAAAAGATTTAATATCCGACTTTAATAAGAGAAAATACAAATTAGAATCTATAAAATTCATTCGCTCAAAAGAAAGAGCTAAACCAATTAATTCTCGTAATTCAGAATGAGTTTGATAAGTCATAGCAGTTAAAACAGGAGTATTTTTAGTAACAGCTAACAAATTCTCTTGAACATAAGCAGCAAGACGATCTGAATGCCGTGACTTTTGAAATCCTAAATTAGTAACAACAGTAATAGAACCTAATAAACCAATAAGCAAAAAAAGGACAACTAAACGATTAACAGAAATAGAATATACAATCTTGGCAATAGAAAATTCATTATAAAAACCAAACTTATCTTGAAAAACAGCAGCCAAAGAAGCAGCAACAAGAAGAAGTAAAACAGGAAAATAAAGAAAATGATAACGAGCAGCTAAAGACATATCTTTACCTACCCCGTAAATAACTAAAAGAATAAGAATTACAGAACCAAGAAAATAACTAGTAAAAAGCACCATAGACAAACGACTAATCAAATTCAAAAATTGCGATCGCCAGCCTCGAATTAAAATTGGAATCAACCAAATTAAAATAACTAAAAGCACTAAACCAGAAATAATAGCTACAGCCAAAGATACACCCTCAAAAGGCAAAAGCATAACCATAGTAATCATCCAAGCAAACAAACGCAGCAAAGGCTGAAAAAGTTCACCTAGTTCAAAGCTAGTTTTAATCCAATCAGTTAATTCATTACTAGAAATACCCATAACTACAGGCAGCCAAGCTAAATAACTAACTCCAGTACCAATAGCTACTAAAAATAAACCGCGCCAATACCTTAAATCAAAACGATAAAAAAACCAACAACCAAGTAAAGCAAATACTTCTGCACCTAAAGCTAAAGCAAAAAAATAATGGGTAGCAAATCCCAAAGCATTAATAATAATCCAAAGCAAAAGCAACCACTTTGGTAATAAAGCCTTCTTCTCAATCAATTGAACAACCCTAACAAAACAAGCTAAAGAAGCTATAACCCATAAAACAGTTAAAGTATAGTGACGAGCTTCCTGAGCAAGATAAATACCATAAGGAGAAATAGCCATTAAAATTGCTGATAAATGCGCCACTCTCCAAGAAGAAAAAGCCAAACAAGCCAATCCAAAAATTGCTGGAATAGCCAAAACACCAAAAATAGCACTAAGCGATCGCGCCACCGAAAGTGATACTAATGCACCATCAGTCGTCCATAATGTAATCCACCAATGAGTAAGCCAAAAATAAAGGGGTGGATGAGTACTTTCTTGTCTAAGTTTTTCCCACACATCTGCATAGCCAATAGAAGCATCAAAATGCAAAGGTGATAATAAAGTATCAATAGTAAGTACCTGATTTAAAGGAACGGCAGTAAAACCATGCCCCAAACTAAAACCAATAGTAGAAATTTCAATAGAAGAAGCAGGTTTTAAATCTAAATTAGTAAAACGCAGCAGTAAACCTAAAGTAATCCAAGCGAATAAAAATAATAAATGAAACTTAAAATCAATAGAACTAAGACCTTGAACAGCAAGATCATTTGACTGGCTATGGTTATTAGATTTCAAAATACAAAAAGTAATTGATTTTTCTAGAAACTAAACAAACAAAAAATAACATGAAATTGTTAAAACATTGTTTCTATATGATCACATACAGCACATTTAATATAAAAATACTGATCGAAATAAATTATGAACAACCTAAATTAGTTTTATTAAACTAAATCAAAATTAAAGTGAATTTACTTAATAAACAAAATTACAAACAGAAGTTTACAATATCAATAATCATCAAGGCAATTAGATTTTCAAGTAGCCTAACAATTTGGTATTTGTTAAACAACAATCCCGTAAAAGCTCAAATAAGTCCTGATCAAACTGTAAACACACAAGTTAATACAGTTAATAACGTTACAGAAATCACAGGAGGAACAGAAGCCAATGAAAATTTATTCCACAGTTTCCAAAACTTTTCTCTAGAAACAGGAAATACAGCTTTTTTTAATAACAACTTAGCAATTAAAAATATAATTAGCCGAGTTACGGGAGTAAACATTTCTAATATTGATGGTTTAATTAGAGCGAATGGCAACGCGAACTTAATTTTAATCAATCCTAACGGCATTAATTTTGGTAGTAATGCCAGTCTAGATATCGGTGGTTCATTTTTAGGTAGTACCGCAGAGAGTGTTATTTTTGCCGACGGCACAGTATTTAGTGCCAAAGATACTCAAACAAATCCTCTATTAACCATCAGTGTGCCTTTAGGTTTACAGGTAGGACAAAACCCTGGGAAAATAAATGTAACAGGTACAGGACATAATTTAAGTGTTGCAGACCCACTATTTTCAGGAATCATTTTTGGTGAACAATCAGGAATAAGAGTTAAACCTGGTCAAACTTTAGCTTTGGTAGGCGGAGAAATAAGTCTGAACGGTGGAACAGTTGCAGCACCAGGAGGCAAGGTAGAACTAGGTAGTGTAGCAGCAGGGATAGTTAATCTTAATTTCAGTGATAATAATCTCAGTTTAGGCTATGAAAATATAAATAGTTTAGAAAATATAGAATTGCGATCGCAATCTTTAGCAGACGCAACAGGGACAGAATCAATTCCTGGTGGTTCAATTCAAGTACAGGGAAAACAAGTTAATTTAAATGATGGTTCGCTGTTGTTAGTACAAAACAGAGCAGGACAAGAAGGGGGAGAAATTAATGTTAATGCTGCTGAAGCGGTCACAATCAGTGGAACAAATAACAATGGCACAATTCGTAGCAGTCTTACCAACGAAACCTTGGGAATAGGGAAAGGCGGAGATATTCAAGTTACTACTAGGCAATTAAGTGTAAATCAAGGAGCAACAATAGTTGCCAAAACTTTATCTCCAAGTACAGCAACAGGGGGTAATATTACCATTAATGTGATCGACAAAGTAGAAGTAATAGGCTCTAGTACTATTAATCCTGGCGTTACTAGTTCCATAGTGGCAGCTAGTTTCGGAGCAGGAAATGGCGGAGATAATAATATTACGACTAATTTTTTAAATGCTCAAACAGGAGGAACAATCGCAGCCACCGCTTTTAATACTGGTAATGGTGGGGATATTAAGATTACTGCGAAGACGATAGAACTAGTAGGGATTGAACCGATTGTTTTTGCACCCAGTGCTTTGACAGCTTCGACTCTCGGTGCAGGAAATGCTGGCAATCTAACTATTGATACTGCAACTTTAACTTTATTACAAGGAGGCAGGGTAGATGCTTCAACTGCTGCCACAGGTAATGCAGGTAGTATTACTATTAATGCCACCGATTTTGTGCAGGTAAGCGATAAAGTAGTTAATTCTCTTAATCCAAGTTTAATAGCCTCGTCTGCAACTATCTTTGATCCAACTTTACAACAGCTATTACAATTGCCTCCTATACCCAGTGGCAACGCTGGAGTAGTGAAAATTAATACTCCACGGTTGAATATTACTGAGGGTGGTTTAATAACTACTCGCAACGATGGATTAGGTAATTCTGGTAGTATCAAAATTGATGCTGATTCTATATTTCTTAATAATGAAAGTGGTATTACTTCAGAAATAGGTAGCGCACCTAATCCATTTTCAGGTAATGGAGGAAGCTTTGCCGAAAACTTAAGCTTTAATAATAATTCCAGCCCAAAATCCGCTCAAAACTCGGCAGATACTCAAGGAGGAGGGATTGATATTACAACCAAAGAATTATTGATCCAAGAAGGAGCTAATATCTCCACTGACACTTTTACAGATAGAGCAGGTGGTAACATCACAATTAATGCTACTGAAAACATAAAAATACAAGGATTTTCGACAGCCAATCCAACTAAACTTAGTTTTATCAGCACCTCATCCTTCGGTAATGGCAATGCAGGTAATTTAAACCTATCAACGGCAAAATTAACGATTCTGGATGGCAGTAGGATAGGAGCAGGAACTTTTGGAACTGGTTTAGGAGGCAATGTTAATGTCAAAGCAACAGAGTTAATTGAAGTTATAGGAGCAGAGCCCAATCAGTCGGTAGCTAGCCTTTTAGGTGCTTCTAGTTTGGGAGCAGGAAACGCTGGTAATTTAACTATTGACACAGCTAAATTAGTCGTCAGAGATGGAGGTAGAATTGATTCTTCTGCTGCTGCAACAGGCTCGGCAGGCAATGTTAATATCCAAGCTTCTGAGGGAATTGAGATTAGTGGGCAAATTCCAGGTACTAATACCCCTAGTTTAATTAGTTCGGGTGTGAATATCGAAGATGAAATTAGCCGACAACTTTTTCGCTTACCTTCTATACCCACTGGTGATGCAGGCAGCGTTAATATTGCCACTGAAGTCTTCAACATTACAGATGGCGCAGAAGTTTCGGTGGTCAATGAAGGTTTAGGAAATGCGGGAAGACTCCAAATTGATGCCAATTCAATTTTGCTGGAGAATCAAGGTAACTTATCGGCTGCGACTGAATCTGGTGTAGGAGGTAATATTACACTTTTAGCGGATAATGTTTTTTTACAGGGTAACAGTACTACGACTGCTACAGCAGGAGGAGATGGCAATGGTGGCAATATTAGTATTGATGCTAATAATTTAGTAGCTTTGGATAGTAGTCAAATTACTGCCAACGCCAATCAAGGTGTAGGTGGTAGTATTCAAATTGATACCAAAGGGATATATTATATCTGCACAGAATGTCAAATTACTGCTAGTTCTAGATTAGGGGTTGATGGAGTAGTAAATATTGAAACTTTAGAACCCAATACTGAGTTAGAGATACTAAATGTGCCTCAACAACCAAGTCAACCACAAGAAATAGTAGCAGTAAGTTGTCCAGCAACAAACCAAGCTAATTCGAGTGAATTGACAATTACAGGTAGAGGCGGATTACCAGCAAGTCCTCAAGGAACTTTAAACAGCGAATCTTTGATTAATTTTGATGCCCCTCGTTCTGAAATTAGACAACCATCAAATTCTGCGATTAATAATACTTCAAAATTCCCCTCTCCAGCCCGTGGTTGGTATCGAGATGCGCAAGGAACTGTAATTCTTTCTGCTCAAGCCCCTAATGTAGTTAATAATTCAGTTATAACTACTCCCAATTGTCATAATGTACCAATTGGCACTCCATAGCCTAGTTAAGAGTCTATATGGGAATCCCGCGTCTCTGACGTTGGGAGGTTCAATGGTTCAGTACTACCAAAACTAATATCTTCACGTTCATATTCTGGTGGTTCAACGTGAATTAAAACTCGCACTGTACCAAAGTTTTTTTCTAAGCGCGTTTCTATTTGTTCGGTAATTTGATGGGCAACAAAAATATCATCAGTATCGACAATTAAATGCATCTCAATAAAAACTTGTCTTCCCAAAATTCCGCGAGAAGCAATATCATGACAGTTAACTACTCCTGGAACTTCCATCACCACATCATGAATAGCTTCAGGAGCGATCGCCATTTGATCTACCAGCCAGGGTAAATTTTCGCTGATTACTTCCCAACCACTATAAAATACAAGCAAAGCAACGGGGAAAGCTAAAACTACATCGAGCCATAATAGTTGAGGGATATTCAGGTTTTCTGCCTGCCAGACTCCTACTAAGCCAGCAATGACGATAATTGTCACCCAAATATCACTCATAGTATGTTTAGCATCAGCAATCAAGATCGGACTCTTAACTTTTCTGCCTACATGACGTTCATAAAAAGCCACAAAAATATTAATCCCCAAGACAACCAAGAGTAACCATAATTCCGCCGAAGATATTTTAATTGTTACGTTTTCTGTCGCGAAAAAAATTTTCTCTACTGCTCCCCGTAGAATTTCAAAACAAGCAATACCAAGAAAAGCAGCAATTCCTAATGCTCCTACTGCCTCAAATTTTTGATGTCCATAAGGATGTTCGCGATCGGGATTGGGAGAAGAAAAGCGATTGGTAATTAAACCCAGAATATTATTAACACTATCGGTAACACTATGTAAGGCATCTGCTTGTAAACTCAAAGAACCAGTAGCTATACCTAAAGCAAACTTTAGTGCCATAACAAACAAATTTAATAGCAAAGTTAACCAAAGAACTCGGCGAACTTGTGAGCGATTGTCTTGCATTATTAAAAAAGAAAAATTAATCAGATGCTTGTTTTATAATCATAATCTGAAAAATAGTCACACTCTTGAATAGAAGAGTGCTTATTGCTATATTGAGTTATTAGAAAAAACGTAACTTATTGCAATATTTTCTGAGAAAAAAACCATTAAATCAACTCCTTTTGGTAGATTGAAATTTAGGATTTAATAAAAGCTTTTTGCATTAAATCACAGTTGTTAATTTAAATTAAATTCTCAAATATGACTCAATTAACTCTCAATTTACTTCAAGGTTCAGTCACTTTTAATTTTTCTCCCGAAGCAGCTAAACAACTACAGGCAGAAATATCTACTTTAATGCAAAGTCTTAAAACTGCTGCTAGTATGACTCCTGGTAGTGGTAATCGTCCAGTTCCTCAAAAACCCATGGAATATCGTTATACAGGTGAGGTATTCTTTGAAATTTACTGTAATCCTAATATTTATCCCAGTCCTTTTGCTGCTAAGATTTTAATCACCCTCAGAGACGATCGCATTCGTTTGACTAGTGAAGCGGAACTTACCCAGCTAATTGAAGATTTAAATGTTTATCTAAGCCGTGTTTAATTACTTTTAGTAAGGTGGGCAAAAGTTTTTTTGAAACATAGGATCAATTTAAACTTAAACATTGTCCACCCTAAGCTGTTACGCACTTAAATCAATAGTTGAGATGGAGTCACCCCATTTATCATTTATCAACGGTATTCAATGTTCAATGTTTAATGTTCAATGTTTAATGTTCAATTAACAGGTAAAACTGAAGCTACAAGTAAAAAAGCAATAATTCCCAAAGCTAAATTACGATAAATTCGCTTATCAGGTCGGCATCTACGATATCTCATTTTAGTTTATATTATTTAGAATAATTTTCTCTTTTATAACAGATTTAATTTTTTTAGTTAATTTATTAGCCAAATATCTTAAAACATAAGGATGAATAATAATTTGTTGATAAATTTTTAGTAATCTTTTATTTTTAATATGCTCCACAAGGCGATAGTAAGCAAGTCTTTTCTTAAAAACAATTAAATTGTGAGCGAGAACTTCAATTAGTTTAGGGTTTGTCTGAACTTTAAGTTCTTGATTAATAAAAACTTGAGTAATTTTACAAGAATGAGATAAGTAATCTGTAGGCTTTCTAGTAGAAAGAGAAACAGTACGAGTTTGATAATAGTAATAAGCTTGAGGAACTATATAAAAACGTGCCTGTTGTCTTAAACATTCTAAATAGAGAATAAAATCTTCCCCTACTTTGACAGTTTCATCATATTGAATGTTATTTTTTTGTAAAAATTCCTGTTTAATTAGCGGTTTAGTATAACCCAAACTCCAGTTGCGTTTACTATTAAGAGGTGATGGGCGATCGCTGTGTGCAAATTCAACAGCATCAATTAATTCCACTGAGGATATTGCTTGTTCGTTTTCCGTCAGTAAAGTACTCCAAGGCTGTGATTGATCAATACTAACTAACCATAAATCATCTGCAATTAAATCTGCACGACGCTGCTGGGCGATCGATAATAGTTTTTCTAATCGCTCAGGTGCATACCAATCATCGGAATCTAATAAGGCGATCCAATTTCCTTGTGCTTGCTGAATACCACAGTTACGACTATAGCTTACACCCTTATTTTGCTGATTTTTAATTATTTTAAGACGTTTATCACTAAAACTAGTAGCAATCTTGACTGTAGAATCACTAGAAGCATCATCGATCAAAATTACTTTTAAATTGTTATAGGTTTGATTAAAAACAGATTCTAAAGCTTTAGGAAGATAATCTTCACTATTATAGGCAGGTACGATAACAGATACTTCAGGTTTCATGGATCTAGTAACTTTACAAAATTTGAGATCATACCAACTTTTTACATGAGTATGATTTAGCCCTAATAAATATGCGTTAGAATCCAAACTGAAATATCTTAGAATAATATTCCAATTTAGCGATCAGCTACGCCAGCACGTTTGCAGAGCAAGTCCGCAGGACTCAACGCATCACTAACAACAAGTATTGTATTTAACCCTTACAGATAATAGTGAAGATTTCGTTATATGACTTTTAAATATTCTTTAGAATTGCTAGAAAAACTAATTACGATCAGCTTTGTTTTCGCTAATGTCGCTGATTGTTTCACCTAAAAGAAGGTCTACTTCGTTTTTACTATTATCACTAGCATTCATGTATTGTTTAAGCTTGGAAGTAGTTACCACTAGTTTTTTAAGCATAATTTGAATTAGCTTGGTGTCTTTTTGGGTTTGTGGCGCGCTATTTTGGTTAATTAAATTAATTTCTCGCAATAATAATTTATTCAGATTGACAATCTCGCTAAAAATCTGATTTGTATTTTGACTTGATTGCTTTAGTCGCTGTATTTTTGATTTTGCTAAAGCGAGATTTTCGTTAATTTTATTTAGTTGAGTAAATCCAGTTTGAATACTATGAGACTGCTCTTTTAATTTTGCTTTAGAGAGGGATAAACCTACATTAAAAGCAATTTGTCTAAAATACTCAATTTCTTCTGTTTCCCACTCTTTATAACTAAAGCATTGATGAGCTACCAATAAACCATAGATTTTGCCGTTATCCCAATTGATGGGTGCAACTAAATTTGATTTAACCCCAATTTTGGCTAACATATCTGTATAACAAGGAGTCATCCCCGCTTTATAGATATTAGAAGTTGCCCGTACTCTTCCCTGCTGATATTGATCGACATAGCGGTATTCAAAACAAGGATCTACAATAACTCTGCCTAAAATCGAAGCTAAGGCGGGAATAGTGGCTTCAGCGACAATTTCTCCCATACTTTGAGTTTGTAAGCCATAAGCTACCACGCGATCGCAGTTTAATAATGCTTGTGCCTTGTCTACTCCTAACTGCAATACTTTCTCAAAAGTTATCGCGCCGTGAATTTCTTGAGTGATGCCCATAATCATTTGCTGGGCTTTTTCTTGGTTTTGTAGGCGATTTTCTAATTTTAGGTATTTTTTAGACTCAAACAATCGTTCTATTGTCCAATCTGCCATCTGTAGTACAAATTCTACTTCTGGCTGTTTCCATTGACGAATTTTGGAACATTGATGCATGACCAATAGCCCATACAGAGAATTGTCAAAGCGAATTAAAGGTACAACTAGATTAGATTTAACATCCAGTTTTTCTAGCTTTTCTACATAACAGGGAGTCATTCCTGCTTCTCGAATATTCGTAATTGCTCGAACTCTGCCTTTCTGATATAGCTCGAAGTATTTTTCATCAAAACAGCCATCTTTAATTGTTTTACCCAAAACTTGAGCAAAGCCTGGGGTGACAGCTTCAGCCACAATTTTGTAGAGTAATTCTGACTGTAGACTATAAACTACAACGCGATCGCATTCTAGAGCTTGATAGACAATTTCTACACTAGTTTGAAGTATATCTGATTCATGATTATTGCAATTGCGTAATTTTTTGATGATTGCCGTTGGCAGAATGTTGGAGTTTTTACCATTTGACCCAATATTTGACAATGGTACTGATGGTTGAATAGACATAAAATTAATAGTATTTTTGTATTAAGAGTTTGAAACTAAACAGTTCGGCAAATTATTTTGCTCAATAAAAAATCCAAAACCAGCCAATTTAGCTGTGTTTGATATAGTTATTACAATTGGATTTATGTATAATTACTGAAATTTTAACTTTTTTAAGTTATTTAAACAATAAATTCGGTGACAATCCTGACTATTTGCCAAAGTAAAAAACTAATAATTAACTACTTATCAAGAACAACTCTCAAAAAATGCTCAAGCAGTTTGGAAAACTCCAAAAGTTGCTCAAAATGAACGTTATGTCCACTATTTTTGACGATCTTGAGATTCGCTTGCGGACACAAACTAGCAATTTCTCGATTAATAGCCACAAATTTGCTGTCTAACTCACCAACTACAAGCAAGAGAGGAATTTGAAAGCTTTTCAGTTGTGACCACAAAGAAGGTTGTATTCCTAATCCCAGGTAGCGTAAGGATTTAGATAGTTTGACAGGATCATTATTTAATCTTCTGATAAGTGCCTGCTGAAAATTGGGATGTTGAGCAAAGGAAGAAAATAAAGGCTGACTATACCATTGCTGCAAAAAATCAGCCAAATCTTGAGATTCTAATTGCTTTATTAATTGTAAATCCTGTTGGATACGGCGATCGCGCTCTGGTTGAGTTTTTAAGCCTGGAGAAGCAGATTCTAAAACCACTCCCAGAAAATACTGAGGAAAATAAATAGTTAAATATAAAGCAATTCTGCCTCCCAGAGAATAACCTACTAAAAAACATTGCTGAATATTTAATTGCTTCAGTAAGGCGATTAATGCTTGAGCTAAGTTAGGCAAATGATAATTAAGATCTTGCTTAACTTCTGTTTGACCATGACCAGGTAAATCCAAAACCAGGCAACAAAATTCTGGTGAAATCAAGTCAATTACTGCCAAAAAATCTTGACTATTCCCCAAAAAACCATGAAGAAATACAATTACAGGTTTCTGGCGATTGCCAATAAAAGTATAGTTAAAAGAATAATCGTGGCTCAACTGATTGGTCATTAGTCATTAGTCATTACTTATTTCCCTACTACCTATTATTTCTTATTACTCATCCCTCATAATTCATCTTTCATCGTTTTATTAACTCCTCACTAACCAAACTGTTGAGGATAAAGTTGTCTCCAAGACAGAATTTGTTCTAGTTGTGCTGCTAGTGCAATAACAGTTGCCTCAGAATTTGGCTTGCCGACTAATTGGACTCCCAAGGGAACTTGATTGCTATCAAAGCCTGTGGGAATATTGACTACAGGCTGTCCTGAAACATTAAATGCTGGACAGGGAAAAATCCAATTGAGAATACGTTGAAAAGTATCTTCTGGACTTAAATCTGCCCACTCCCCAATTTTAATAGCTGGATGCATATAAGTTGGTGCGACTAAAATATCAATTTGAGCAAATAAACTAACTAACTGTCTGGCAAATAACTGTAATTGAGTTACAGCTTGTAAATATTCGCCCGCAGTACCAGATTGAGTAAGCACCCATTGATTCATCCGACTTAATGCCTCTGGGGGAATGCCTGAAGCTGCTACTGCTGTTGCCCAAACAGTTTTAAATGGTTCAATTATTGAACTTAGATCAATAATCTGGGGAATAAGCGTATGTTCAAGAGATTCTAAATGTTGCACAATTTTAGCTATACTCTGTTGGCATTCTGGAGCAGGTTCACCTAACGGTAACAAAGCAGTAACAAAACCAATTGTTAAAGGGGGGACTTGTTGTTGAACTGCGGTTAAAAAAGGAATTTCTGGCTGGTCTAACCAATAGGGATCTCCTGTTACATAACCAGAAGCAATATCCAAAAATGCTGCTGCATCAGCCACGGTACGGGTAACAATACCATGAGTTGCTATTCCACTCAAGCGATCGCCTACGGGAGCAAAGGAAATTCGACCGCGACTGGGTTTTATACCTACTAAACCACAACAAGCAGCAGGGCCTCTAATCGATCCTCCCGCATCTCCGCCCAGGGCAATAGGACATAACCCCGCAGCCACAGCAGCAGACGAACCACCACTAGAGCCACCAGGGGTATAGTCGAGATTCCAAGGGTTACGAGTAGGTGCAAAGCCTTCAGGTTCAGTATAAGGAAAAGAACCTAATTGTGAGGTGGCAGTTTTGCCTAAAATAATAAATCCTGCCTCTTTGATTTTAGTAACTACTCCTTCGTCATATTTAGCTATTTGGTCTTTTAAAGCAGCAATTCCATAGGTAATCGGCATATTTGCTACCGATTTCAGGTCTTTAATTCCAATAGGAACACCAAAAAAAGGCGGAAGATAGTTAGTATCTAAAGTTTGAGATAATTGTTGAGTTTTTTCTCGGGCATCAGCGATCGCGCTTTCTTTCGCTATATAATAAAAACAATTTAAACTGGGATTATATTGCTCAATTCGCTCTAAATATAATTCTGTTAATTCTAAAGGCGTAATTTGACGCTCTTTGATTAGTTGGGCTTGCTCTAGTGCCGAAGCGAAAGCTAGATCCAAAGAATTTTTTACAGGCATATTTAAAATTACGGTTAGTTGTTAACTTGTTTACTATATACGTCTGTTGTAAATTTCTATCTAAATGATCCTTGAGTTATATCAAATCAATAAATGGCTTGCGACAAATAAAGCATCCAAAATAAATTCATAACCGCCAACTGAAATTCGCATTTTAATTTTATTTAAGAAAAGCTTTTTATCTTAAGGTGCTTGGTTCAATTTCATCAGGATGGACAATTGTAAACTCCCTAGTTTTGATAAAATCGTTAGGATTAAAAGTTAATATATGAGTGACCTGATGAGTCTTCATAACTGCCATCAGTCGTGCATCATGAGTTCTTTTTCCTTTAATTTGATGTGTTGTGACTAATTGTAACCAATTGCCAAAAATTTCTCCTGTTTCTTCGATTAAAAAAAATTGATTTAAAAGTTGATTAATTTTAGTCTCCGTTTGTTCGACACTCCATCCTAGCCCGTTAACTTCAATCGGACGTGTAGCAACTACCCAAAATTCAATCAAAATCTGGGCTGTAATCACACATTCATGTCCTTGAAAAATTAAATTAGCTACTGCATTGACTGAATCAGAATAGCGAGACGAAGCTGGATCACTTGCTCTCAATAAAATATTTGTATCAAGTAAGTATTTAGTCACGAAACTTACCTAAATTCAATAATTTTCGTTATAAATACTGTCGCGACCCAAAGCTTCATCAGGAAGTCCTGGGCTATTTTTAATATTAGCAGAAGCCCAATTAATCCACTCTTCGACTCTTTGCGCTCTTTGCTGAGATTGATTCGATTGCGATTGTTTTTCTCTCAAAGATTTTTGAAGAGTGAAATCGATAAAATCTAAAACTTCTTGCTGCTGTACTGTGTTTAAAGAACGCCACTTGTCTATTAATGAGTGTTCACTATTCATTTTAAAGAATTTCAAAAAATAATTTTTGTACTTTAACTCTAAACTAAATCATCGTTATAGGTTATAGGTTATAGGTTATATAGCCTTGCCACTTTGAGGATCGAAAATAAATAAATTTTCCAAAGGAAATTGAACCATCAGGCGATCGCCTCTTTGTCCTTGCCAATGAGCATTTGTTAACAGATTAAGTACTAAATTAGATTCTGGAACAGTTGCTTTAACTAAAGTTTCTCTACCCAATGGTTCAACCAAAGCCACTTCTAAGATTAACGAGTCTTTATGATCATTTAATTGCGATTCTCCAGACACAAGAATAATATTTTCAGGGCGAATACCCAGGTCAAATTTTTGTCTCTGACTAGGTTGTAATCTTTCGATGATTGTCGAGTTTAATTGTATTTGATTATCAAACAGAATAAACCGCCCTTGATCGTAAGTAACAGGCACAATATTCATTGGTGGATTACCCAAAAAGCCAGCTACCATACTATTTACAGGCTGTGCATAAATAGCTTGAGGGCTACCAATTTGCTGTACTTTCCCCTCATCCAAAACTACGATCTGATCGGCTAAAGTCATCGCTTCTACCTGATCGTGGGTGACATAAATTGTCGTGATGCCTACCCGTTGATGTAACTGTTTTAATTCTGCCCTAGTATCATCTCGTAATTGCGCATCTAAGTTAGATAAAGGTTCGTCTAACAAAAATACTTGCGGTTGACGGGCGATCGCTCTACCTAAAGCGACTCTTTGTTGTTGTCCTCCCGATAACTGTTTGGGTTTACGTTTGAGCAAATGTTCAATATCAAGAGAGCGAGCTACTTCTTGAACTCTCCTGGCGATCGCTTTCGGTTCTTCTCGACGCATTTTTAACCCAAAAGCCAAATTATCTGCCACGCTCATGTGAGGATAGAGAGCATAATTCTGAAAGACCATCGCTACATCTCTCTGGCGTGCAGGTAACTGATTAACCAATTGCTCACCAATATATAATTCCCCCTTGGTAATAGATTCCAAGCCAGCGATCGTTCTTAGTATAGTCGATTTACCACAACCTGAAGGGCCGACTAATACCCAAAAGGCGCGATCGGGAATCTTAAAAGTAATATCGGCAATTGCCGTCACGTTACCAAATTGACGAGTAATTCCCTGAAGACTAACTTGAGCCATGAGATAAATTTTAGGTAGTAGGTAGTAAGTTATAGCTTCTTCCTTATTTTAATTAACGATACAAAATCTTACTGTCTGAATTAAAGAGTAATAATTTCCAGAAATTATATTGTGGATTTTCAAAAACCGTTGTTAAAATAGCCTTGTTTTCTCGGAAAATAATAACTGCTGATGTCTAGAACCTCTGCTATGTTACGGGATGGAACTATCCTTAATAATCGTTATCGAATTATCAAGCAGATCGGTCAAGGTGGTTTTGGTAGAGCTTACCTAGCCGAAGATACCCATCGCTATCGAGAACTATGTGTTCTCAAAGAATTTGCGCCTCAAGTAGAAAGCGATCGCGAATTAAACAAGGCAGAAGATTTATTTGAAAGAGAAGCAGGGATACTTTACAAACTTCAACATAAACAAATCCCAAAATTTGAGGCTTTACTACAAACTCGTATTGATTGCAGGCGATCGCTATTTTTAGTCCAAGAATATATCGAAGGCGAAAGTTACTGGGAATTACTAAAAAGAAAAGGCAGATTAACCGAGGCGGAAGTTACCAATATGATTTGGGAATTACTCCCTGTTTTGGATTATATTCATGCTTCTGAATTAATTCATCGCGATATTTCCCCCGATAATTTGATTCATCGCGACTTAGATGGCAAAACCGTGTTAATCGACTTTGGCTGTGTCAAAATTGCTGCCAATGCAGTTTCTCAATCTACAGGACAATCAGTTACTTTAATCGGCAAAAAAGGCTATTCTCCCGATGAGCAAATCCGTCATGGTCAAGCTTTCCCCTGTAGTGATTTATATTCTTTAGCAGCAACAGCAATAGTTTTGTTAACTGGAAAACAGCCAGATGAATTATACGATAGTCATGCAGGGAAGTGGAATTGGGAGTCCTATGCCAAGGTTAGTCCAGGTTTAAGTAAAGTTTTAAATACCATGTTGGCATATAAACCCTGCGATCGCTATCAGTCCGCAGATAAGGTACGTCAGGTATTAACCAAAGAAAATAATTCAATTGTTAATAGTTTTATTTCTCGTATTCGTACTCTCATAGTTGCACCAGGAGACAAGGAAGATTCTGCTTATCCTAGTAATTTTACTTCTCAAATACATCATGGTATTTCCCATCTAAGAAGTAAAGCCGTAACTCTATCTCGGCAAGTTACTCATATCCCTACTCAAGTTGATTTTAAAAGGGTTAAACCCTGGCAATGGGGAATGATTACCGCAGGTGTACTTCTGATTCCAGGCTTGATTAGCTTTTCTGTAATTATCGATAGAACAAATTTGAACTCTCACAAAAGTGACCAGCATCCTTTAGTTAGTAAAAGTGAGAACAATTCACAACAGGACATATATCAGCGAATTCAAGCTTTAGAACTTGATGCTGGGGCATTTTATCACAAGGTAGATAATGTTTTTCATCAACAATATCCCGAATTAAAAGGAGTACAATTAACAGAAAAACCTGAACATCAAAACTACCGCCAGATTTGGTATCAAATTGCTGACAATTTGTTAAATAAACAAGAAAGAAATAGACAATAAATTTTAAAGCTAAGAGGATATCTGAAAAGTTTCAATGACTACTTTTGAATAAATATAGTTGAACGAAATTACTAGAGTTACAATTTGATATTCTTCGACACAAAGGAATATTAATCAAATGACTAAAAAGTTTAATAAATTTATTTATTATCTAAGTGTATTTGTTCGCATTTTAGACAAAGAACTCTCTTTTAGATTTAATGACAACAAAAATCGCGATTCAGGATTACCACCAGAACTAGAAAATCTTAGTATGGAAAAATACTATGAAGTTTTTGAGCGTATTAGAAGCTTTAAACGTGAAGTAAAAAATAATCAAAAAGCCACATTAAAATTATCTTCGGAAGAACTTAATCTTTTAGGAATATTTAGGTATAAATATTATTCAGAGCAAACAGAAAAGCACAAATCTTGGAGTAAAACTGGTTATTATGAAATTAGAAATAATATATTAATTGGTAAAACAATCTACAATTTATACTTCTTAACGAGAAAAATGTGGCGAGATGAAGTATGTATCCATATTTGGGTTGAAGATGGAATAATTAAACAAAAAAAGAAAGTCATATATAAATTAAACCAAGAATATGATGGCGATGAATATAAAGAAGTCTCTAGCGTTCATCAAAGTAAACTTATCAATTTTATTTTTCTTCCGTATCATAGAACAGGTATAAGCATTCGTAATCTCGATCCAGAGACAGCTAGCATAATCGAAAAAATAAAATCTATAGATGTTATAGAAAACAAGCTAGTAATCACAGGGTAGGTGTTTAAAATACAGTGCAGAAGATCTATAATCAAATGACAAAAAAATTCAACGTATTTATTTATTACGTAAGCTCTCTTGTTTGCATTCTAGATTCAATGATGATAAAAATCGTGATTCTGGATTACCGCCAGAATTAGAAAACCTTAATATTGAATACTACTATGAACTAGCCAAACGTATTAGAAGCTTTAAGCGAGATTTAAAAAACAACCAAAAATCTATATTAAAGCTAACTTCCAAAGATATTAATCATTTGAGTATACATAGAGTAGAAGATTACTCTCAACAGACAGAGAAACACAAAGGATGGGATCGGATTGGTTACTATGAAATAATAAATAATACTTTGATTGGTAAGACTTATTTTAATTTATATTTCTTCATGAGAAAAATGTGGCGAAATGAAGTGTGTATCCATTTGTGGGTTGAAGATGGAATAATTAAACAAAAAAAGAAAGTCATATATAAATTAAACCAAGAATACGATGGCGATGAATATAAAGAAGTCTTTAGCGTTCATCAAAGTAAACTTATCAATTTTATTTTTCTTCCAGATCATAGAATAGGCAGAAGCGTCAGAAAGCTCGATCCAGAGACAGCTAGCATAATCAAAAAGATAAAATCTATAGATGTTATAGAAAACAAGCTAGTAATCACAGGGTAGGTGTTTAAAATATAGTGCAGAAGATCTATCAGGGACATTGGTGAGAAGTTAGAAAAGAAAGCAAAGATATAATCTTATTTCAAGCCCCGATAAGTATCATTTTTGACTTTTCAGATATCCTCTAAAAGCTAACAGCTAATAGCTATAAAACCAATTCCTTGAAAATAAGCTAGTTCAAATAAAACGTGTTATGATTGTGCCAAATTTAGGCAAAATAACCTGATGCTAGCTGCTACTAATCCGCTACAAATTAGCAATGTTACTACCAATAATTTACTCTTAGTTTTTGCTGAATTTCTTGATATAGATGTGAGTGCGGGAGATGCTTCTAGAGATACTCTTACAACTTACACCCGTCAGTTACAACAGTTTCTTAGTTGGTGCGATCGCCGTCAATTAAATCCAGTTACGATTGTGAAAGATGACATTAAAAAATATCGTCGTTGGATGATTGAGCAAAAGCAATATAAACCAGCAACCATTGCTCTAAAATTAGCTGTAGTTCGTCGTTTTTATCAAGCTGCGGTAGAAAAAGGTTTAATCCCAATTAATCCTGCTGCGGGAGTTAAACCACCACGAGAAAAATCTGATCCAGCAGCCAAAATTACTTATTTAGAACAGGTAGAAGTAGAAACTCTTTTAGGAGTTATTCCTAATGATGGCAGTCTAAAATCTGCTAGGGATAAAGCTTTGTTGGCGATTATGGCTTTGGAAGGTACACGTACTGTAGAGTTACACCGCGCAGATATTTCTAGTTTGGTGAGACAGGGACAAAATCTGGGTATTAGAGTCGAAGGAAAAAGAAGCATTCGCGTTGTGCCTCTGACTCCCGATCTTGCGAATTTATTAGTTAATTATTTACATCTAAGAGAAACTCAAGGAGAAGTACTAAAACCAGCTAGACCTTTATTTATCGCCATAGGCAATAATTCTCAAGGTCAAAGAATTTCTCGTCGCGGTATTCGTTTAATTGTCGATCGCTATCTTAAGCAAGCTTCTCTGAAACATACGCCTGGGAGAACTATTTCTGCTCATAGTCTCAGACATACTGCTGGTACATTAGCTCTACGTTCTGGGGCAGAATTACGCCAAGTACAAGATCTATTAGGACACCGCGATCCTCGTACCACTTGTATTTACGCCCATGTAGCTGATCGCTGGGAAAATAATCCAGCACTAAAACTTAAACTAGATATTCCCTTGGCTTAGATTATTAGGAAGTAGGAAATAGGAAATAGGAAATAGGAAGTAGCAAAAAAGGTAGTAGGTAGTGGGTAGTAGGTAGTAGGTAAGAAATAGAAAATATGGAACAAATACTAAGTATCATATAGTCTTCATTTTGACTTTTGACTTTTGACTTTTGACTTTTGACTTTTGACTTTTGACTTTTGACTTTTGACTTTTGACTTTTGACTTTTGACTTTTAACTTCACCTAACCAAATACTGAAAATTGTCTAACTTTCTTCATAATCACCGCCTGAACCATATTTCCAGGCATCTAGCCAGCGATGATAATAATACTGCTTGCTGGGAGACAAATTTTTAGCTATTGGTTCAACTAGTTTAGCTCCACTATACAAACCGCTATATAATGCCAAATTAAAATAATGCCAACTCCAACTAACCAGAGAGTTAAGACCAATTTGGGGCAATAAAGGCAATACCAGCTTAGGATTAACCAAGGGTAAGGTTTTAGTTAAAGGCATAAACTGAATTACATCTTGCAAAAATGGTTTAAGAACATCATCTCCTAAACGTTCCATAACTTCAAACACCCCACTCATTAGGTTGTTAATCTGTTGGGGATTAACTTGTTTATCTACAGCGACACTCATGGTTTGCTGAAATAGCCAGGTGACAGAAATATTGGGTTGATATGGTTGCAGCAATGACAAATCTTGGCTGCTTAAATTGTCTACAGTTAAAGCCTCATCGATCCCCTCAGTTAAGCGTTTTAAATGTCTTACCATTGCTCCAAAACCACCAAAGCTTACAGGGGATTGTCCACCTGCGCTGTCGCCTACGGGTAAAATACGGTCAAAAGGCAGTTTAATGGGACTATTTTTATAAGCAGGAAAAAAACCAAACAAAAATCGCTGAAATTCTAATTGTTCTAATTGAATACCTTGATATTCTGGCAATAACCGTAGATATTCATCCATAAAATACTCTAGGCTAGGTCTTTGAGGATCAGCATCCAAATAGCTAAACATATAGGTAGTACGACCATCTTTAGCAGGAAAAGCTTCCCAAAAATACTGACACTGATTGATTATGGGGGTAAAAGCATAAATTAAATCCCCTGAATTGTTTTCTGGAAATCCTTGAGCGCAGCTACCAACGACTACGCAAACCGCTTCAGGTTTCGCGCCTTTTCTTACCTGTTTGATAATGGGTGAAAAATGACCCATAGCATCAATCAATAGACGAGTAGCAATACTTTTATCCCCAGTTTTTAGGACTACTGCATCAGGATGAACTGTAGCTGTTTGAAAGACTGTATTTTCTAATAGCTTTCCGCCTGCTTGGAGAAATTTCTGTTTTAGTTGTTCTAATAAATAAACAGGATCAACCCCAATATTGAGAACATTTTCCACCCAAACTTCACTATTAGGAAAACCGACTCTGGCTGGATTATATTCTGTGGCGATCGCTTGTTCTAATTCTGCTGGAGTTAATAATTCTAATTCTATAAATGTCTCTAATTCTTTACGAGAAATATTCCATTCTTGCTCTCTGCCTCTCAAAACTCCGCGTTCAATTAAGCTTACTTGCCACCCACGCCGTTGTAAGGCTGCACCCAGTAAAATTCCTAATGTTCCCCCACAAATCACAATATCGGTATCATATTCACCAATAATTTCTGAACTTTGGGTAACAACTTCTGGTACGTCTATATTCCCTGCACGTAAAGCTGACCAAAACTGATCTGCTTGACGCAATCTTGCTAGTACATTGTCTGGTTGTTGTGAAAGTATGTCTGCCGTTAAACTCATATGAAGGTAAATAAGTAAAGTTTAACAAGGCTATTTAGCAAAAATCTTAGTGGTGGGCCGAGCTGGATTTGAACCAGCGTAGGCATAGCCAGCGGATTTACAGTCCGCCCCCATTAACCACTCGGGCACCGACCCTTATGCACCACGGTTAATAATCATATCACAGGATTTCAGCAATTTTGCAAATTAAGAATTATTGATCTACAATTTTGCTCAATCCTGCTTGCTGTCAGAGGTCTGAAACTAGACTACGTAAGCTGATTTCAATGCCCAGAAGATTAGAGCCACAATCCCACCAAAAATTAAAATTGCCGATACAGTTACCACAATCGGTTTATCTGCACCATCAAATTTCATAATTCCACGATTTAAGTCAGACATAATAATTTTGCTCCTCTACTGGTTAGAGTAATAATTTGAAAGCGACAAACAAAACTAAAAATTGCTGCTGCCTTGATTTTTCTATTTTAATGGTATCAAAACAATTGGGCTACAGAGATATTCTAAGAATTTTTTCTAAATTGCACTCTAAATATCAGTCGAGTAAGGATTAAAATAAGGTTGCTCAAGGCTGATATTGTTTTGTTGAAAGCGATCGCAAATATATTGAAATCGAGTTGATGGTGTCGTTTTATTTTGTTGCCAAGCAGCAAGTAATCCTTACAGGTTAATTATTTTGTTTTCAAAGACAGGTAATAGTTATTAGCTTTTTGTTTAATATCAATTTTATCAGTACAATTATTTTTCAGAAATTTTATTACCGATCCACCAAGTTTATTGTCTTTTATATATTTAGATAAAGATTGTTGGTAATTATTTTTATATTCTTGAGCTAATGAACTTATAGTGATGGGATTGACTGCACTACTTTTAAGTTTATTTAAGGTTAGTTCAATTTTATCTTGTAGTATTTTTTGGGGATCTGGCTTTGATGTCTGACTTGTTTTATTTGTTTGTTTATTTGTGTTGGTCGGTACTGCTATATAATCAGTACGATTACGATTAAAATTGTGAATATAAATATTACTCGACTCTTGATAAACTTTATAAGTTTTGCATCCTAAAGCTTGTAAACTTTGATGTAAATAATTAACAATAGAATCGTGAGAAACTATAATCATTTCTGCTATTTGAGGATATTGCAGTAATAACGAAGTTCCCAAGGTTAAAATTTGAGCATCAGCACCGTCTTTGGCTTTGGGAACATGAATTAACTGATATCTTTGTTGATGTAAATACAAATCAAGATTAGAAATCGCGTTATTTTGCCAATTAGCTACTGCAAATTTGATTGTTATCGGATATGTACAATAACATTTAAGATATTCTTCTAAATCTAATTTTAAACAAAAATTTTCAACATCCAATAATATTGCTGCTGTTAATGGTAACGTTCGAGAATAAGAATAACATTGTGGCTCAAATGGTGTCATTTCACTTTCAAAAATTAGCGATGCCTATGATATATAACTGTCGCCTACATTGTAATACAGTTTAGATATAAAAACAGCGATCGCGATCATATAGTCGTACAAGATTAAGTTAGGATATTGAAAGTAACTGGCTTCATTAGTAGCAAATAGCAAATAGCAAATAGCAATTTTTAAAAAGTCCTAACATAACTTCGTATTGCTATACTTAAATTTTTTGTAAGTTGAGAAGATTAAATAAAAAAAATATAAATTAAGCTGAAAAATGCCGATATAAAATAGCAATAATGTTTTTAGAAAAGTTTTGTAGTAAAAAATCTGGTATGGTTAAACCATCAAGATATATTTGTGCTAACTTGAGTTTGACTGAATTAGCAATCTGAATAATTTGGTGGTTAGCTTGGTAGAGATTAAGATAGTTTAACCTTGGTTTCTTCTGAATATTTGTTGAATCCAATGTACTATTTTTCTTGGAGGTATAACTCAATAATAATTCCTTCAAGAGTAAAATATCTTAATTATTATTTTTTTAATCCCTTTTGATTAGATTCGCGATACAATACCAATTAAATTAATTTTATGTTTGATTTTAAAATCAGATCATTACAAAATATTAATTTTCTAGTTGATTGTTGTGCTTTTGAATTGGTTGATTGTTTCGTCAAATAGCTTTTATTAGTTATCAATCAATATTAAAATCTTTAAGTAAAGGCTAAATTGTTTTTCAAATTACAGCAATTTTCTATTAATCAACAAATTTATTTACGGTTTTTCAAACAATGCATACATTTCTTTGGGTTTTTCTCGCTATTGTGAGCGGAGAGACTATACTGCTTTTGTTTCTCCATCTGATGCCCCGACTTGGTGGGTTTGGTAAAGATATGACCGCCATATTAACTCAAGCACCAGGGCTTGATCTGATCGTGTCTCTATTTTTATGGATTCCATGGGTAATTGGTGGAATTGTTGATGGCTGGTTGGGATTAATAGCAGCGATCGCTGCACAATTTTTGGTAATGCAGTCATGGATTTTTGTCCACGAGTTATCGCACCGCAAAACTGCCAGTGGCTCTCGAATTCATGGTTTTTTAAACCAGAAATTTGGCTGGTGGCGAAATAATGTAGCATTATGGGCTACTGCTTTAGCTGTACCTGTATTTTTTGTGATTCGATTTGCCGAAGTTTTTGTCTACCCTATTTTAGTTTGGGTGCTTGATTTTCCCAACTACAAACATCATGAATGGGTTAATGTCAGTCGTCAAAAATTTCAGGGATTAATTGGCAAAGATTTGATTTGGTGTCTTTACTGTGACTGGATGACAGGGGTTTATTCTCTGGGAGCAGAAATGCTACGTAACGTTGAATCTTTTTGGTGTCCAATTCGTTTCTATGACGGCAAAAAATGTGACAACTGCAAGTTGGATTTTCCTGATATAGAAGGTGGCTGGATAGCTGCCGATGGCACGATGGATGATGTTGAGGAACTACTCAAAGAGAAGTATGGAGAAGAACAACGTTCTTGGTTTAATCATCCAGACAGGCAACAGTAAAGTAACCGTTCACACTTTCTCTAGTTATTTATCAATCTTGCCAAATTAAGGAGACGCTTGAAATTATGTGTTGGAGTGGAGAAGCATCAGCAACCCTGGCTACCATAGGTTTAACGAGTACTGCCTATGTTGCCTGGAAAGGTGAGGAAAAAGCATTATGGATTCCCCTCGGCTATTTTTCTTTAATGGAATTACTTCAAGCATTTACCTACACAGTCATCGATCAACCAGATTTGCCCTTAAATCAGTTACTTACTCTCTTGGGAGTGTTGCATATTATCTTCCAGCCGTTTTTTATTACTGCTGTAGCACTGCATTTTATTCCTGAAAAAAGTAGACAAAAGATTGCTCCATTCATCTATGGTTCATGTTTTTTCGGTGCAATCTTGATGTTGATCAAACTATATCCTTTTGCCTGGGCTGGAACTTGTACTATAGGATACGAACCTCTATGTGGTAGTCAACTTTGTTCTGTGTCTGGCAATTGGCACATTGCCTGGAATGTACCGATGAATGGATTAAAGTGGTTGACTCTGGGATACTATATTCCAGTGTTTGTTGCTCCTTTGATTTATGGTTCTTGGAAATTTACGATTTATCACCTCATAGTTGGGCCTTTGGCTGCTCGAATTTCAACCGATAATATTAATGAGTGGCCAGCAGTATGGTGTTTGCTGTCGATAGGAATGTTTTTAATTGCTATTAAAACTCCATTACGGCAAATTCTCTATGTCAAGCATTGGTGGTTATGGGATGCTGAAACACAAGCTTCTGATTTAGATTCTGAGAAGTTGGAAAAAATTACCACTCCAACAATTCCAGTGGCAGTTAAGTCTACATCAGACAAAAACTAATTCTGGGCATAGTGTTACACAACTGATGTTACGCAGCTAAACGAGATTTCAATAGTTTCAGTAATTACTTGAGAACGAAACATCAAGGGTTTCAGTCCTAACGTGCGTAACATCAGTTACACAACTTTAAGTTGTCATCTAGTAGTATTTTTAGAAACCCGCACGCATTTATGCTGCGGGAATATCACACTAATTAAATCGAATTTGTTCACCCATTAAATGTGGGATTTCACCCATTAATAACATTTCCAAAACTGAACGAATATGATTAAAGTTAGGTGGACACTCAGGAAGATAAGCATCGACATCTATTAGGTTTTGAACTGGATGTACTGACTCTAATAATGTTGATGGTAATTCTAACTCCTTGGATATTGGATGTTTAATGTCGGCAGTTTCAAAATAACAACGCTGAAGAAATGAGCGGATTTGCCCTAAAGGATGATGTAAAGCAGAAACATGGTTACTTAAGGCACAATCACCAAAAGATATTAAAATTTTCGAGCGATCGCGCACTATTTGAATCAATTCTAAATCATCTTTGGTCAGTACCGAACCTTCAACCAAAACAACATCAACCCCTTCGGGATATTCGGATATAGCTCCTGAAGAACTGTAAACTATATCTATCTGTCCTGAGAGATTTAATAGCCATTTATCCAAGTCTATGAAAGACTTATAGCAGTCTGAACAACCATTAAGGCAGACTATTGCTAATTTTAGTTTGTTCATTTTTAATGCTTTAACTTAAAGATTTAACCTGAATAGCCAAGTTATAAATAGCCAAGTTGTGAATAGCCAAAAACACAACTAGAGTAGCAATTGCCAAGTAATTTTATCGCTTAAAATAATCGAAAATATATTACAAATTTAGAGAATTGATAGCCTAAATTTAAATTGCTACGATATTTGTCTACTTATAAGTTTTAGAACTTATAAAATAACATTTTTTAGATTTTTTAGGTTTAAGGAATAAACCCCAATTGATTATCAATAAGTAATCTAAGCCAATATTGAGACTATACTACATATAGATAAGAATTACTGTGAATTATATAGTTTGCGAAACGTAAGAAATTTTTTGCGCAGCTTTCGATAAGCTTTCAATTGTTAGTAATTAACTGAATTTTGTTTGTTTGATAGTCGGTTAGCAAAGTACAT
Source organism: Waterburya sp. (assembly GCA_051658085.1). Lineage (GTDB taxonomy): Bacteria > Cyanobacteriota > Cyanobacteriia > Cyanobacteriales > Xenococcaceae > Waterburya. The sequence continues at coordinate 27,733 of JBOFLX010000111.1, forward strand.
AATGTTTCTTTATAATAAACTACCTATTGGCTATATATTCTATCAGAAATTGTGTAGATTTTATTTTTTTTCTGCTTGTATTTTTCTATCAAAAGTAATATACTGCCAAACATAATTTATGGTATATACACCTAAACCCATTCATTGAACAGTGAACATTTAACATTAGACATCGTTGATAAATGCTAAATGCTAGATGAATTCAACTTCTCGTTTATTGTCATTGTCATGCAGGGTAAAATGTTGCAAGATATTGATGATTATCTTTTTTCAGACAAGAGTAGTAATGAGAATGAGACTAGAGAATGCTAAATCCCTTAGTTTTATTGTTAAGTCAAAAATTTTGCAAAACCCAAAATATTGGCTATTTTCCTGGCTAATTTGGGGTTTAATGGTTATACCTGCTCAAGCAGTCGAGTTGAAAGTAGCAATTCAAAAAAATGTTTCTAGCCTCAAAGTAGGTAGTTCAACTAGCGCGATAGTTAGAGATGGCGCAGGCAAGCAAATTGGTCAGCTAAGTCCTATGTCTTCTTTAGCAGCACAACCTGAAGGTAACGGTATTACAATTAATAATAAGGTTGATGCAACAGAATTAATTATTGAACCCAAAGATCATGGCTATGTCTGGATAGGCGATCGCTGGTATCGGGGCAAAACTCGTTTAATTCGTCAGGATAGCGGTTTAACTGCCATTAATCATGTTGATTTAGAACAATATCTCTATAGCGTTGTTGGGGCAGAAGCAGTTTCTACATGGCCTATTGAAGCACTAAAAGCGCAAGCAGTTGCAGCCCGTTCTTATGCTTTGTACAAGCGTAATACTTCATCTACTAGTCTTTATGATGTAGATACAACTGTTGGTACTCAAGTCTATAAGGGTCTAGATACTGAATATACTACTACCCACGCAGCAGTTGATGGCACTCTGGGTCAAATCATGACCTATGATAACAGAGTGATTTTAGCTGCTTTTCATTCTTCCTCTGGGGGACATACAGAAAATGTCGAAGATGTCTGGACTTCGCCCCTGCCTTACTTAAGAGCAGTAGTAGATTATGACCAAAAATCCCCTGTGTTTGAGTGGCAGAAAATCTTTCCTGTCAGTCAAATTCAAGATTTAGTTGCAGGAATTGGGACTATTCGGGGTTTACAACCAGCAGAAATGACTCCCTATGGTCGAGTAATTACGATGAAAGTTACAGGCGATCGCGGTACAGTAATGGTTAGTGGTAAAGATTTACGTAGTACCTTAGATCTCCGTAGTACCTTATTTCGGATTTCTACAGATGGTCAAAATCTGCAAGTTCAGGGTCGAGGTTTTGGTCATGGTTTGGGCTTGAGTCAATGGGGTGCTTATTTTTTGGCGAAAAGAGGAGTGGATTATCATCAAATTCTCGCCCACTACTATCAAAATACTCGTTTGACTAGATTAAAATAAATTTTTTATTATAATTTACTAAACAGGTATGACAATAGAACTCATCCTTTGAGTATATTGAAAAACTTAAAGTTACTACAAAACGGCTAAAAACCCTGTTAGGTAAAGACTTGGTATTTCAATTGTCTCGTTACTGCCGAATAATTTCGGTTATCCAGAGAGCAATTACCTGAATTAATTACAGGGGCTTGATACATGACGTCTCGTAAAATATTTAGCCTGTGTTTACTAATGTTTAATTTTATTTACTATGTCAATTAACTCTGCTGCTCAAGATGCAGATACATTACCTCGTATTTTAGTTGTTTCGGTTCGAGATTTTCGCTTTCAGGTCGCTAATTGCTGTATTTACGAGTTTGAAGATTTACTAACTGATTTAGAATCGGCTCAATTATATACTCCTAGTAATGAATTTGATTTTGCCCGTAAAATTTACCGTACGGTCAAATATTTTAGTCGTTCTGATGATTTAGCAACTAAGATTGCGCCGTTTCCACAAGAATTATCTTTAGAACATGAATATGATTTGCTGTTTGCGGTTTTAGATAATCCTTGGCAATTTCACCTACTAAAATCCATTCAGGGATTACGGGATAAATGCCGTCATACAGCCTGTTTTATTGCTGAGATGTGGAAACCTGATTTGCAGAATTGGCGTTTAATAGAAGAGCCTTGGTCTGATTTCGATCATGTGTTTTTAGGGGTAACTCAGTGTCTTGAAGGTTTGAGCAAGTTAATTGAACCACCTGTAACCTATATTCCTCCAGCAGTGGATACTCTGAGATTTTCTCCTTATCCCAATCCGCCACAACGTCTAATTGATGTTTCCTATGTAGGCAGGCGATCGCCAATTATCCATGATGCCTTAATTCAACAGTCAATCGACAAGAATTTCTTTTATTATTACGACACCGTAAGAGGAAAATTACAAATTAACGATCCCAGAGAACACCGTATTTTATTGGCTAACATTTTCAAACGCAGTCGTTACAACATTACCAACTATGCCAAGTTTAATGAGAAGGCAGAAACTGGGGGGAATCAAGAAATTGGGTATCGTTTTTTTGAAGGTGCAGCAGCAGGGACAGTAATGGTGGGAATGCCCCCTGCGGGAGAAGCTTTTCCTCGTTATTTTGATTGGGAAGATGCGATCGTGAAAGTAGATTTTTCGGGTACTGATGTTATTGAGGCGATAACTGAATTAGATGCTCAACCTGAAAGATTACAACGTATTAGTCGCAATAACGTTGCTAATTGCTTACTCAAACACGACTGGGTTTATCGCTGGCGTGATATGTTAGCAGCTTTAGGTCTTGAACCTAGTTCAGCTATGGTCGAGAGAGAAAAGTATTTACAACAATTAGCTCAGAGTATTTTGACAGAAGTTAATAGTTAATAAAGTTTTTAGCTATTAGCTTTTAGTTTCTTAAGATACTTGTTTCATAACTACTGCATAAGAAGTCAGAGAAAGGAAAAGAAGGAAATTTTACTTCCTCCTTCTTCTTTCTATTTTTTATCATCTGCGTTTTAGATGCATCACAGCTTAAGTCCTGTTAAAGCTTAGAGATCAGAGCTTTTGTTAAAGGACAAAAATATCTTGGTTGGTCAAAGCCAAGCCAGTATTTAAAGTCGCAAGTTGCACTTGTGCGGTTGAACCATTGCCATCAACATCAAAAAATAGTGCGCCATTAGTATTATTGTAAATAAAGCGATCGCTGCTATCAGTTGCAGCACTACCAATAACAAATTGGTCTACACTTAGGGAGCTACCTTCGACTAATCCACCACCAAAATTAGAACTAAGTACTTCAATTAAATCATCGTTGACATTAAAATCGACTAAGCGATCAAATCCATCAGTGGGATTTTCAAACCGAAAATTATCCTCACCACTTCCACCAGTTAGAGTATCTATACCAGAACCGCCAATTAAGGTATCATTACCTCCATTACTTTTGAGACTATCTGCCCCCTCCTCGCCAAATAAATAGTCATCTTGAGCAGAACTACTGACGCGATCGCTACCAGCACCAGCAAAAAGATCAGTAACTTTAATAGTACTATTAATACTGTCGTTACCACTGCCAGTAGTTATAAAAATAGATTCAAAACCTTGAAATCGAGAACCATCAGAGACTGTACCATTATTGATATCAGTGTAGTTAATTGTGAGATCGTCAGTGGCTGAATAGTAAATTAGTGTTAGAGAATCATTGCCACTACCGCCAATTACCGTATCGATACCAGCACTAGTGTAAACATAATCATCACCACCCCCTGCATTAATCAGGTCATTGCCCTCTCCGCTATCTAAATTGTCATTATACGCGCCACCGATAATAGTATCGTTACCTGCACCGCCAGAAACATAGGCAGTTGCTGCTGTAATCTGAATATCATCGTTACCACTGCCACTATTAAAACCGAAAGTTTCAATCTCACGAAATTGCGATCCATCAGAAACTGTGCCGTTGTTGATATCGGTGTAGTTAACAGTAAAATTAGTATTTGTGTCTAAACGATTAATGTAGTGACCATCCTCTCCACTACCACCAATTACTGTATCAATACCAGTGCTACCGCCATAGCCTCTATCAAGGGTATCAATACTATCATTGCCGTCTCCTGCATCAATGAAATCGTTACCAGCTTCACCTCTAAGAATATCGTCCCCGTTTCCCGACTTGATGGTGTCGTTACCTTCGCCTGTATAAATAACAGTATTAGAAAAAGCAGTAACGTTAGCATTATCATTACCACTTCCACTATAAAAATTCAAAGATTCAACCTGGCTAAAACGTGAGCCATCAGAGATAGTGCCTAAGTTAGTATTTGTATAGACAATATCAATGTCAGTGGTAGCCGAAAACTGACTAAATTGTAGGGTATCATCACCTGCACCGCCAAAAACCGTATCAATACCATCCCCAATGAGAATTAGATCTCCACTACTACCTGCAAAAACCGTATCGTTGCCAGCATCTCCACCTAAAATATCAAATCCAGACCCACCTGAGATCAGGTCATCTCCATTTGCCCCAAAAATTTGGTCTTCTCCTGACAATCCATTTATAATATCATTTTGATTAGTACCATTAAGAGTGTCATTGCCAGTTGTACCATTAATTACAGCCATGAAAAGTTACCTCCTGTTGTGGAGAGAATTGAAATGAGTTTATTTAAAGTAGTGGGGTTTTTGGAGTAGTGAAGTGTTTAGAGTAGTGTACTTCCTGACTTCTCAACTTCCCTACTTCTCCATCTTCTCCACTCTCCTACCTACCTCTAGCAATCAATTCAAAGTTGATAGATTAGTAGCGATACTTCTCATCCCAAATCCTATTTATCTGACCCTTTACATACCCAAGTTTGGGTGTAAAAAGGATTGATAAATCAAATTTGCTCTCAAATTTGAGAAAAGACCAGAAGTGATTTTTATATTCATTATTCTGGCTATTTTTCACTTATAAACTAAAATTTTGAGAAACTTGTGAAGAAAAATATTTAAATTAAGCTACATAAACTAACGGTTATTAAAAAGCTAATAGCTAATAGCTTTTAAGTACGAAAGTAATATTTTGTAAGTCATTACTTAAATCACCAACGACCTATTCATTTAGCCAACGGACAGCATCTTTAGCGTGATAGGTAAGAATTAAATCTGCACCAGAACGTTTAAAGCTGGTTAGGGTTTCTAAAGTTACTTTTTTCTCGTCAATCCAACCATTAAGGGCTGCTGCTTTAACCATCGAGTATTCCCCTGAGACATTATAGGCAGCTACAGGCAGATTAGTAGCTTGTTTAACTCGCCAGATAATATCCATATATGCCAAAGCTGGTTTGACCATTAACATATCTGCTCCTTCAGCAATATCCAATTCAATTTCTTTAAGAGCTTCAGTACCATTAGCAGGATCCATTTGATAAGTACGGCGATCGCCATATTGAGGAGAAGATTCGGCAGCATCACGAAATGGGCCATAATAAGCAGAGGCATATTTAGCAGCATAAGAAAGAATAGGTGTATCTAGAAAACCTGCTGCGTCTAAACCTTCGCGAATTGCCTTGACAAAACCATCCATCATCCCAGAAGGAGCAATAATATCTGCGCCTGCTTTTGCTTGGGAAACAGCAGTTTTCTTGAGTAATTCTAAAGTAGGATCGTTTAAGACTCTACCTGTTAAATCTCCTGTTTCTAAATAACCACAATGTCCATGAGTTGTATATTCACACAGACAAGTATCAGCAATTACTAGTAATTCAGGCACAGATTCTTTAATTGCTGTAGCTGCTTTTTGCACAATCCCACAATCATGCCAAGCACCAGTAGCCTCAGTATCTTTATCTTCGGGAATACCAAAAAGAATTACGGCAGGAAGACCCAAATCATAGACTTGTTTGGCTTCTTCAACGATTTTGTCAACTGAAAGCTGATATACTCCAGGCATAGATTTAACTTCTTTAGCGACAGAAGTTCCTGGCACAGCAAATAAAGGATAAATTAAATCATTAGCGGTAACTACCGTTTCTTGCACCATGCGACGTAATTGAGGATGTTGGCGCAAACGGCGAGGGCGATTGATGGGAAACATAATATTTTTAATACTAAATTGGCACTTTAAAACAGCAAAACTTTACTAATACTAACTTCAAGTTTTCTAAAGGTAGTAGATAAACTAGTCTAAAACGAATTTTCGTTCTAGTTACGCCAATAGTCACACTACTCAATGTTTTTTAATGTTTGAGACGAGATTTTCTGGCTCTAACTGTCCTAACTGTAATAATTGGATACAACAACTAAAAGTTAGCTATAATACTAAATAGGCTAGCTAGATTAATTAGTTAGCACACTAAACAAGGGGCCGTAAAGGTTTCGACAGGTTGGTAAAAGCTGACTCGTGATACAGGTCGAGAGTGAGTATCCTCTCGTTAATACAGACTCAAACTTAAATATAGATGCAAACAACATCGTAAAATTTGAGCGTCAGGCAGTAGCTGCCTAAATCTAACTTAGATTTGCTCGTCTCTAGTTTGACTCCGTTAAGAGCTAAAGACAAAACCCCAACGGATGCTTCTTTTGTTCGTCTCTGGTAGATCAAAAGAAAAAGACTTCATCAGAGAATCCTACCATCAGGGATAAGTGATGGTTCTTGCTCCGAGGATTAGAGGAGCTAAACCTGTGAATGAATGGGCAAGTGAATAGTCAGTCTGGACAGCAGTTCGACTCTGCTCGGCTCCATTTTTTTGACATACATAAAATAATTACTACTTTCTTTAGAGGCATCTTCAGTAAAATCAAGTAAATTTACGTTACTCAAGTCTTCCAATAAATCTTTTAAACGTTGATAGGGTAAAACAAGTTCGCTAGGAGATTTAGCCTGTCTGATAATGTTTAACCTTCCTCTGATTTGTTCCTCTGCGGAAATAATTGTTATGGAGATTTGCTCTGCTCTAATTGTACTAAGCCGTTTTTTAATAATCGGATGTCCTCGTTGCAAAAGAGAAAGATGATCCGTATCGAGAATCCACAAACTCACTCTTTTTCTTCTGTTGCATCAAGATCTCGACGCTCGGCTTCTATGTAAGCTAACATTTCATCAAATTGGGAGTCATCTTTATATTTGCCAGCTATTTTCAGCCAAGGATGTTCGGCTTCTGTTAACTCATTTTTAAGAACATCAAATACGGCTTTTTTTTTCTCTAATGGTAATTGCTTGACTAAGGCAATTACTTGCTCGACTGTCAAATCTAATGTTGGCATCCCAATTGCTTTGCGATTTATTCTAATTTTACCAACAAACAAGTCAGAGCGTCTTTCTTATTCTGTATTAACCAATCAACAAACTACTAGTTAGTACCTAGCAGACGATCCCAAAAAGTAAAATACAGTCCATAGTGTCGAGTATAATCGCGATGATGGAGCGAGTGATGATCTGAACTAATCAACCATTTCCCTAGCCAGTGATCAGGAAAATTAGGAAACAATTCAAAACCGAGATGGTTGACTAATGCCCAAACCGTCATGGTGATCAGCAACAAAGCCAAAACAAAAAAATGTAAGGGGATAATAAATACCACTACCATTAAGAATAGTCCTTGAATTAATGCTTCTGGAAAATCAAGAGCAAAAGATGTCCAAGGTGTTGGATTTTTAGAGCCATGATGTCCGCGATGTAACCAATCAAATAGTAAAGGATGATGGAATAGGCGATGGAAAAAATAAAAACAAGTATCTTGTAATAAGATTACGCCCAAGAAACTAGCAATTAAATACCAAGTCCCATAATCGCCAATTGACTTATATAAACGAGTCGCACCAGAATGATAAATAGTCATGACTAAGGCAGCACAGATAGATAAGGCAAGGGTAGCCATGACAGAAAGAGCAATGTCTTGTTTGATTAATTTTAGACTAGGGGACTTGATTTTTAGAGGTTGTTTAATCAATGATTGTTTAGGAGAGGAATAAAACAACAAGTAAGCTCCTCCAGCTATTAAAAAATAACGAGTGAGAATAATGCCAAAAAAAGCAAAGAGATAATATAGCCATATTTTCATGGAATTAATTGATCGCTATGAAAATGAAAAATTTATTCAAATCAAAAATTTAAACCAATTTTTAAAAACTCACGAAGTTATAATAAAATTGGCAAAAATTTAGTTTTTTCTGTTATCAATTTTGGCATTATATTTCGATAAAATCATCTATCTAAAGAAGTGTATTGATGAAAAAACATTATACAACACTAAAATAACCTTAAGATTTGGTTTATATATGGAGGATAATAGTTTATTTAATTGTATTGTTGAGTTGGATAAACCCTATCTAAAATCATTTTTTATCTTGTAATTATTTCAATGAATTTGAATCGTATTTCTACTGGCATTGTAGGGTTAGACGAAATATTATCGGGAGGTCTAATTGCGCACCAAGCATATTTAATTAAAGGCCAGCCAGGGAGTGGTAAAACTACTCTGGGATTTCATTTTCTAAATGCTGGCATATCTCAAGGAGAAACAGCATTATTTATCAGTTTTGGTGAATTAGAAGCTAGGTTGCGTCGTAATGCTGAACAAATTGGTATTGATTTAAAACAGGTAGAATTTCTAGATCTTAGTCCCACTGCCGATTTTTTTACCGAAAACCAAAGCTATGATATTTTTTCTCCTGCTGAAGTTGAAAAAGCCCCCATTATTCAAGATATTACCAAAACGATCGCTCGCCTACAACCTCAACGGATTTTTTTAGATGCCATAACTCAATTTCGCTTTTTAACCTCAGATTCTTTTCAGTTTCGCAAACAAATACAATCTTTTCTCCGTTTCTTGCTTGATCGCGAAATAACACTTTTATTTACTTCCGAAGGAAGCGATCGCTATCCCGATGATGACTTACAATTTATGAGTGATGGTGTAATTCAACTATTCATGACTTCAGAAAGACGCTGCATTCAAGTCAATAAATTTCGGGGTTCGGATTTTGCTGGTGGCGAACACGATTTACAGTTGAGCGATCATGGTATAGAAATTTATCCTCGTTTAGTTTCCGAAACTTATAAGCGTCAGTTTAAATCAGAGGTGATTTCGTCTGGTATTCCTGAAATTGACGAATTACTTCACGGTGGTATTGAACGAGGCACGACGACAATTATTAGTGGCCCAAGTGGGGTTGGAAAATCTACTTTTGGTGTTCAGTTTATGAAAGAAGCTGCGGGGAGGGGAGAGCGATCAGTACTTTATGCTTTTGAAGAGGAAATAGAAACTTTATTAAAGCGTTGCGAAGCGGTTAATATTCCTGCCCACATTATGATCGAACGTGGTACGCTTTCGTTGGTATCGGTCGAACCACTGAAATATACACCTAACCGATTTTCTCATCTAGTACGTCAAGAAGTAGAAGAAAATAACGCTAGAATTATCATGATTGATAGCACGTCTGGTTACAAACTATCGATGCAGGGTGAAGATTTAATTCGTCAGTTACACTCTCTATGTCAATATCTTAAAAATATGGGAGTAACAGTTATTTTAATTAACGAAGTTAATACGATTACTGGTGGTAATTTTAGCGTTACCGAAAATGGACTTTCTTATTTAGGAGATAATTTGATTTTCTTGCGTTATTTAGAATTAGATGGTCAGTTACGTAAAGCGATTGGCGTACTCAAGAAAAGAGTATCAGATTTTGAACGTACTTTACGGGAGTTTAATATTACTAAATATGGCATCAAGGTCGGAGAGCCGTTAACTCAATTGAGAGGAATTCTTAGTGGTGTACCAACATGGATTGATAAACAGTAAACATTTATCATTGAACATTGAGCATTTATCATTTAAGTATGAAATGTATTTTATTATTAATAGATCATGCTAAAAACCGTCATTTATTATCCCAATGGCTAAGAGAACAATACCAAATTTTGTCACCAACAACAGACGGAAATTTTGCCGTTGAAGGCGAACAATTACTAGCTCAAACTTTCGATCTTTGTTTTATAGATTTTGGGGCAATTCGTCAATTACGACAACAAATGCTTGCCAAAAGACAAGCAGAAATACCAACTTTTTTGCCCTTTGTCTTCTTGACCACTTTACAAGATATTGGTTTTTCTACAGATCATTTAGAATCATTAATCGACGATATTGTTTACATTCCTATCCAAAAAATTGAGTTAGAAACTAAGTTAAGAGTATTGTTGCGATCGCGCTCTTATTCGCTACAATTGCAAACAGCACAAGCGGAATTAAATCAAGCTTTAGCGGAAGAAAAAGAATTAAATCAACTTAAATCTCGCTTTGTGTCGATGGTATCCCATGAGTTTCGCAATCCTCTCAATGGCATTTCTGGAATGACTCAAATATTACAAGCTTATGATGATAGACTAACTCCAGAGAAGAAAGCAGAGGTTTTAGGAGGATTACAGCGCAATGTCACTAAAATGACCAATCTTTTGGATGATGTGTTGGTTATTAGTCGTAAAGAGTTGGGGAAACTGGAATTTAATCCAGCACTATTAGAATTAGAACCATTTTGTCGTGATTTAATTAGCGAAATTCAAACAGTATTTAATCATAAACAAACAATTAATTTTGTTTATCAAGCCGAACAAAAAACTTTTAATCTAGACAGCAAGTTATTACATCATATTTTGAATAATTTACTGTCTAATGCTTGTAAATATTCTCCTCAAGATAGCATTATTGACTTTGAAATAGCTAATATCAATTCAGAATTAGTATTTATAATTCGCGATCGCGGTATTGGTATTCCTCCTCAAGATATGCCCAAGTTATTTAATTCTTTCTATCGTGCCAGTAACTCAGAAGGATTCCAAGGTACTGGTTTGGGGTTAGCAATTGCTAAAGAATATGTTGAGTTACATCAAGGCGCGATCGCAGTAGAAAGTGAGCTAGAAGTCGGCACTACATTTAAGGTTACTATTCCTATTTAATTTGAGAGTTAAGTAATAAGTAATAAATAATAAGTAAAAATATCTTAATAGGTATTTTTAGCATGAATACTGTAACTCAAATTATTAAATGTTAAATGCTTAATGTTCAATGCTCAATGTTTAATGATAAATGTTCAATGTTCAATGAATAGTCATGCTCATTGCCAATTCTTGAAACAAATTAACTACACCTTCTCCTGTTTTAGCTGAAGTTTTATAAGTTTTAATTACTTGTTTATAACTAAAAGAACTATAAAGTTCCATAAGTTTATCAAGCTTTTCTTCTGATACTAAGTCGGCTTTATTTAAAGCGATCGCGATCGCACTTTCAGGATTAATCTCCAAAAATAAATTAATATGCTGACTCAAATTATTTAAAGAATTAGAGCGAGTTAAATCAGCTACAATAATTGCCCCACTTGCTCCTTTAAGATAACTAGGCGTAATTGCTTTAAACTTAGTTTGACCTTCTAAATCCCAGACTAAAAGATTAACTTGATTAGTATCTAAATCTGTTTCAATATCTATAGATTTACGAGACACTTTCACTCCAATTGTCGATAAATATTGATCGCTAAATTTATCTTCAACAAAACGTCGAATCAAGCTAGTTTTACCAACATTAAAATCACCTAATAAACAAATTTTCTTCGTAATGACAGACATGGGCAAGTTTTTAAGGGGACTAATTCATGGGAATAAATGGCTCAAAGCTTACATAGCGATCAAACCAAGTTGCTGGTTTATTTTCATCCGAAAAAAGAATATTTTGCTGACAGTGAGCTACAAGTTTACTGGGGTTAACACCTTTTGCCACTAAAGCAGCTTTAACATTATGACAGCGTTCTTGGGCTAATTTTCGATTAATTGTAATTGAACCCTGGGGATCATTAAAAGCGTTTAACTTTAAATGTAACTGAGGATATTGGTCTAAAAATTGGCTGACCACCTCAATTTTACGAGTATTCTCTGCAAATTTCAGCTTATTTGATCCAGAGTCAAACTCAATTTGCTCTTCAATGGTCGGTAAGCGATCGCTCACCTGAACAATTACTTGTTCAACTCCAGGTATTTTACGGAAGGCTTGAATAATAGATTCTTGTTGTGATTGATTGAAAACAAAGCCTGTAATTGTCAGAGTTTTGGGTTGATATTTAGTGTTAATCAAAGTATCAGGTTGTTGATTAAATAAGTTAGTTAGCCTCTCGATTTCTCCCCTAATTACAGAAGGATCTGCTGGAACCTCAACCGTGATAATTTGATTGTCTAGTTGCAGATTATTTTGGTTAGCAATTGGCTGGGTAACAGCAGTCGCTTGCTGGCGAAGATATTCACTCGGTACTCTTCCCTCAATTGTTAATATTCCCTTGCGTACTTGTGGCTCTAGACGATAGACAGATAATTCTGGAGCAGCATCTAGCTTAATGGCAGTTATCTCTTCAATCTGGTGAGCAACCCGTCCACGATAATTAACTATACCCCAAGGAATCAAAATCAGACCAAGGATAAAAGTTAATAACCACAGTAAAGTTGATGGGGAAGAAGATTTGGCTGGCTGCTCAATCTCTACTTCAATTAGCTGTTCCAACATTGATTTAATTTCTAAGGGAATAGTTGCCATATTGCCCTCATATTTCTCGATTATTTTGCCATGTTTCAGCACAATATCTCCCAAAACCTGTCGAATTTTAGTTCTAAATCCTTTAGTGGGTTCACCTTTGAGTACCACTGCTAGGTAACAATATCCTGCCACCTCAATGGGAATTTGCCAGTCACCATAGTCAATGGCGTCTAATTCTGAACCAGAAGCAATACAGTCATTAGCAAAACTCCGAATTGCTGTGAGCATCCCTGCAATCATGTCCGAATTTAAGTGTTGCTCCCCTGGTTGTACTTCTTGAATAACGACACCAGAATCTTTAGCAATTAAAAATACAGCTTGTACCTGACAGCCAACAGATTCTTGAAAGATTAATTCTGCTTCCGAAACCCCTTGAATTTTTGCCCTGATCTTACGTTTAATCCCTTCAGGACTGAGAGTGTTTTCTACCTTAGCATTAATAGCTTGAACTACTTCGACCATGTATTTAGAAATAGTGCTGCCAATCACAGGATAGAGTGCGTCTACCATCGCATCCCGTTCCAATTCAATTTGCGCCTTAATAGCTTTACCCATTTCAGGGCCTAAAGTTTGGGAAATAGCATTGTCATCTAATCGAATCTGTTCTCTAATGGCGATCGCAATTTCAGGGGCGATCGCTCTAGCTATAGCTTCAGGCACAAGATTAATCTCTTCGGTAATCGCAGAGGGAAGAATTTTCGCGATCGCTACTGCCATTTTTTGAGCCTCTTCTAGCGATCGTTTTTCAATTAGCTGATCAAGTACAGGGGTTACTGCTTGAATAATTGTCTCCTGGGAATCATTAATTTGACATTTAAGTAGCTCGACAATCAGGGGAATTAGAGCATTTACCGAGTCAACTAAGTCTAAATCTGACGCCTGAACTAGTTGATTTAAATGAGGCTCGTTTGCTTCTATCGGATCAATCCGAAGTTCGTCAGTCTCAGACAATTTTTTCTGGTGTGGCTCTACAGTTTGTCGTAGAAATCTTTGATATTCGACAGCTTTTTCCCAAGTCCAATCTTGGCTATGAGTCTCAACATCGACCTCTATATACTCAGAATTCCGACTATTTGATTCAAACTCTGAAAGTTCAACTTTTTCTGCTTCAATGTCAGCATCAGATTTATCTGACTCAGACACATCATCAACAAATAAATTGAGTAAATTATCAATAACATCTGAATCAGACTCTAATGAATTTGAAGTTTCAGGTTCAGAAGCAAAATTTTTGGAAGACTTATTCATAAAAAGAAAAATAAAATAGTATATTTTATTAACGATACTTAAATAAATAGCCTATCCCGAAACAAGATTTGAGAAGCTGTTACACATTTAAACTGTATATTATTCGTATAAGGAAAAAACTCTTAAACTCTCTCCCAGTCTCCAAGTCACTCAGTCTCCCAGTCATAAGCAGTCTATTAGATGATTAACAGCTTATGGCAGTTTTCGATTGAGTAAAATACACCTCGGTAGAGGGAGGCGACAGGCAATAAACAATAGCTTGAATAATAGAGATATAATCTGTTACGAAACCCATAAAAAACTTTGCTTTATGAATAACCCCGTTACCAATGCCTTTTTTGTTGGCAGAGCCTTAGCCGAAGTCCTCAGCGAAAAACTAGAAGAGTCTTTTACCAACCTCATGAGTGATGTGGGTAAATTTGATGCTGAACAAAGAGAAAACTTGAGACAATTTATTGAAGAAGTACAATTGCGAGCTGAACAAGAAGCAGGTAGTAGTACAGCTTATCCCAATTCTGCTCCCAGTAACACATCTAACACAATTAACATTGATCTTAATAGCACTAACTCAGAAGATCTACAAGCAATGCTCGATCAACTAAGAGCCGAAATAGCCACTTTAAGATCTGAGTTGAAAAAATATCGTAATTGAAATTAGCTTAACTATTGAAAGTAGTAGTTTGTTGTTGTTAGAAAACAGAGAACAATAAACAGTAAACATTGAACATTCAACATCGTTGATCAATGGTAAATGATAAATGTTCAATGTCGAAGCTGTTTTTTTGGCGATAACTCGTTACTATTAAGATTAGTTAAATTTACTTAACTGAATAACATTACAGTTAAATTTTTGTTAAAAACCCAGTGTCTTCTGTCTTGCCCCAGCCAAATTCTCTAAATAATCGCTCAAACCAATCTGTTTCAGCTAGAGTTGCCCCAGAAGTAGCAGCTTCGACTCTGGCTGAGAAAGAAACAAAACCAATGGTATCTGCAAAAAAATCCTACCGATGGAACCGCCCCAAATATTCTCGTAATCGCCGTCGATTAGACATCTGGGTTTTTGTCTTCACCTTTCTGTTCAAAATTTGGCGTAATAATCGTAAGTGGACTTATGCTGGGGGGTTTACTGAGGAAAAATTAGCAATCAGACGCAGAGCGCAAGCTATTTGGATTCGGGAAACTTTTCTAGAGTTAGGGCCAACTTTTATTAAGTTAGGTCAATTATTCTCAACCCGTGCCGATCTTTTTCCTGCTGAGTATGTTGAAGAACTATCTAAGTTACAAGATCGAGTACCTGCTTTTCCTTATGAGCAAGTTGAAGAAATTGTAGCTGTAGACTTGGGTAAACCGATTAGCAAACTGTTTGCTAGTTTTGATCCGATTCCTCTAGCTGCTGCGAGTTTAGGACAAGTACATAAAGCTAAATTGCATAGTGGTGAGGAAGTAGTAGTAAAAGTTCAAAGACCAGGACTTAAGCAATTATTCACCATAGATTTAGCAATTTTGCGTCAAATTGCTCGTTACTTTCAAAATCATCCTAAATGGGGAAAAAACCGTGATTGGATGGGGATTTATGATGAATGTTGTCGGATTTTGTGGGAAGAAACCGACTATTTAAAAGAAGGACGGAATGCTGATACTTTTCGCCGTAACTTCCGAGGCGAAGATTGGGTTTGTGTTCCCCGTGTTTACTGGAAATATGCCTCTCCTAGAGTTTTAACCCTAGAATATCTTCCAGGGATCAAAATTAGTCACTATGAAGCACTTGAGGCTGCTGGTTTAGATCGCAAAATTTTGGCGAGACTAGGGGCAAAAGCATATCTTCAGCAGATTTTGAATGGTGGTTTCTTTCATGCTGATCCCCACCCAGGTAACATCGCTGTCAATACGGAAGGAGCGTTGATTTTTTATGATTTTGGGATGATGGGGCAGATTGAAAGTAACATTCGAGAAGGTTTGATGGATACTTTGGTAGGGATTGCCCAAAAGAATGGCGAGATGGTAGTCAATTCCCTTATTAATTTAGGGGCATTAGTACCAACAGGAGATATGACTTCGGTGCGACGTTCAATTCAGTTTATGCTGGATAACTTTATGGACAAACCCTTTGAGGAACAGTCTGTAGACGCAATAAGTGAAGATCTCTATGAAATAGCTTATGGTCAACCGTTTCGCTTTCCTGCTACTTTTACTTTTGTAATGAGAGCTTTCTCAACTCTTGAAGGGGTAGGTAAAGGTTTAGATCCCGAATTTAACTTTATGGAAGTCGCTCAACCTTACGCAATGAAGCTTATGACCAACACAAATGGAACAAATGGTAACACTATTTTTGATGAAATAGGTAGACAAGCAGCCCAGGTAGGTACAACTGCCTTGGGACTACCTAGACGAATCGACGATACAATAGATAAATTAGAAAGAGGAGATTTACGAGTGCGTGTTCGTTCGATAGAATCAGAACGAGTTATGCGCCGTTTAAGTGCAATTCAACTGGGTACAAACTATACTGTATTGGTTAGTGCGTTCTTAATTTGTGCTACTCTCCTTTTAGTTGGTGGATACAAGATTTTAGCAGCGATCGCTGCTACTATTGCTTTATTGCCTGGTTGGGCATTATTGCGATTACTAAAACGTCTTGATCGCATTGACCGTATGTTTTAAATAAAAGATATTAAATTGTTAACATTTTTTGTGGTGTTAACTGTATTTTTGGTTGTACCAGTTTACTGATTAACTGTTTATGAAGCGTTACTTTATAGGTCTTACGGATACAGGGGTTGTAAGAACAGCCAATCAAGATAGTTGCTTTGTTGACGACAAATCGGGGCGTTTCTTCATTGTAGCGGATGGTATGGGCGGACACGCTGGTGGACAAGAAGCCAGTAAAATTGCTACAGACATAATTCAAACCTATCTGGATCACCATTGGGATTCTCCTCTATCCTCAGAAGTACTGCTAAAAGAGGCAGTAACAGAAGCAAATCTGGGCATTATCAAAGATCAACAAACTCATCCTGAAAGGCGAGATATGGGAACTACGGTTGTCGTGTTAATATTTCGCGACGAACAACCCTGGTGCGCCCATGTAGGAGATTCTCGTTTATATCGCTTGCGTAGCTCAAAATTAGAGCAAATTACCGATGACCATACTTGGGTGGGCATGGCTCTTAAAAAAGGTGAAATCAACGTAGAACAGGCGAAATTACACCCTTGGAGACACGTTTTGTCTCAGTGTTTAGGTAGGGAAGATTTACAGCACATTGACATTCAAGAATTTGAAGTACAATCGGGCGATCGCTTATTGATTTGTAGCGATGGTTTGACAGAAGAGGTTTCCGATGCACAAATTCAATCTGTTCTCAGTAATTTAAAATCTTGTGAAATCACTGCTCAAGAATTGATTGATGCAGCTAAAGCAGCAGGGGGATCGGATAACATCACTGTAGTTATAGTTGATCAAGAATAATAATAAAGTCACAAGTTAGGAAATTCATTAGAATGACTTATAAATGCTCTCTGAAATTAAAGATATTGCGCAAAATTTTGCCCCCAGATTAATTGAAATCCGTCGTCACCTTCATGCTCATCCCGAATTAAGTGGCGAAGAGTATCAAACTTCTGCCTACATTGCAGGTGTCCTATCTTCTTATGGTTTGAATGTTAAAGAAGCAGTAGGAAAAACAGGAGTAGTCGGAGAATTAATAGGTTCAGGAAGCGATCGCCGTACTTTGGCTATACGTACCGATATGGACGCGCTGCCAATTCAGGAATATCCCCAACTAGATTTTGCCTCTCGCAACCCAGGAGTTATGCACGCTTGTGGTCATGATGTCCACTCAACCTTGGGTTTGGGAACAGCAATGGTTTTGTCTCAGTTATCTCAGCCTCTTCCTGGCAAGGTAAAGTTTTTATTTCAACCTGCCGAAGAAATTGCTCAAGGAGCAAAATGGATGGTCAAAGACGGGGTAATGGAAGGAGTAGACGCGATTTATGGTGTTCATGTGTTTCCTTCCGTTCCTGCCCGTTGTATTGGTATCCGCTATGGAGCATTGACTTCTGCTGCCGATGAATTAGAAATTATCATTCAGGGAGAATCTGGACATGGCGCACGACCTCATCAGGCGATCGACGCTATTTGGATTGCTGCCCAAGTAATTACTACCCTGCAACAGTCAATTAGTCGGACTCAAAATCCTTTGCATCCCATTGTCTTGTCGATTGGCAAAATAGAAGGAGGTAGAGCGCATAATATTATTGCCGATCGCGTGCGGATGCTGGGAACAGTGCGATCGCTTCATCCCGAAAGCCACGCTAATTTACCTCAATGGATTGAAAATATTGTCCAGAGCATTTGTCAAACTTTTGGGGCAAAGTGCCAAGTAGATTACCGTCGAGGTGTTCCTTCTGTACGCAATGACGAAAAGTTGACTCAAATTGTGGAAGCAGCTACCCGTGAAGCTTGGGGTGATGACAGTATACAAATTTTACCTGAACCTTCTCTCGGTGCAGAAGACTTTTCAATCTATCTAAAAACCGCTCCTGGCTGTATGTTTCGTCTGGGAGTTGGACACCACGACAAAATCAACTATCCTTTACATCATCCAAAATTTGAAATTGACGAAGAAGCGATCGTCACAGGAGTAGTTACTATGGCTTACGCTGCTTATAAATACTGGCAAGAGTAAATCAGTGATTGGGGATTAGGGATTAGGGATTAGGGACTAGTAGATCGTCAAGTTTGAATTGATGGGTTGAGATTAGGTAGTAAGTAGTAGGTAGTAGGTAGCAGGTAAAAACTAATGACAATGCGTGACTTCTATACGTACTATCCCTCAAAACAATCTTGACGCACCACTAGGTAATTGGATACTAGATCAACCTTATTCCCAGTCACCAGTCACCAGTCATCAAAAAAATACACTTTTCATCGCTTTTCATAGGCTATTTCTGGCAGCAGTAAAGTGCCAAAATGTGCTAAAATTTATTTATAAAATGCTAGTATATTGGGCTTTATTGGCGATAAAAGAGAAATAAGTGGAGTTTATCAGCCATTAATCCAAATTATTGCATATATTTGGAGTTTTTCACAGTATGACAACTTCCCAGGAACGGATTATCCCCACTGATCTGAGTAACGAAATGTCTCGCTCCTATCTGGAGTACGCTATGAGCGTAATTGTCGGCAGGGCATTGCCAGATGCTAGGGATGGTCTCAAACCAGTCCATCGTCGCATCCTGTACGCTATGTACGAACTAGGACTAACCCCAGATCGTCCGTTTCGTAAGTGCGCTCGTGTAGTAGGGGAAGTATTAGGTAAATATCACCCTCACGGTGATACTGCCGTCTACGATGCTTTGGTAAGGATGGCGCAGGATTTTTCAATGCGAAATCCTCTAATCAATGGTCATGGTAACTTTGGCTCGATTGATAATGATCCTCCCGCAGCGATGCGTTATACCGAGTGTCGCTTGCAATCTTTGGCAACAGATTCTTTACTGCGAGATATTGAGGCAGAAACAGTAGATTTTGCGGATAACTTTGATGGTTCACAACAAGAACCCATCGTTTTACCTGCTAGAATTCCGCAACTATTGCTCAATGGCTCATCGGGAATTGCTGTCGGGATGGCGACCAATATTCCACCTCACAATCTAGGAGAATTAATTGAAGGAGCGATCGCCCTAATTCAAAATCCAGCTATTACTGATCGGGAATTGATGCAGTATATCAAAGGCCCAGATTTTCCTACAGGTGGTCAGATTATTGGCAGATCAGGGATTAAGGAAGCCTACATCACAGGAAGGGGTTCGATTACCATGCGCGGGGTAGCAGAAATTGAAACCCTGCAACAGCGAGGTAGAGCCGAAAAAGAAGCAATTATTATTACTCAACTTCCTTACCAAACCAATAAATCATCCCTCATTGAAAAAATTGCCGAACTAGTTAACGATAAAAAAATTGACGGGATTTCCGATATTCGGGATGAAAGCGATCGCACGGGGATGCGGATAGTTATTGAACTAAAACGCGATGCTTATCCCAGAGTTGTTCTTAATAATCTCTACAAGCAAACTACATTACAGGCAAACTTTGGGGCAAATATGTTAGCAATAGTTAACAGTGAACCCCAATTATTAACTATTCGTCGCTTCCTAGAGGTCTTTTTAGATTTTCGGGTTGAGGCAATTACCAGACGAACTCGCTACCAGCTACGTAAAGCAGAAGAAAGAGATCATCTGTTACAGGGTTTATTAATTGCCCTCGCTAACATCGATCCGATTATCCAGTTAATTCGAGGGGCTGCTGATACTGCCACGGCTAGAAATGAATTGGTAGAAACCTACGGCTTATCTCAAACCCAAGCAGATGCTATTTTACAGATGCAACTGCGTCGTTTAACTGCCCTAGAAGCAGAGAAAATACAGGCAGAACATGAAGACTTACAAAGTCAAATTACCGACTTAAACGATATTCTGGCAAGAAAAGAACGAATCGAAGCAATTATTGAATCAGAACTCGATAGCATTAAGCAGACTCATGCTACTCCCCGTCGCACTGAAATTTTGCAGGGAGAAGGAGGGCTTTTAGATAAAGACTTAATTGCTAATGAACAGTCAGTAATTTTAGTGACTGAACAGGGTTATATCAAGCGGATGGCTGTTAGTACCTTTGAAGCTCAAAGTCGGGCAACTAGGGGCAAGGCAGCAGCCAAGATGAAGGAAAACGACGGTGTGGAACACTTTATGACCTGTTGTGACCACGATACTGTCTTATTTTTTAGCGATCGCGGAGTAGTTTATTCTCTTGATGCCTATCAAATTCCTGCTACTTCTCGGACTGCTAGAGGGATTCCCATTGTGCAAATGCTGCCCATCTCGCAATCAGAGAAAATCACCTCGCTCATAGCTGTGAGTGAGTTCACCGAAGATGAATTCCTAGTAATGTTAACTCGTCAGGGCAATATCAAAAAAACCGCTTTATCAGCTTTTGCCAATATTCGCTCTAATGGTTTAATTGCCATTTCTCTCCAAGAAGATGATGAGCTACGCTGGGTACGTTTAGCCACAGTCGAAGATAGTGTTATTATTGGTACGCGTCAAGGGATGGCAATTCATTTTAAAGCCGATAATCAGCAACTACGTCCTTTAGGGAGATCTACTAAAGGGGTCAAGTCCATGAAGTTAAAAGGCAAAGACGAATTGATTAGCATGGATATTATTCCCGCACAGATTGTAGCGACAATTGATACCACTGGCGAAGAGGACGAAGAAGATAATGGCGAAGAATTAAGCAGCGAAGAAGTAGATAAAGGCCCTTGGTTACTGGCGATCACCAAGAACGGTTATGGCAAAAGAGTGCCAATTACCAAATTCCGCTTACAAAATCGAGCAGGGATGGGAGTCAGGGCGATCAAGTTTAAAAATAAAGATGATTGTTTAGTAGCAATTGATATTGTTAACCCAGAAGACGAACTAATGATTGTCACTAATCGCGGTATTATGATTCGTCAGGCAGTACAGGCGATCTCCTTGCAATCCCGTAATGCTACTGGAGTCAGAGTTCAAAAACTCGATAAAGATGATGCGATCGCTGCCGTTGCCCCGATTCCGCCGATTGAAGCAGAAGTTGAGGAAACCGAAGTTTAGCACAAGTTAAGGTATTGATCAGATCTTAAAAGGTAGGGGAGTTTAATCCTCTACTTTCTTTTATTCTTTTTTTATCTATCTATGTTGAAGCGGGTGACGGGAATCGAACCCGTATCATTAGCTTGGAAGGCTAAGGTCTTACCACTACACAACACCCGCAGAACAGCAAGCTCTACTTGCCTTGAATATAGTAGCATAATTATTTCAAAATATGTCAAGTTATTGTGAGAGAAAATTGTCAAACTGGCTTAGGGGAGTGGAAGTCAAAACCTAGATTAATCATAGCTTTGAGACTTTGCTAGTGGATCTTAAAAGCAATTTCGTTATAAAGCTTAAATATTTTTATATTTTTTGTGAAGTGCTAATGTAGTAAACTTTTAAAATCACTCTTAAATTAAGCCCTCAATTTAATGAGCATTTGGCAGTAATTACTAGTTTTTGATGCAATTATATCGAGCATTTAAATAGCAAGGTAATTAAATTGATCAAGTTCTCATTTTGGCTTAATCCACCTTTTTAGGTAACTTAATTGCTTACTTTTGCACCGCTCATGAAAAATTGTCTATATTACCGACTGCTTCAACTGACTTCTTTAATAGCCTTTACAATTATCACTTTAATGCTGGCTGGAGAAAAAAACGCCCAGGCTAATTCCATTAATTCCTTGTACTTAGCTCAAACGCCCCAATTGCCTCCAGGTAGTAATACTGATAATTTAAATGCTCCTCTACCTGATACTCGGGAAAGACCTAAAATTAAACCCTTACCTCCAATCGAAGACTTTTTAGACACCCCTCCTAGTCAGTTGCCATCAGAAACAATACCTGAATCAGAGGCAGAGTTTAGGGTTAAACAATTTAAGCTCGAAGGCAACACAGTTTTAGAACCTGAAGAAGTAGAAAACATTCTCAAAGATTATCGCGATCGCCCTATTACTTTTGCCAAGCTTTTGGAATTAGAAACTAAATTTACTCAGCTTTATACCCGTAAAGGTTACATCAACTCCGCATTGATCATACCTTCGCAAGATGTTAGTAGAGGCACAGTAACACTACAAGCGATCGAGGGTCGAGTAGAGGAAATTAATGTCAATGTTAATGGTCGTTTAAAAGAAGGCTATGTTCGCTCCCGTTTAGGTCGAGGTACAAAACCTCCGTTTAATATCGACGAGTTACAAGAAGCATTGCAAATATTACAGTTAAATCCTTTAATAGAAAGTCTCAATGCAGAATTATCTGTGGGAGAAACTCGCGATCGCTGGAAATTAGATGTAGATGTTAATCAAGCTCCCGCTTTTGATCCTGTATTATTTGTTAATAATAATCGTACTCCCAGTGTTGGTAGCTTTCAGAGAGGTTTAGAACTAAATCATAATAATGTTTTGGGATATGCCGATAAATTTAGTTTTATTTTCAAAAATACTGATGGTAGTAATGACTTTGATACTAGCTATAGTATTCCCATTAATTCCCTCGATGGTACGGTAGGACTGCGTTACCGTTATGTAGACAGCGAGATAATTGAAAACGATTTTGAAGATTTAGATATTGAATCTCAGACCGATGAATTTGAGGTGACTTTGAGACAACCGCTATTAGTGACTGCCAATTCCGAATCTACCCAAGAATTTGCTTTAGGTTTAGAATTTTCTCGTCAATCCAATGAAGTTACTCTTAGGGACACACCGTTTCCCGATTTATCTCCTGGTGCTAATGCCGATGGGGAAACCAAAATTTCTGCCCTACGTTTCTTTCAAGATTGGACAAGACGGACTCGTAAAGACGTTTTAGCAGCGCGATCGCAACTTAGCACGGGGTTAGATATTTTTGATGCTACCGTCAATGAAGGTGACCCTGATAGTAAATTTGTCTCCTGGCGAGGTCAAGTGCAATGGTTGAGACAATTAAGCTCTAGCTCCAATATTAATTTATTTCTACGTTCTGATCTGCAAATTTCCAACGACGATCTTGTACCGTTAGAAAGATTTAGTTTGGGTGGAGTTGAAAGTGTACGTGGATATCGTCAAGATGCTCTTCTGGGAGATAGTGGTTTATTGATTTCGGGAGAAGTTCGTATTCCTTTTTATCGTTGGAGTCAAGAGCAAAACAGTCTCACCGCCATTCCTTTTGTCGATTTTGGCACTAGTTGGAGTAATTCTGAAAATCTTAATCAAGAAGAAGACACCGTAGCATCATTGGGAGTAGCAGTACAGCTAGACTTAAGTAATCTACTTACAGCCCGTTTAGATTATGGTATTCCCTTAGTTGAGGTAGAAGATAGCAACGATACTCTACAAGAAAATGGAGTTTATTTCTCCTTAGAATATTTTCCTTTTTAAACCCCAAGAACTACTATATTGAATTTTTGACACGATTATGAAACTCAAGTTAATTACCAAATCACTAAGAAAGAAAATTAGCTGGCTCAATAGTCCTAAATGGAGTAAAACTGCCGTTGGTTTTATCGTTCTAGTTAGTATTGGGATGATCACGGCTATATCTCTCCCCGCAGTTTCCCAAGATGCCAATCAAGTTGAAGCAGCACCGCCCGTTAAGTTAACTCAAAAGGGTAAAGAATACTACGAAGCTGGCAAATTAGATCAAGCAATTCAAACTTGGCAACAGGCGACGGCAGGTTACGCAGCAGCAGGTAATATCCAAGGTGCGAAAGAAAGCAATTTAAATACTGCCACTGCACAACAAGCCCTGGGTTTATATCCTCAATCCTGTAACAGTTTATTGCAGGCATTTGACTTGACAGATAAGACTAGCTGTAGCGAAGTTTTAGAACAAGCTCAAACTGTCGAACCTCAGTTAGAGGGAATTATACCTCTGACAGAAGAAGCGGACAAACAACTATTTCCTGCTGCTTCCGCAATCAATAAACAGCCAGATTCCACCGATAAAGTCACAGGTTTACTACGTCTAGGCGATTATCTCCGCGCTAGTGGCTATCCAAGAGTGGCAGGTAAAGCTTTAGAATTAAGTCTGGCAAGTAGCGAAAAACTTGACGATTCAAGTCAAAAGACCGCTGTTTTATTAAGTTTAGGCAATACCGAAAGAGCGATCGCCACTGAAAATCAAAATAAATTTCCCCCACAAACTGTAGTTTTAGACGCAGTTGCCAATTCTGGTGGTTCAGCAGCATCAGTTTTATCCGAATATCAACCAGCTTTGTCTTATTATCAACAAGCATCCCAAATTGCCCCTAATCAACTAGACGGACTCAAGGCAGAACTTAATAGCCTCAGTTATTTACTAGATATTCAAGAATTTTGGCAGGGAGCGATCGTCGAACTCAATCAAAACCTTGATCTCTTAGAAATTTCTGACCCTGATTTTCTTCAGCAGATTAAAGAGGGTGCAGTCAAGCTAGAAACCGAACTCGATCAACAGCTACAACCGCAAATCACGACAGCAATTAATACTCTTGAACCTGAAGTAGTCAAATTACCTGCTACTCGTGCTGGAATTTATGGACGGATTAATTTTGCCAAAAGTCTGATTCGTCAGGGTAGAATCGACCAGGATACCGCCCAAATTTTGGCTACTGCAATTAAACATTCACAGAAAATTGGTAATGTCACTTCTAAAGCCGAAGCAATGGGTTATTTAGGTAATCTTTATCAGCAACAGGGGCAATATTCAGAAGCCCGTCGATTAACTGAAAGAGCTTTACAACTAGCTCCAACTGCTGAATACCCTGAAATTGCCTATCGTTGGAATGCTCAATTGGGTCAAATCTTAGCAGTTCAAGGAAAACGAGATAATGCTTTAACTGCTTACGAAGCTTCATTTACTACCATCAAAGCTTTACGGAGCGATCTAGCTACTACGCCTGTAGAACCAGTCTTTCGCGAATATATTAGCTTACTACTAGAAGAAGAACCATCGCCATCCCAGTTAATTCAAGCTCGTGATGTTTTGGAATCATTGCAAATTGCCAAACTTGATAACTTCTTCCGCGATCCCTGTTCCCAAGTTGCCGAAGAGCCTGTAATCATTGATGATGTAGATGCTGAAGCTGCGGTAATTTATCCTATTCTTTTACAAGATCGTTTGGAAGTTATTCTGACTCTGCCTGGTAAACCTGTCCGCCATTATGCAACTCCAAACTTAACCAAAGAAAAAGTTGATACTGTTATTAAACAACTACGTCGTCGTTCTTTAACTAATCCTGGTTTTGCTGAAGCTATTCGAGGTGCGAGAGGTAATCCCCAAGCAGCAACAGAAATAGCCAGAATTCAAAAAACCCAAGCAGAATCTCTGCAACAGGATATTTTACCTTTAGCCTCAGAAATTTACAGTTGGCTTATTGAACCAGCAGAGGCGGAACTAAAAGCCAATGGTGTCAAAACTTTGGTCTTTGTCTTAGATGGTTCACTACGCAACATTCCTATGTCCTTGCTTTATGATCAAAAAGAGCAAAAATACTTAATTCAAAAAGATTACAATATTGCCCTCAGTTCTGGTTTGCAATTAACTGCTCCCCAACCTTTACAACGAGAACCAATTAAAGTCTTGGCTGCGGGAGTTACCAGAGATTTTCCTGCCTATCGTTTTCCTCCTATTCCCAAGGTAGCAGACGAATTAAACACCATTAAGAGTATTTTTCAAGATTCGGAAATTTTACTCAATCAAGAATTCACCGAAGCTACACTCCAGAAGCGATTAGCAGAATCAGACTTTCCCGTAGTCCATCTAGCAACTCACGGTCAATTTGGTTCAACTTCTGACCAAACTTTTATTCTTAGTGGTGCAGAACAAGGTAGTCCTCTGATTAACGTTAATCGCTTTGATAGATTGCTGCGAGCAGGTAGTTTAAGACGCGCTCAACCCATTGAGTTATTGGTTCTCAGTGCTTGTAATACCGCCGAGGGTGATAATCAAGCAATTTTGGGTTTAGCAGGTGTAGCTGTAAGAGCAGGGGCGCGCAGTACTATTGCTACTTTGTGGGGAGCTAACGACGAAGCGACTGCTAATTTGATGACTAAGTTTTACAATAATTTGGCTAATGATACTCAAATTAGTAAAGCTAAAGCCTTGCGTCAAGCCCAACTAGATTTACTCTCGGAAGAAGATTCTCTCTATCGTCATCCTTACTACTGGGCTCCTTTTGTTCTCGTTGGTAACTGGCTGTAATAACAGTTAGGACAGTTAGGACAGTTAGAACAGTTAGAACAGTGAAATAACTGCTCTAACTGATAGGTAATAGGTAATAGAGTTTGTCTTGACTTATTACTTATTACTTATTACTCATTACTCATTACTTGATCTCACTCCCGTAAGGTTTGAGTTTTACGAATTTCTTGGTGTACACTCAAACCAATTGCGATCGCCTCGGATAACAACTGTTGATAATTATCAGTATCATATTGAGCCAATGATTCTAAATTCATTAAGCCAGATTCTAAATTAGCTAATAGTTGATAACGGTTGTTTGTATTTTGGTGTTTAGTTTCTAATTTGACTGCCTGAAAGTGATTAAGAATTTTTTCTAACTCAATACTTTTGAGTAGGCTATTTTTAGTTAAATTTAAGGCAGTTTTTAATTCTGTTTTTGTTTGTTCATTATTTGTGTTGGGAAAATCATAACCAAGAGAATTTAGTTGTGCAGCTAGTTTTAAATTATCAATCAAATTATTATATTGCTTTACTTTTTCTAGCAAGATAGCAAAAACTTTAAGTCGTTTAGCTTGACCCCAAAGATAATAATTAAGCATTAGTAAAATTAAAAAAGCTAAAAAACTGGTTACTATTAAAACTAAAATTAAGCCACTTATGTTATTGCTTAACCAGTTGAAATTACGAAAGATAATTAAATTGATAGGAAAAAGCAAGAAAAGTATAAGAAATAAACAAACAGCTTCAGTTATTAATAATGATTTATAATATGTTTTTCGATGTAATAAAAAAACATGACTAATATCGATCGCCCAAGTGGATAGCAAATCAAAATTTACTAGTTCATCTAATTCTGCTTGGCTAATTTCTAGCTTTTCCCAGTTGACTGACATTTTATGGTTTACTCAATAGATTTTATTAAATTAATTTAATCCTAAAAAAGTACCAATGATTTTAACTACTTCAACATAGAAATTACTTTCGATTTCGCGAAATAAGGAAAAAGGAATATCAGGAAAACCAAAAAAGGGTCGTAGTGTCCATCCTAATTGGCTACCTACAAAACCATAAAGGAATAACCAGGCTTTAATTAGCTTATGTCGATTATGCAATAGTTTAACTTCAATTGGCTTATCTATATCAGCTATTAAGTTGGCTTTATGTTCAGATTCTTCTTTTTCAATTAAATAGATCATTGAACGATAAAAGAATTTGATCCCAATTAAACCAGTAAGTGATAAAACTACTAAATTTAATAATAGAAAAAAACGATAGTCATTAATAGACAAACGAAAAAATAATGTTACAGGAGCAAAGCCAAAAAGCATGACGCTAATCATTGCCATTGAAGCCATTAGTAATGCTAGATACTGAGTAAAAACTCGCTTAGAACCAAAAATAATATCTAAGAAATATAAAGTTGGCAAACAAATTAATAAAGTTAATAAATATAAAGCAGGTAATTTAAAGGCAGAAGATACCATCTGCAATATACCATTAGTTGAACCAATAATTGCACCATAAAGTGCTAAGAAAAGAGAACTACAAAATAGTAAAGAAATAATCTTTTTATCTAAACTTTTCTGTTGTTCAATTTCTGTAAAAAAACTTGAGCGATCGCGCAATAGCTGCATCAAAATATCAAAAGAGCCTATATTCATCGGTTTTAACTCCAAATATACTACTTATTGATATTGTCAATGGATAGGTAGTTAGAAGGCAATCTTAGTAATAGAAGATCGCCAGATCTTTAAATAAAAACTCTCTGTAATTTAAATTCTGTTTACAATTTTGACTTTTGACTTTTGACTTTTGACTTTTGACTTTTGATTTTTTTTCACAAAGTGTAATTAATTCTGCGTCGTACTATTCTCTATAGGGCGAATAATCGCATTAGAATCATCTTGAGGTTGGAAAATAGCATTGATCCCCTCATTTAAAGTTTCTGCCATCACAATTTTATTTTCATACACCAGAATTACTCTAGCTAAAGCTGGAAGACTGTTTGACTCCGCTTCAATATAAAGTGGTTCAACATACAGTAAAGACTGCTCAATCGGAATAATTAATAAGTTTCCTTGCATTGCCCGCGATCCTTGACGATTCCAAAGAGAGATTTGTTGGGAAATGACAGGATCTTGATTAATTAAAGCTTCGATTTGATTCAAGCCAAAAATCAACCTCTGTTTAGGAAATCTATAAAGTAAGAGTTTGCCATATTCTTCACGATCAGATCTGGCTGCTAACCAGGCAATTAAGTTTGGACTACTAGCAGGGGTATAAGGATGTAGCAAGATAAATTCTTCCTCGGTAGCAGTGGGAAGTTTCATTATTAAATAATAGGGTGCTACCTCAAGAGGTTGGCTGCCGTAAATTTCTAGAGGAATCTGCCACTGATCTTCTCGGTTATAAAATACTTGAGGATCGGTCATGTGATAGGTCAGTAGCCTTTCAGATTGAATACTAAACAAATCTTCGGGATAGCGGATGTGACTGCGCAACTGTACAGGCATTGCGTCAAGAGGTTTGAACAGATTGGGGAAAATTTTGTCCCAAGTTTGAATAATTGGATCGTCAGGATCAGCAATATAAAAATCGACTTTGCCATTATAGGCATCCACTACTACTTTGACAGAGTTACGGAGGTAGTTAAACTTATTATTGCCTGGATCGGAATAGGGATAACGTGCGCTGGTTGTATAGGCATCAATAATCCAATAAAGATTATTCTGATCATGTGGTTTATGATCGGTTTGGGCAGCTACGAGATAAGGATCTTGGTCATAATTAAGAAAAGGCGCGATCGCTCTAACTCTCTGTCTGACATTACGTAGGAAAAGTAATTTGGTATCTTGAGTGAAGTTTTGAGCAAAGAGCATTTGCCAATCTTTTAGGTATTCTGCAAACAAGATCCGTCGCCAGTAACTACCTATTTTTATTCCCCCTGTGCCATCGTAGACGGTATAAACATTTTCTTGTCCACTAGGAAAATCTAACTCCCGCACTTTAGTGGAAGTCATTATGTAGGGGTTAGTTAGTTCTCCATAGTAAATACGAGGTTTGCCAATGGGAACACTCCGACGAATCACCTCATCTGATACTGTGAGTGTTCCTGATTCTTCGCTACCTTTACCAATATCTTTGATGTAGTAGTAGGGTAAACCACCTTCAGCAACTCGGTTGACAGGGGAGAGAGTAAAACCATAACCGTGGGTGTAAATGAGATGTTCGTTAACCCAGGTTTTAGCAATATCCACCACTTGATCGTAATCTAATTCTCTAGCAGCAATAATTACCTGTTGTTTGTCTCCATCCGCCAGGTTACCGCTAGGACTTAAAAGATAGCGATCTATGTCAGCATCATGAAATTGATAATAAGGACGAATTTGTTGTAATTGACGATTACTTTGCAGAATAGGGCGAGTATCCCAAAGACGAATATTTTTAATAGTAGAATTGTTATTTTTGATATCTTGGATTGTCAATTCACCCTGGGGATTAAAAGTTTTGGCTTCAATATTGTCGAGATTAAAAGCTTGACGTGTTAGAGCAATACTACGCTTAATATAGGGTTCTTCTTTAGCCAGTTCATTGGGTTCAACCACAAAACGTTGAACTGTGGCACTGAATAAATTACTTAGAGAAAAGATTAATAAATAAATTACAAAAGGTAGAATTAAAAAGATAATTCTTTTAAATTTACGTTGTTGAATTTCGAGATTTTGATAGCCAGTAAAACTTTTATAGATTAACCAAATAGCACTAATAATTGCTACTACAGTTAAACATACTTCTATTGGTAACTGAACTCGAATATTAGTATACCCTGCACCATAAATAACCCCACGAGAACTATAAAGTAAATCATAGCGATTAAGCCAATGTTGCCAAGCGATACTAAGCATTAATATCGCCCCCAAAAAGGAAAGGTGACGAAGTTGAATACGGGAAAAACCAGGAAAACGACCTTCCGATAAACTATTTGCTGATAACAAATAAAATAAGGCGCAAGAGAATAAACCTAAACAAGACAACCCCAGCCACCAAGATTCGATTAACTCCCATAAAGGTAAACGAAAAATATAAAAACCAATATCTTGCTTAAATTGTGGATCAGTCAAATTAAAACTAGAAGGCTGAAAAAACTGTAGAACAATCTTCCAGTTTCCCCCTGCAATAAATCCAAATACTGGACTGATTAAAATGGCGATCGCTCTTAAACTAATTAAAGGCTTCCATAACAAAAAGATTACCAGTACAACTATAATTACTATCTGACGCAAATAGCTGAAAATAAAACTGATCAGGTTAGCTAAATTAAAAAACTCGAAGGGTATTTTAAAAGTCTCAGCAATTTGAGGTAAACGATAACTAGTGTCCCAAACTGAGATACTAATTTCTGTATAGTATAAAAGTATATAAGCAATACTAGCTGCACCCGCGATCGCAGATACTAGCAGTAAAGGTAATTTTAAACGAGGAGAATAAGTTTTTTTGTCAGGATAACGTCTAATCCGTACTTGACCAGTTTCATTGTATTTAATGATATCTTGGGCAGGTAATTGTTGCTGAGATAGATAGGGAATACCAGCTTCATACCAGGCATTTTTGGGTTGCCATTGCCATTGCCAACGCTGTGCTAACCATAAATTACTGATTAAATATAGTCCTGAAATACTACTAATTAAAAACCACAGACTATATTGACTAAAACGACGGGTAATTAAAACAGAGAGATAATCTACTTCTTGAAACCAAAGTATTTCAGCAAACCATCGGGCTATATATTCAAGTACCAACCATAACCCTATTAAACTTACAATTAAAATGACAATTGAGCCTAATTTTGACCTTTCATTGAACATTATTTAAAAAATTAAAAAGTAAAAATCAAAAATTTAAAGTCAACTTTTAATGAGGTATGAAAATTTTTATTACCCATTACCCATTACCCATTACTTATCCTAATTAATTAACAACTTAAACATGACTGCTATATTAACTCAGCTTAAACTTACTATTATTTAATTAAGCTAGCAACAATTAACAATTAATTAACAGATGCAAACATCTGAATCTAGTCCCCAAAAAACTGAACTGAAAGAATTAGCGTCAGTCTTTTTAAAATTAGGCACAGTAGCTTTCGGTGGCCCTGTTGCCCACATTGCCATGATGGAAGAGGAAGTAGTTAAACGTCGTCGCTGGCTCTCTGAGGAAAAGCTGTTAGATTTATTAGGAGTTACTAATTTAATTCCTGGGCCTAATTCGACAGAATTAGCAATTCATATTGGTTATGAACGAGGTGGTTGGCGAGGACTTTTAATTGCTGGCTCTTGTTTTATTTTACCAGCCATGATTATAGTTTGGTTACTGGCAGTTTTTTATGCTCGTTATCAAACCGTACCTGAAATTGCAGGCTTGCTTTATGGTATTAAACCTGTAATTTGTGTAATTATTGCCCAGGCTTTATGGAAATTAGGACGCAAAGCAGCCAAAGATATTCCAACGACGATCGCAGGTATCGCTGTAATTATTGCTTTTATGGCAGGTGTCAATGAGATTTTATTGTTATTCCTCGCTGGTTTGGGGGTAATGATTATTAAAAATTTCTCTCGGCTTCAGGGAATGACAGGAATTAGTTTATTAACTGTCGCAGACATAGGCACACAAGTAAATAATGCTGCTAAAAATCCATCTGACCAGAATTGGCTAGGAATCTTTTTATTCTTTCTCAAAGTTGGCTCAGTTTTATATGGTAGTGGTTATGTATTATTAGCATTTCTACAACGAGATTTAGTTGAGCGATCGCAATGGCTCACTTCTCAGCAACTGCTAGATGCCGTAGCTATTGGACAGTTGACTCCTGGCCCTGTATTTACTACTGCTACCTTTATTGGTTATCTTTTGGCAGGAAATCTAGGGGCGATCGCAGCTACTATTGGCATTTTCTTACCTGCGTTTGCTTTTGTTTGGTTAGTCAATCCTTGGGTAGATAAATTACGCCAGTCTATTTGGCTGAGTGGTTTTCTCGATGGGGTTAATGCTGCTTCTTTAGGCTTAATGGCAACTGTTACCTATACTTTAGCTAGAACAGCTATTAATGACTGGTTGTCGGTGATTTTAACCTTATTAGGCGCGATCGCTCTTTTCCGATTTCGGATTAACTCTGCTTGGTTAATCATCTTTGGAGGAATTGTCGGATTAATCAGCGATCGGCTATTTTGAATTAATAATTTATAATTAACAGCTACAAAAAACTACTTAAAAGCAGTTATACAAAAGTTCTGTTGAGCTAGTTTGGGAGTTCTACCTAATAATCCTGTCATCAATTTTAGAGTCAATATTCTTAGCGGTTTTAAATGATTCATTAACCGTAAACCGAGACGACGCACTGCAACTACAGGCAACCAATTATTAGAAAACATTCGATCTAGTAGATCAGTAAAGCCTAAAATAGTTAAATTCTCTAATTTACGCCAGCCTTCATAGCGTTTTAGAACTTTAATTGAGCCAATATCCTGTCCTTGTTGATGAGCAGTTTGTAATACTTGTGCCAAACTTGCAGCATCGCGGATACCTAAGTTTAAACCCTGTCCTCCAACGGGATGGCAACAATGAGCAGCATCACCAATTAAAGCTAAACGATGTTTAATATAGCGATCGCACTGCATTAATTGTACAGGAAAGACCAAGCGATCGCTGACTAGTTCTAAATCTCCTAATACTCCGCCTGTATAGGTTTTGAGTTTCTCTAAAAAAGCTGTTTCGTCTATTTCGGCTAAAGCTTTTGCTTCTGCGTGGGGATGTGTCCAAACAATCTGACAGCGATTTCCAGGTAAAGGCAGGACTCCCATTGGGCCACTCGACCAAA
This sequence comes from Waterburya sp., assembly GCA_051658085.1. GTDB lineage: Bacteria > Cyanobacteriota > Cyanobacteriia > Cyanobacteriales > Xenococcaceae > Waterburya. The sequence goes on from JBOFLX010000111.1 coordinate 61,130, forward strand.
AACGTTCAAAGGCGGTATTATTTTCTGGGGCTGTATGTTTAATAGTAAAAGCGACACAAGACTGCCAATATTTCCAACCGCGAGTTTTAATTCCTGCTAATTGACGAATAGGCGATCGCGCACCATCAGCACCAATGACCAGTTTAGTTGTAATTAAACGCTGTTTTCCCTCAACTTTTACGGTAACGGTAGAGTGATTTTTAGCAGTTACCACTTCGGTTACTTTCCCAGGACAAAGCCAAGTGACATTGGGACAATAATCAAGATAGTTTTGTAAAGCGGTTAAAACTACATTATGTTGAGCAACATAGCCTAAATATTCCCCAGGTAAATCTTGAGATTCAAATTTTACTTTATGGGGATAATCGGCATCAGATAAACTAATCTGCTGATATTTACCAATATGAGGCAATATTTTGTCCCAGATACCAATTCCCTGATAAATATAACTAGATAAAGGCGAAAAAGCATAAGCTTGGGTTTTTGCTGCTGCTATTGCCAATGGTCGAGCTTCAATTAAAATTATCTTTAAACCAGAGTCTTTTAGTGCTGCTGCCAAGGTTGTACCAACAATACCACCACCAACAATTACTAAGTCACAATCAAAATTTAAAGAATCTATTTGACTAAGATCTGGTTGCTGCTTTACTAACATTTTTGTATGGATGCAAAAAATAAAATTTAAGTATATATACTTTCTTTATTGTGACGCGATCGGCAGTTTAGAACAAGGTCTATTATAGTGGTCTGTCAGGTTTGAATTGATGGGTTAAGTCAGGAAATAGGAAATAGGAAATAGGAAGTAAAATTTAGTTCATTGATTTGGCTTTAGCTTTGATTAAAAGATTTTGATCGTCAGTTACCATTGACCAACAATTTTCTCCTAGTTGTCCTAATGCTAGTAAACAAGCATATTTGAGATCGAAGATGGGAGTGTCAAGAGTTGTTTTTAAAATGGGAATTGCTTGAGTTGCTTGCAGATTACCAAGAGCGATCGCTGCTGCTGCGCGGGATTTTTGGAATTGTGGGGATGTGTTATGTAAAGCTTCGAGAATTAAATCATATCCAGGTTGGTAGTTAAGTAACCCCAATAGTTTAACTACATGAAAATGTGCGCCATAGTCATTATTAGCTTCTTCTGCGTAGGTTTTTAAAAGTGCTGCTGGTGCTTCTTTGGGATAAGTCTCCAGAAGTGTTTTACCTGCTAAATAACACCGTCCAAAATCAGTATGATAAAGTTCTCTAATTAGAAATTCCAAGGCTGGCGGTTGATCGTATTCATGCACCATCTCAATATCTTGAGGGCGATCGCGAATGATTTGATCTAAACTTGATTCAACCTCAGCAAAAGTAATTTTCCCTGCACTGATACCTTTAGTAGCGAGAATTTTAATACCTCTTAACCGAAAGGCGACAGAAATGGGTGCAACCGCGATCGCAGGTATGGCTGGATAGTATTCGGTATCGATTAAATCTTGAATACAAGCACGTCTAGCATTAATATTACTGTGTTGTAAAAATTCTACGACTCGATTCATTTGGCTATAATCACCAGTTAAACGAGCTAAAGTAGCGATCGCAGCACTAGCAGTAGGTTCATCTTCGTTATTAGTAAAAGGTTTAATTCGCTCAATTGCAGGCTGGTAATTAAAATTAGCTAGGGTATGCAGAATAACTCGATAGGTTTGATTAGGCTTTGTTAACAATTCGGCGATCGCTTCTAAAATTGCTTGATCTTCTGTCCCAATTTCTCCAATTGCCCACACCGCATTTTCTACCGTTAGTGTATCCTCATCTGTCAGACAAGATTTTAGGGTTGGCAGTGCTTCAACCGCTTTTAAACGTCCTAAACTTTCTACCGCTTTACGACGAGCAATACGATTAGCCAAAGCAGGATCACGATCTTCAATAGCTTCAATTAGTGCTTGGATAGCTCTTTTCGTAGGAAAATTAATTAGATGGGCTGCACCAACATAACGCTCTGATGTACCATCTTCTGTATCCAAAGGCTGTTTCAATAATGCGATCGCCTGATCCTCAGTTAGATTAAATATATTAGAAAATCTATTATCCATTTTGACGTTGCTGATTTAGCGAACGAGCGCGGTCTTGGGGAGGCAGCGCGTTGCCAGTTTTATTCAGATCCTATCCTATCAGGAAATATTTGTGAAAAGTAAAAAATTTCTCTTGTTGCTGTTTTTTAATTTTTTAAATATTAATAGACCTCTTGCATGAATCAGGCGATCGCTATATCGAATCATCAATAAAACTATAGGACATTCAGGCGAAGCGCATCGCAATCAGGAATTTTCATACCTTGGTTTTTTCTTAGCGATTCTAATCATAATCAACTTTTCTTCTTGATGCCTTCAGTTGACCTCGTTTGGCTTTATTATCTAAACGCTTTCTCTTTACTCCTTTACTTGGTTTAGTTACAAATCGCTTCTTCTTCGGGATTGATACACTCTTGATTAAGTTTTTGAGTCGGTTTAAGGCATCTTCTTTATTTTGTAGTTGAGTGCGGAACTGTTGGGCTTTAATAGAGATTACACCATTGGTTGAGATTCTCGAATCATTCAATGTCAATAGCTTTTCTTTATAAAAATCGGGAAGTGACGACGCTAGAATGTCAAAACGTAGATGTATGGCAGTGGCTACTTTGTTCACGTTCTGACCGCCCGCTCCACTTGAACGAACGGCACTTATATCGATCTGGGCGATTGGAATATTGACTTGTTCTGAAATCTTTAACATCAATTTTGTTACTGACAACCAAAAAATAATAATTCATATAAGATGAAATATCATGCTCAACAGCTTCCAAATGGACGCTGGGGTATTTACAAGGAGTTGCAACTGCTTGCTAGTGTTGGCTGCGAGCGCACTTGTATTGAACTTATCCCCTGCTTGATAAGTCCGAAAACGAAAAAGCCACAACGTATCGATCTCTTAAGAAAGAGTTCTAAAAGAACTGATACCTTAGCAAGACCTATCTTGGAGAAAGCTTCAAAGCCCTGGCAAAGTGTAGTGTTATGCACTAACTAATCGACTTTCGGCAAAGTCACGAATTAGAGGAACTTTTGATTGTATATAGTTACGAGCAGCGATTAGTTCAGAGTCTGGGATAGATATCTGTGCTTCTAACTGCTCTTGGAGTCTTCGTATAAGTTCTCTATCGCTAAGTTCTAGGAGAATGCGCGTTTGTGTCCGCTCAATAATCAGCCAGATTTGCCGTAACGTTGAAGAATTCAACATAGTCTTTCTATTGCTGGTACGAATCATTAATAGACAGTAAAAGTCTGCCCGTGATCATCCTACCCTAAAAATCCGAAAATCTAAAGAAAACCTTAAGTTAATTAATTAAGGATTGTTACATTGCTACTTTGACTTTTCAGACATCCTCTAAAAGGCGCAGATTTAAGAAATGCAGATTTGAGTCTGGCTATTTTTTATAAGACTAATTTGTATCACGCTAAGAATGCTTTGGCATAATCTTGATTAAGAATGCAATTTCTAAGTTCTAATAGTTCGTCCACAAAACAAAATTAAAATAAGTTCTTGGTTTCTAGTACAGGACGGCGGAAGTCGGGCATCCATTTTTTCTCCTCGTCTCCCAGTCTCTTTGTCTCCCTGTCCCTATAAACAATGGGTTGGGAATTTACGCTACACTCTACTAGTTTCTAATTTTTATCAAAAGCTATAAGCTTACGGGTTTAAATTTACTATTTAATAAGCTCAAGCCTAACCGCAAGTTTTTGCATTTCAGATAAATAAGTTTTTAATTTTAGATTTTCCAGTAAAATTACTGAGGTTTTATCGTTGTTGAATAATTAATATTTTTGAGATGTTTATTGGTTACTTCAGATGATTGATTACAATTTGTCTTCCGCTCAAGAAAAATATTATTTTACTATGGTTTACTCTCTTCCAGACCTAGATTTAGAGCGGTTAAGATTAATTTTAGTTGATTTGATTCAAGCTAATATTATTTATAATTATTGCGAAAAACTAATATTAGATGATAATCCTGATTCTGCGGACGAGCGCAGTCTTGGGGGTTTCCCCCATGCGCGACCCGTTCAAGAAGATTATTTTTCAAAAGTACAAGTTTTTTTATCTTCTCTCAATCAACTTTCTAATATTCTTCATTTACTTCCTTTAGAACTAGATTTTCAGCTTAAGTCTGTTGAATATCAAGTACAGGAATTATGCGATCGCTCTTCAATTTCGGCTTCAATTCTTAGTTTAATTCTAGAGAATGCTTTTCTTGGTAATTGTCTTTGGGAGTATGGTAAATAAGCGCAACAGTGCGGTCTTGGCGGTTACCGTCGAGAGCAACTGTTGCAAGAAGAAATAAGAAGTAAGAAACTAATAACTAGAAACTTTAACTAAAGGACAAAAATTATGAGTAACTGTCCTAACTGTCCTAACTGTTTTAAGAAAATGATCACTATCACATCTACTGACAACTTGCCCTTGCTACTTGATGTTAGCAATACAACTCTTCATGTCACTCCTGAAGAATTTGATTCTCTATGCTTAAATAATCCCGATTTAAGACTTGAATTGACTAAAGATAAGGAATTATTCAATAAATAAATTTAAATAAATAAAATTTGTCTATTTTTTCACTCATACTTCTTGTGTATCCACAATTTACCCTTCTGAATAATAATTTCACTCTGCTGAAACCAGTTTAGTTCTTCCAGCACGATATTAATTTCTATATTGAGTTGATTAGCAATCTCTTTAGCGGATAGCCCTTCAACATGAGATTTAATTAAGCTAATAATTGAATTGACTTGATTGACAAAATTTCTAATAGCAGAAATTCTAATAGCGGTATCTTCAGATTCACTGGTTAAAGCTGCTATTTCTACTACAGTCAAGCCACTACGATAATATTCAAGTATAGCTACGCCATTTTTTTTGATATTTTCATCATCTTTTTGAGCTAAAATTGCTGCCTTTTTAGCGCGATCGCATTCTGGGTAGATATCCACAATTAATTACTAATTATGATAATTAGCATCAGACACAATTAATTTTCTAGTTATAACCTTGTATCTATTATTTGTGTACAAATCAAATACGTATTTTCCGCAAAATTAATTCAACAAATAACAATTTGCTGGACACAGTTAAAATGTCCGTTAAAATGCTTAAAAGATGAATTTTAAGATGAGAACATGAATCCTGAACAAGTAAATTGCGCTGTAGATTGCGTTAACGGCTGTGTTTTAGGCGATAATCGCTGTCCTAATATTGCATATAAAAATGAAGCATCAAAATTTATTCAAAATACGTCTTTAGATAAAATGCTAGAGATGGCAGAGATAGCTAGAATGAAAAAGCTATCTGAACCAACTAAATGGGTAATACCAGAAGATATTTAGAGGTAGTAGGTAGTAGGTAGTGGGTAATAGGTAATAGGTAGATATTATGCCTTAAAAAATAGTTTCTTGGCTAATATTCCAGTGCTAACTCATTACTTATTACTTATTACTCATTACTTAATTACTAGATCTTTGGTTGTTGTTTATGCCATTCTGTTGCTTGTTCATAGGCATAGGCAGTATGAAAGAGTAAATCTTCTCGTAAGACATTACTAATCAACTGCAAACCAATTGGTAAACCTTGGTTATCAAAGCCACAAGGAATGCTCATTCCTGGTAAGCCTGCTAAATTTACAGGAATAGTCATTAAATCTAAAAGATACATACTTAAAGGATCTGTAGTTTTATCTCCTGCTTTAAAGGCTGTTGTCGGTGCAGTCGGACTTACTAAAACGTCTACTTCTTCAAAAGCGCGCTCAAAGTCTTGTTTAATTAAAGTACGAACTTTTTGGGCTTTGAGATAATAAGCATCGTAATATCCTGCCGACAAGGTATACGTACCAATCATAATCCGTCGTTTGACTTCTGTACCAAAACCAGCAGCACGAGTATTAGTATACATTTCCAGTAAGTTGTCTGATTCTTGGCGCAAACCGTATCTAACTGCATCATAACGAGCTAAATTAGCCGAGGCTTCCGAAGGCGCAATAATATAATAGGCTGCTATACCATAACGAAAACGAGGACAGGAAATCTCTTTAACTTCTGCCCCTAATTCCGTTAAAGTAGCGATCGCTTGTTGTACTTTTTCTGCTACCGTTGGATCTAATCCTTCCCCAAAGGTTTCTTTGATAATTCCTACTTTTAAGCCTTTTTTGAGCTTGGGTTGCAAATATTGGGTATAGTCGGGGATATCTACTTTTAAACTAGTAGCATCATTGCGATCGTGTCCAGCAATTTCTCTTAATAAGATTGCGCTATCTTCAACATTACGGGAAAAAGGGCCAATCTGATCTAAAGATGAACCAAAAGCTACTAAACCAAAACGAGAAACCAAACCATAAGTAGGCTTGACTCCCACTACCCCACAAAGAGAAGCAGGTTGACGAATCGAACCCCCTGTATCTGATCCCAGAGACACCACACACTCTCCCGCAGCCACCGCAGCAGCCGAACCCCCAGAAGAACCACCAGGTACTCGTTCTAAGTCCCAGGGATTAGCTGTAGTCTGGAAACTTGAGTTTTCAGTTGAACCTCCCATAGCAAACTCATCTAAGTTAGTTTTACCTACAAATACTGCACCTGCATCTTTTAATTTCTGGGTAACAGTAGATTCGTAGGGAGGTACGAAATTAGCCAAAATTTGAGAAGCACAGGTAGTTTTAATACCTTTAGTACACAGATTATCTTTGAGTCCTATGGGAATTCCTTCGAGGATGCCAATGGCTTCTCCTGCTGCAATTTTGGCATCTACTTCCTTGGCAGTGGCTAAAGCTTGATCGGCAGTTACAGACAAAAACGCCTTAACTTTTGGTTCTACTGTTTCAATCTGTTTTAAAACCGCCTCAGTAATTTCGACTGCGGTACGTTCTTTGTTAACTAACTGCTGATGTAACTCTTTTATACTTCCTGGGTACATTAAATTACCTTGATTGAATAGCTATTAAGATTTAATTATTGGAGGTTTTGGTTACTACAGGCAACTTGTGCTAGTGAGCAAACCACATTACACATTACTCACTCTACTATTTTCTGAGATAGTCGGAGTAACTTTTCTTGAGAGTAATTCAGTCAATTAAACTCCATCTTCTTTGACACAAAACAATAACTTTCAGTAAAAATTGCTCAATGACAACTCTGTATTGAGATTATCAAACCTGAGTTCGACAAAAAATATTTATGAGACATTTTTAGAAGTTTAAGCTTAATTGCATTGATTTAGATGCGCGAAAAATATATCTCTTTCCCCTTTCCCAAGCATAACCAGTTAGTTTTGTAGTTATTGAACTATAGTTGAGAATTAATTTCTTGTTTAGCTATACATTTCTTAATTAATCTTTGTAAACTAATTGAAGAACTTAATTTCTATAGAACATTTAGCTTATGAAGCGAGCATCCAATACGGAGAATTATTTATTAACTGGTCATATCTTAGCTATGGCTTTTGGTTTGGCAGGAATTATTTTAGTATTGCCTAATGTCAATTTTCAGGCACAGTTGGCTAAATTTACCTGGGGAGCAACTATTTTTGGTTGGTCAATGGCTGGTGGTGGTGTCGCCTATATGCTCTTAGCGACAGCAGCAGTCGCTCTTTATGCTTATCGAACTCTAGGTTGGTGGCATTGGTTAAGCTTTATGTTACCTGCTATTGGTATATCTTTAGGTAGCGAACTTTTGGGTACTAGTACGGGTTTTCCTTTTGGTCACTATCGCTATCTAAGTGGCTTGGGTTATAAAATTGCAGGCTTAGTACCGTTTACTATTCCTTTATCTTGGTTTTATTTAGGTTTTAGTGCCTATATTATTGCTTTAGCTGGTTTAAACAGACTAAAAATTAGTAATTGGTTACGTCAACTGGGAGCAATTATTTGTGGCGCACTCTGTCTTACTTCCTGGGATTTTGTTCTTGATCCTGCAATGAGTCAAGCAGCAATTCCTTTTTGGGTATGGGATCAACCAGGCGCATTTTACGGTATGCCCTATCAAAACTTTGCAGGTTGGCTGGGTACAGGAATAGTATTTATGACCGTGGCTACTCTGCTTTGGACAATAAAACCGCTAAAATTACCCAGTCATGATTTAAAATTACCCTTAGCTATTTATATGGCTAACTTTGCTTTTGCTGCAATTTTGAGTTTGACAGCAGGATTTTATGTTCCTGTTTTATTAGGAATTGTTATAGGTGTTTTACCTTTAGTAACTCTTTATAGTATGGCAACCAATCAAGACAATGTAGCTGAAGGAAATGCATTTGTACCTAATAATTAAGCATTATCAATAATTAATCAGTGAATTTAGAGCTTTTGTACTTGATCGCTTTTGGGGTGTTAATATCTCAAATAGTAGCTACGGCAATTTTATTATCTCGCTTGCTTAAAGGAGCTATCAGACGATCTCCCTTAACCCCTCAAATAGCTAATCCTGATTTACTTGGCAAAGTAAGCGTTGTCGTTCCGACTCTAAATGAAGCTGAACGCATAACTCCCTGTTTATCTGGCTTAAGTCGTCAAAGTTATGAACTACGGGAAGTTTTAGTTGTTGATAGTAACTCCCAAGATGGTACACAAGATCTAATCAAAGCTGCGAGTGAAAGTGATCCTCGGTTTCGTCTCATGACTGACGATCCTTTGCCTCCTGGCTGGGTTGGTCGTCCTTGGGCATTACACACAGGCTATTTACATATCTCGCCTCATAGTGAGTGGTTTTTGGGAATAGATGCTGATACTCAACCCCAACCTGGTCTTATTGCTAGTTTAGTTAGTGTGGCGGAAACTGAAAAGTATGATTTGATTTCTCTTGCTCCCCAATTTATTTTGCAATATCCTGGGGAATGGTGGTTACAACCTGCTTTATTAATTACCCTCTTGTATCGCTTTGATTCGGCAGGAGTTGATCCAGTAAATTCCAGTCGAGTCATGGCAAACGGACAGTGTTTTTTGTGTCGCCGTTCGGTGTTATCAAAACTAGATGGTTATACTACTGCTGCTGGGTCTTTTTGTGATGATGTTACCTTGGCAAGAAATATTGCTGCTGCGGGTTATAAAGTGGGCTTTTTTGATGGCTCAAAAGTAATTAAAGTCAGAATGTACGAAGGGGCTAAAGAAACTTGGCAGGAATGGGGGCGATCGCTCGATCTTAAAGACGCTGCTTCTACTTCTCAGGTATGGGGAGATGTTTTATTTCTTTTCTTTGTGCAGGCTTTACCCTTACCGTTGCTTTTGTTGAGTTTATACCTACTTAGTTTAGGCACTAATTACCCCATAATAATCACAATATTTAGTTTAAACGCTTTCTTGTTCTTATTGCGTTACGGAATGTTAATCGCGATCGCTCCTTCTTATTTTGGCTCGTCTTGGTTTTTCTGGCTATCTCCTTTTGCTGATCCACTAGCAGTATTGCGTATCTTTTTGTCTTCCTGGAAAAAACCCACTAAGTGGCGAGGCAGAAGTTACTAAGCCTAAGTAGGAAATAGGAAATAAGAAATAGGAAGTGAGTTATAAATTAATGAGTAATTGAGTAAAGCCCAAAACTTATTCTAATTAAAATGCCAGAAGAATCTCCTTTAAGACAAATAGTTGCGATGGGTGGAGGTGGCTGGGGAATGGAACCAGATAATCCCCTGTTAGATCTTTACATTTACAACTTGTCCAAGAAAGAAAAACCTCGAATTTGTTTTATACCGACTGCTAGTGGCGATTCCGAAGAATATATTGAAAGGTTTTATCAGCATTTTGTACCCAAACCTGCCCATTTATTCCATTTATCTTTGTTTAAGCCTCCTACTTCAGATTTAGAAACCTTAATTTTTCAGCAAGATATTATTTATGTTGGTGGTGGAAATACCAAAAATTTAATTGCTTTATGGAAAGAATGGCATCTTGATAGCATTCTCCGTCAGGCTTGGAATCAAGGAATAATATTGTGTGGCTTAAGTGCTGGATCTATTTGTTGGTTTGAACAAGGGGTGACAGATTCAATTCCAGGAGGAAGAACAACTTTAAAATGTTTAGGATTGCTTGCTAATAGTAACTGTCCTCATTACAACTGGGAAGCATACAGAAATGGTTATCATCGCCTATTGTCACAAGAACAAATTACCCCAGGATATGCTGCTGATGACGGGGTTGGTTTACATTTTATTGGCGATCGCTTAACAAATATAATATCCTCTCGTCCACAAGCAATGGCTTATTACTTAGAAAAAAAGAATGGCAAAGTCATTGAAAACCCTCTAAAACCTCAATATTTAGGAAAATGAACTACTCTGCCGTTAAGATTAGAATATTTAGTAAAGCTTACAGACCTTTCAATCCAGCATATAATTCAGTTTGAGCGGTAAATGCGAGGTTACAGATAGATTCCTGCCAGTCAGAGCGATCGCTATAAAAAGCTTGAAGCATATTTTGTTTAATTACTTGGGCTTGTTGGCTATTTAAATCTTCATAAGCATATAGCCAGTGATCTGCTCGTAAAGCTTGAAATACTTCTATTTCTGGTAGAGTGCCAAATTCATAAGCAGCAGCTACTAAACAACAAGTGTGACTTAGTTGGTTATTGAGTGTCGAAATTAGTGTTCCTTGGGGATGATAAGGAGCAACCGAGTTAATTGAAGCAGCTATGACTAATTTTTCTCCCCAAATTGACGTAAGTAGATTTTGTTGGGCAGGATCATAATTATCAAGACTCATTAATTGACCTGTCGCATATTGTCCTAAGCCTGTATGGTAGTCTAGTAATCCCACCGCTTGTTTATCTTGCAGATATTGTTTAACTATTTGGCCAAAAACGCGATTTGACCACGTAGGAACTTCTCCGCCATAAAAAGGTGCGTACCAATATTGATATTGTCCTTTGGATAAATTATCCATTTTTGCAGGTGAATTGTTTACATAAGTAAAAATCTCATCTAAAGTCTTAACTTGAATTTCTGTCGTCCAGGTTGGGGGAACAATAACATCAGCTAAATCAGCGTATAAATCATTGGTAGGTAATGGTTGCTGAAAATCGATAAAATTACGATTTAGGTCTACCCCGTCCTCATTTACTCGCCGAAGATGACTCATACCCCAAGGATTTAACCCGTGAATCATGGCGATCGCAACTTCCTGATCTGCTTGTCGATGCCATCCTGTCTTAATTGAAGCTACTTGAATCCCTGAGCCACAGTATCCTTCAACTCCATGAATTCCAGAAACTAATACTACTACCTTAGTAGCAGCCAGATCGCCAAACCAGGCAAAATCAATATACAGTTTTTCTCCAGCTATACCTCGTAAAGGATGCTGCCAAGATTTAATTAAGGTAGCTTGTCCTTCACAACTAGCCAAAAAATTACGACGAGCTTCCAAATAAGAATCAGTAAAATAATTATTCATAGTTTGGTTGGCTTTGGTGAATGTGTAATGTTTTGCTTACTTGTCAACTAATAACTGTTATTCAACAGCTAAAAGCTATGACAGTAATATTTTGTACGTCATGACTAAAATCAGAAACGCTGTTTGATTTACGCCCTAATCTACTAGTAATCGAGATCACTTCAGAATGACTGAATCTCAATTTATGCTGAGAGGATTATACTTTCTTCTCCTATTTGAGATTAATTTTTATGACTGCTAAACGAGGTTTCAGACTGCAATCAAACAAAAAACAGCAAGCAAATAAATCTAGTAACTGGCTTGTGGGTGCAGTTGTAGGAGTATCTCTCTGTTTAACAGTCGGCAATCTTCAAACTGCTTTAAAATTTTGGAATAATCAACAATTAATTCCTCTACAATCTGAACTTTATAATAGTAGTAAATATCAGCCAATTCAGTTTGGTTCAACAGAAAAAATTGCCCAACAAGACTTTAGCCAAATTGATCGGATAGCTAAAAATCTCAACTATTCAGGCTCATCAATTTCTGAATTAGCCAATCTTTTAGCTCAAAACACTGCTACAGAAGCAGAAAAAGCCAGAATTATTTATGCTTGGGTAACACAACATATTACCTATGATGTCCCTGCTTTTTTAGATGCAGTTAATAACGATCAATATCCTGATGTTAGTCCTGAAAAAGTATTGCGCGATCGCACGACTATTTGCTCTGGTTATAGTAATCTTTATCAAGCTCTAGCTGAAGCGATGGATTTAAAATCAGTAATTGTCATTGGCTACGCGAAAGGGGCAACTCCAGATCTGGAAAGATTTCAGGATGTCAATCATGCTTGGAATGCTATAAAAATTGATGACGGTTGGTATTTATTAGATGCAACTTGGGGTGCAGGTACAGTTAATAATGCTAAATTTCAAGCAAACTATCAACCCTATTATTTTGCTACTGCGCCTGTTGAATTTATTAATAATCATTTTCCTCAAGATTCAGGCTGGCAATTATTGTCTCAAACTTATAAGAGAACAGAATTTGATAATCTACCCAGTATTGCTTCGCGTTTTTATGATTTGGGACTAGACTTGATAAGCCATAACAAATATTTAATCTCTGCTCAAAATCGTGTCGATATTGTCCTCAAAGCTCCTCAAAACATTGTGGCGATCGCTGATTTACAAGACAGCAATCAAACCATCTTAGAGAATGCTACTCTAGTTAATCGCAAAGGTGATAATTTAATCATCAGCGTCGCTCCACCAACAGCAGGAAACTATGACCTTAAGATATTTGCGAAGCATCGAGACGATCCAGATCCCTATGGAGAAATTATTGATTACCAAATTGTGACTACCCAAGCTGCTGTTCAACTTCCCCAAATCTATGCTCATTTTCAAGATTACCAAGCCAGTTTAATTGAACCTTTAACCAAAGATTTAAAGCCCAACTGGTCAACTTATTTTAATCTAGTAGTTCCTCAAGCGATCGATGTTCAAGTGGTTAACACCACTACCAATCAAGCAACTCCTCTTAATGGCTATGGTAACTATTTTGCTGGTCATGTTGATATCCAAGAGGGCAAAACGGTAGTAATTGCTAAATTCTCTGGAGACGAGCAGTACTGGCAACTAGTTGAATATCAATCTAAATAAAGTCAAAAGTCAAAAATTTACCCTTGATTGGGAAAATGTCAGGGTTTACTATAAAACATTAAACATTAAACATCCTCTAGATTAGATGCGATCGCTTCAATTAATGGTTAACTCTTTAATTAATTTTTCAACAATTTTAGCTCAACTGAAAAAATATTAGATCATAGTTTTAATTTTGAGTTAATTAGACTTTAATTTTGATGTATTTAGATAAATAAATCACACATATTTTTAAAAATAAATAACGTTGAAATTTTAGAAATTTTAAAGGAGTAGCCGTGTTTTTTTTGAAAAAACTCAATAAAAGATTATTCAGATTGTTGAGTATTGTTTGCTTGGTTATGACATTGGTTTTTTATCCTTCACTCTTACATCCTTTACCAATACCTAGCTCGCTCTCATCAGAAATTAACATTACTCAAAAATTGGCAAAACCATTCCAAAAAAGTATCGCTCCCAAATCTACATCAGTAGCTACTCAATTTAAATTGGACATTGCTCAAGCTGCACCAACATCCGAAAGCTCAGAATCCAAAACTAGTGAAGAAGAGGAAGAAGCTGTGCTTGATTTCTTCCAAATGGCAATGGGGGCGTTAGCTGGTTTAGTGCTGTTTATTTTCGGTGTCACCCGTCTGTCTGAAGGGCTGGAAGACTTGGGTACAGAACGAATGAAAAATTTTCTCAGTAAATGTACCACCAATCGCTTTGCTGGTGTATTAACAGGAGCAGTAGCTACAACCTTGCTAGAGTCCTCGTCAGTAACCATTATTATGGTCATTGCTATGGTCAGTGCTGGTATATTGACTTTTGTGCAATCTCTCGGTGTGGTACTGGGTTCTAACATTGGGACAGCTGTTGGAGCGCAAATTATTTCTCTTGACGTTGAACTTTACGTTCCTATTTTGATGTTTGCTGGAATGTTGATGTTGTTTGTGGGTAAAACCAAGAGACAAAAGACCATTGGTATTGTTATCTTGGGTTTTGGCTTGATGTTTTACGGGCTAGAAGCAATTGACGAAGCAATGAAGCCTTTTAGAGATTATGAACCATTCCTCAATTGGATGGAAAGATTGGGTAATAATCCACTGCTTGGAGCATTTGTAGGAGCTATTTTTACGATTATCATTCAATCTTCGTCGGCAACAGTAGCGATTGTGATTACTCTAGCAAGTTCTGGTTTAATTGGTCTGCCTGCTGGTATTGCTATTATGCTGGGGGCGGAAGTTGGTACTTGTGCGGATACTTTAGTGTCTACCATTGGTCGAGGTAGTGCTGCTTTGAGAACGGGAGTTTTTCACTTACTATTTAATCTTACAAGTGCAGCTATAGGAATTATTTTTGCACCTCAGTTAGTACAATTGTCTGAAATGATTTCTGGTGAAGGAGGAGTAGGGCGACAAGTTGCAAATGCTCAAATGCTATTTAATATTTTAGGTGTTGTATTGGTAATTGGCTTCTTACCTGCGATCGCTACTATTCTTACACGTCTGATTCCCGATAATCAAGCTGATTTGGAAAGACGAGAGCGACAGAAACAAAAGCAAAAAGAGGTTGAAGCTGGAGTAAGTATTTAAAAAGAGTGGAGAGGTGGTGAAGTAAAACTTCAAATACTCTAATTCTTCGATAACTCCACTACCCCAAACACCTCAATACTTCATTACTGCAATAACCTCACTACTTCAAAACTTTTTCTAAAGCATCTAAAAGCAGTAAAACATTTTCAGGACGACTATTATAACCCATCAAGCCAATTCGCCAGACTTTTCCGCCTAATTCACCCAAACCACCAGCAATTTCAATATTGTATTCAGTTAGCAGTCGTTTAGCGATCGCTTTCCCATCGACTCCATCAGGAATTCTCACTGTCGTTAGTGTTGGTAAACGATATTCTGGCTCTACATGACAGGTTAAACCAATGTCGGCTAAACCTGACCATAACATTTCTGCATTTTTCTGATGGCGTTGCCAACGTGCTTCTAGTCCTTCTTCGGCTACTAAGCGCAACGATTCTCGTAAACCATAGTTGGTGTTAATGGGTGCAGTGTGATGATATACCCTTTGCTCTCCCCAATATTTAGCAAGTAAGGTCATGTCTAAATACCAGTTGGGAACAGGCTTAGCACGCTTATGTAATTTCTCCACTGCTCGACTACTCATTGTAAAAGGAGAAGCCCCAGGCGGGCAGCCTAAGCCTTTTTGACTACAACTATACGCCAAATCTATACCCCAATCATCAATATATAAAGGCACTCCACCCATACTAGTTACTGTATCAACCAAAAGCAAACAGTTATATTGACGACATAAATCTGATACTCCTTCCAACGGTTGACGCACCCCTGTAGAAGTTTCAGCATGAACTAAAGCTAAAACTGCGGGTTTATGAGTAGCTAAATTAGTTTTAATTTCCTCTAAGCTAAATACCTGTCCCCAAGGTTTAGTCATAGTACGGACATCAGTACCATAACGTCCTGCCATATCTACCAAACGATTACCAAAGTAGCCTTTAACTCCAACTAATACCACATCTCCAGGTTCAACTGCATTAGCGATTGTTGCCTCCATTGCTGCTGATCCTGTCCCACTCACAGAAATTGTTAGTTCATTTTCTGTCTGCCAAGCATAACGCAGCAGATCACGAATTTCATCCATCAAAGCCAAGTAAGTAGGATCTAGGTGTCCTACGGGACTAATACCCATAGCAGCTAAAACTCTAGGGTTAACATTGGCAGGCCCTGGCCCTAATAATAGGCGTGGAGGCATATCTAATTGTTTGGTTTTGAGGCGATAGCGATCGCTAATCCCTGTGGTTGCAACCATATTTTTAATCTCTAAATTGGTTATTTCTTCATATTCTTTGCTTAGTTTACTGGCTGATATCCTCCAATAGGAATTAGGATGTAAACTTTTTTACACCTCTAAGCTGTCAGGTATTTAATTTGTTTATTTTTCTGATAGATATTTTTGTAGTTTGTTAAATTTTACTTTTTAATATTTTTCTCAATAAAAACTAACTACAGTTAACTTGCAATCTAGATTGTTTATAGCTTATTTGCTAGTAATTGTAATTATAATTAATTACCTTTGTTAAATAATTGATTTTTATTTTCAATAAGTAATTATAAAAGTTTGATTCTAATAAAAATTAACATCATTGTATGATATGCTACTGAAAAATTAAATGAGCTAAAAGTTGTCTTTTGTGATAGATTGATATTGTCAATAAACTAAACTTAATGAAAGTATCATGTCTATAGCTGAAGGTTTGTTACGTCCATTTGGACACGTAGAAGATAATCCTGTATTGCTAGACAAAAGCGTAACTGAGCCAGTGTGCGAAGGCTTTAATGCAGCCTTATCTAGCTTCCAAGGTTTATACTTACAATATCAAAAGCATCATTTTGTAGTCGAAGGTTCAGAATTTTACTCTTTACACGAATTCTTTTCATCTAGCTACGAAGAAGTCCAAGAACACGTTCATGAACTGGGAGAAAGACTTAATGGTTTAGGAGGAATTCCTGCTGCCAGTTTTAGTAAACTAGCGGAATTATGTTGCTTTGACCAAGAGGCAGATGGAGTCTTCAATGAACGCCAAATGGTAGAACACGATTTAGCAGCAGAACAAGAAATTATTAAGTTATTAAGGCGTTTAGCTGCTCAAGCAGAAAGTTTAGGCGATCGCGCTACTCGCTATCTTTATGAACAAATTCTGCTCAAAACCGAAGAAAGAGCTTATCATCTAAGTCATTTCCTAGTTCACGATAGTTTAACTTTGGCTTTTGTGGGCAATAATCGTAACTAAAACACTTAATACATCAACTAAGATTCAACGAATTTAAGCAGTAAAATTGTTAATTTTACTTCTATGTTGTGAGAAATCGTGGTTTAATGTTTTCTTAAAGAAAGCCTGAGAACGAATAATTTAGTATTCATAGGCAATATTTATTGTTTATTTACTCCAAGTTTGAGTAAACCATTATGTCTATCCCCAATTGCTTAAATACTCCTCAGTTTTGATTTGTTTATTTGTTCTTGTCTTCATTAAACACTTACTTTTCTCTCAGCATAGGAGCATTAATAATGAATTTTGAGTCCAATCAATTGTCTTTAGAGCAGGAGTTTATACATGAAGTCTTTGTTGCTAAAGTTGAAAACTTATCTTACGAGGAGACTAAAGATTTATTAGTTAAATTTCACAAACAGATGTTGTTTAAAGACAATTTTTACAAAAAGCTATTTCGACAGCAGAGTAAAAAAGTTTCCAATAAATTACTGGAAAAAAAATAACTAAGAAAATTTACTACAAGCTGCATAAAATTATGTAATCATTTCGTAGTAATGAATAGTCTGGATGCTTGAGCTAGTTAGGGAAGTATCCAGATAATAGCGTTGTAGATAATGCCTTTGGTACTTATCTACGCGCTTAAATAATTATTCAAAATCTATTGTAGATGCTGGACTAAAGCTTGTAATCCTAGTCGATAGCTATTTATACCAAAACCACTAATTTGACCAATTGCCACTGGGGCAATATAAGAATGATGTCGAAACTCTTCTCTGGTATAAATATTACTCAGATGTACTTCTACAGTAGGAATTTGAACTGCTGCTAAGGAATCCCGAATAGCAACACTTGTATGGGTATAAGCACCTGCATTAATCATTATTCCCTGATGCTTATTTCTGGCATTATGTATCGCTTCTACCAGTACACCTTCATGATTAGATTGTAAGGAAATAACATTCACTCCAAGTTTCTCACCATCAGACTTTAGAACTTTGTCTATTTCTTCTAAAGTAGTTGAGCCGTATATTTCAGGCTCACGTAGTCCTAATAAATTTAAATTAGGACCATGCAAGACAAGTATGCTAATCTCAGACAAAATAGTTTGAATATTACAGATTTTATAGCTGACTAACGGTTAAGACGGCTTTTACGGTCATCAACTGGAATAGGAATTGGTTCTGGCTCTGGCTCTGCTTCAGGGCCAAGTAAAATCTCAATCAGTTTTTGAGCTAGCTCTCTTAGTTTGTCAAGTATTTGTTCTATATAGTCCATCGGATCAACGACTCCTTAGGAAAACCTTAATGCAACTTTGTTTGTTTCTGCCCTAGGGCTAGAAAAACTTTATCCGTTAAATTACGAATCTGGTATTTCTATTTTCAATTCTACAACTTTTGTTATATATATTTATATTTTTGTAAAACAAAATGTAGTTTGAAGATTATTATTTAGATTAGCACAACCTGAGACGATGAGTATATACTCTTAAGCCCAGAAAAGTATTCTTAATATTTTTATAATTATTATATTGGTCAGCAAAATCGCCAAGCTGACATTAAGATTTATTGCTCCAAAAATACTATGATTTAAAAGTCAATAAAAACCCCTAATATAACTACAAATAGGGTTCTATCAGTTTTTCTATATTTAAATGTTAGAAAATAAGCTGTTCGCATTTTCTAGTTTAATTCTGGGACAATCAGAACAAAGATTTGCATATTCAACCATTGTTTTTTATCGCCATATATATAAACTATCGGCATAAAGACCATCAATATATTAGGAATATTAGGAGAGAAAACAAATGAAATTGGCTTATTGGATGTATGCTGGCCCTGCGCACATCGGCACTCTACGTATTGCTAGTTCTTTTAAAAATGTTCATGCTATTATGCACGCTCCTTTGGGAGATGATTATTTTAATGTCATGCGCTCGATGTTAGAAAGAGAACGCAATTTTACTCCCGTTACTGCTAGCGTGGTCGATCGCAATGTTTTGGCGCGAGGTTCGCAAGAAAAAGTAGTAAATAATATTACCCGTAAAGACCAAGAAGAACATCCAGATTTAATTGTCCTAACTCCTACTTGCACTTCTAGCATTTTGCAGGAGGACTTACAAAACTTTGTTAGTCGAGCAGAAATGGATACTCAAGGAGATGTGTTGTTAGCTGATGTCAATCACTATCGCTACAATGAACTACAGGCAGCCGATCGCACTCTCGGTCAAATAGTTAAATACTATACTGAGAAAGCACGCAAAAAGAATGAACTGCCAACCGACAAAACCGAGCAACCATCGGTAAATATCATTGGTATTTCGACTTTAGGTTTCCATAACCAACACGACTGCACTGAGTTAAAACGCTTGATGGCAGACTTGGGAATTGAAGTTAACGAAGTAATTCCCGATGGTGCTTCTGTACATAACCTCAAAAATTTAAGCCGTGCCTGGTTTAATCTCCTTCCCTATCGTGAATTAGGCTTGATGACAGCACAGTATTTAGAGTCAGAATTTTCGCAACCTTATGTAGATATTTCGCCTTTGGGAGTTGTCGAAACCGCTCGTTGTATTCGTAAAATTCAACAAATATTAAATGATCAAGGTGCAACAGTAGACTACGAAGAATATATTAACAATCAAACCCTCTATGTTTCGCAAGCTGCTTGGTTTTCTCGTTCCATTGACTGTCAGAACTTAACAGGTAAAAAAGCCGTAGTCTTTGGTGACAATACCCATGCAGCAGCCATGACCAAGATTTTAGCCAGAGAAATGGGTATTCAAGTGGTTTTAGCTGGAACTTATTGTAAATATGATGCAGACTGGTTTAAAGAACAGGTAAGTGAATACTGTGATCAAGTTTTAATCAGTGATGACAATGCGGAAATTGGAGATGCGATCGCTCGTCACGAACCTGCTGCTATTTTTGGTACTCAAATGGAACGTCATGTGGGTAAACGTCTTGATATTCCTTGTGGGGTAATTGCTGCACCAATTCATATTCAAAATTTCCCTATCGGTTACAAACCATTTATGGGATACGAAGGTACTAATCAAATTGCCGATTTAGTTTACAATTCCTTCACTTTGGGTATGGAAGATCACCTGTTAGAAATCTTTGGGGGACATGATACCAAAGAAGTAATCACCAAAGGGATCTCAGCCGATTCTGATTTAAATTGGGACAAAGAAGCGACAGCCGAACTAGGTAAAATTCCTGGTTTTGTGCGCGGAAAAGTCAAACGGAACACCGAAAAATTCGCTCGCGATCGCGGTTTATCTGCTATTACTTTAGAGGTAATGTACGCTGCTAAAGAATCTGTTGGTGCTTAATTGTTCTCCAACCCCTCATTTTTAGAAGACAAGAGAAGTTAGTTGTTAGTTGTTAGTTGTTAGTTTGATACTCAAAAACTAAAGACTAAAAACTAATAACTACACTAAGATTGGCTTATTTTTTAAGTATTTAGTTGCGATCGCTCTTAGTTTAGAATCATTTGGATAGATGCAACAGCCTGATTAACGTCCAAATCTGTGAACATGGAAGTTGCATTGTAATCATAATTAATTGTCAAAGAGCGATCGCAATAAAAAGCTGTAGCAAGATTACGTCCCCAAGAGAATCTTGAGACTAAAAACATCAACAGCCATCTCAGATCACGATTTCTATACCATTGATGATATTTGACAAATTTAATTTTAATTTTTGAATTACTTGACAATCATTGACAAAACCAAAATAGTTAAAATAGTATAATGAATTGGGCATTCATATCTGCTCGGATCGGGTTTTTAAAACGCCACGTTAAAAACATAAATACACTGACTAGTGTTTTGGTCAGTTTCTGTTTTTGTCTGGCTACCCTTACGGCAAACACTAGCAAAGATAAATTTTATGACTTACGCAATTGTTGAGACAGGTGGGACACAAATTAGAGTAGAACCAGGTCGTTTTTACGATATCAATTTACTGGCTGCTGATCCTGACTCTAGCTACACTATAGACAAGGTTTTATTAGTAAATAGCGACGACGGAATAACTGTTGGTCGTCCTTTTATTGAAGGTGCTACTGTTGAAGGCACAGTAATGCGTCATAGACGAGGCAAAAAAGTTATTGTCTATAAAATGCAGCCCAAAAAGAAAACGCGCAAAAAACGCGGTCATCGTCAAGAATTAACTCGCTTGATGATTAATTCTATTAGTGTTAACGGTTCAATCATTGCTCAAGCAGAAGCAGAAGTGGCTACAGCAGAAGCAGAAGTGGCTACAGCAGAAGCAGAAGCAGAAGTGGCTACAGCAGAATAAGCAAACAATTAACAAAATAAAATTTATCAAGGAGAACAAATAATATGGCTCATAAGAAAGGAACGGGTAGTACTCGTAACGGTCGTGATTCTAATTCCAAGCGTTTAGGTGTTAAACGTTATGGTGGTCAAGAAGTCACCGCAGGCAGCATTTTGATTCGTCAAAGAGGTACTAAAGTTTATCCTGGTAATAATGTTGGTCGTGGCAAAGACGACACTTTATATTCTCTAATCAATGGCATTGTTAAATTTGAATATAGAACCAGAGGACAAAGAAAAGTCAGTGTTTATCCTGCGGCAGAAAGTTCAGTGTAAATACTCATTTTATATAATCTAATTTAACCGTATAATTTGGTTTGAAAAACAGAAACGCTCATAATCATGGGTGTTTTTTTATATCTTATTTAATAACCTTGATTATTCCAGTCAAATACAAACTAGTAAAAATTTTTAGCTTTAGGGGGTTAGATGTTGTTAACCTAAAGATAACTCGCACCCTAAATAACAATAAAAACAATTATGGAGTGGCAAGAAATCTCAGGCAATTGGATTCACCTTCCTCATCGAGACATAATCGGCATTATACATTTCTTAGGTGGGGCTTTTGTGGCCACCGCGCCCCAAGTATCTTATCGCTCCATACTAGAACAACTAAGCCAAGCAGGATATTGTATCATTGCTACTCCTTTTTTAAATACTTTTGATCATTTTGCGATCGCTCGTGAAGTTTTAAATCGTTTTGAAACTACTTTGGAAAGACTGCAAAAAACTAATCAATTAACCAATGGCTATTTACCTATATATGGTCTTGGTCATAGCATGGGTTGCAAACTACATCTTTTGATTGGCAGTATCTATGATGTCGAAAGAGCAGGTAATATGCTCATTTCTTTTAATAATTATCCAGCAATTAAAGCAATTCCCTTTATGGAACAGTTAAATTTAACTCCAGTTGTAGAAATTGAATTTAGTCCTTCACCTTCAGAAACAGAAAAGTTAATTGCTAAAAATTACAGTATTCGTCGTAACCTTTTATTAAAATTTAGTCAAGATGATCTAGATCAGACAATTAGTTTAGATTTGGTCTTGAAAAATCGTTTTCCTGATATGATCACTTTGCGAACATTAACAGGAACTCACTTAACTCCCCTTAGTCAAAAAATACAGTGGCAAACAGGAACTATATTCACTCCTATTGATGCCATTGGACAGTGGTTAAATCAAGGAATGTCTCGTAATTTGCAAGAATTAAAGCAAGAGCTTATTACTTGGTTAAATCCGATATCAGCGTTTTAAATTTAAAGTTTTCATCAAGATAATTATTGCCTGGTTTTCATAGGCTTAGGAATAACTATAAGGTCTTTTATTCAGCTAAATAATGCAAATAAAGTGATTTAGTTTACCTGACTTTATTGAATCTTTAAACCAAAAGTTTAGCAAAATATTTACAATATATTAAATATAAAGTTAAGCTTTACATATTAGTAAATTTGCTTAAGTTAACTAATAAAATTACATCATTTTGTTGAATCCTCAGATGTTAATAGCGGGGAAAAATTTATGAAAGTAGCCTTTCTTGCTGGTGGACTAGGAACTCGAATTTCCGAAGAAACAGAAAATAAACCCAAACCAATGGTAGAAATTGGTGGACAACCAGTTTTATGGCACATTATGATGCACTACTACCAATATGGGTTCAAAGACTTTACTATTGCTCTGGGGTACAAAGGTGCAGTCATCAAAAAATATATGGTAGATTACTGCGCTCTTAACAGTAACCTCACAGTTGGTCTTCGTAACGGCGAGGTAAAAACTCATGGCGGTTATCAATTAGATTGGAACGTCGATTTAATTGATACAGGATTAACCACCAATACAGGAGGACGCATTAAACGTCTTGCTCCCTATGTTGGTCGGGAAACATTTATGCTAACTTGGGGTGATGGAGTTTCTGATGTTAACATCCACGAGTTACTTGCGTTCCATCGATCTCATGGTAAGTTAGCCACTTTAACTGCTGTTCGTCCCCCAGCACGCTTTGGTCACTTAGATTTAGATGGGGATAAAATCTCCGAATTTTCGGAAAAACCTCAAACTAAGGAAGGTTGGATTAACGGTGCTTTCTTTGTTTTAGAACCTGAAATTTTTGATTATATAGATGGTGATGAAACTCAGTGGGAAAAAGAACCCTTGGAAAGACTGGCTCGAGATGGTCAGTTGATGGCATATAAACATGATGGTTTTTGGCAATGTATGGATACTTTAAGAGATAAACATCGCCTTGAAACTCTTTGGGCTAGCGGTAACGCACCTTGGAAAACTTGGGAGGAGCAAACATATGAGAATACTGGTGACTGGTCACAAAGGGTACATCGGAACGTTAATGATTCCAATGCTACTCGACAAAGGCTATGATGTCGTTGGTCTAGACACTGATTTATATGCCAGAAGTACTTTTGGCGAGGGGATTGTTGAAGTTCCCGAACTAAAAAAAGATGTTCGAGATGTAGAACTTAAAGATTTAGAGGGATTTGAAGCCGTTTTTCACCTAGCTGGTCTTTCTAACGATCCTTTGGGTAATCTCAATCCCCATTTGACAGAAGAAATTAATTATTTAGCTTCTGTTAAACTTGCCAAATTAGCTAAACAAGCAGGCGTTAACCGCTTTATTTTTTCCTCATCTTGTAGTAATTATGGAGCAGGAGGTGAAGATTGGCTCACCGAAGAGTCTAGTTTCAACCCTGTTACTCCCTATGGAGTTTCTAAAGTTAAATCAGAGCAAGAGATTAGTCAGCTAGCTGATGATAATTTTAGTCCAACTTTTTTACGTAATGCCACTGCTTATGGGGTATCACCAAGATTGAGATTTGATTTGGTGCTTAATAATCTGGTTGCTTGGGCATTTACAAAAGGTTTGGTATATATCAAAAGCGATGGTACTCCTTGGCGACCCATTGTTCACATTGAAGATATTTCTAGAGCTTTTATTGCTGTTTTAGAAGCACCTAGAGAATTGATTCACAACGAAGCTTTCAATGTTGGTCGCAATGAAGACAACTATCGGATTAGAGAATTAGCAGACATTGTTAAGGAAACAGTTCCTAACTGTCAAATTGAATATGCTGCTGATGCTGGGCCTGATAAGCGTTGTTATCGGGTTGACTGTAGCAAAATTGCTAAAGTTTTGCCTAACTTTCAGCCTCAATGGGATGCTCGTAAAGGAGCAGCAGAACTATATGAGGTGTATAAAAAAGTGGGCTTGACTTTAGATGAATTTGAAGGCTCTAAATATCAGAGAATTGCTCATATTAAGTATTTGCTCAGTAATGAATTATTAGATGGCGAATTGCGCTGGCAGAAAGAAACGCTGGCAGCCATTGAATAATTACTCGGAAAAATACTTTGTTCGACATAATAACAGAGCAAAGTTTAGTTGCAGAATATTTAAATAGGAAAAATTAAGGGCAGCCACCAATAGGTTGCCCCTCTCAATAAAATCAGCAATTAATTTTTTTTCATTGAAGTTCAGATTATGAATGCTCGTAAGTCAAGTTGTCTATCTTGTGGTAATTCTGCTCTCAATTCGATTATCACGTTTGGTTACACTCCCCTGGCTGACAATCTACTCACCAAAGAACAGTTAGATTTGCCTGAGTATACTGCTCCATTAGACTTGGCATTCTGCCCTGAATGTGGTTTGGTACAAATTACAGAAATAGTTCCGCCCGAAATTTTATTTTGTCAAGACTATCCTTATTTCTCTTCTGTTTCAGTATCTTTGTTAAAACATTTTGGGGATAGTGCCAAGAATTTAATCAAAACTAGAAATTTAGACAGTAATAGTCTTGTCATTGAAGCTGCTAGTAATGACGGCTATATGCTGAAAAATTTTGTGGAACAAGGTATTCCTGTATTGGGAATTGACCCTGCTTCTGGCCCTGTAGAGGCTGCGATTAAGGCGGGAATTAATTCTATTTGTACCTTTTTTGGCAAAGAATTCGCTCAAAAGTTACGCTCAGAAGGGAAACAAGCAGATGTTTTTCTAGCAAACAATGTTTTGGCTCATGTACCAGATTTAAATGGTTTTGTTGAAGGTATTTCTATTTTATTGAAAGATACGGGAGTGGCGGTCATTGAAGCTCCTTATGTGGTTGATTTGGTAGAGCATTGTGAATTTGATACAATTTACCATCAACATCTTTGTTATTTTTCAGTTACAGCTTTAGATAGATTGTTTAGAAGACATTCTTTGTATCTTAATAATATAGAACGCACCAAAATACATGGTGGTTCTTTGCGTTTATACATCGAACCGAATGAAGCAGTACAAGAATCAGTTAAGTCCTTGTTAAAGTCAGAACAAGAAGCTCAGGTAGATAATTTGAGCTATTATCGCGATTTTGCTGATCATGTGATGACCTTTAAATATTCCTTGATAGATATTTTGTGGGATTTAAAACAACAAGGTAAAAAAATTGCTGGTTATGGTGCTGCTGCCAAAGCAACAACAATGTTGAGTTATCTAGGAATTAATAAAACTCTGCTGGACTATGTAGTGGATTTAAATCCTCATAAACATGGTCGATATATGAGTATCAATCATCTGCCGATTTTTCACCCTAGTAGACTTTTGGAAGATCAACCAGATTATGTATTAATTTTGGCTTGGAATTTTGCCGAGGAAATCATGCAACAACAGCAAGCATATCGTGATGCTGGAGGCAAATTTATTGTTCCCATACCTGAACCTCGAATTGTTTAGAAGATCTGGTCAACAATTAATACAATTGACCAACATTGAGCAATCCATGAGCCTCAATCAACAATAAAAACCAATAACTTTAGCCAAACAACTTGTCGAAGGAGTGATAAATATATGGTACAAAATTTAAGTTCTGTCACGAATCAATTAGGATTAAACCAACAAAAAATTAAACATTCTTGTCCTAATTGTGGTAACCATGAACTCACAGTATTTTATGAAGTGCGTGATGTTCCTGTCCATAGCTGCTTGATGATGTCTAGCAAAGAAGAAGCGATTGATTTTCCCAGTGGAGATGTCGTTTTGGGTTTTTGCGATCGCTGTGGCTTTATTACCAATACTGAATTTGATGCTCATTGGTCAGCTTATGCCCCCAATTACGAAGATCAACAAAGCTATTCCCCTACTTTTAACAAGTTTTCTTTAAAGCTAGCTAATCATTTAATCAATAAATACGATTTACACAACAAAGATATTGTGGAAATTGGCTGTAGCAAAGGTGACTTCTTATTATTACTATGTGAACTAGGTAATAACCGTGGTGTCGGTATCGATCCTAGTGTAGTACCTGGAAGAGTCGAAAGTGAAGCAGCCGATCGCGTTACTTTTATTCAAGATTATTATTCTGAAAAACACGCTAAGTATGTCGGAGATTTTATTTGCTGTCGTCATACCCTAGAACATATTCAACCCACTTCTGAATTTATTAAAACTGTCCGTAAATCCATTGGCGATCGCCTTGATACTGTAGTAGTTTTTGAAATTCCAGATAATACTAGAGTATTAAAAGAGCAGGCTTTTGAAGATATTTACTACGAACACTGCTCCTATTTTAGCCCTGGTACATTAGCTCGTTTATTCCGCGCCAGTGGTTTTGAAGTTACCGATCTTTATTGCGACTATGGTGATCAGTATCTCTTGATTGAAGCTAAACCAGTAGCGATGCCTTCAGAGAAAATTCATCCTTTTGAAGAAACTGTAGAAGATGTAGCCAATGATGTACAGTTGTTTAGTGACAAAATAACTAGCAAGCTGGAATATTGGAAAAATTATCTCGATGATGCTCAGGCAAAGGGAGAAAAAGTCGTAGTTTGGGGTTCTGGATCTAAATGTGTAGCATTCTTAACTACCTTGAAAACTATCGACAAGATTCAGTATGCCGTCGATATCAATCCTCACCGTCACGGTAAATACATCCCTGGAGTTGGTAAAGAGATTATGTCGCCTGAATTCCTCAAGACCTATCAGCCAGATAAGGTAATTGTGATGAATGCTATCTATACCGAAGAAATTAGCGAAATGCTAAAAGATATGGGCGTTTCAGCCGAAGTGGTCGCACTATAAAGGGATGAGGGATAAAGGATAAGGGATAAGGAAATTGTTTATTACTTGCAACTTATCCTTAAAAATTTGAGATTTGAGATTTTTGATTGGTGTGAATACTCTCGTCTCTCCAAATTTTATTTGTCGGGTAAATCTACAATTTTGTGACTCCTGAATTCTATTTTCAAGACATAATTTGATAAATGTAGAGTTTATAGCTTACAGCTTATAGCTATTAAAAATATATGTACAAATATACGATTATTGGTGGGGGAATTGTTGGTTTATCGACGGCAATGGCTCTTAGTCAGCGATTTCCTTCGGCTAAAATTGCCCTCCTAGAAAAAGAAGCAGTTTGGGCTGCTCATCAAACAGGACACAATAGTGGTGTAATTCATTCGGGAATTTATTACAAACCAAGCAGTTTTAAAGCCAAGCTTTGTCGTGAAGGCAATAAGTCTATGGTGGCTTTCTGTCAAACACACAACATTAACTACAAAGTATGTGGCAAGGTAATTGTAGCGACTGAACCTTATGAACTACCTTTGCTCGAAAATCTCTATGAAAGAGGTGTGGCGAATGGAATTGAAATTACCAAGATAACTAAAGAGCAAGTTAAAGAAATAGAACCTCATGTTAGTTGTTTAGCAGGAATTAGAATCAAATCTACAGGAATTGTTGATTATAAACAAGTTTGTGACAAGTATGCTGAAATTGCTCAAAAACAGGGAGTAGATCTATACAACAATACCTGTGTTCAGAAGATTCAAACCACTCCCAAAGGTCATGTCTTAATTACCAATAACGGTAAATATCAAACCGAATTTATAATCAACTGTGCTGGACTTTATAGCGATCGTCTAACTAAACTCGCTAATGAGCAACCACCAGCTAAAATCATCCCGTTTAGGGGAGAATATTACGAATTAACGCCCGAAAAACGCTATTTAGTCAACGGAGCAATCTATCCTGTTCCTAATCCTAATTTTCCCTTTTTAGGAGTGCATTTTACCCCTGGAATTGATGGCAGTGTCCATGCAGGCCCAAATGCTGTGTTGGGATTAAAACGAGAAGGTTATCGTAAATGGGATTTTGATCTGGGAGATTTCTTAGACACCATGACCTATCCTGGATTTTGGAAACTATCAGCAAAGTATGCCAATGAAGGGTTACAGGAAATGATTCGCTCTTGGAGTAAGACAGTATTTGTCCGTAGCTTACAAAGATTGATTCCTGAAGTTCAAGCACAAGATGTAATACCAACTCCTGCGGGGGTGAGGG
Source organism: Waterburya sp. (assembly GCA_051658085.1). GTDB lineage: Bacteria > Cyanobacteriota > Cyanobacteriia > Cyanobacteriales > Xenococcaceae > Waterburya. The sequence continues at coordinate 89,654 of JBOFLX010000111.1, forward strand.
CGCAAGCTTTAAAAAATGATGGGCAAATGGTTGATGATTTTTTAATTGTCAATGGAGAGAGAGCCATGCACGTTTGTAACGCTCCTTCTCCTGCTGCGACTGCTTCGATTGAGATTGGGAAGCAAATCGTGGCTCAAGTACCTGATAGTATTTAAAATAATGTCTACCTACATAAGATTTACTCGTTATCCATTTCGCCAAATAGATGTTGAATAATACGACGGGTTTCTACTTTAATACCATCTACTTGAATCGCAATAAACTCTCGATGTTCTCTACCCTCAACTATGTATTGCTCCATCCTCTCTTCTAAACGGGCGATCGCAGTAGCATTTCTCCTGGTCAATTGTTCTGTCTGTTGTAAGCCTTCTCTGTTACTCTGGGCTATAGACAAAGCAGCTTGAGCAACAGTAGCTAATTGTTCGATGCTAGCTCTGGTTTCGGCGATCGCTCTAGTGTTAGCTTCTACCAGAGTCTCAATTCTGTCTAGGCGATCGCTATTGTTTCCGTTACTGTTGTTCACTTGCTATACTTCTAATAGGATTTGAATAATTTGAATAAAAGGAAGCTTTTAGATTGGTCGTCGGGAGGCTTCCTTTTTAATTGTATTATCTTACTCTGTACCGTTAGTAAGATAACCTCAAAACTGCATATATTGATGCACACTTTTTAATACGTCCGTATTTATTACTACTCAGGACAAGTTACTCATACTACGAGCGATCGCGATTTAATTCTAATTTGGTTAGTTCTATATGTCTTTAATTCCTCAGGTTTTGCGATCGCCTAGTCACTTTTAAAATGGTCATTGTGATATTTCTCGTTCTTACCTGTTTTATAATTGTAATTTTTCTTATACCTTATTGGCTAATTTCAGCTAACCCATTCCCTAAACCATCAGGACAGTGGAAAGTAGGTACATCCAATTTAACTTGGAATCTACCCAGCTATCCTGGAATTATTGCCAAGGTTTGGTATCCAACCAGCGATCAACAGCATAGCTATAGTCCTTATATCGATAATCTTGAACGAACTTTATCTGCTATAACCACGGGACTGAATCCTCTATCTAAGTTGATTCTTAACAAGCTTTATACTTCAAAAGCAGCACCATCAGCCAAAATTTCTACTACAGTTCCCACTTGACCTCGCCAAAGATTTTCTTCAGGAAGATCAGTGGTTAATGCCACGACATCGAGGAGTTTGATATTATTTGTTCTAAATTGCATTCGTAATAATTTTGTCGAAAATGCGATCGCCTAACCATTTCCTCATCAGAATTAGAGGTTTGGCTAATTTACCTGCGACGTAGCGTGTTTTAGGTTTTTTGGCTTTGATGGCTTGGGACACTACTTTTGCTATCACACTAGGATCAGAGGCATTTCCTTGTTTAAAGGCTCTTTTAGTACTTTGCTTCATTTTCTCTGCCATTGTGGAATAGGCTGAATTACCAGAACGTTTTATCATTGGTGCTAACATTACCTCACCAAATTCGGTTTGAATTGCTCCTGGTTCAATAATTACCACATCAATATTGAAGGTTGCAAGTTCTAATCTTAAACAATCTGACCATCCTTCAAGAGCGTGTTTAGTAGCGTGATACCAAGAACCTAAGAGAGAGTATATCTTGCCACCGATTGAGGAGATGTTAATAATTTTGCCAGACTTTTTAGCTCTCATCTTTGGCAAAACTGCTTTAGTTAAACTTGCCAAACCAAACAGATTGACCTCAAATTGTCTTCGAGCATCTTCCATAGCAGTGTCTTCCATTGCTCCATAGATAGCATATCCTGCATTATTTACTAAAATATCTACGCCGTCATGATCCTTTTCTATCTGTTCTACAACCCTTTTAATATCTTGCTCTTGAGTAAGATCCATTTTCAAGGCGATCGCTCCAAGCTCTTTTAAATCTCGCATTTTTTCTACCCGCCTTGCAGCTACATAGACAATCAAACCATCGCTAATTAGCTGTTTGGCGATCGCTTTTCCAATACCTGAAGATGCTCCTGTTACTAACACTACCTTTGAACTGTTTGTATTCTGAGTATTCATGATGACTATGTGATTCGATGATTTAATGAAATAGTTTTGCCTTTGATACATCGATATCGTATTCTATGGGGTTAACCCCACAGTCAAGGATGGTTTACAATGCTTATCAGTGAATTAGCCAAAGCCACGGGTACAACCAAAGATACAATCAGGCACTATCATCAACAGGGTTTGTTAATTGTTAATCGACGTGCTGCTGGCTCAAGATTTTACAATGATTACCCCACAGAAAACATTGACCGAATTGTCAATATTCAGCATGGTAAAACAATGGGATTTACCCTAGGTGAAATAGCATCACTCTTAGAAATTTATGATTCTGGTAAATTATCGACTCAAGAACAGATAAAAATACTTAATGATAAGCTGTTGTTGTTAGAGGATAGAATCTACGAGCTTGAGACAGTGAAAGCATCTATTAAACATAAACTGTCAAGATTAACTGACTTATAATTGTTCATGGTTGATAGATTGCCATTTCTCCCACAAATCAGGACGACGATCGCGAGTCCTCTTAATCTGTTCCTGTTTGCGCCACTCGTCGATTAACTGATGATTACCTGAGCGCAATACTTCTGGTACTTCCCAGCCTCGATATTCCGCAGGTCGAGTATATTGAGGATAATCGAGTAAATCAGTTTCAAAACTTTCAGCTTTCAATGACTCTACTTTGCCCACTGTGCCTGGCAAGAGTCTAATTACACCGTTGAGTAAAGTTAAGGCAGGAATTTCACCACAGGTTAAAACAAAGTCTCCTAAAGATATTTCCCTGGTGACTAAATGCTGTCTGATCCTTTCGTCTACTCCTTCATAATGACCACAGATTAAGACTAACTGCTGATAATTAGTAGCTAAATCTTTAAGTAAAGGTTGATTAAGAGGTTGTCCTTGAGGAGTCATCAGAATAATTTCCCGTGGGGGAATAACTGGTAAAGATTCTACCGCTGCAAAAATTGGTTCAGGTTTGAGTAACATTCCTACACCACCACCATAGGTTATGTCATCTACCTTGCGGTGCTTGTCAGTAGTAAAGTCACGGGGGTTAATTAGATTTACGGTGGCGATTTGCTTGGCGATCGCTTTACCTAATAAACTACAACTAAGAGGAGAAACAAAAAAGTCGGGAAAAAGAGTGATAATATCAAAACGCACGATAATAAATAATAAACTTAAAAAAAAAACTTTAGAAGTTAAGTATAAGCTTGATAGACTCTCGGAAGCTCAGTAGTCTTTGACACAGTAGTGAAATAGTGAGTATCGGTACTATCAACATTAGTCAGAGATTGCTCTCCTGTCCGCAAACCCAATTATGATTAAGACTGAAGTTAAAAATCCAACCAAAGATTCCGTTCAATCTACTAAAAATGCCATCTTAGTTATCGGTGGTGCTGAAGATAAGGTACACGGCAAAGAAATACTACAAACCTTTTATAATCGTTCAGGGGGGACAAACGCCATCATCGGTATTGTTCCTTGTGCTTCTAGAGAACCCAGTCTGATTGGAGAACGATATTATCGGCTCTTTGATGATATGGGAGCTAAAGAGATTAAAGTTTTAGATGTGCGCGATCGCTCTGGAGCAGATGATTTAGTGTACCTTAATTTTGTCGAAAACTGTACGGGAATTTTTATAACTGGTGGTGATCAGCTTCGTCTTTGTGGTTTATTGGCTGATACTCCCTTAATGAATCGCATTGTCGAAAGAGCGCAAAAAAGAGAAATCAGTTTAGCAGGGACTAGCGCAGGTGCAGCGGTAATGGGACACCATATGATTTCTGGTGGTAGCAGTGCTGAATCTCCTAATCGCTCTTTGGTGGATTTAGCAATGGGGCTAGGGGTTATTCCTGAAGTTTTAGTAGACCAACATTTTTATAATCGTAATCGTTTAGCGCGTTTATTGAGTGCCATTGCTGCACATCCTGAATTATTAGGAATTGGGATTGATGAAGATACCTGCGCCATGTTTGAAAGCGATGGCATAATTCAAGTAATTGGCAAAGGTGCTGTCACTATTGTGGATGCACAAGAAATGTCTCATACTAATCAACCAGAAATTCAAGGTAATGAACCATTAAGTATGCACAATCTCAGGCTGCATATTCTGGGGTATGGCGATCGCTATAATCTACATAAACGCTTTCCTTTTCATTAAGCCGTTGAACAGGCAGAAAATGGGTTTTAAATTGTTCATCGGGAACAGTTTACTCACTCCCATAAACGAGATGATGAGCTAGTCGTTTAATTATTTTTGTGCTGGCAAGACCTAAAAACAGCAAATCAGAATGAAAATCCTGAAAACTCAAACTTTACGTGGCCCCAATTACTGGAGCATTCGGCGCGGTAAGCTGATTGTTATGTTATTAGATTTAGAAGAGCTAACTGAAACGCCGTCGAGTGAGATTCCAGGATTTTATGATGGTCTAATCAAAGTATTACCTAGTTTGATCGAACATTACTGTTCTCGCGGTTATCGTGGTGGCTTCTTAGAAAGAATTAACGAAGGCACATTGATGGGGCATATTGTCGAACACGTTGCTCTCGAACTACAAGAACTCGCAGGAATGCCCGTAGGATTTGGACGTACTAGAGAAACGTCAACTCCAGGAGTATTTAATGTCGTTTTTGAATATGTTGAAGAGCAAGCTGGGCGTTATGCAGCTAGGGCTGCGGTAAGATTATGCCGTTCTGTTGTCGAAACTGGTACTTATTCTGCTATTGAACTTGAACAAGACTTAGCAGATCTGAGAGAATTATATGCCAATAGTGCTTTAGGCCCCTCGACAGAGACAATTATCAAGGAAGCAGAAGCCCGTAAAATTCCTTGGATGTGGCTTAGTGCCAGGGCAATGTTGCAGTTAGGCTATGGGGTAAATCAAAAGCGAATTCAGGCTACTTTAAGTAATAAGACTAGTATTCTAGCGGTAGAATTAGCCTGTGATAAAGAAGGTACGAAAACAATCTTAGGTAATGCAGGTATACTAGTTCCTCAAGGTACAGTAATTCGGTATTTAGACGAGTTAGAACAGGCGATCGCCGATGTGGGAGGCTATCCAATTGTCATCAAACCCCTCGACGGTAATCATGGTCGTGGCATTACCATTGATATTAACGATTGGTCAGAAGCGAAAGTAGCCTATGATTTAGCTAGTCAAGCTTCTAAAACCCGTTCGGTAATTGTTGAGCAATATTATCGGGGCAACGATCATCGAGTTTTGGTAATCAATGGCAAGGTAGTGGCAGTAGCTGAAAGAGTTCCCGCTCATGTAATTGGCAATGGTCACTCAACAATTCAAGAATTGATAGACATTACTAATCAAGATCCTAGACGCGGTGAAGGGCATGATAAAGTTTTAACCAAGATCATTATCGATTCAACATCTCAAGCTGTACTAGCTAAACAAGGTTATAGTCTCGATTCAGTTTTACCCTCACAGTCAGTTGCCTATTTACGAGCAACCGCTAATTTAAGTACAGGGGGTGTTGCCATAGATCGCACCGACGAAATTCATCCTGAAAATGTTTGGCTTGCCCAAAGAGTTGCTAAAATAATCGGTCTGGATATTGCAGGGATTGATATTGTTACTTCAGATATTAGTCTGCCCTTGAGAGAAACTAAAGGAGTCGTAGTTGAAGTTAACGCTGCCCCTGGTTTTAGAATGCACGCTTCTCCTAGTCAAGGGCTACCTCGTAATGTGGGGGCATCAGTGCTGGAGATGCTATTTCCCAATAACGCTCCTAGCCGTATTCCGATTGTGGCAATCACAGGGACTAATGGCAAAACTACTACTACTCGTCTGACTGCCCATATCTATCGGCAAACAGGTAAAATAGTAGGCTTTACGACCACCGATGGGATTTATATCCAAGAATATTTAATAGAAACAGGAGACAATACTGGGCCTTATAGTGCTGGAACAATTTTCAAAGATCCAACAGTAGAAATAGCAGTTTTAGAAACAGCAAGAGGAGGGATATTGCGCTCAGGGTTAGCTTTTGAAGATTGTGATATAGGCGTTGTGCTGAATGTTGCTGCCGATCATCTGGGCTTAGGTGGGATTGATACCATTGAACAGATGGCAAAAGTTAAAGCTGTAGTTGCCGAAACAGTTAAAGCTGAAGGTTATGCCATTCTCAATGCAGATGATCCTCTAGTAGCAGCAATGGCAGAAAAACTCAATTGTAAAGTTGCCTATTTCTCGATGAATCCTGACAATCCCATTATTATTGAACACTCTCGGCGCAACGGTTTAGCAGCCATTTATGAAAATGGTTATCTGTCAATTTTAGAGGGAGAATGGACTCTCCGCATTGAGAAAGCTGTAAAAATCCCGATGACTATGGGAGGAATGGCTGATTTTATGATTGCCAATGCTCTGGCTGGTTGTTTAGCTGCTTTTGCTCAGGGAGTTGATATTGAAGTAATTCGCCGAGGAGTACGTACTTTTCAAGTTTCAGCCGAACAAACCCCAGGCAGGATGAATCTATTTGATTTAGGAGATTATCACGCTCTGGTAGACTATGCTCACAATCCTCATGGATATAAAGCTGTCAGTGATTTTGTGCGTAATTGGCAGGGAGAAAGAATTGGTGTAGTTGGTGGGCCTGGCGATCGCCGTGACGAGGATTTGATTTTACTCGGTAATATTTCGGCTCAAGTATTTGACCACATAATTATTAAAGAAGATGATGATCCTAGAGGCAGAACTGTAGGCGAAGTTGCTGATCTAATTACCAAAGGAATTTGTCAGGTTAATCCCAATCTTAGTTATACAGTTATTCTCCAAGAAAAAGATGCGATTAATACTGCTTTAGATCAGGTACAAAAAAATAATTTAGTAGTTATATTTCCTGAACAAGTTAATCGAGCAATTGATTTAATTAAACAACGAATTAAATAGCTTAATTAAAAGTAATTAATTAGATGATTTCTGAAGTTTATCAGTATTTTTATCAGAGCCAATTTTTAATTTCTGTGTGAAGAGATTTAGATTTGAGAGTCATCAACATAAAAATTAGATAAATTTCAGCTATTTCACGGTAATTATCACTAGGCAATCAAAATAATTTGTGTATATATAGAGAAAGTAAACAATTCAGGAAATTTAAATTCCTACTTGCTCATATATAAATTATTCACATATTATTTATTAGTAAAATTACCGCAATGAAAATTAACCGACCAGACAACGATTATATTAATCGCAATGTGATGGAATTGTTGGTTGCAGAAGAGATTGAAAGACAAATTAATCGCCTGCCTAATAATATTAAAAAATTTATTAATCCCATAGAAGTAGCTACTTATGCTCTCAATAGATTACCAGCCTTATATGCGTCTTCCCAACAAGGATTTAACAAACAAAAGTTAAAAGGACGCTCTGAATATAGCGTACAAATTACTCAAGAAGTACGTAAAGGCTTGGCTGCTGTTCAAAAAGATCTCTTGCGTAGTTCTACGCCCTTGGTAGCAGAAACAGAACGAGATATTAATGAAGTTTTGCAAGAAGCTGAAGCAGCTTTACAAGAACTAGCTGCCTATTTACCAGAAAAAGATTTATCTTGGAAAAACATAGTTAAGCTAGTAAAACCTTTATTAGCAGAATTGCAAAATCAAGATGAAGCAGAATTTCACGCTAAAAAGGTTCGCTCTCGAACTACTAATATGTGGGAAGATTCTGTTTATAAAAAATCAAATTGATTACTAATTAGGCACTAGGCTTTAATTGCTACTTGCTATCTGTTATCTGCTACTTGAATGACTGTTGACTGAGGTTTTTTAAGTATCGAGCCAATGGAGGTAGCACAGGACAAGGTTGCTTGGTTTGAAAACTATTGGGTTGATCGGGGCGAAATACACTCCAGCGAAAAGGGCCTAATTCGGCTGCTGACATCCATAAAAGTCGTTTAGCTCTAGTCATTGCTACATACAATAAACGATATTCCTCTGCTTGCTTGAGTTTTAGAGCTTCTTGCCAAGCTTGCATTGGTTGGGGAATACTCTGAGGTGCTTCTGGGTTAATATATTGCTGATGTACTATTGCCCGAATTTGAGCGCGAGCGACTTCTGAAAGGGTAAAATTGCCTAGAAACTTACCTGCATTAGGTATCCAGGGTTGACCTGGTAAAATATCTTGATGAAGAAAAGGAATAAAAACATAATCCCAATCTAGTCCTTTAGCTTTGTGCATCGTAATAATAGTCAATTGACCAGCACGAGTATAGCGATCGCCATGATCTTCTTCTATGGCTTCAAAGTTTTCGGAACTGACTATCTCTTCTAAGGCTTGCATGGCTGCCTTGAGGGAACTACGTCCTGTAATTTGTTGATTGACTTTTTCTGAGAGTTTTTGGACTGTCGCTAATTCTGAACCTGTATATTTCAGAGTCATGCCTAAAAAGGGAATTAATTGATAATGGGGTAATTCCATACGGGCGCGCAGTAAATTACAGCAATAGCGACGAGCTTGTTCTACTTGGGGTTTTTGGGGAGGATGTAGAGGTGTGGGATAAAGAAACTGTTCGGGAGAAGTAGCTAAGGCATTAAGGTCTTGAGTAGGAATCAGACTTCGCTGTTGTAAAACTTCTAAAGCAGCTTTGAGATTATCAGGGGAGTGAGGACGATCAATAAACTGAAGCAGTTTTAAAATTTCTGCTGGTATTTGGGAATATCTTTCACTTTCTCCAACTTCGTAGATATTTATTTGATGCTTCTTGGATAGGTAGGCTAATTCTTCAGCTAAAAAACGTCCCTGACGATTTTCTCGTACTAAAATCGCTGCATTGCGCTCAGGATGAGCTTTTAAAAGAGCGATCACTCTTTCGGCAATCAGTTCTACTGTCTGATAGATATCATCAGGGTTACAGATTACCACACCGCTACCTTCGGGCTGGGGATTAGCATCAGGCTGGGGATCGTCAGGATCGACAGTAATAATATTTTGGGGACGAAAAGGCAATTGTTCAAGATTCTTGTTTGGTTGCTTTGACCACTGTTGATTAACCCAATCAACAACAAAATTGGCAGCAGTAATAATTATTTTACTACTACGTCCAGCCTGATTCATAGTTGCCAGACTATTTTTCTGGTTGCAGGTTTCACAAAACCAATTAAAATAAATCGGATCAGCAGGGGTAAAAGTAGAGTTGATTGCCTGATTTGGATCGCCAACCCTGACTAAATTAGGGGAAGAATTTGGTTCAGCAGTATTACCTGCTAAAATTGAGATCAGTTTCTCTTGTAAGGGGCTAGAATCTTGCGCCTCATCTTCAAACACACCGTAGACTTGATTCTGCCATAACAAACGCATTGGTGGATATTCTAAAACTCTAAGGGCAGCGAGAATCATATCGTCATAGTCAATTAAATCCTGCGATCGCATTAACTGTTGATATTCTTGATACAATCCCCCAGCAATATGTAAAATGCCGTATTCATCTTTTAGATAATCATCCAACTCTAATAACTGTTCTGGTAACAAGCCTGAACTTTTAGCTTCTCGCACTACGGTATTAGTTAAACTCGGTAATACTTCTGTGCGTAAAACTGACTGCCGACGCAATTGTTCGGTTTCTTCGCCGTCAAACTGAACTCCTTCTAACAATCTTTGATATTGCAGGGGATGAGCGGAAATCCATCTTTCTACCGCCCCCCGAATAATACGATGTCCTAAATTAGGGACTACAATCGTTACTTTTTCTAAATTCAGTCCTGATAACTCTTGATGAGAATTAGCAATATTGAGAGCTAAACCATGTAAAGTCTGGACTACAAACCCTCCAGGGGGAAGCCTCAAATCCTTAAGGCGATCGCGAATTTTACTTTTAATATTGGCTGCTGCTGAACGAGTATAGGTAACAACTACTAACTGTCGGCGACTGTGTAACTGATTCCGTGCTATAGCGATCGCTGCTGCCACCGAGAGACTGTGGGACTTACCTGCCCCTGGGACAGCCGAAACCGCCATTTCTCCTCCCTGCCAACTAGCTAAACTCTGTTGTCCAGTTCGTAAACTATTACGTAATAACTGGAGTTGTGTTTCTAACCATTGCAATCTTTCTACTGTTGAATCGGGAATAGTTAAAGTTTGTTCAAGATTTTGCGGTTCTGAATTAGATAGCATTTATAAGTATCCGTGCAAAATTAGTTTGATATATTGATACCTAAATTCTTACAATATTTCATCAAACTGGAATCAAAATAAAAAATACCGTTGCGCCATTGGTAGAACTTTAGCAGGTTCACAGGTTAACAATTCCCCATCTGCCCTAACTTCATAAGTTTCGGGGTTAACTTCAATATTGAGTAAAGCATCATTGAGTTTCATGTTTGTCTTACTCAAATTACGGGTATGAGATACAGCGATCGCTTGTTTATTTAAACCAATTTGTTTGGGAATACCTTCATCTAAGGCAGCTTGAGAGATAAAAGATATTGAAGTAGCAGCAGTTGCACCACCAAAACTAGCAAACATTGGACGCATATATACAGGTTGAGGAGTAGGAATACTGGCATTAGGATCGCCCATTTGAGCATAAGCGATCGCGCCTCCTTTGATTACTATTTCTGGCTTGACTCCAAACATAGCAGGCTTCCAAAGACATATATCAGCCAATTTGCCCTCTTCAATTGAACCAACATGATCGGCAATTCCGTGAGTAATAGCAGGGTTAATTGTATACTTGGCAATATAGCGTTTGGCACGAAAATTATCAGCAGGTTCATCTGTTGTGGAAGCTAAAACTCCCCGTTGTACCTTCATTTTGTGGGCAGTCTGCCAAGTACGAATAATTGTTTCTCCTACCCGCCCCATTGCTTGAGAATCCGAAGAAATCATGCTAAAAGCACCTAAATCGTGTAAAATGTCTTCGGCTGCAATTGTTTCCTGGCGAATACGTGATTCGGCAAAAGCTACATCTTCAGGAATACTTTTATCTAAGTGATGACAGACCATCAACATATCCAGGTGTTCTTCGAGGGTATTGACGGTAAACGGACGAGTGGGATTAGTAGAAGAGGGTAAAACATTCTTATAAGCGCAGACTTTAATAATATCGGGGGCGTGTCCTCCGCCAGCCCCTTCGGTATGATAGGTATGAATTACTCTGTCTTTAAAAGCAGCGATCGTATTTTCCACAAAACCAGCTTCATTCAAGGTATCAGTATGAATCGCCACCTGAACATCATATTGATCGGCGACAGTTAAACAAGTATCGATCGCCTTGGGAGTTGTTCCCCAATCTTCATGAAGTTTTAAACCCATTGCCCCTGCTTGGATCTGTTCAATTAACCCTTCTGGTTTGGCACTATTCCCTTTACCCAAAAAGCCAAGATTCATCGGGAAAGCATCCGCAGCTTGCAGCATCCGCCAAATATTCCATGCCCCAGGAGTACAAGTAGTAGCGTTTGTTCCTGTTGCGGGTCCTGTACCACCGCCAATCATTGTCGTAATACCAGAAGCGATCGCGGTTTCGATTTGTTGGGGACAAATAAAGTGAATATGGGTATCAATCCCACCAGCAGTAATAATATGTCCCTCGCCAGCTACCACTTCCGTAGCTGCACCAATAATAATATCTACGTTATCCTGAATATTAGGATTACCAGCCTTCCCAATTTTATCAATCTTGCCGTCTTTAATCCCGATGTCTGCTTTCACAATGCCCCACCAGTCGAGAATTAAGGCATTAGTGATCACTAAATCCACTGCCCCATCCGCACGAGAAATCGGTGATTGTCCCATACCATCACGAATTACTTTACCGCCACCAAACTTAACCTCATCGCCATAAGTAGTGTAATCTCGCTCTACCTCAATAAACAATTCCGTATCTGCTAATCTAACGCGATCGCCTACTGTCGGGCCATAAGTATCTGCATACGCCCGTCGATCCATTTGATGGCTCATTTATTTTTGCTATTTTTTCTCTTAATTAATTTTTAATGATTCTAAATAGTTTAATGCTGCTTCTTTATCGAGAGTTTCATCATTTTTCGCCTCTTGTATAATTTGAACTAGTCCATAATTTTTCAGAATTCCTTCGATTTTTTCAAACTCAGCAATGGGAATCTGAACTGCGATCGGGATTTGATTTGTGTCTAGTACATAATTTTTGTTGATTTCTAACATTGAGTTAATTCCTCAAATATTGTTAACATTTGTTGGATATAAACTTTTTTTTGGTGATTTTAAAATAGCCTTAGAAGCCAATTAGCTAAAGTTTGTCTTTATATTAACTAATCAATGTCTATTCTGGAATTCAGACTTTAAGAGTTACAGAAAATTTTCCAATTTAATAATTAAAAGTGTTCTATGTATCCTATAGACAGTACAAAAGATCTTAAATTAAATGTTTAATAGCCAACAGACATTTTTAGGAAGTTATTGTAATCTACTCAGAAATTAGAAATTTAGGAGATTGACTGAAGTTTTGATCAACAAACTTACTAAAAATACGGCTCTTCCCTTACCTCCTGGTAATTTAGGACTGCCTTACTTTGGTGAAACTAGGGCAATAAGACGAGATCGCTATAGGTTTAGTCAAGAACGTCGTCAAAAGTATGGAAACATTTTTAAAACCAGATTTTCGGGAGTTAACTATATCTTTATATATAGTTCAGAAGCAAATCAATTTATTCTTAGTAACGAAAACACATATTTTGTTAATAGCTCCCTGGGCAATTCTCAAGCTCTATTTGGAATAAAAATCCTTACGTGGCAACGAGGACAAAAACATAAAAACAGTCGTAAAGTTTTAGCTCAAGCTTTCCAAAATCGAGCTTTTGAACGCTATATTGAATCGATTCAAACTATTAGCAAGCAATATTTTGAGCAAAATAAAGATAACGAAACTATTTTAGAAAAGCCAGAATTAAAAAAATATGTTTATGATCTTATGGGAAAAATTTTGTTTGGAGTTGATGCAATTTCGCAAACAGAAACAATCTCTTGGTTAGAAAGTTTACCTTCAGCCTTAATAGCAACTCCGTTACCATTACCTTGGACAAAATATGGTCGCGCTTTGCAAAACAGACAAAAATTATTAAATGAAATTGATAGGGCGATCGCTAGACACAATCTAGAAAATGATTTTGAGTCATCTGCTTTAGGAATATTAATTAAAGCCCAACAACAAGCAGAAGATTTTGATCTCGAAGAATTAAAAGAGCAAGTAATCAATCTTTGGTATTTAGCGTCTAATGAATTATCCTCGGCACTAGCTTCATTATGTCAAGAATTAAAACAACATCCAGAAGTTTTAGATCTAATTAATTTAGAACAATAAAAATTAGGAACAATAAAAACTTTGTCTCTAGAACAAATAAGACATATGACTTATCTAGAACAAGTTATTAAAGAAGTATTACGACTGAATCCACCCGTTACTGGCGGTATTCGTCAAGTAATTAAAAATTGCTCATTTAACGACTATCTACTTCCTGTAGGCTGGAAAGTTGTTTATAGAATTGATGCGACTCTTAGAGATAGTAATATTTATTCTGAACCCGATCGCTTTGATCCAAATAGATTCAGTCTAGAGCGTGCTGAAGATAAAAAACACCCCTATAGCTATATTCCTTTTGGGGGTGGAATGCGCGAATGCATGGGGAAAGAATTATCATTTTGGGTGATGAAAATTTTTGCTCTTGTATTTATAAAATCAGAAAAAAGCAAGCTGAACATTAAACATTAAACATTGAACATTGAACATTAGACATTGAACCTTGTTGATAAATGTTAAATGATAAATGATAAATGAAGTGACTTTTGACTTCCGCGTAGCGGTAGTAGTATCTTGATTTTTGGGAAAAAATATCTAGAAATATCTGTAGCTAACCAAAGATGACTAACAACTATCGCCTCGAAAAAGATTCTATGGGATCAAAAGAGATTCCTAGTAACGTTTATTATGGAATTCAGACTTTAAGAGCTACAGAAAATTTTCCGATCAGTGGTATCAAACCTCTGGCGACTTATGTTGATGCTTGTATTTTGATTAAAAAAGCTACAGCGATCGCCAATGGTGAATTAAACTGCATTGAGCGAGAAACAAGTCAGGCAATTGTGCAAGCTGCGGAGGAAATTTTAGCAGGTAATCTACGAGAGCAATTTGTAGTAGATGTTTATCAAGCTGGTGCTGGTACATCTCACCATATGAATGTTAACGAAGTCTTGGCTAATCGAGCTTTAGAAATTTTAGGAGACGAAAAAGGTAACTATAAACGAGTTAGTCCTAACGATCATGTCAATTATGGTCAGTCTACTAACGATGTAATTCCAACGGCAATTAGAATTGGCGCATTATTAGCGTTAGATAAAACCCTTTATCCTGCCTTAGATAGTGCGATCGCAGCAGTGCAAGCAAAAGCTGTAGAATTCCAAGATATTGTTAAATCTGGTCGTACCCATATGCAAGATGCCGTCCCTGTCCGTCTAGGAGAGGTATTTAGAGCTTGGGAACAAATTTTAACGGATCATAAGCACAGAATTGCTACTGCTGAACAAGATCTTTATAAATTAGGTTTAGGGGGAAGTGCTACAGGGACAGGATTAAATACCCATCCCAAGTATCGTCATCGGGTGGCGGAATTGTTAGGCGAGTATCTTCAGAAACCTTTGCAACCTGCACCTCATCTTATGGCAGCTATGCAGAGTATGAGTCCTTTTGTTAACGTCTCAGGTAGTTTGCGCAACCTAGCCCAAGATTTAGTCAAAATTTCCCATGATTTACGCCTAATGGATTCGGGCCCTCAAACAGGATTAAAAGAAATACAACTTCCCCCAGTCCAGCCTGGATCTTCGATTATGCCAGGTAAATATAACCCTGTAATGGCAGAAATGACTTCTATGGTTTGTTTTCAAGTCATGGGTTACGATACAGCGATCGCTTTAGCTGCTCAAGCAGGACAATTGGAATTAAACGTGATGATGCCTTTAATTGCCTATAATTTAATCCATAGCATCGAAATACTTGGTAATACTATAGATAGCTTAAGTAAACGTTGTTTAGCTGGTATTACTGCCCGTCGCGATCGCTGTTTAGCCTATGCGGAAAGCAGTTTAGCTTTAGTAACGGCTCTCAATACCCATATTGGTTATCTGCAAGCAGCAGAAGTCGCCAAAAAATCTCTAGAAACAGGCAAATCTTTAAGAGCGATCGTCTTAGAAGCAGGTTTAATGACCGAAAGCCAATTAGCAACTGTTTTGGATTTAGAAAAAATGAGTAAAATCCCAGAATGAAGGCAGGAGTCAGGAGTCAGGAGTCAGAATTGATTTAAGCTTTAAGCTCTAAGCTTATAGCTTATAGCTAAATTTATTACAGTTTGTTGCTTTGTCTTGAGAAAAAGGGACTAAAATTTGATTGCTTCTATATTCTGGCTATGAGGCTTACTGTATATAGCAATAATTATATGTTCGCGCCCTTTAAAGAATATTTAGAAGAAGAGCTTTTTAAACGCTTTGATTTACGAAGTCGCTCGATTCCCGCAGGTTTAGAATCTAACGTTAGTGCTAGAGGCAAAAACCCTGCCACAATCCAAAGTTGGTGTTATCAATGCCCTCAACTACGGAAAATAAGATACTCATATATAGATGCAGGGGAAACGGCTCAAGTATTTAACAGTGTGGTTTATCCTACCCATCATTATGATATTCCCTTATTGGGTGTTGATTTTTTGGCATTTGGTCAGAAGAAAATACTAGTTGTAATGGATTTTCAACCTTTATTTCGCGATCGCGCCTATCTAGATAAGTATATTGAGCCAATGCGTGAAATTCGTGATAAATACAACGAATTAGCGCAAAATCTGGAAATGAAGTTCTATGACGCTAATCAGTATTTTTCTAAATATCTTTTGTTTGCCAAAACTGACTCGGAAACTGTAGTCAATAGACTATTTCCAGCTTACCAGGAATATCTCAATCTTTATTGGCAGATGTTAGCTGAAGCGGAAGTTTTAACTCAACCAGAAGCTATCCAACGTATTGTCAAAGCCCAAAAAGAATACGATCAATATAGTGCTGAACGAGATCCTGCTCATGGTTTGTTTAGTAGTTATTTTGGTTCAAAGTGGTCTGAGAGATTTCTCTATGAATTCCTCTTTGAAGATGCTTCACCCTTAGCGATGTCTGTTGCTAAACATTGAACCTTAAATCTTGTTAAATGTTCAATGATAAATGATCAATGAAATGACTTTATATCAACCCTTTTTAGATCATGCGATCGCAACTCTGCAAGCAAAACTAGACCTAGAAACCTATCCTATTCCTGCTGGTTTTGAACATAAGCAAGGAGTAATGGGTAAGGGAAAAAATCAAGAGCCTGTATTAACTACTAGCCACGGTTTTAAGTCTTCTAAGCTCAGACAAATTAGAGCAGCCCATGTTCAAGGAGGTAATTCTCTTCAGGTGCTGAACTTTGTCATCTTTCCAGAACTTCATTATGATTTGCCCTTTTTTGGTGCAGATTTGGTGACTTTGCCTGGGGGACATTTGATTGCGATCGATATGCAGCCCTTGTTTAGCAAAGATAAAGCATATCAGGCTAAATACAGTGAGCCAATTATGCCGATGTTTCACTCCTACCAACAAGATTTACCTTGGGGTGGAGATTTTCCTGAAGAAGCACAGCAATATTTCTCTCCTGCTTTTTTATGGACTCGTCCCACAGAAACTGAGGTAGTCCAAACCAAAGTTTTTTCTGTTTTTCGAGATTATCTCGATGCTTATATCAAGTTTGTTAAACAAGCAGAAGCAATTACTGAGCAACAGCAATTAGCAACTATTCTTAAAGCCCAAAAAAGCTATGCTGACTATCGAGCCGAAAAAGATCCTGCTAGAGGGATGCTCACTCGCTTGTATGGCTCAGAATGGACAGAAGAATATATTCATGGCTTTCTGTTTGACCTGGAGCGTAAATTAGCTTTAGCTAGTTAAGGTCTTGTAGTTAATAATTATTTAAATTGTTGATAAAAGTAACAGTAAATTGCTTTTGGTTACGGAAAAATAAGATAATAAACTACAAGAAAACTGATTCCTCAAATCCTTATATTGCTGAGTTGACTGTATTTAATTTAATGGATTTATTGTTTTCTTAAGGTTTTCTAAGAAAATAAGCATTTCCGTTGAACTTAATTTGTAGTCAATAAATAATCAATTTAAAACCGTAAGACTGAGGTCAAGAAGCTGAGTTAAAACTTAACCTAATTTTATATTTGTTAAGCAAAATCAGCCGAACCAGGAAAAATTAACAAGATGTAACAAACAAAGGTTCATCATCGTTGTATAAAAGTTACCTAAGAGGTAAATACTTATAGATAAAGCCGAAAAGCTATCGCACTTTGCGATCACCAAGGCAGTAATCTACAAGCATCTCTCTTAAGGTTTTTATTAAGAGTGTAAAGTTTTATTAGGTGACTTAATAAACTGTGACTAATCACCTACAGAATAGTAACTTAGCACCTTCAGCGATTAACAACTTTCCTTAAGCTAGCTTCTGCTGGTGGCTGAAAGTAGTTTTAAGTTAAGATTCCTTTTTGAAGTTCAACTAAACCAAATTTAAATCGAGTAGGAGATTAATTATAATGTTCGACGCATTTACTAGAGTTGTATCTCAAGCCGATGCTCGTGGTGAATTTTTATCCACTAGCCAGCTAGATGCTCTTAGTGCAATGGTTGCTGCTAGCAACAAACGTATGGATTCAGTTAACCGTATCACTAGTAACGGTTCCGCAATTGTTACTAATGCAGCTCGTGCTTTATTTGCCGAGCAACCCCAGTTAATTGCTCCTGGTGGTAACGCTTACACTAGTCGTCGTAACGCAGCTTGCTTACGCGATATGGAAATCATCTTACGCTATATCACTTACGCTGTTTTCACAGGTGACGCTAGTGTTTTAGAAGATCGTTGTCTTAATGGACTACGTGAAACTTATCTAGCTTTAGGTACTCCTGGTGCTTCCGTAGCTGTTGGTGTACAAAAAATGAAAGATGCTGCTTTAGCGATCGTTAACGATACTAACGGTATCACTCCTGGTGATTGTAGTGCAATTGCTTCTGAAATTGCTGGCTACTTTGATCGTGCTGCTTCCGCAGTCGCTTAATCCAGACAAACTAACTGCTCTTTGCAGAAAGCCAACCAATCCTTGGTTATTTAGAAAATAATTAGTACAACATAGAGAAACATTACAATCATGAAAACTCCTCTAACCGAAGCGGTATCTTCTGCTGATTCCCAGGGTCGTTTTTTGAGCAGCACCGAAATCCAAACTGCTTTTGGTCGTTTTAGACAAGCTAACGCTTCTTTAGAAGCTGCTAAAGCTTTAACAAATAACGCTCAAGGCTTAATCGATGGTGCAGCTAACGCAGTGTATGCTAAGTTCCCCTACACTACAACCACTTCTGGTTCTAACTATGCTTCTAGTCCTGCTGGAAAAGCTAAATGTTCTCGTGACATTGGCTACTACCTAAGAATGGTAACTTACTGCCTAGTTTCTGGTGGTACTGGCCCTATGGACGAATATTTAGTAGCTGGTTTAGATGAAATCAACCGTGCTTACGAACTATCTCCTAGCTGGTACATTGAAGCTCTAAAATACATCAAAGCTAATCATGGTTTGAGTGGCGATCCTGCTACTGAAGCAAATAGCTACTTAGACTACGCAATCAACTCACTTAGCTAGAATAGTTAAATAGCTAGTTTAAGTCTAAAATTATCGGTTTATCTGAGCAAGATAACCATTATATAAAAATCAAGATATTTGATTTATGAAGCACTACTCAGAAGAGTATGCGGATGCCAGCCTCGAAGCTAGTATTTGTTTACTTTTCTGAGTATTGTCATGTTTAAGGGATGAGGGATGAAAGATGAGGAATGAAGAAAAAAACGAAGCTGAACAATTAACAGTGGAAAAAGCGATCGCTAACTTAAAACAAAAAACAGACTTAGGAGCAAGATATTATGCAGCCTGGTGGTTAGGCAAATTTAGAGTCAAAGAGCCAGAAGCGATCGCTACTTTATTAATGGCATTAGAAGATCAACAGGATCGCGCTCCCGATGGTGGTTATCCTCTGCGTCGTAATGCTGCTAGAGCTTTAGGTAAATTAGAAGATTTAAGTGCTGTAGAGCCATTGATGCGTTGTTTAGAGTTTCCCGATTTTTATGTTAGGGAAGCTGCTGCACAAGCTTTAGAGATGTTAAAAGATCCAAGATCTATTCCAGCACTAATAAAGCTTTTAGATGGTGGAGTAGCTGCTGCAATTAGAGTCCCAGATAAACCGCACCTAGTACAACCCTATGAAGCAATAATTGAGGCTTTAGGTACGTTACAGGCAACTCAAGCAATTCCCTTAATTGAGCCGTTTACCGAGCATCCTACAGCTAAGGTTAAATATGCTGCTGCGAGGGCAATGTATCAGTTAACTGGGGAAGATAGATATGGAGAACTTTTAATCCAAGCTTTAGAAGGAGAAGATTTACAACTACGTCGCTCTGCTTTGATGGATTTAGGTGCTGTAGGGTATATTAAAGCAGGTGAAGCGATCGCTGAAACTTTGGCTGAAAATAGTATGAAATTGATTGCGCTTAAAGGATTATTGGAGGCTGATTTACAAAAAAGCGATCTAAAAATATCTCCAGCCAGCATCAAAATTATGGATTTGATGGATTCTCTGTTATAAAACTATTAAAAATAACGTTATGAAAAGAGTTGCAGCTTTGGGATTAGATGTGGGTAAAAAGCGCATGGGAGTAGCAGGATGTGATGGCACAGGTCTAATCGCCACTGGCTTAACTACTATTTATCGCACTTCCTGGGCTGAAGATCTTCAACAGTTAAAAAATATTATTGAAGAAAGAGAAGTAGAAATACTAGTTATTGGAATGCCCTACACTTTAGATGGTAAAGTTGGCTTCCAAGCTCAACAGGTTCAAAAGTTTGCCCATAAAATTACTCAAGCTTTACAATTACCTGTTGAATACGTCGATGAACGTCTAACTTCTGTAGAAGCAGAAGCACAGCTGAAAGCCAGTAAAAAGTTTTCTACTCGCAATAAAGGTGAAATTGACCGCCAGGCTGCTGCCATAATTCTACAGCAGTGGCTTGATATTCGCCGTCTTCAAAAACAAGAGGGATAGATTATTTAGTAATGAATAATTGACAATTATTAACAATTATCAATTATCCATTATCCATCACTAAATTGGCATAGCATCAGAAATATTGATGTCCAAGATTGGTTGCTCAGTTAAACAACGCCAATGACAGGTAAACAAATCAGGTTTTTGAGTTTTGAGAGTGATTAAAGCAGGTGCAGCAGGGAAAGGCCATAATCGGTCAAACACAATTTCGCCGTTGTACAAGCTAAATTGAAGTAAATAGGTTGCTGATGGTGCGTCTAAAGACTCTAGCAGTTGCTCTGCTAAATTATAAAGGGATTTGCGCTGCCGACTGGGTATGTTCACAGGCTGCTCGTAAGAATTGGGCATTGATCCTTCTCCAATAACTTCGGCATAAACAGGTTTATCCGTCAGAATTATAGGTAGCCATAGATGACCCAACCAAGAATCACCTACACTGGTTTTAAATCCCAAATTTTTCTCTACCCAACGTCTTCTAGCATTAATGTCTTTGCAATCAGAGTATATTTGCTTTTGTGGAAAATCAAAATATTCTGGTAACTGAATCGTTAAGGGACAATAAACAGTTTCAGATTCTCTATCCTTTTTGTAACCTTTAGTATTTCTTGACCAAAGAGTAGCAGCAGAAACAATTTCTATAACTGTTGATGCAGGAGAAGATTCCGCAATACTACGCTGCAAGGCTTCAACCATTTTCTGTGTTACTGGTGACGCTGAAATTAACTTTCCTTGTTCACTAACTTCGGCGTTGATAATAATTACAACTTTTTCCATTCCCCTTCCATAGTTATGATTTGCCATAGCTGTTATAAATCGAACAATATTTTTCCCTGATTTAGATGTTTGATGATTGTATTGCCAAGATTGCTACTTCTGCGGAGTGAAAAAATAGTTCGTGGTATTTGTAGGGCATAGTTGAATTGTGGATCTATATTTTAGATTAGAGTTATGAGCGGGCAGTAAGGATAACCAAAACACTTGGCTTTGGGCGATACTAGAACCTAAGTATAAAATATCAGTCGAAAATAGATTTAGATGTGATCATGATGCTTGCTACTCTTTGCTAACTGTTTCCATCTATAACTGTCAGGATTTGAAGCAGTACTTATCATAGTTGCTTCTTGACTAGATTTTCAAGATAACAAACAAATAATTTAATAATTCAACAATGTAAACATTAAGATAACAAAATAATTCCAGAATGATAAATCAGCTAGCTATAGTGATTGAAAGTAGGATAATTAATTGGAGCAAATATTTCTCTAACATGACAGTATACCTAACTATTATTTAATAACATAACAATTTATTTATAATTGCGATATGGAATTACTAGAATATCAAGCTAAAGAATTATTCCGAATGATAGGTATTCCTATTTTACCTTCTCAGACTATTAAAGATTCGAGAAAAATCAAACAACTACAAATTCCTTATCCTGTAGTTTTAAAATCGCAAGTGAGATCTGGGGGGAGAGGGAAAGCAGGAGGAGTACGTTTTGTGGCTAACACAATTGATGCGATCGCTGCTGCTCGCGCTATCTTTAATTTACCAATTCTGGATGAATATCCTGAAGTTATTCTAGCAGAAGCTCACTATAACACTCAGAGGGAGTTATTTCTGGCGATAGTTTTAGACTATGATTTGCAATGTCCAGTTTTGCTAGGATCTGCTTTTGGTGGGATGAATGTTGAAGCATTATTAACTAATTTACAACAAGTGGTAGTTGATCCTGATTTTTCTCTATTTCAGGCTCGTCGTTTAGCTGCCAGCATGGGATTATCAGGAAACTTGATTTGCTCTGTGAGTGAAATTATTGCCAAAATGTACTGTTTATTTCAGGATTATGATCTGGATTTGATTGAGATTAATCCTTTGGGAATTAATACCCAAGGGGAATTAATGGCATTGGATGGCAAAATTATCATCAATGACTATGGCTTGGCAAGACAACCAGTTATTGAAACCTTAAGCTTTTCTAAACATCAACAACAAATTAGTCTTAACAATTTCTTAAACCAAAATTCCCATAATTCTACTCAGATGGAATGGCGTTGGTTAGATTGGCGTAACCCAACAGGTAAAATTGCCATCATTACCAATAGTTTTGACTTAGCACTATTAACTTGGGATTTATTACATCAAAATAAGGCGATTCCTAGCTGTGGTGTAATAATAAATAATAGTTTAGCTGGTGAATCCAGTGATTTAGAGCTTTATCAAGAACAAATAGTACAAATCTTGCGACAAATAGAAAGTATTGAGGAAATAAAAGCTGTTTTAGTCAATATTTTGGAAACCGAGCCAGTAAGTCGAGCAATTATACAGGCGATCGCTGATTATTGTCAGTCTTTTGTCCAATCAACTCCAGACTCAGCAGCAGAAGACAACAACGAAGATAACAACAAAGTTAAATCTGATCAGAATAAGGGAGCAAATAAGCCAAAATCTCCAGAAGCCCAAGTAGACTCTCTGCCACACCCCCAATTTATTTTACGACTGTTGGATAAAGATAATCTCGAAGATCCAATCACAGAATCAATTTATTTATCTAGCAATTTAGAAACAGCAATTTCTCAGGCGATCGCTACAATCAAATCAAACTAAAGAATATTTTTATTTTTATGAATTGGTCTACTCCCAACAAAATTATCATCCAAGGAATTACAGAATCTCAAGCTAGTTTTTATGCAGTACAAATGAAAGCTTATGGGACAGAAATTGTAGCTGGAATAAGTCCTGGAAATGGTGGTATAGAAGTAGAAGGTATTCCTGTATTTGATTTAGTAGAACAGGTATTTGAGCAAGTAGACAAAATAGATACAAGTCTAATTTTTGTCCATCCCTATCAAGTGCTAGATGCAGCCAAAGAAGCGATCTCAGCAGGTATTCGACAGCTTATTATTTTCACTCCCCAAGTTCCACCTTTAGACACCATTCAACTAATTAAATGTGCTAAAGCTAGTGGTACTTTTGTGTTAGGCCCAGGTAGCCAAGGAGTAATCATTCCCCAACAAGCCTGGTTAGGTAAATTACAGCCTCAATTTTATCAGCCAGGGGAAGTAGGATTAATTACAACTAGTAGTTATTTATGTTATGAAGTAGCAGCCGAGTTAAATCAGGCAAATCTGGGACAGTCTATAGTGGTAAGTCTGGGAGATGGACACATTATTGGTTCTGGTTTGCTCCAATGGTTAAAAATTCTTAATGAAGATCCAAATACTAAAGCGATCGTTTCTATTGGACAAAGACTCAATCAAACCGAAGAAATTATTAGTTACTATAAACAATATTGTCAGGAAAAGCCAATCATTATTTATCTAGCAGGACAAAAAGCTCCTCAAGAAAAGGTTTTTCCAGATGCATTTACAATTATTAGCAGTCATTTGTCTGGTTCAATTTCAACAGTAAATCAAGAACGCCAAACTATTAAAAAGTTGCAAAAAGCAGGAATCAAGATAGCTAAAAGACCCAGTGAAATACCTACTATGATTCAAACTGCGTTATCAACGGCTTGAGGAAATAATTAAGGCTTCAATATGGATTGATCATAATCAAATTAAGATAGTTTAAGTAGGTAAGTGGAATAATTTATAAAACCCAAGTAGTTAACCTCTTCCCTATACCCTATACCCTATCCCCTAACACATAAGCCCTGCCAAAACTATTTCATATTTAATTACACCCACCTACTTATATTTTTATATTGGCGATCTAAGTCACACCTAATTCAAAGCTTTAAGTAAAAAATATATTTAGCAGAGTTTACTTTATTAAAACTTTAATTTATAAATCTGAATTATAAGATAAATAAAAACTATTTCTCTTTTTATTTTAACTAATTTGTCTTGCTAAAAAAACACAATCAATTATACCAATTCTCAAAAGTAACTGGAGACTTACTTGATCTCGATTGCCAATTTATATATGTTCTCGGCATTTTTATCTATCTAGCTAGTTTTGAAAAATGGTATTATCACTACAAAATATATTGAATTGTGATCGAAATCACTTGAGTACTTGTTTATAGTCATATCGCCAAAGATCAAAATATCTGATGATTATTTATATAAAGAGATAGTACATAAAAAAACTATCTTTTACTCACTTTATATTTCAATATTAAATTAAGAAAATGGCACAATTTACTGAAAGTTATTTTGAAGAATTATTTGATTTTGCAGAGTTAGATAATACTGTGTCTTCAACAATACGATTAGCTGCTAAAGATCCTAGAACTTTATATAAGTTTTTCCAAAGATATATTTATTTTAATGGCTATG
This sequence comes from Waterburya sp., assembly GCA_051658085.1. Taxonomy (GTDB): domain Bacteria; phylum Cyanobacteriota; class Cyanobacteriia; order Cyanobacteriales; family Xenococcaceae; genus Waterburya. Next base: position 114,127 of record JBOFLX010000111.1, read on the forward strand.
CCTCTTCTGTAATTGCTCGTTTAGCAAGTTCAATTGCCATGTCTCGCTATTTATTTAACGATCCAACTGTTTTTGTTACCGAAGAAGCTGATCGAGGATTTCAAATTTCTGCTGAAGTGATGATTGCTGCTGCTGATGAAGGCTCTCATGAAATTACTCACCGTGAATTAGCTCAATTATTAACTAAAACTTTAGGAGACTACGCCGAACTTTCTGCTGGTGAGCGCAACCAAATGTCCATCATTCCCAACTGGCTAGATGAAATCTGCCAAGAAACTATGGCTAAATATCAAGGAACACCTGGAGACGCAGAATCTTTGATTAAATCCATTGGATTTCATGCTGCTTCAGAATTAATGGGCGATCGCGAGTATGCTTTACTTGATATGATTATCCGTTATGAGAACAAAGGAATGGGTTTTGATCGCTATTTAACTCAAGAAACACAAGCAACTAAGATTGGTAAACATCATTATCTTCCTTGGGGATATATCCTCATTCATGGAAAATATGAAGGTGCTGGTGCAGAAGCTAAACATTTTGTTCACGTATTAAATGCTCTCAATATGGTGTTAGCTTATCGTCCTGAGTCTGAAGAGCAGCTTACTGAATGGGTATTAGAAGGATTTAAATCTTTTATTGAGTTACAACAGAGTTTGTTTAAGAAAATTTTCCAAGAATGTTTAGACATGGGTCAATCTTCCAAAGTTCAACAACTAGTTAGTGCTTAAATTTGTGAATTTGGGAATACTAAGAATCAATAAATCATATTTCCAATTTATCAAATTTTGGCTGTAGTTAATTCAAATACAATTTATAAGTATCTAGATAATTGATTACTCGACTCCTATTCTTAAAAAGTCTAAAAATGGGAGTTGAGTTTTCATGTTTAGTTTTAAATTACTATATTGGTTTAAAAATATAGCCGAACTGAATATTAATATCCTTAAAGTAGTATGTCTAATTAATTTTATAATCACTAGCTGAACAGATATGCATAATTGGCAGGCTCAAATAGGTATAGGTGCAGGTTTAATAGGTTTGTCAGGTTTTTTACCTTATATCTTGACAACTTTTCAAGGCAAAACTAGACCCAATCGAGCTACTTGGTGGATTTGGGGAATTTTAGGAGTTATACAAGCTGTTAGCTATTATTATTCTGGAGCCAATAATACAATATGGGTTCCCATTTTTTATGGTGTTTGTCATATTGTAACTGCTATTTTATCTCTCAAATATGGCGAAGGTGGCTGGAATAAATTGGATAGGCTTTGCTTATTCGGAGCAGGCATAAGTCTTTTACTTTGGTGGTTTTTTAACGCACCATTCATTGCTCTAATTTTTGCCTTAGTCATAGACTTTTTTGCTGCATTACCTACAATGTTTAAATCGTATTATGCACCTGAACAAGAAAGTTGCTTTTCTTGGTCTATCTTTCTTCTTGCAAATACTCTTAATTTAGTAGCTTTGGAACATTGGTCTTTCGAGCTTTTAGCATATCCTTTGTATTTATTTGCTTCAACTCTAACGATATCAACAATTCTTTATTACAATCAACTCAAAAAAGTTATTGTTATCTATAGAAAAAGAAAAAACATTAAAAATCGTCGAAATAAAAATATATACGATTAAATCTTTTTACTTTCTAAATCAATTAAATTGTTGAATGTAAAGATCTAACTAAAATTTGGGAATTCTAAAATTTATAAACCTGTATCTATTTAATTGATTGGGATAAATTGATGTTATTAAAATCTCACTCTAGTCAAACGTCCAGTTCTTGGCTATCTCAAAAAATTCCATTACGTCAGATCTTAATAATGCCTTTTATCATCCAAATTTTTGCTGCTGTGAGTTTGACAGGGTATTTGTCGCTTCGCAACGGACAAAAAGCTGTTAACGATTTGGCTAGTAAGTTACGCACTGAAGCAAGTCAACGTATAGATCAGCATTTAGATAGCTATATGGAAATTCCTCATAAAGTTGTTCAAAATAACTTTGATCTACTAGATATGGGGTTACTTAAACTAGAAAATAAAGAACAATTAGGACAGTTTTTTGGGAAACAACTTAAGTCATTTAATATTGGTTACATACTTTTTGGTTTTCAAACAGGTGATTATGTAGCAGCAGGATATCTTTTTGGCGATGAACGTATTACTGTTGATGAAGTTGCTCCACAAGAATATCGTGGGAGTACACATCTTTTTAGTTGGGAAATAGACGAGCAAGGAAAGCGGACTAAAATTATTCAAGACAATGGAGAGTTTATAGCCAAAAATGAAGGATGGTATTTAGAGGCAGCAACACAAAATAAACCTGTTTGGAGTCATGTTTATAATTGGCTTGTAGAACCTTATAACCTATCTATTGCTTTTAGTAGTCCTATTTACGATAAAAATCAGAAACTTATTGCTGTAATTGCTGCTGAACAACGTCTCTCACAAATCAGTGATTTTTTACGTCATTTAAAAGTAAGCCCTTCGGGAAAAACTTTTATCATAGAACGAGATGGACAGTTAATTGCTAGTTCTAGTGATGAGCAACCTTTTACAGTCATTAAAAATAAACCGCAGAGATTAGAAGCTTTAGATAGCAAAGATCCTTTAATTAAGGCAGCTACAGAACATTTAACTAAAAGGTTTGGTGATCTCAAAAAAATCGATCAAACTCAACAAATAGATTTTAAACTTGGTGATGAACGTCAATTTGTTCAGGTAACTCCTTGGCAGGATGAATTGGGTTTAGATTGGTTGGTAGTAGTTGCTGTTCCTGAGTCTGACTTTATGGCACAGATTAATGCCAATACTCGTACTACTATTATGCTATGTTTATTAGCTTTGGGAGTAGCGATCGCATCAGGACTTTATACATCTCGTTGGATTACTAAACCGATTGTACAATTAAATCAAGCTTCAGAAGCGATCGCCAATGGGCAATTAGACCAACAAGTAGACGAAGAATTAAAGGTCAACGAGCTTAGTATTTTAGCTCAATCATTTAATCGTATGGCAGAACAGTTACGCTCTTCATTTACTGCCTTAGCCGAAACTAATGTTGAACTAGAAAATCGTGTTCAAGAACGGACTGTAGAACTTCAGGAAGCGAAAGAAGTTGCTGACTTAGCAAATCAAGCCAAAAGCGAGTTTCTGGCAAATATGAGTCACGAATTAAGAACTCCTTTAAATGGCATTTTGGGTTATGCTCAGATTCTCCAATACTCTCGTACTTTAGAGGATAAAGAGAGGAAAGGAGTCGATATTATTAATCAATGTGGTACACATTTACTGACTTTGATTAACGATATCCTCGACCTTTCCAAAATTGAAGCTCGCAAAATGGAATTACATCCTGTGGAATTGCATTTTGCTTCTTTTATTCAAGGGGTAGTAGAAGTCTGCCAGATTAAAGCGGAACAAAAAGGGATTACTTTTACCTATGAAGCAGCTCCTAATTTGCCTATGGGGGTAGAAGCGGATGAAAAAATGTTACGTCAGGTGTTGATGAACTTGTTGAGTAATGCCATTAAATTTACTGAACAAGGCAGAGTGAAGTTAATTGTTCAAAGTCTGTCAACTAGTTTTGAACAACCAACCAAACATCGTTTACGTTTTGCTGTCGAGGATAGTGGCGTTGGGATTAAGTCTAAAGATATCGAGAAAATTTTTCTCCCCTTTGAGCAGGTAGGAAGTATCAAAAAGCAAGCAGAAGGAACAGGTTTAGGATTAGCTATTAGTCAAAAAATGGTCGAAATGATGGGTGGTAAGCTCCAAGCCACTAGTCAGTTGGAGGTGGGGACAACTTTTTGGTTTGAAATTGAGCTAACAGAAACAACACAATGGAATACCCTTGAGAGTCTTGCTAGTGCAGACGGCAACATTATTGGTTTTGAGGGGGGACAATGCCAAATTTTAGTGGTCGATGATCGCTGGGAAAATAGGTCAGTGATAGTTAATTTGTTAGAACCACTTGGGTTTACCATTCTGGAGGCAGAAAATGGACAAGAAGGTCTAGAAAAAGCACAAGAATTGCAACCAGATATAGTAATTACTGATTTAGCGATGCCTGTGATGGATGGTCATGAAATGATTGCCCAATTGCGTCAGTCTTCAGAAATACCGTCAGATTTAGCGATAATTGTTTCTTCTGCTAGTGTTTTTGAGAGCGATCGCCAGAAAAGCCTAGAAACTGGAGCTAATGATTTTTTACCTAAACCAATCCAAAAAGAGACTTTATTACAGTCGTTGCAAAAACATTTAAATCTTGAGTGGGTTTATGAACAACCAATTCAGGAACAGACAATAAATGTATTTCAAACTAGCTCTCCAGCGACACAAGTAGTAGAAATGATTCCTCCTTCTGCCGATGATATGACGAGACTCCATGATTTGAGCCGTAAAGGATTAATTAACGATTTACTACAAGAAATTGACCGTATTGAAGAATTAGACCCAAAATTATTGCCTTTTACTCAAACCCTGAGAGATTTAGCTAAAGGATTTAAATTAAGGCAGATTAAAGCTTTTATAGAGCAGTATCTTTAATAAAGTCAAAAGTCAAAAGTTTTTACCTATTACCCATTACCCATTACCTTATTTAGGCTCAACGGAGTATAAAAAGTGACCGACAATTCTAGTTCTCATAGCATTTTAATTGTTGATGATAATCACAATAATCTCGAAGTTATTTCAGAAACTTTAGCCAGAGCTGGATTTCAAGTTGCTGTCGCCATTGATGGTGAGACGGCTTTGGAGCAAATACAGTATTACAAACCAGAGTTGATCTTACTTGATGTGATGATGCCTGGTATGGATGGTTATCAAACTTGTCAAAAGATTAAATCAAATCCTGAAACTTTTGATATTCCTGTCATATTTATGACTGCTCTTTCTGATACTGAGCATAAAGTGAGAGGATTTGCGCTCGGTGCTGTGGACTATATAACTAAGCCTTTTCAACGGGAGGAAGTATTAGCAAGGGTGAGAGTGCAGTTGCAGTTGCGTAATCTCGCTCGAACTTTGGAAGGGCAGAATAGAATGCTCAAAAAGGAAATTCTACAAAGAGAAAGAGTAGAAAGCTCTTTAATGAAGCTGAATCAAGAATTAGAAAAAAGAGTCGAGGAACGAACCGACAAACTATCTCGGACTCTCAAAACCTTACGCAAGGCACAGGTGGAACTAGTTGAGCAAAAAAAAGAATTAGAAATTCGGGTCAAAGAACGTACTGCTGAACTAGCTAAAAGTATGACTGAGGCAGAAAAAGCTAATCAGGCAAAAAGTCAATTTTTAGCCAATATGAGTCATGAACTGCGTACTCCTATGAATGCCATCATTGGCTACAGTGAAATGCTGATAGAAGAAGCAGAAGATATGGGACAAGATGATTTTGTTCCCGATCTCCAGAAAATTCACGGTGCAGGCAAACATCTTTTAAATTTAATTAACGATATTCTCGACCTCTCAAAAATTGAAGCTGGTCGCATGGAACTATATCTAGAAACTTTTGAGATTAAGAGTCTGATTAACGAGACAGTATCAATGATTCAGCCGTTGATTGAACAAAATAAAAATACTTTAAAATGCAATCTGGCAGAAAATCTAGATATGATGCACGCTGATTTAACTAAAGTGCGTCAAAGTTTATTCAATCTTTTGAGCAATGCTAGTAAATTTACCCACAATGGCACGATTACCTTAGATATCTACGCACATACCGTTGACAATCAGCAGTGGGTTACTTTTAAGGTGACTGATACAGGGATTGGGATGAACTCTGAACAAATAAGTAAGCTATTCCAAGCATTTACCCAAGCTGATGCTTCTACTACTCGTAAATATGGAGGTACAGGTTTGGGTTTGGCAATCACCAAAAAGTTTTGTCAGATGATGGGGGGCGATATTAGTGTTACTAGTGAGTTAGAAACAGGCTCTACTTTTACGATTAATCTCCCAATTCAGGTAGCTGACTTAAACAAACAAAAAACTAATCATTCCTCAGAATCTCAACTAATTCATGACTCTAGCAACCGTAATACCATCTTGGTTATCGATGACGATCCGACAATTCACGATTTATTAAAACGATTTCTAGGCAAAAAAGGGTTTGAGATCAGGACAGCTAACAGTGGTGAAGAAGGAATAGAGTTAGCTAAAATACTTCGACCTGAAGCTATTACCCTGGATGTGATGATGCCTGGAATGGATGGTTGGTCAGTATTGACGGCTCTTAAAGCTCATCCTCAGACGGCGGATATTCCAGTGATTATGATGACTATGGTAGACGATCAAAATCTCGGTTATGCTTTGGGGGCTGCGGAGTATTTACTCAAACCGATTGACAGCAAGAAATTAGAAGCTATTGTCGATAAATTTAAACCAATTTTTAAATCCGATTCAATTTTAGTAGTAGAAGATGATCCTGGTATCCGAGAGATGTTGTCTCGTCAACTAAAAACTAAAAACTGGCAAGTCATTGAAGCAGAAAATGGCTGTGAAGCATTAATTAAGTTGCAAAATCATACTCCTGGCTTAATTCTCTCTGACCTAATGATGCCAGAAATGGACGGATTTGAGTTGGTGCATCGCTTAAAACAGGATGAGCGATGGCGTTCGATTCCTGTAGTTATTTTAACTGCTAAAAGCATTACCATCGAAGATCGTCAAAAGTTGAATGGAGGAGTAAACAAAATTTTTGAAAAGGGTTCATATCAACGTTCGATCTTGTTTAACGAATTAAGCAATTTACTCAACGAAGCGATCGCTCGTAAAACTAATCAAGTAATTAGTAATTAGTAATCAGTAATTAAAACCATGCCCAAAATCTTGTTAGTCGAAGATAACGAAATGAATCGAGATATGCTGTCTCGTCGCTTACAACGTCGAGGTTTTGAAGTTGTGATTGCCGTTGATGGTGCTGAGGGGGTAGCTCTGGCAAATTCGGAAATTCCCGATTTAATTCTAATGGATATGAGTTTGCCTGTGATGGATGGCTGGGAGGCAACTAAAACTATTAAAGGCAATTCTACTACCAAATCAATTCCTGTGATTGCTCTAACTGCCCATGCCATGTCTGGCGATCGCGAAAAAGCTTTAGACGCTGGTTGTGATGACTACGATACTAAACCAATCGATTTACCGCGCTTATTAACTAAAATCGATACTTTTATTACTCCTAGCTAACTTTCTACTTTCTACTTTCTACTTGTACTCATGACCACAGATAGTCAATCCCAGTCATCTATACTATCTCATTTGCGTCACGAACTCCGTACGCCAATCAATGCCATCATTGGCTATAGTGAGATGCTGATGGAAGAAATTGCCGAAATAAACCAAAATATTGAGTATTTGAGTGAAATAGAGCAAATACGTGACTGTGGTATTCAATTATTAGCCTCAATTAATAATTTTTTGAATCCTTCTCTCTCAGGAAATAGGTCAATTAATCTGCAAGAAATCGTTACTAATCCTATTTTAAAAACAGAATTAGAAAAATCAACTCAATTGGTTATTGGTCATTGTCAGCAGTTAATTTCTATAGTTGAAGCAGATTACATTAGTGATTTAGAAAAAATTAAGACTGCTGCTAATAAACTTTTAGGAGAAATTGATAATTTAGTCAAAATTTCACCTCATCCAGAAGATATTTACTATTCGGAAGTAACAGACGATGCCTCACCAGAAATCGACACGATTATGGATACAGCTAATCTTTTAGCCATGAAGTTAGAACAACCGCTCAAGACTGATAACTATACAATTTTAATTGTCGATGACAGCGTATCTAACCGAGAATTACTCTCACGTCAGGTTGAAACACAAGGATACCAAGTGGCTACAGCAGCCGATGGCAAACAAGCGATCGCCATGATTCAAACAGGGGCTTATGATCTGATTTTGCTGGATATTATTATGCCAGAAATCAACGGTTATCAAGTTTTAAAGTGGATTCGGGCTAGTGGTTGGCGACATATTCCCACAATTATGATCTCGGCTCTAGATGAAATTGATAGTGTAGTTAAATGTATTGAAATGGGGGCAGCCGATTATCTGGCTAAACCGTTCAATCCCACTTTGTTAAAAGCTCGATTAGGAGCTTGCTTGGAACAAAAAAGACTGCGAGATCAAGAATCATCTTATCTGGAACAACTAGCTAAAGCCAACGAAGAAATTAGCAAATTAAATCATTGTTTACAAGCTGAGAATCTACGTCTGAGTACCGAGTTGGAAATTACTCAACGTCTCCAGATGATGCTACTGCCCAAAGAAAAAGAACTCAGTCAAATTGAAGGTTTAGAGATTGCTGGGTTTATGGAACCTGCCGACGAAGTAGGAGGTGATTATTATGACGTACTACAGCATCATGGACGCATCACCATTGGTATTGGAGATGTCACAGGACATGGTTTAGAAAGTGGGGTTTTGATGTTGATGGTACAAACGGCTGTGCGGACATTAATGGAAAATAATGAAACCGATCCCAAGAAATTCTTTGAAGTACTTAATCGTACTATTTATAAAAATGTCCAGCGTATGGACTCTGATAAGAATCTTTCCCTGTGTTTAGTTGATTATCACGAAGGTGTTTTGAGTTTGAGTGGTCAACATGAAGAAATCGTCATAGTACGTTCAGGGGGAGAAATTGAAAGATTAGACACCATTGATTTAGGATTTCCCATTGGGTTAGAAGAAACCATTCAAGATTTTATTTTTCAAGTCCAAGTTGATTTACATTCGGGTGATATCGTCATACTTTATACCGATGGGATTACCGAGGCAGAAAACAATTTAGGAGTGCATTATGGACTAGAACAATTGTGTACTGTTGTTCAACAAAACTGGCAGCAGTCAGCCCATGAAATCAGACAGGCAGTAATTCAAGACTTGCGATCGCATATTGGAGTCGAAAAAGTCTATGACGATATAACTTTAGTTGTCCTCAAGCAAAAATAAGCTTGAACTATTACATAGAATCATTAAATTATAATTGTATGAATCCTAGCAATATTGCTGTTCAACATATACTAGGCGACTTTATTCAAAATTTACCTCCCAGCCAAGAATATTTAATCCTTAGTTTTTCTCCTGGCTCAATACCTCTACGTCAAAGATGGCGTAATAATTGTTTGTCGGCAGATTTTTTAGCTGATTATCTCAGTACTTTTTTTCTGGCTAATGAACACCAGCAAATCAATGATAATAAACAAGCAGAAGTTAAAAGTGCGGTCAGTTATATCGCTAACGAATTGTTAGAAAATGCTATGAAATATGGGGTGGAAATGTCTCCTTTTCCGATCAGTATTCAAATTCATTTAAATCCCGACTTAATTATTTTTCAATTAACTAATAGTATTCCTACGCAACAAACTGAGAAATTTCAAACCCAGATTAAAACTTTATTAAATTCCGATCCTACTGAATTATATATTGCTCAACTCGAAAAAAATGCCCTGGAAAATAATCGCGAAGAATCTGGTTTAGGATTATTAACCATGCTTAATGATTATGGCGCAAAATTAGGTTGGAAGTTTGAAGCTTTATCTGAGGAATCGGCTGAGATAGCAGTGACAACAATGGTACAACTAACAATTTAATTTTTATTTGGTTTCGGGATAAATAGTCTTTTCAAGGCTAAGATGGCTGGTTAGGAATATTTGGTCTAATAATTTGGGCAATTTTCAAGCCGTTAAAGTGACAAATTGAGTAATACATTCAAAATATTGATTTTTTCGAGATGACTATGGAGATTAAAACTGAGAACTATAACGTTATATATGATTATGATCAGACATCCCACAATATTATTTTTGATGGTTCACTCCGTCTCAATGGTACTGAGGAATATGCTTCTATCTCTGAGTTACTCGATAATGTTGCTCAACAAGAACCAGAAAAAATTGTTCTAGATCTTAAAGAGTTAAATTTTCTCAATAGTTCAGGAATTAGTATTTTATCTAAGTTTGTGATTAACGTTCGTAAGCGCAAAAATATTCAAATGGTAGTAATTGGGGCAAAAAAAAATCCTTGGCAGGGAAAATCGCTCAAGAATCTACAAAGATTAATGCCTAGTTTGACATTAGAGTTTGAGTAGTAATTAGTGATTGGGGATTAGTGATTGGTGACTGGGATGGGAGTTATTTACTCATTACTTATTACTTATTACTTGATTAAACTTTGTTCACTGGTAATTTAATGTTTTTGGCTAAACTGAAAAAAGCTAAAGTTTTAATCATCATCCAAGTTAAATCAATTTCCCACCATTCCAAGCCGTGACGAGCAGAATATTGAAAAGCATGATGATTGTTATGCCAGCCTTCACCAAAAGTTAGTAAAGCTACCCACCAACAGTTAAGAGATGTGTCGTAGGATTCATAACTTTTATAGCCAAACTTGTGAGTGGCACTGTTAACAAACCAAGTACAGTGAAATACTACAATCAGACGGACAAAGATCCCCCAGACTACAAAAGACCATCCGCCTAAACAATAAAGAATTAAACCTAAAATAACTTGAATGGGAATCATACCATATTGGCAGAACTGATAAAAGCGATCGCCTGCTATATCTTTGGTATAACGAGAGATCATGGCATTAGCAGGATTTTTACATAACATCCAACCAAGATGACTCCAATAAAAGCCTTTGAGAGAATTATGAGGATCTAACTCACTATCAGAATATTTATGATGGATGCGATGTAAACCAATCCAATCTACAGGGCCTCCCTGACCAGCAAGAGTGCCACAAAAAATTAAAAAATATTCTAAGAATTTAGGAACTTCGTAACTACGATGAGCAACCAGACGATGAAACCCTAAGGTTACGCCTATCCCTGCTGTCATAACGTAAAGTAAGAACGCCACCCCCAACGCACTCCAATTAAAATTACTAGGAATCAGTGCCAATAAAGCTACGCAATGTATCCCAGTTAAATAAATTATTGTTCCCCAAGCAGGAGGAATGTTTTTTGATGTAGCAACTGTCATTTAATAACCTAAAATTGTAACTCTATAGCAATATTTTTGTGTAAGGACTCCATCAAAGGTATGAACACCAAGAATCTGCTAATGGAAGCAGAAAAAGCACTAATACCGATTTTTTCTGGTATTGACACCCAGGTCAAGCAAAATCTTACAAAAGTTTTAGAAGCATTCCGCGATCATCGGCTGGGAGTACAACATTTTGCTAGTGTGAGTGGCTATGGACACGATGATCTGGGACGAGAAGTTCTAGACCGAGTATTTGCCCAAATTATGGAAGCAGAGAAAGCTGTGGTGCGAGTTCAATTTGTATCTGGTACTCATGCGATCGCTTGTGCTTTATACGCTGTACTACGTCCAGGTGATGAAATGTTGGCGGTAGCTGGCGCACCCTATGACACTCTAGAAGAGGTAATTGGGTTACGAGGTCATAATCAAGGTTCTCTCAAAGATTTTCAGATTACTTATCGTCAGTTAGATTTAACTGAAGCAGGTACTATTAATTGGTCAGCACTTAGTACAGCAGTCAAGAGTAAAACTCGTTTGGTTTTGATTCAACGCTCTTGTGGTTATTCTTGGCGACAGAGTTTATCCCTTGAAGAGATTGCTAAAATCGTCGAGATGGTTAAACAGCAAAACCCCGATACAATTTGTTTTGTGGACAATTGCTATGGTGAATTTGTGACTGAACTTGAGCCTACCGCCGTCGGCGCGGATTTAATGGCAGGTTCATTGATTAAAAATCCTGGCGGAACTATCGTCACCACAGGGGGATATGTAGCAGGTAAGGCAGAACTAGTCGAAGCAGCAGCTTGTCGTTTAACTGCACCAGGTATTGGCAGTAGTGGCGGAGCAACTTTAGATCAAAATCGTCTGATGTTTCAGGGACTATTTCTCGCACCGCAAATGGTAGGAGAAGCTATTAAAGGTAGTCACTTGATCGCCTATGTTTTTAAACAATTAGGATATCCTGTTAATCCTTTACCTTTAGTTCCGCGTCGAGATATTATCCAGGCTGTTCAGTTAGGTTCTCCCGAAAAACTAATTGCCTTCTGTAAAGCGATTCAACAGCATTCTCCCGTCGATTCCTATCTAGAACCTATCCCTGCCGAAATGCCAGGCTATGAGAGCCAATTAGTGATGGCTGGAGGGACATTTATTGATGGTAGTACTTCCGAGTTTTCCGCTGATGGCCCTTTGAGAGAGCCTTATATAGCTTTCTGTCAGGGAGGAACACACTGGACACATATTGCGATCGCTCTAGAAGCAGCAGTCGAAGCAATTAAAGCTCGTTGAGCAAGTAGCAAGTTTATTTTAGGTAGTAGGTAGTAGGTAGTGGGTAGTAGGTAAAAGGTTTAAAAAAAAAACTTTTGACTTCTGACTTTTGACTTCTGACTTCTGACTTTTGACTTTTGACTTCTGACTTTTGACTTCTGACTTCTGACTTCTTTAATTCTCTCTTTCTGCTAATTCTAGCCAAAGCTCAGTTGCAGTCTCAATTTCTGCATTCAAGGCTGCTAGTTGGTCAGATAATTCTTGTACCAAGGTAAAGTCACTACAATTAGTTGCCAGGTCGGTTTCCAGTTTGGTTTTATCGTTTTCCATCTGCGTAATTTTTGCTTCTAGTTTTTCATATTCTCGTCGCTCAAAATTAGATAAGGGTTTATTTTTCTTAGACTGAGATTTATTGCTGTTATTGTTTTTAACTTGGCTTGGTTGGGGTTTAGGCTCTATCGGTTCTGATTTAGCGGTTTTGGCTGCTTGTTTCTGATGTTCTAAATAGACAGAATAATTACCAGGATAAGTACGAACATTACCCCCAGGCTCGATCGCTAGGATAAAATCTACAGTCCGATCTAGAAAATAGCGATCATGGGAAACTACAATTACACAACCGTTAAAGTTATCTAAATAGTCTTCTAAAATTGCTAAAGTTTGTACGTCTAAATCATTAGTCGGTTCATCTAAAATTAGGACGTTGGGGGCAGCCATTAATACTTGTAGTAAAAATAAGCGACGTTTTTCACCTCCAGAAAGCTTGTGAATAGGTGCATATTGTTGGCTGGGAGGAAATAAAAACTTTTCTAACATCTGGGAAGCAGTAATTTTATTCCCATCAGCAGTAGTGACAACTTCCGCCACCTCTTTAATATAGTCAATAACTCGCTGTTCTTCGTTAAGAGCTTCTAATAAAGCATCAGAATGCTGATCAAAATAACCAATATGAATTGTTTGACCAATCTCTACCTGACCTTGATCGGGAGCAATCCTACCTGTAATAATATTCATCAGAGTTGATTTTCCTGCCCCATTTCCCCCAATAATCCCCAGGCGATCGCGAGGGGTAAATTTGTAAGTAAAATCTTTAATTAAAGTGCGATCGTTATAGGCTTTAGAAATATTCTCCAGTTCAATAACTTTTTTCCCGATGCGTCTCCCTGGAGTGTCAATGTCTACTTGTCCCTGTGACTGTTTAAACTCCTGATCCTGCATATCTCTTATGCGATCAATGCGAGCTTTTTGCTTAGTACTACGAGCTTTGGGACCTCGTTTGAGCCATTCTAATTCTCGTCTTAATACCCCTTGATGTTTACGCTGGCTGCTACTAGCGGATTCTTCTTGGGCAGCTTTTTTTTCTAGATAATAAGCATAATTCCCAGCGTAAGTATAAAGATCAGCACGGTCTATTTCTAAAATACGATTAGTTACCTGATCTAAAAAATAGCGATCGTGAGTAATTAATAAAATCGCTCCTGGAAAACGCTCTAAATATTCCTGTAACCACTCTACTGACTCGGCATCTAAGTGGTTAGTCGGCTCATCCATCAGCAGCAGATCTGGTTCATTAAGTAAAGCAGCAGCCAAAGCAATCCGCTTACGATATCCCCCCGAAAGATCTTTCACCTGGGCATCAAAATCCTCAATCCCCAACTTAGTTAAAATGATCTTTGCCTTGGTTTCTAATTCCCATGCACCAAGCATTTCTATTTTTTCTGATACTGTAGTTAGTCGCAACATCAGAGTCTCTAAATTCTCCCCAGAAGTCTGAGCAATTTTGTGGGATAAGTCTTCATATTCCCGCACTAACTTCATTTGCTCGCCACTATCAGCAAATACTTGTTCAATCACCGTCAGATTCTCATCTATGACTGGCTGTTGGGGTAAATAGATAATTTTTGCTCCAGAAGTAACTAAACGTTGACCGCCATCTGTCGGCTCAATCCCAGCAATCATTTTTAATAAAGTCGATTTACCAGAGCCATTAACTCCAATTAACCCTACCTTGTCATTGGGTTCAATGCTAAAGCTGGCATCTCTCAATATTTCCTTTATTCCAAAGTCTTTTTTAATATTTTGTAGCGTTAAAATACTCATTACTTCTTGTCATTTGCCTTGTTATTGATCGATTGTGTTTTAGGTAATGGGTAATAGATTAAGCATCACCTATTACAAGTTAAAAGTGGAATTGGTGATCGCAATTGAATTTGGAGATACAGAGTAAGTATAAGTCATATCTGTTTACCAGTGATCTCCCTTCTTGTTTGGGAATACTAGAAATATTGTTGAGCGCAATATGCAATATGACTAGTAATAAATTCAATTTTAAAGGTTTATTAATTTTTCTTGGTTGTGGAACTATAGTTATTTTAGGGGCGGTTATCTCAGGAGCAATTATTTTGTTACCAAGTTACGAGGCTCTTCGACCATTGATAGAAGCTTCCAACAAGGGTGTAGATATAAGTCAATATTGTCACACACCCCCGAATTGAATTCGGGGGCTTGCCAAAGCCGAAAGCCAATCGGTAAAGGCAATTAAAATAGTGTCTAGAGTAGGGTAAAACCCAAGCTGAATTAACTGGGCGTGGCAGTCCAAAATACGATACAGAT
>JBOFLX010000112.1:0-63541 GCA_051658085.1 Waterburya sp.
CAAATAAGGCAATAACTTTTCATACTTGTTTTGAATCTTTTCGATTACCTGATACTCGGACATCTAAGACTTTTATTTAGTTACGTTCTCATCATCTAACTTTTCCAGGAATTGTTCAAGTTATTTTTACATAATGCCAAAGTTTAAATTTCATAAGAACTGAAATGATTAACAGCTTCTTTTATCTATGCAACTAACCAATGGCAAAATCTGTGTATTGACGCATCATTGGTGGATCGAATCCTAATACTATATTGTGCCTAGGCACTCCTCGTTCTACTAGCTTATTAGCTATTCCTGCTTCTGTACCATCTTGTTGCACCCAAATCTTATTATCAATAATATCAACGTGAAGTACCACTCCATAAACTCGTTTAGCACCACGCCAACCCACATAAACTAATTGATAGCGATCACTTTCGCGATCAAATATTGTTTCGGCTGTAATTCTTTTATCCCAAACTAATTTAGCGTGTTCAGTTAAAATTTCTTGTATGTAGTGCCGATAAGCATTTAAGGTATCCATTGTTCTATTATCTCCTGTTCGATGTCGTAAATAATTAAATTCAATTGATTTTGTTTCATAAGATTTTGAATAAATGTGGTGAGAAAAAACTTTTCATAAACGTCACTAGGAACAGCTAAATATAAAACTCGCTCTGGTTCTTGAATTATTAATGCAGTACGGTAAGTAATAAATTGACCTAATGCACCATAAAATTCTGAAATTTTAGATGCACCCAGAAAACTTTTAATCTCAATAGCTATTGTTCTTTCTTGTTTTGTAGCTGCAACAATTTCCTCCGCACCCAAGTCAATTGCCAAATCGAAACTACCTGCTTGTAAAGGATATGGATCATGAGTAATTGTCCATCCATCTTTCTGGATTGCAGTTTTGACAATTTGGTGAAACTTATCTTTAGCGGGCATTATATAACTAAAATAATTAACTTTGCATACTATTTTATATTTTAAATTCAATGATTTTCTATCCTTAGTCAGATTAAATCAAAGGCGCGATCGCAATAGAGTAATCACAATTTAAATATATATTGCCAAATTCATGTCAGAACCCCAAAAAATAACGCAAGAAGAAATTAGATTACAAGAAAACAGAGAACGTAAAGCATATTGGCGTAGATGGGGTTGTTATTTAAGTAACCGTCAATGGGGAACAGTAAGAGAAGACTACAGTGAAGACGGTTCAGCCTGGGATGATTTTAGTTTTGAACAGTCTCACTATCGGGCATATCGCTGGGGGGAAGATGGAATTGCAGGAATGTCTGATAATCATCAACGGATGTGTTTTTCACTGGCTTTGTGGAATGAACAAGATCCTTTTTTAAAAGAAAGATTCTATGGTTTAACTAACTCTCAGGGTAATCATGGGGAAGATGTTAAAGAGTATTATTTTCACCTCGATAACACGCCGACGCATTCTTATATGAAATTTCTCTATAAATACCCACAGAAAGCTTTTCCTTATTGGCAATTAGAACATGGAAATAAAGAACGGGGTTTGCAAGAACGAGAATTTGAATTAATTGAGACGGGTATTTTTGACGAGGATAAATATTTTGATGTCACTGTCGAATATGCCAAAGCCAGCGATGAAGATATTTTAATTTTTATTCAAGTAACAAATCGTGGTAGTGAAACCGCAACTATACATTTACTGCCTACCCTTTGGTTTCGTAATATTTGGTCTTGGGGTTACGAAGTTGAAAAGCCACAACTAAAAATCTACGAACAGACAGAAAAATATAGCGTTATCGAAGCCCAACATCCCGATTTAGGTAAACGCTGGTTATATTGCGCCAATATACAGGCAAACGGCACTTCATCTCTACTATTTACCGAAAATGATACCAATCATCAACGCCTATCTAATCAAGAAAATGATTCCCCTTACGTTAAAGATGCCTTTCACAAATACGTAGTAGAAGGAAAACAAGATGCAGTCAACCCAAATAACATCGGGACAAAATTTGCAGCTTACTACACTTTAGAAATAGGCGCAGGTGAAACGAAAGCAATCCAATTAAGACTTTGTAACCAACCCGATTTACAAAATCCTTTCGGACAAACATTTAACGACACCTTCCAAGTACGCCAACAGGAAGCAGACGAATTTTATCAGCGTGTTTCCCCTCACCAAAAAAGCCTCGAATTACAAAACATTGAACGGCAGGCATTTGCAGGCTTGCTGTGGAATAAACAATATTATCACTATATAGTTGATACCTGGCTAGCAGGAGATCCTGGACAACCTAAACCACCCGAACAACGTAAAAAAGGGACAAATAGCAACTGGATACATCTTCATACCGATGATGTTATTTCCATGCCCGATAAATGGGAATATCCCTATTTTGCAGCTTGGGATTTAGCTTTTCACATGCTACCCTTTGCTGCGATCGATCCTGACTTTGCTAAAAAACAATTAGAACGTCTTACTCGTGAATGGTATATGCATCCGAAAGGACAAATGCCAGCTTATGAATGGGATTTTAATGGGGTAAATCCTCCTGTTCATGCCTGGGCAACTTGGCGAGTTTATACTATCGAACAGAAAATATATGGACGTTCTGATAAAAAGTTTTTAGAGAGAGTTTTTCAAAAGCTACTACTAAACTTTACCTGGTGGGTAAATCAACATGATGACGAAAACAATAACGTCTTTCAAGGTGGTTTCTTGGGTTTAGACAATATCGGTGTATTTAATCGCGGTAGCGACTTACCTACAGGAGGTAAATTATCTCAATCTGACGGTACTAGCTGGATGGCAATGTATTGTTTAGATTTACTCACAATTGCCCTAGAATTAGCACAAGATAACGATATCTACGAAGATGTTGCCAGTAAGTTCTTTGAACATTTCTTGTATATCGTCGATGCCATGAACCATATAGGTGGAAACGGTACTAACTTGTGGAATGAAGAAGATGGTTTTTACTATGATGTGTTGCATCTTCCTAATGGTGAGAATATTGATCTTAAAGTGCGATCAATGGTAGGTTTAATTCCCCTGTTTGCTGTTACTACTATCGAACAAGAAACTCTCGAAAAATTACCAGGATTTAAAAATCGGGTTGATTGGTTTATTAACGAACGTCCTCAGCTAAGTCGTAACCTCGCCTGTATGAAAGGATGCGATCATAATTCCCGTCGGTTATTAGCAGTAGTTAATGAAGAAAAGCTGCGTTTAATCTTGCAAAAAATGTTAGATGAAACCGAATTTTTTAGTGATTATGGTATTCGTTCTGTTTCTAAATATCATCAACAACATCCCTATACTTTTGATGTTAATGACGAAACTTATGAAGTAGCTTACGAACCTGCCGAATCTCCCAGTAAAATGTTTGGTGGTAATTCCAATTGGCGAGGGCCTATTTGGTTTCCTGTAAACTATCTTTTAATTGAAGCTTTGCAAAGATTTGATTATTATTACGACGGTAAGTTTACAGTCGAATGTCCCACAGGTTCGGGTAATATAGTCACTCTTTGGGAAGTAGCCTCAGAAATTGAAAGACGCTTGATTAATATCTTTTTGTCTAAACCCAATGGCGAAAGACCTTTATATGGTGACTTTCCTCAATTTAAAACTGATCCTCATTGGCAGAATTTACTTACTTTTAATGAGTATTTTCATGGCGACAACGGTGCAGGTTTAGGTGCATTACATCAGACTGGTTGGACGGGTTTGATTGCGAAGTTGATTATGCAAAGAAGTGAGTATGATAATACATAATTAAATAGTTTTGTAATGTTAAAGTAAAAAGTGAGTTTATATTTACTGCTTAATCTTCATCTGTAAAATTATTATCGTCTAACAAGTCTGATTCTAAAATTTTATTGCTTGAAAAATATTGTTCCAAGCCTCTCTTAGTTCCAGCTTGCAAAGCTTCCAATATTGCTTTCTTTTGTCTTGTAGTATACTTGCTATCCTGATTTAGTAAAGCTTTTATGCCTTGTTTTGTAGGATCAAATCTTTCTTGAATTGGTCGATCAAGAGCTAGCTCAAGATCAAGATTATTAATAACCTGACTCAGAGATGTAGATTGGATCAATTTTGCCAATCCTCTTCTCACAGCATCGTTTACTTTTCTAACATCTTTGGCTTCTTCTATGATCTCTGGTTCTTCCAACAATTTCAAATATTCTTCTGCATACATCAAAAAGCGATCACCTGTATACATCCAAAAATCTACCTGAGTTTCAAGTTTCATTTCTTGTATTAATTCAGGTCTAGGACTAATAGTTTGTCCTTTGTGTTGTTTCCACCAATCTTCTTTATTATCATCAGTCACAAAAATTATTGGCTTATTTTGAGTTTTTGCATAATCAATTAATTGAAGCCACAAAATAGCATCGCCATATTTTTCGATATCTTTAGACTTATTTTTATCTTTATAACCTGGCGGTTGCTCTTGCTCAAAGCGAGATTTAACTTGCTTACAAACTTTTTGAAGTTCTTCTTTATTATAGGGTAGACCTATTTTACCTGAAAACAAACTACTAATCTTCTCTCTATAAATGTCATTTTCAATTAAATTAGGATATTCAGCTTTTGTTTCTTCTAAAGTCTTTGATATTTCTTGGTTGGCTCGTTTAATTGTTTTAATAATTTTATCTTCATCAACTAGAGAAGTAAATGAATGTCTCTTACGATACTGCTCAAAAATAGAATTAAGTTTATTCAAATATTCATCTAATACTTCCTGTATTTCTTTATAAGGTTTTAACTGTTCGGAGATAACATTTAACCTTTCTTCATGATATTCGTAAGCTACTTGATATGGTATCCAAATTCTATCTTGTAATATATTAAATATTTCAAATAACCTTTCTCTAGTCTTTTCACTGTAACGATAAACATTTAATAAAATATTAGTGTCAAAAGAGAAAATACATTCATCCCATAGTTTGTCAAATTCTTTTGTGGTTGGTGTGTAATAAGCAGAAAATAAATTTTTCATTATTAATACATATAGTCTACTAAATAAATATGTGCAAATAATCAGCTAAAAAGAAATAAATATAACATAAACTTTAATCTAAGCTTAAAAACTATATTTATTCGTAAAAATAATAATCTGGGTTAATGAAAATTATCAAAAAACTTCAAGTTATTTAAGAAAAAGATTAAATAATACTGCCATGACAACTAAAAATAATGTTATCTGTAGCGATCGCGATATTATGGGAGGAACACCTGCATTTAGAAGAACTCGCGTGCCAATCAAAAACTTAATTAATTATACTGATCCTCATTGGCAGAATTTATTTACTTTTAATTAGTATTTTCATGGTGCTAAGAGCTAAAAGCTCGTCACGTAGCGCGCCGTAGGCGTATAGCTAATAGCTTTTAAGCAGATACACTATCAAATCTCAGTTTAGAGAGCAAGCCCTGGTTAGCTAAATCTTTTTATACCTCATTTTCAGTTGAGTAACAATAAGCTGACTTAGCTTGTCAAATTTTCTGTCATATAAAAGCTGAAAAAAGCTTTTGACTTTAGCATTTAAAATAAAAAAATAGCTGTTTTTGACAACATAAGGTTGTTGAGCGTACCATTTTGGCTGAGTATAGTTTTTAATTTTAGTAAAAATTGCTGATCTAGGTGGAGAATTTTTATTAATTTTCCATTCAGGTTCTAAGGTCAAAAACTGCTTTAAAACAAAACCAGTCCATAGCTGAGTATCATCAATAATCATTGTTCCTCCCAGTTTTAACTTTCGGTATGTGTAGTACCAATCGATAAACGGTATGGGAAACGCATGAGAACCATCAATTAAAACTAAATCTATATTACTAATATTTAGAGATGGTAAAACTTCTTCTGAAACATCTATTTTAAAGTCTATTTTGTCAGTACTTATTTGATGTTGTTGACAGTATTTTTTGATACGCTCAATCTGTTTTTGATCTGGACTAATGCAAGTATGATGTGAAGATTTAAGAGCAAAAAGAATTGTACTGATTCCTGCACCTGTTTCTAAAGTTATGGAGTTTTCATTAACATTCTCATTGATATAATCAAGAACTTCATCAGATAATTGCCAGGAAGTAAGTTTACCCGAAGACTCTTCATGTATTAAAGGAGGATTGTCTAATAACTCTTGCAATCTTGTCATGCTACTTACCAAGTTACCAAGTATCAATTATTATTTATATTTATATATGCCCAAGATGATTCTCTAGAGACATTTAAAATATTAAGTAGAGGTATAGTAGCATTTAATATAAAAGGTTAAAATACGTAGATACACGTAAATAATTCAAATTAATCTAACTGAGAGTATTTACTTGGTCTTACTTTTGAACCATACATTCTTGTATAAACTTGAGTAAATTCAGCTCCCAGCAATATAATTTGGGCAGAGTAATATACCCAAGCTAGAAACACAATTAAAGAGCCAGCAGCACCATAAGCTGAACCTAAACTACCTTTACTTAGATATAAACCTAGAAGAAATTTACCAAAGAGAAATAATAAGGCAGTAATTATCGAACCCACAAAGACATCTTTCCAGGCAATTTTGACATCGGGAACATATTTAAACATCAAGCCAAATAAAAAGGTCATTAGACCTAAAGAAACAATAAAATCCAGATTTTCCCATAAAATTACTAAACCTGGTAAAAAGTCAGTTCGATGTCTACTAACAGTAGAAACGATCGCACTTAAAATTAAAGACAACATCAAAATAAAACCAATTGCCAGTACCATTAAAAATGAAAATAGGCGTTTGCGAATAAAGGCGAGCATTCCTTTACCTGGCTGTGGTTTGACTTTCCAAACTGTATTGAGGGCATCTTGTAATTGTGCAAAAATTCCTGAAGCACCCAAAATTAAGACGCCAATACTAATTAAAGAAGCAATACCCCGAATTCGGGGTTGACTCATATTATTAAGAGCTACCAAAATTGGTTTTACGCCATCTTGTCCCACTAAAGCAGTCAATTTCTCAGTAATTTCTGCCTGTGCTGTTTCCTGTCCAAAAAAAGCTCCAGCAATGGCGATCGCAATAACTAATAAAGGGGAAATCGAAAAGACTGTATAGTAAGCTAAGGCTGCTGCAATGCGTGATGCATTATCCTCCTGCCATTGTTTAAAGGTTTCTTGAAATAATCGCCCAATTTTAGGTAAATTCATTGATTTTGAATGGCATTAATGGCAAGTACTGGTTGTAAAGAGAATATTAATTTTTCCCTTATTTAATATCAAGATTTGGCTAATTTAGTTTCAGCTAAATTGCTTAAGTAAACTTACGTAATAACATAGGTGTATAACATAAATTGCTTATAATACCTATCAATGAAATTTAGAAATATAGTTTTTTTTACGATTACTTTTAGTATTTTTTTATCCATATCATCAAAGGCTATTAGTGGTAAGTTAGAGATTAAAAGTAACCAACATCATGAGGCTAAATCACCAGCAACAATTCCAGATTTGGTTTATTCTCAAGCTATTACTCATCAAGTTATTGGCTCGAGGATAGTCACTAAGTTTGCTCCCAAAAATAGCCAAGGTCAAAATATCGATTTAAATCAACTAGCATCTAGTTTAGGCTACGATCATTTTAATTGGGTTAACTACGTAGAAAAAGACCCTTACGGGATTACTAATCACACAGGACAGCAATTATCTACACCTTATAACGATCCGCCCAAAGGTGGCTATAATTATGATCGAGCAGATGAACTACCCTTCTATTGGGATTTAGTCAATTGCGATCGCTGTAAACAACGCCATCATTTTCAAAACCAAAACAATTTACGGCAGTTTGAGCTAGTATTTGAAGATTCTCCCGTAGATTATCGTCTCCAACCAGGAGAAGCAGTTGAATTTGTTACTCATTTAGTAGGGGTTAAAAATTACGACGTACAACAGCAAACTGCAAACTGGGAAATTCTCTATAGCTTCCGTTGGCAACTAACTAATCTTCGTCCTAATTACAGTCAGGTTACTTTAGTAGAGACTGATGTTTCTCTAACTCAATTATCCCCCGTATTACTGTCTGCAATGCAGTTAGATGGAATAGTATTACCAAGTTCGGTTCAATATTTGAATTTAAAGTAATAAGTAATCAGTAGATAAAACCTAATCACCAATCACTAATCACCAATCCCTAATCCCTAATCCCTAATCCCTAATCATTAATTCAACCATTTTACAGTCAATTGCTTCAGAAAAAAGGTATCCCTGACCAAATTTACAGTTTAAAGTTTTTAGAACTTTTAGTTGTTTTAAGTTTTCTATTCCCTCGGCGATGACATCTATTTTTAAAGTTCGAGCTAAGGATATAATCATTTTAATAATTTCAAAATTTTCTTTATCTTCTAACATCCCCTTAGTAAATGAGCGATCAATTTTTAGGGTACTAATGGGAAAGCGATTTAAATACTGTAAAGAGGAATAACCAGTTCCAAAATCATCAATATTTAACCTCATACCTCTATCTTTAATTTGATGCAATAAATCAATTATTTCTGGTTTATAATCCATCAAAGTACTTTCGGTGATTTCTAGATTGAGAGACTGACCTGATAGTCCAGTTGTGGCTAAAGTTTGATCTAAAATTGTCAAAAAATTGGGATCTTTAAGTTGTTGACTAGTAATATTGACACTTATTTTTAATTCGGCAGCTTGGGGATATTTAGTTTGCCAAGTGTGTAATTGCAGACAAGCAGATTTTAAAATCCATTCCCCGATATTCACAATTAAGCCTGTCTCTTCAGCTAGATTAATAAATTTGTCGGGATAGATTAGACCTTTTGTCGGATGGTGCCAACGTAATAGAGCCTCAAAACCATATAAATTATTAGTTTTCAACGATACTATTGGTTGATAATGGAGAATAAACTCATTTTCTAAAACTGCTTTGCGTAAATCGTTTTCAATTTCTAGTAATTCCCGTGTCTCAGCATACATTTCTGTGGCAAATACTTCATGGCGAGCTTTTCCCTGAGATTTAGCACGATACATGGCTAAATCAGCGTTTTGTAAAATTGCCGAACTATCTTGATACTGATGATCTACCTCAACAATGCCAATACTGGCACTAGTAAAAACAGTATGACCTTGGAGATTAAAAGGAGTATTCAGCTTAGTTTGAATTCTTTCAGCAATCTGATTAGCTTCTTCAATAGTTTTAACTGCATCTAAAAGAATGGTAAATTCATCTCCCCCTAAACGAGCCACAAAATCACTAGCACGACAACAGCTAGTTAAAATTTGCGCTACGACGATCAATAGTTCGTCTCCTATTAAGTGTCCTAAACTATCATTGACAATTTTAAAACGGTCTAAATCAATAAATAAAACCGCGAATATATAATCGAGATTTTTCTGACTTTGTTTAAGTGCTTGTTCGACTCTCTCCAAAAAAGCGGAACGATTAGGTAAATTGGTTAAAGAGTCATGTCTGGCTTCGTAACTTAATTCCGACTCAATTTTTTTACGCTCAGTAATATCAGAAATAATGCCATCTCGGCGGTTAGCTATGCCAGTTCGATCAAAGATTAAGCGACTACGTTCCCATACCCAGCGTATTTCACCATTAGGTTGGACAATGCGATATTCCAGATCATGGTTATGATTAAAAGAACTAGCTAAGGATAATTCTACGCGATCGCGATCTTCAGGATGAATCGATTCTAAGCGTAAATTAGGATTATTTAATAATTCATCTACTGAACGACCATAAACACTTTGAGCAGCAGGATTTAGAAACAGTAAACTACTAGTAGCAACCTCAGCAGACCATACTACTTCTTCGAGGGAATTGAGAATGCTTTCTAGTTTTTCCTCACTTTCTCGCAGCATTCTAGTAACTTGTTCTCGTTCGTTAATTTCAAATTTTAATTCTTGATTAGCTTTTTCTAATTGTGCCGTACGCTCTTGAATTCGTCGTTCCAAATCCGTATTGAGCTTTAATATTTCTTGTTGAGCAGCTTGTAGTTTTAATTGATTATTAATACGTACCAATACTTCGTTAATTTGAAACGGTTTATCAATATAGTCTACCCCACCTGCACTCAAGGCTTTAACTCGATCAACTGGATCATTACTAGCACTTAAAAAAATAATCGGAATATTTTGAGTTAGAGGATTTTCCTTTAATTTTTCACAAACCTCATACCCGTTCAAACCTGGCATCACCACATCCAGCAAAATCAAATCAGGAATTACTGAGTTAGCGACCATTAGAGCCATTTCCCCATTGACCACGCCTTTAACGTCGTATTTGTCACTAGTCAAAGCATCAGAAAGTAGATGTAGATTTTCAGGTTGATCATCTACGACTAAAATTTTGGCTCTAGGTGACTCCGAAGGGGATAAACTCATTATTTAACAGATTTAGTTAGGTCAATAATTTTGTCACAACGAAATTGTTCTACTAAATTTTCTAGTCCTTTTGCCAAAGACTCATATTCATCAGGTATTTCGGCTAAAAGTTGCAAAATTTCCTGATTATCTACTTTAGCTGCTGCTGCGTACAATTGCGATCGCCATTCTAAGGACATGACTGTTAAATTTTCTGGCGTTAATTCTGCTAAAGGTAATTTTGCCGTTGTCAGAGATTCAACTTGCTCTTCATAAAGATAATTGACGTTTAAATATTGACCAATTTTTTCTAGTAATTCTGTTTCATAAAATGGCTTACGCATAAAATCATCACAACCAGCAGCTAAAATTACCACTTTTTCCTCTTCAAAAGCACTAGCAGTTAGAGCGATAATAATTGTCTTTTCTCCTTGAGGCTGAGATTTAATCTGTTTAGTTGCTTCATACCCATCCATCACAGGCATTCTCATATCCATCAAAATTAAATTAGGATACCATTCTTGCCACAGTTGCACCGCCTCTTGACCATCACCTGCTTCTTTCACCTCAAAACCAATCTCTGATAACAATTTTTTTAACAACAGACGACTAGGCGCGACATCATCTACTGCTAGGATGCGATACTTTGGTTGATTGGGAGCTAAACTGAGAATTTTTTTAGTTTCTATTGGATTTTGTTCAATAGTATCAACAATTGCTGTATCTTTAATTTTGACTAAAATATTAAAAAAGAAAATACTTCCCTGACCAACAATACTCTTAACTTTGAGTTCTCCCCCCATTAGTTCCACAAATTTTTGACAGATAGATAAACCCAAACCTGTCCCTTCGTTAGAAATACGACCTATTTTTGTCTGCTCAAAAGGTGAAAATAATTGATCCATTTCTTCTGGTGCAATTCCAGGCCCAGTATCTTCAACTGCAAAATATAAAGAATAGGTATCAGAAAATAAAAAATCAATTTTATCTTTGACTATTTCGGTATTATTTTCTAATTTTACTGTTAAAGTTATTGTCCCTTGAGTAGTAAATTTCAGTGCATTACCAAGTAAATTAATAATAATTTGACGGAGTTTTCCCTCGTCGGTATAGATAAATTTGGGAACATTATTTGCTACTTTAAAAATTAAGGCTAAATTTTTAGCTTTGGCTTTTAACCGTAACATTTCTTCTAAGCTATTGAGCATCGTATGCAGATCAAACTTAGTCTCATTGAAAGTTATTTGACCTACTTCGATTTTGGACATTTCTAAAATGTCATTAATTAATTTCAATAAATGTTCACCACTACGATTAATAATTTTGAGATTTTCCTGATGTTCTTGTTCCATGGAAGTATCACGACACATCAGTTGCGTAAATCCTAAAATAGCATTCAGGGGAGTACGTAATTCGTGACTCATGTTGGCTAAAAATCTACTTTTAGCTTTGTTAGCATTTTGAGCCTGAGCTAAGGCTGCTTCCGTATTCTGAATACTTGTTTCTAATTGTGCAGTTCTTTGTTCGACTTTACTTTCTAGTTCTTGAGTGAACCCTTCTAAAACTTTTACAATACTACGATTAGTTTTAGCTAAGTTACTAATAATTTTATAAGCTATAAAAACTATAACCAACAATAAAAACAAGCCAGTTAGTAAACGATATATATTAATTAGTACTACAGTATTTTGATATTGCTCTAGATATTTTGCTTCTATTTGTCCTAATTTTTCTTGAATCTTAATTGATTCGATTTCTTGAAATAAATTATTTTTTTTCTGTTTCTGCTGAATTATAGTTTGGCTATAATCTAGTAATCTAGCAATAATAAATTGATCTTGATTGATTTTTTTTTGTTGAAGCAAAATCTCAAGTTGCTTAATTTGATTTTTAAGAGCTAATACAAAATCATCATCTGAGTCATAGCAGAAAGCAACAGCATTATTTAATGTTTCATTTATTAGAGTAGTCAATTCACCTTTAGGCAATAAATAATTACTAAAAAACTGAGGATTGGCAATTAATTCATTTTTTATTTGAGAAGTGTCTAAACAAGCTTTACTTAATTTTTCTTCAGCATTTTGTATTTGTTCAATTTGTTTAGATTGAGAGTTTAACAGTTCTATTTGAGCTTCTAACTTGTCAGTTAAAAGTTTTTCTTCAGCTTGAGGATAAAAACTTGGTATGCTTTGTAAGTTTTTAATAGCTGTTGTAGTATTAGTCAACTGTAATGCAAGATGTTTATCTAATTGAAAATGAGAATATTGAAATTCTATTAACTCTTTTTCTAATTTAAATACTTTTTGTTCTGCTAGTTGAAGTGCCTGATAATATTCTTTTGCCTGTTTATGATTTAAAGGTAGGCTGCGTTGAATTAAAAATAAAGCTAGCAAGCTACCCACACCACCAATAATTATATAAATATATATTTTAGGTGATTTCTCCGCATTTTTTTGAGACAAGAAACTCAAAATATTTTCCTCAGCTTGTATCTCAAAGATAATTTGACTTTGATTGATTTTATTTTGTTGCTGTAATGCTTTTAATCAAAGCTATATATTTACAAGAGTTTTAGTTAGAATAACTAAACCCCACCATAACTTCGATGATTAAATAACGTAAATACGGAAAATTGCTGAGAAGAAAAATAATTTAGAACTTCTATGTAATAATTACTGAGAAATTAAATCAAAAAAATAAAGCGTTGCTAAAATCTAAAAATTAGCAACACCCGATTATGAAGTAAGAGTTAATACAATTATCAACTCCTAAACAAAAAGTATTTATTTACTAGTAGAGTATCAAGATTAATTTGAGGAGTAATTGAAGCAATAAAGTTATTGGAGTAGTAAGCTTGTTCTACTATACCTCTCCATCTCCTCTACTTCTCTACTCCCCTACTTACCTCAATCAATTAATTAAAACTTGATAACCTACTAAAGTGCGCCAGCATTAGCTAGCCCTAAGATTACACCGACACCAAGAAGATGACCAAAGCTAGTAGTACCTAATAAAGCAGGAAGTCCCATACCACCAAATAAAGCTGGAGAAGGTAAAGCGGGGCCTGCATTTTGATTCTTGATTGTGAATTTACCAAAAGCGATCGCTGCAACATTGCAGATAATCATGACGATCGCTACTTTAGGACTCCAAGATATAGTGTGAGGTACGTATGCTACTGCCAATAAAGTTAAATAAGTCAAAGTAAATTTCTCCTGAGTAATTTTTTATTTATTTCCTGAATCGATAATAATTTTATTTCTTTAAGTGACATAAACATGAATCGATGTTGCAATATTTATTAATTTAGTAAAGTTTTATATACAAAGATATAGTGATTAAGCTGGGTTTTCTATCCTAGTTTATGTTGTGATTGAGGATTAGATTGCTTAATTTGAGATAAATTAAGGGGCTGTGGCTCAGTAGGATAGAGCAAGCGCCTCCTGAAAAATCGGGCACTATGTAAGGAAACTTCATCAGTGAATGTGGTCAAATTCAAGGAAGCCTAAAGTTGCTCATGGCAATCATGGTAATCTTGAGCCAAGCTCTATATCCTGGTAGAGAAGGTGCAGAGACTGGTTGTAGGTTGAAAAATCAGGAAACAGAACACGTTATCAATATAAGTGACCTGCAACATAACGGCTACCGCCTAAAGGTATCTACCCAAGGTGAAGGAATAGTCCAGAGAGTGGGGAAACTCACACCAATCTGAAGCGCTAGGTCGCCAGTTCAAATCTGGCCAGTCCCGTTATCTCAATCAGTTACAAATTACACATTTTAATAAAAATATTTTTTATGGCTTATTACTGGTTTAAAGCATTTCATTTAATTGGTGTTGTCGTTTGGTTTGCAGGCTTATTTTATTTGGTACGTCTATTTGTCTACCACGCAGAAGCCGAACAAGAGCCTGAACCCGCTCGTAGCATTCTGAAAAAGCAGTATGAATTGATGGAAACACGGCTTTATAACATCATTACTACTCCAGGAATGCTGGTTACCGTAGCAATGGCAATTGGTTTAATTTCTACTGAACCAGAAATTTTAAAATCCAGTTGGCTGCATATCAAGTTAACTTTTGTAGTGCTGCTTTTGGGCTATCATCATTTTTGTAAAAGAATTATGAAAAAATTAGCTGCCGGAGAATGTCAGTGGACAGGACAGCAGTTTCGAGCCTTAAATGAAGCACCGACAATTTTATTAGTACTAATTGTAATGTTGGCAGTGTTTAAAAATAATCTACCTTTAGATTTAACTACATGGTTAATAGTCGCCTTAGTAGTCACAATGGTCGCAAGTATTCAGCTTTATGCTAAAAAACGTCGTAAAGACAAAGAAAAGTTAGCGCAAACAGAGCAACAACCAGAATTTGCCTCTTCTAGTACTAAAGGATGAGGGATGAGGGATGAGGGTAAAGTAATAGGTGGTAGGTAGTAGGTAGTAGGTAGTAGGTAGTGGGTAAAAACTTCTTACTTCTTACTTCAAGCTTTCTGACCCATCACTAATTAATTGATAAGTAATTCCCTGTTCTTCATCATATTAATAAATGTATTTAAAAACCCTACGTCTGCGTTCATTTCGGAATTATATTGATCGCCAGATAGAATTTACAGCCAGAAAAACCATTTTAGTTGGTAATAATGCCCAAGGAAAATCCAACTTATTAGAAGCGATAGAGTTACTGGCAAGTCTTAAAAGTCATCGTACTAGTCGCGATCGCGAATTAGTTTTAGAAACAGCTAGTGCAGGTCAAATTGAAGCAACTTTAGAACGAGCTTATGGCACAAGCGAATTAAGTATTATTCTCCGTAAACAGGGAAGAAGAACTGTCGCACTTAACAAAGAAACCCTTCGCCGTCAACTAGATTTTTTGGGGATACTTAATGCAGTTCAATTTTCTAGTTTAGATTTAGATTTAGTTAGAGGTTCGCCAGATTCTCGACGTAATTGGCTTGATGGCTTATTAATTCAACTAGAACCAATATACGCCAGCATTCTACAACAATATAACCAAGTACTACGTCAGCGTAATGCTTTACTCAAAAAAATCCGTGCCATTAGACAACAAACACCAGCAGAAACAGAAGAGTCTCTAAAAGACTATGAACCCCAATTAAGACTATGGGATGAACAACTAGCAGCAGCAGGTTCAAGGGTGACTCGCCGACGTGCCAGAGTTATTGCGCGACTTGCTCCCATTGCTCAATATTGGCACAAGCGCATTAGTGGCGAAACTGAACAACTAGAAATTAATTATTTACCTAACGTCCCCTGGACAGATGATGAACCCAATAAAGTTCAACAAGCTTTCTTAAGTAAAATAGAACAGCGTCGTATTGCCGAACAATTTCAGGGAAAAACCGTTGTTGGCATACATCGAGATGAAATAGAATTTATCATTAACCAAACCCCTGCTCGTTATTATGGCTCTCAAGGGCAACAACGTACCTTAGTTTTAGCCTTAAAGTTAGCAGAATTAAAACTAATTGAAGAAATAGTAGGTGAACCCCCTTTACTCCTGCTAGATGATGTTTTAGCAGAACTAGATCCCAACCGACAAAAACAACTATTAGAAGTAATCGGCGATCGCTTTCAAACTATTATTACCACTACTCACATAGATTCTTTTTATCATGATTGGACTAAAGACTCGCAAATCTTAGTAGTTGAAGCAGGGGAAATCAGTGAAGTCTTAATTTAATGAATCGCTTGTTGGAGAGGTTGAAGTAAAATAAGAGGTCTAGATGCCCCTTTTTTCTTTGTAAATCCTGATAAATGTCTATTCCTTCGGAAATTGTCTCTTTAATTGAGCGTTTGACTTGTGAACTCGATAAAATTGAACAAGAAACCAGAGAAGGATTAAACCTAGCCCAAGAACTACTATCTTTAATTCCTAATAATGCCATACTAACCCAATATTTTGCCTATTTCAGCACAATTCGCTTTTTTGTAGAAACTTCTAAACAGCAAGTAAACACGATAACAGATACACTTTCAGCCGAAGATGTACCTTTTAAAGTCATTCAGGAAGCAGGTGAAGATTTGGGAATGCTACTGGGTCGAGTATTAGAAGTTAAAATTAATGTCAGTAGAACTAAAACTCGTCTGGATAACTGGTAATGACAATGACACGAAAAAAACTCAATAACCAACAAATTGCAGAATTAGAAGAAATTCTAGAAATGGCAAAAATTACCGAGCAGAAAGCCAAAGAAATGTCTGAGTTATCAACAGCTATAGCCTGGAAATATCAAAAACGGATGCAAGAAATTAGAGAAGCGAGAAAACAGATTTCTAAATAGAAATGAAGTTATTTTTGCTAACCCCCTTAGCACTATTCCCTGTTTCCTAAAAACAAAAAACTACTGGTTTCAAAATAGAAGTTGTTTAAGAGCTAACTGGCATAATACATTCAGGAGTATCATTTTTAGGGCTATTTACTTTATTACTAACTGGATAGAGCTTTAAATTTACTTCAGGTAAAGCATTAAGTAATTGTTTTCTGTCTTCTAATTCACCCAACCACGAATCATAATCTTGAGGCTGAATAATTACTGGCATTCGATGATGAACTTTGGCTGCTTCGGCATTTGCTTGAGTAGTGATAATAGTACAAGTCATAAGCTCATCCTTTCCATCACTCCAAGATTCCCAGAGTCCTGCGAGGGCAAACAGTTGACTGTCTTGCTGCTGAAAATAATAAGGTTGCTTTTCTTTAGTCCATTCATAGAATCCCGACACAGGAATTAAACAAGGTCTATATTTAAATGCTCCTTGGAAACTTTGTTTCTCTGCAACTGTCTCGGCACGAGCATTAATTAGATTGCCTTTCCAACTAGCGAGATTTTTGACCCAGTGAGGTATCAACCCCCACCGCATTTGTTCGAGAAAACGCTTGTTTTTGTCAGTTTTCTTGATTGTCAAGATTGGTTGGGAAGGAGCAATATTATACCGAGAGGCAATAGATTGATGTACCTCTACTTCAAATTGTTGAGCTAAATCTGATTGGGTTGTATCTAAAGTAAATCGTCCGCACATAGCTGCAAAAAATAAATAACGGCACTGACTATCTTTAGTATAAAGATACTGTTCAGCTAAAGCTCGGTATCGTTAGGATGGAAATGAAAAAAGTTATAAGCTGTAAGCTGTAAGCTGTAAGCGAGGTCTACGAAGAAAGTACCGTTTTGTGCCAGCAGAATTAACAGATACAGACTAAACCTCTTATTTATAAGTAAGATAACTAATCAGAGTAACTGCAAACTAACAACACAAAATCGAGACTAGAGGCAATTATGGATACCAAACCACTGATATGTCATAACTATATCGATGGGAATTGGATTTCTGGGCAAACCACCAAAGAAAGTCGTAATCCTGCTGATTGGCAAGAAGTAGTAGCCACCTTTCCCAGTTCGGATGTCAATGAAGTCAACATGGCAGTTGCAGCAGCTAGAAAAGCTTATAAAACCTGGCGACTTGTACCTGCTCCCGTGCGTGCAGAATTAGTACATCGAGTCGGTGAAATATTGCTACAACGCAAAGAAGAACTTGCCTATCTTATGAGCCGAGAAATGGGCAAACCCTTGACTGAATCTCTCGGTGACGTACAAGAAGGGGTTGACTGTGCTTTCTACTATGCTGGTGAAGGTCGTCGTCTGTTCGGTCAAACCACTCCTTCAGAGTTGAATAATAAGTTTGCCATGACCATGCGCGTACCAGTTGGTGTTTGTGCGCTGATTACCCCTTGGAATTTTCCGATTGCTATACCTTGTTGGAAAGCTCTGCCTGCTCTTGTTTGTGGTAATACCATTATTCTCAAACCCGCTCAAGATACTTCTGCCTGTGCAACCATGCTCACAGAAATTTTTCATCAAGCCCAATTGCCTCCTGGCGTGGTTAACTTAATTCACGGTTCGGGTGAGGTAGTGGGTAGAGCATTACTAGAGCATCCAGATATAGATTTAGTATCTTTTACAGGTTCTTCTACTACGGGTGCAGAAATTGGTGCTACCTGCGGACGTACCCACAAACGAGTATGTTTGGAACTTGGGGGAAAAAATGCCCAAATTGTGATGGAAGATGCCGATCTAGAATTAGCACTCGAAGGAGCATTATGGGGAGCGTTTGGAACTACAGGACAACGCTGTACTGCTACTAGTCGTCTGCTTCTCCACCGCGATATCAAAGCCGAATTTACAGCTAAATTGTTAGAACAGACTAGTAAGTTGCGTCTTGGTGCTGGTGCAGATATTCAAACACAAGTAGGGCCTTTGGTTAATTCATCTCAGTTAGAACGAGTCAAGCATTATATAGAAGTTGCCCGTAGCGAAGGAGCAAAGTTGCTTATTGGTGGAGAAGCACCCACAGAAGAAAAGTTCGAGCATGGTTATTTCTTTTTACCAACTATATTGGATGCAGTTACGCCAACCATGAGAATTGCTAAAGAGGAAATATTTGGCCCCGTGTTAGCTTTAATAGAGATTAATTCCTTTGAAGAAGCGATCGCTATTCTCAATGATACAGATTATGGTTTATCCTCGTCAATTTATACCAGAGATGTCAATCGTGCTTTTGTGGCAATGCGAGATATTGAAGCAGGAATTACCTATATCAACGGCCCAACAATTGGGGCTGAGGTACATTTGCCTTTTGGAGGGGTCAAACAGACAGGTAACGGTCATCGCGAAGCTGGTAGTGCAGCCCTAGATGTATTTACAGACTGGAAAACTATTTATGTTGATTTTTCTGGTCGTCTGCAACGCGCTCAAATTGATAATCGTTAGTAGGAGAAGTTTAGTTATTGAAAGTGAATTGAGAACCTTACTTATGCCGAAAGAAAGAACCTACTCTCAAGCTGAGTTTCCTGACGTACTTAAGTGGCAAGCTCTTGCATTTATGCGTACTGAGTGGCCTTATATATTTGAAGAGGAGGACAAGTTTTTAACAGAAACCTATGAACCAGAACTAGATCCTGTTCACTTTGTGATTACAGAGGGTGACCTACTGATAAGTTATGCTGCTGTCGTGAGAACGACGCTGGAACACGCAGGTCACATCTACCAAGTATGTGGATTTGGTAATATGTTCACCTTTCCACCCCATAGAAGAGAAGGACACGGACACAGGTTGCTACGAATGGCTACAGAGATGATCAGACAAAGCGAAGTTGATTTGGGAATTCTGTATTGTGATCCCAAGATAAGGACATTTTATATGTTAGAAGGCTGGGCTACAACAGGATCTCCAACAAGATTCGGTAATCCAAGCGAGTATGAAAATAGCGAGGAGCAAAGAATGATGATATTCTTATCGGATATGGGTAAGCAAAATAAAACAGATTTTGAGAAACTACCATTATACGTAGATTGGACTTGGTAGTATTCGCACGCCCACCGAGCTTTTAAGTTAGGGTGTATTTGAGAATGGATCTATTAGAGTTCAGAACTATTAGCCAAGAAATTGTTTAGCTAAAAATCAGCATAATCGCTAGTAGGAGAAGTTTAGTGTTTAAGCGATCGCCACTTTAGATTTAAGTAGCTGCAATTTTTCAAAGAACGAGAGAACTTCTTGATATAAATAATGTTTAAGTCGAATACTAGGGAGGTAATGATGACTGAATACGATTACATTGTGATTGGAGCAGGCTCGGCAGGCTGTATCATTGCTAATCGCCTCACTGAAGATCCTGAAACAACCGTGTTATTGCTCGAAGCAGGCAATCCGGCTAATAAACCAGAGCATCAAGCTCCTCTAGACTGGATAAAACTCTGGGGTACTGAGGTAGACTGGGCATATTTTACAGAAGAAGAACCACACTTAAATAACCGTAAAATCTATTGTCCGCGCGGGAAAGTCTTAGGTGGCACCAGTTCAATCAACGCCATGATTTATATTCGAGGCAGTCGGCATGATTATGATCACTGGCAGGAATTAGGCAATCCTAGTTGGAGTTACCAAGATGTGTTGCCATACTTCAAGAAATCAGAAAATCAGCAGCATGGCGCATCTGAATTTCACGGGGTCGATGGATTGCTGAGTGTGACCGATCCCTTAGCACCTGCCGTAACATCACATCGATTTGTGGAAGCCGCCGCCGAGGTTGGTTATAAGCGCAATCCTGATTTCAATGGCGCACAACAGGAGGGAGCAGGACTTTATCAGTTGACTATCAAAGACGGTAAGCGGCACAGTACGGCGGAAGCGTTTTTAGTACCTATTTTGCATCGCCCCAACTTAACAGTCACTACTGGTGGGTTTGTTACTCGGTTATTGTTTGAGGGAACACGCACTATTGGAGTGGAGTATCTGCACAACGGGACGATACACCAGTCCTTTGTGAACCAGGAAGTGATTCTTTCTGCTGGCGCGTTCGATTCGCCCAAACTGCTGATGCTCTCTGGGATTGGCAATGCAGAAGAACTGCGATCGCTAAACATTCCTGTAGTCGTTGATTTGCCTGGTGTTGGTCAAAACCTTCAAGATCATCTGCAAGTCGCCATTGCACACGAAGCTACTCAGGATCTGCAACCTACTCCAACTAGCAATATCGCCGAAGCTGGATTGTTCTTGCATACTGAAGGTCGTTTAGATACTGCGCCAGATTTACAGTTTCACTCTGGCCCTGTTTTGTGGGCGCATCCTGCTTATGCGCGCGAAGGCCCAGGATTTGCAGCTACAGCCTGTGTGACTAATCCCCAAAGCCGTGGCAATCTCACCCTGCGTTCTGCTTCACCCCATGATCCAATTACAATACAAATGAACTATTTTCAAAGTAAATCCGATTTGCAAAAGCTGGTTGCAGGAATCAAAATTATCCGTCAAATTTTCCAATCAACTGCATTTGATGAGTTTCGAGGTGAGGAAGCTGCTCCTGGTGCTAATGTAATTAGTGATGAAGCACTGGCAGCTTACGTCAAAGAAACCTGTGACACTGTACACCATCCTGTCGGCACTTGCAAAATGGGAATAGACGCCGATTCAGTGGTAGACAAGGAATTACGCGTACATGGAGTTGAAGGATTGCGTGTTGCGGATGCATCAATTATGCCAACAATTACTACGGGAAATACTAACGCACCCACAATTATGATCGGTGAAAAAGCAGCTGATTTGATTAAATCCAAAGGTTGTATTTCGTAGCGATCGCAGCCTAACAAGTCGATGAAGCGGACGGTTGACAGATCTTGGTGGTGATGCAAAGGATACTAGCCACCGCTTATCTTAATAGCCTTTAGATCTTTATGAAGAAACTCTTTCTGAAAATGACTAAAATTTTTTTAGATACTTCTTTTGCGATCGCTGCTAAGAATTTAAGTAACTGCAATTTTTCAAAACTTAAGGTAATATAAACATTAAACATCTAACAAAGAGTAAGCATAAATCCTGAGAGTATGTCACAACCTGATATTCTTTCGTCAGAGTTTGAAAAAAATCCCTACCCAGTTTATGAGGAGATACGAAAAAGTTATCCTCTATTTTTTCATGAGGCGACAAACAGCTATGTCGTTAGCCGTTATCAGGATGTAGAGCGTGCTTTCCAGAATTCTGCTTTTTCTAACCGTCATGCAGAAGCGCAGTTTGAACCAGTATTTGGTCGAACAATTATACAAATGGATGGTAGAGAACACGCGACTAATCGTGGGCTAATTATGCAAGCACTTGGTAGTTACAAGCTGCACGAAAAATTTTTACCACTCATTGAAGAAAATGCCAGGGAACTCATTACTAAATGGATTCAAACTGGGGAGGTTGAGTTAGTTGAGGAGTTTACTAATATTTTTCCCATCAGTGTGATTGCAACTATATTTGGTTTGCCAAAACAGGATGTACCGCTTTTGCAAAAGTGGTACACTAACGTAACCGCTTTTTTGGCAAACTTATCGCAAGATCCAGACATAACTGCATTAGGTCTTTCTACGAGAAAAGAGTTCGAGGCTTATTTATCTCCCATTATTCAAGAAAGAAAGCTTCATCCCGGTGATGATTTGTTGTCAAGTTTATGTTGTGCAGAGATTGATCAAGTTAAGTTGACCGATGCCGAAATTAGCTCTTTTTCTATGTTATTGCTTTCCGCAGGTGGTGAAACAACCAATAAAGCACTGGCTTTGCTGCTCAGAAATTTGATTGAGCATGGTGACCAGTTACAAAAAGTGCGGGAAGACCGAAGTTTGATCGAACGGGTATTTGCGGAAACGCTACGGTACTCACCTCCTGTACAGTGGATAATGCGTTGGACGCTTGCTGATGTAGAGATGAGTGGTGGTATTATTCCTGCGAGTTCAACAGTCATTTGTTTGATTGGTGCTGCTAATCGGGATGAAAACCAATATTCTCATCCCGATAAATTTGATATTTTTCGTCAAGATCTAGATATTGGCAGGGCTTTTTCCGGAGCTGCCAATCACCTTGCTTTTGGTTCTGGAAGGCACTTTTGTGTGGGTTCCAGGTTGGCTAAGGAAGAAGTTATTATTGCAACGAATTTGCTTCTAGATTGTATGCAAAATGTTTGTTTTCAAGATGGTAAGTTGCCAGAAGAAGTCGGATTTTTTACGCGTGGCTTCAAGAAATTACCACTGAAATTTACCCCTGGATTTCCATAATGCGGATGGCAAAATCGTTTGCGCTTGAACTCTGTCGGCAGTATCGAGGATTTGTCGCATCAACGAGCAGTGCTAAGAAATGGTCAAGCATTGACACTGTATAGCGAGGATTTGGAAGTTGATGGTATTGTAGAATTTTCAATCTTTGCAAAGGATGTAGTGTTGTGTTGGATTTCCCTGGTCATACTAAATTAGAGCGGAATCGAATGCGACAGATTGCGACTCAGGTGGGTGTAGATATTCATCTTTACCATTTACAAGCAGATCTAGAAATTATTACCAAGCGCATTCAACACGTAACTCTGAACTAAAAAACGGGGAGTATTTTATTCCTGACTGGCTACTAAGCATGATTATCAGAAAGTTTGAACCGCCAGACGATTCTGATAATCCAATTCAGATCGAATTAAAGTGGTAGAGATAAATTGCCATAGTACCTTGAGGTAAGCGATAGAACAATTCGATACAAATATTCTCTGATTTTATGCATAAATCCTCACTTTTTTACTGAAATAGAAAGATTACCCTAGAGAAGTAATTTCCAATTATTAATTAGCAACTCTGATGCTCGAAATTGCCACAAAACGCACTCTTCCTAAAAAACCATTGTTAATTACTACTTTGCCAGGGCCACGGGCAAAAGAACTGGTAGAACGCGATCGCGCGGTAACATCTGCTTCTTATACTCGCGATTACCCCCTGGTAGTAGCTAGAGGTGAGGGCTGTATGATTGAAGATGTCGATGGCAATGTTTTTCTCGATTTTACGGCAGGAATTGCAGTTACAGCCACAGGTCATGCTCATCCTCAAGTCGTGCGGGCAATTCAAGAACAGTCAGCTAATCTGCTGCATATGTCGGGGACTGATTTTTACTATCCGCAGATGGTAGAATTGGCGGAAAAATTAGTTGATCGCGCTCCTTTTCCTCAATCTTTAAATAAGGCTCGCGTTTTTTTTACTAATTCTGGAACTGAGTCTAATGAAGGAGCGATAAAACTAGCCCGCTATTATACTAAACGTTCTGGGATAGTTGCATTCCTTGGTGCATTTCACGGACGCACCTATGGTGCAATGTCTCTAACAGCTTCTAAAAGAGTTCAGCGACAAGGATTTGGGCCTTTACTCCCTGGTGTTACTCATATTCCCTATGGTACTCATGCCAGTCTCGATTATTTGGAAGAAAAGCTATTTAATACAGTACTGCCCCCAGAAGAAATAGCAGCAATTATTGTCGAACCAATCCAAGGAGAAGGTGGTTATATCGTTCCTGAAGATGGTTTCTTAGCTAGAATTCGTGATATCTGCGATCGCTATGGGATTTTAATGATTGTTGATGAAGTGCAATCGGGTATGGGACGAACTGGCAAGTTATTTGCCATTGAACACTGGAATGTTATGCCCGATATTATTACTCTGGCTAAAGGCATCGCTAGCGGTTTACCTTTGGGTGCTATTCTAGCGCGATCGGAACTAATGACTTGGACTCCAGGCTCTCATGCTACTACTTTTGGCGGTAATCCCGTCGCCTGTGCTGCTGCCAATGTCACCTTAGAGTTATTAGAATCAGAATTAATTGAAAATGCTCGTAACATGGGAGAAGAATTACAAGCTGGTTTGACTCAATTAGCAACTAAATACTCACGAATTTCTCCCCCTCGTGGCAAAGGCTTGATGGTAGCAGCCGATTTATTAGACACAGAAGGAAATTTCGCTCCCGATTTACGCGATCGCATTCTTAACCAAGCTTTCTATAAAGGTTTACTATTAATTGGTTGTGGAAAATCTGCTATTAGGTTTTGTCCTCCTTTGGTTATTGATCGCGACCAAATTCAAATAGCCCTACAAATTATTAGTGATTTATTAGCAGAAATGTCATGAAAGCTGTTGAAATTGCCAATTTACTTTGGAATACTCTCTGGAAAGATTATTATCATAGGGTTGAATACGCTCGCATCTACGAGCAAATGATTCGAGAAGCTGGATTTAGTATTGCTAACGATCATATTGCTTTTCGTTCTCTCGGTTTAACGATCAATCACCAGGGTAAAGAAATTAATCTGGGAATTCCCTATCTTGCCAAGATAATCGAAGCTTTAGGCTACGAAAAAGCTGGAGAATATGAATTTAGCGATCGCTATCTCAAAGCTTGCTACTATCGCCATCCCGAACAAAATTCTTTTAATTTACCCAAACTCTTTATAAGTGAATTGATGGTAGATGCTTTACCTGCCACTTTAACTCAGCAGATTAGAGAAACAGCTAGTACTGGTAATTTTTTCCATCAGCCAGATTTAAACCAATGGCTGATAACAGAATCTCCAGAAACAATTATTCCTCAACTCAAAACAGTATTTTCTCGTCCTTGGCAACCTCCCAAGCGATCGCTTGTTGAAGCGGTTAATGCAGTTACCCAATATGGCGCGTGGGTGCTAATCCACGGTTATGCTGTCAATCATTTTACTGGTTATATCAATCATCACCATGATTCCATCTACTCGGATATAGAAAAGACAGCACAAGCTTTAGGCGATCAAGGAATTCCCATGAAAAATGAAATTGAAGGCAGTTTAAATACTGGATTGCGTCAAACAGCAACAGTTGCGGTTACTGAGATGGTTGAAGTTTGGGACGATAACAGCCAAGAATTGAGTCAGATTCCCTGGACATATGCCTACTACGAGATAGCTGAACGAAATTTAATTGAGGGTAAGCTATTTGAAGGATTTCTGAATTCTCAGGCTAAAAATTTGTTTTCGATGACCAAAAAAAAGTAATCATACTAAATCCTGTTTACATACAACACTTAAAAGTTGTGTCAAGGCAGAAGGCAGAAGGGCATTAATTGACGTGTGTTTTTAACGTTACTATAATTGAGCAATTTTCAATTGTTTTTTTGCTCATCAATGTTGAAGACAATAAGAAGCAGGATTAATTATTATTTCTTTGTCTGTATAAGTAGCTTGGCACTGGGATTATCATTGGCTGGATATTTAGGTAGAATAAATTTATATTTAGAGTTCGTTTCTGGTTATAAACTGCAATTTTTATTGTTAGGTTTGTGTGGTTTAATTTACTTTAGTTTAACTCGTAAAAAAGTGTGGATAGCTGTAAGTTTATTGTGTGTTTTACTTAATTTAGCTGAAATTATTCCTTGGTATTTTAATCAACCACAAGTTACTAATACAGATCAATATCAACCGTTAAAAGTTATTTCTTATAATGTTCTTTGGAGTAATAAAAACTATAAACAAGCGATCGCTTTAATTAATCGAGAACAACCAGATATTGCTGTCTTTCAAGAAGCTATACCACCTTGGGCAAAACAGTTATCGGTATTAAAAACCAATTATCCCTATCATATTGGAGCAAAAAAATTAGAGATTGAAGTTTATAGTAAATTACCTTTAACTAATACTGAAATTAAACTATACGGAACTTATCGAGGATTAGTAATTTCTGATTTAAAAATCAGCGATCGCGTAGCGTACCCGAAGGGTAATCGCCAAATAAAATTTATCGCCACTCATGCTTATCCTCAGCTATATTATGGTCACGAAGGTTGGCAAATACGCAATG
Source organism: Waterburya sp. (assembly GCA_051658085.1). Lineage (GTDB taxonomy): Bacteria > Cyanobacteriota > Cyanobacteriia > Cyanobacteriales > Xenococcaceae > Waterburya. The sequence goes on from JBOFLX010000112.1 coordinate 26,507, forward strand.
ATCATCTAGAAAATGGTATTGGAGAATACGTCAAAAATTTAGAGCAATCAGTAATAATAACAGGAGATTTAAATGTATCGATGTGGTCGCCGTTTTATCGTTCATTAATTAAACGCTCTGGTTTGCATAATGCTCGTCAAGGCTTTGGTATTTTACCTACTCAGTCAGGAATTTCTCCTCAATTCGCTATTTTATCTGCACCTATCGATCATTGTTTAGTAAGCTCTGATATTCAGGTTAAAAACTTTAGGTTAGGGCAACACATAGGCTCAGATCATTTGCCTATTATTGCCGATTTATTTATTCCCCACTAGCTAATTAACCAGTTGAATTATCATTTATCATTTATCAACGAGGTTTAATGTTCAATGTTTAATGTTCAATATTTAATGTTCAATGCTCAATGTTTAATGCTCAATGTTTAATGTTCAATGTTTAATGTTTAATGTTTTTAGTTATTAGGAATAAATTTTTCTAGCTTTTGTTGCCATTGCTGCCACTGGTGTCCAGAAAAGCTAGGGTTTTGTTGCACAAACAGATAAACACAAGCAAGAATTGCAGTAATCATGCTCAAAATTAATAATACATTAATAGTTGTGCTGTCTTGCTGTGATTGATTTTGTTTTAGTTTTTGTTTTTGATGGATTACAACGTTCTCGGTTACTTGAGGTTCGGTTATTTGAGGTGAAGCAGCAGTGGCAGTCTGAATTTTGGTTGGAGATGAAACAACAGTTTGAATTTTAGTGACTGGTTTTTCTTTAACCATTAAATTAGTTTTACTGGAGTTAGCAATAACGGGTAGATGGGTATCACGGTTACTAATAACTGACTTTAATTTTGTGTTTTTAACATTAGCTCGTTCTAAATCCACACCACAAATATTTGCCCCTACTAGATCAGTATTGGTTAAATTGGCGCGGTCTAAATTGCTATTACTGAGAATTGTATGACTTAAATTAGCATTGGTGAGATTAGCTTCTTCAAAGTTAACTCCAGAAAGATTAGCATTACTTAGGTCTGCACCACTCAAATTTTTGCGTACTGCGCCACGATTTACAATTTCCCAAACTGAATACCATTTGGGGTCAATTATAGTTTTGTGACTGAGTTTAGTGCCTTTTAAACTAGCAAACTTTAATTCTGCATCTTTGAAGTATGTTCCAAAACATAAAGCATTATTGAGGTGAGCTTTAGTTAAATTAGCATGACTGAAATAAGCATTTGTCAAGTCAGCCTTTTGTAAATTAGCTGCGGTTAAATCAGCTTTATGAAGATAAGCGTTGGTGAGTTTGGCACTATTGAAATTAACATTAACTAATTTGGCATTGCTAAGATCAGCGTTACTTAAATCAGCACGAAACAAATTAGAATTACTTAAATCAACGTTAGCTAAATCAAAATTTTCGGTTTTTTTGTTAATAATTTCATAAATTCGCAGACTTTTAGCTGCAATGATCGTAGTTTTGGGGTTAATTTTTGCTTGAGTAAAAATTACGTAATCGAGATTTGCACCTTTTAAATTAGCATTTTCTAGATTCGCACCTAAAAAATTCGCTCCCTCTAGATTGGCATTGATTAACTGAGCTTTATTTAAATCTGCATGACTTAAGTTGGCATGATTTAAATTAGCTTTATTTAAGTTAATATTACTCAAATCAAGATTACTGAGATTGGCTTGAGCAAAGTCAGGAATAACTTTTTTGTTTTTTTTGTACCACTGATTCCAGACTGATGCGCCTTGCTTAAGTAATGCTAAATGTTCTGCGTTTGCCATCTCAGAAAATTCCCCGACTCTACTACTATTATTAATATTTTAAAGTTGCAATATTGCCAAGTTAGCTTAACAAAAGCTAAAGCTTCAAATTACTAGGGCGTTCGGCTTTGATATCTCCGAAGGAAAGAGAGCTAATTAATTAGATGAAATTTGCTATATAAGCTCTCAAACAAAGCTTATAGCTAATTATTTGGCAATATTAATTGATACCAAGACCCCAATAATAAGACTCTAAAATCTCGAAAATGTTCCGTAATATGACACATTAAACATTAATAAGCTGTCATGTAACTGTGACAAGTTAATGGTAAATGAGCAATGCCCACCCTACATTTGGCTTTTGTTAAAATTTATTGGAATTAATCCAGTTAAGACGATAGGATCAATAACCTAAAGGTATCGGTTAATTTAATTGCTACTGAAATATAATAATAAGACAAATTGTATTTTAAATCTAAGTTCCCTGAAAAAGTTCCGACGTGTATGGCTTCAGAGATAAAGACTCTACCAGACGAAGTAATTGATCTCATTGCTGCGGGAGAGGTAATTGATTCCTTGGCAGCAGTGATACGGGAATTGGTAGAAAATTCTTTGGATGCAGCAGCCAGTAGAATTACTATTGCCTTAGATCCTGAATTATGGCAAGTTCAGGTAATCGATAACGGCAGAGGAATGTCTTTAGAAGATTTAAGGATTTGCGCTCAACCCCACAGTACTAGTAAGATTCGTAGCTGCAAAGATCTATGGCAGATCACCAGCTTAGGCTTTCGGGGAGAGGCTCTTCATAGTATTGCTCAGGTTGCAGATTTAACTATTTGTAGTCGTTCTAAACAGCAAGCAGAACCTATTGGCTGGAAAGTTACTTATCAAGAAGGTCAAGCTCAAAACGAATCAGCGATCGCGATCGCTCCTGGTACGATAGTTACTGTCTCGAATTTATTTGCTAAAATTCCCGTTCGTCGTCGTGGTTTACCTCCCTTTCCCCAACAGTTAAAAACCATTCAGAAACTAATTTATCAAATTGCTCTGTGTCATCCTCAAATCACTTGGCAGATTAGACAGCACAATAGTCTCTGGTTTAATATTAGTCCTGGTATAACCGCTAAAGATGTCTTACCGCAATTTCTCAGAAGAGTTAACAGCAGCGACTTACAATACCTGCAAGTAGACATCCCAACTCCCACTCAAGAAGCAACACAAACCTTTAATTCGACAATTTCCAAGTCCCAAATACAATTAACTTTGGGTTTACCAGATCGTTGTCATCGTCATCGAGCAGACTGGGTTAAAGTATCGGTTAATAATCGTTATGTGCGATCGCCAGAATTAGAGCAGACAATGCTAAACAGTCTGGCAAAAACTTTACCACGCGATCGCTTTCCTGTTTGTTTTTTGCATCTTCATACCTGTCCTAGTCAAATTGATTGGAATCGTCACCCCGCCAAAACAGAAATTTATCTCCACTCTCTTTCCTATTGGCAGACAGAAGTTAGTAAGGCTATCTCTCAGGCTTTAACACTCAATTTAACTAATCTTCCTGCTGCGGTGGGCGATCGGCGTATTGGTAATATATTACGAGTAGCTGAAGCATCAGGTAAATATCAAATTAATCGTAACCTGGCAGGAGTATTAGAAGAGACAACACCATCATCGTCAGCAATTAACTCCTTAAAACTAAAAGCCGTAGCACAAGTCAATAAAACCTATATTGTTGCCGAACATTCCTCTGGCTTGTGGCTAGTTGAACAACATATTGCTCACGAACGAGTTTTATATGAACAATTACAAGCTTCTTGGGAACTAGTTCCCCTAGCTACACCAATTACTTTGGAGTATTTAAGACCAAATCAAATAGAGCAATTACAAAGATTAGAAATTGATATTGAGCTATTTGGCGAAAACATTTGGGCAGTACGTAATGTCCCCAAAATCCTAGCTGAACGAGATGATTGTGCTGACGCTCTAATAGAATTAAGTTGGGGAGGGGATCTGCGCTCTGCTCAAGTGGCAACTGCCTGTCGTAGTGCTATTCGCAATGGTACGAGTTTGACCATAGAAGCGATGCAAAACTTATTAGATTTATGGCAGAACACCCGTAACCCTCGTACCTGCCCCCACGGTAGACCAATTTATCTTTCTCTTGAAGAATCTACTCTCTCTCGCTTCTTTCGCCGTCATTGGGTAATTGGTAAAAGTCACGGGATTTAATCAGTGAGCAGTCATCAGTTACTCAAGTAGGAAGTAGGAAATAGGAAATAGGAAATAGGAAGTAGATTTTAACAATTAGCAATCAACAATTATCAGTAATCAGTAATCAGTAATTACACAGAAACTGGCTCTTTAGCTGCTAATTCTTTAGTTTTAAGTGTTGAAGATTCAGGCTTTTTAGGTGGTTCTATTTCTAATTGCAAAGATGATTTTTCTGTAATTAGACGCGCACCTCTACCTAAAGTAATGTAATTCCAAGCCCACTGAATCATGACTATCAGCTTGTTATCAAATTCAATTAAATAGTAGATGTGAGCAAATACCCAAATAATCCAGGCAATAAAACCAGAGAAGCGTCCAAAGTTAAGGTCGGCAACTGCTTTGTTTTGTCCAATTACCGCCATACTACCAAAGTCATCGTAGGTAAATGGGTTAACGGTTTTACCTTCAGCACGTTTAGTGATTAAGTTGGCGACATATTCCCCTTCTTTCATAGCCACAGGCGCAACTCCAGGAAGTGGGCGATCGCTCTGGTGAGCAAAATTGGCTAAATCCCCGATGACAAAGATATCGTTGTAGTTTTTGAGGCTTAAATCTGGTTCAACCATAACTCTACCAACCCGATCTAATTCTGCGCCAGCGCGATCGCTCAAAACTTTACCCATGAACGAGGCTCTAACTCCTGCTGCCCATAGAATTGTATGAGCATTAATGGTTTGAGTCTGTTCGTTTTGACGGAAAGTTACAGAATCTTTAGTAATATTGGTGACTAAAGTTTTTGTTTGGACTTCAACACCTAATTTTTCTAAAGCTTTTTGGGCTGCTGCTGAAGATTCGGGCGGATAAGGAGGTAAAATTCGCTCCATACCTTCAAATAACAAGATTTTAGTTTGAGTGGTATCAATATCGCGGAAATCATCTTTAACTGATTGATGAGCAATTTCAGCGATCGCTCCTGCTAATTCTACTCCAGTTGGGCCTCCACCTACCACTACAAAGGTCAGTAAAGCTTCGCGTTTTTTGGGATCGGGTTCTTTTTCTGCTGCTTCAAATGCCATAAAAATCCGACGACGCATTTCTAAAGCATCTTCTACGGTTTTTAAACCTGGCGCGTCATTCTGCCACTGCTCGTTACCAAAATAATGATGACTAACTCCAGTTGCCACAATTAGGGCATCATAATTTAGTGCTTCTCGTTCGGCTAAATATACTTTTTTGGCTTCAGGATTGATGTCTACTACTTTATCCAACAATACCTGAGTATTTTTGTGTTTACTCAAAATAACACGCAAAGGTGAAGCGATATCTGCGGGGGACAAAGTGCCAGTAGCTACTTGATACAACAGAGGTTGAAATAGATGAAAATTGCGTTTGTCTATTAGCGTTACTTTGACAGGAGCATTCTTGAGGGATTTAGCTGCATATAGTCCGCCAAAACCACCACCGACTATTACTACATGAGGAATTGATGTCTGTTGAGTTTGAGTGCTTTTCATATGACTTGGAGATAAATGTTTGTAGATATCGTTTTGAATAAATTTGCTGCAATATTGAGATTATTTAGAGATGCCAAACTAATTTTTCAGTAATTATAGATCAATATTAACTTTTGTAAATCGATATCTAGGTCTTTTTGCTTATAGACTACAAGTGCATATTTTTTTTATCTTGTCAATCTTATTTATATTAATAACTCTTATTTCTAGATAATGATGTAGCAATCAAAACAAAATACGGAGAGAAAAGTCTAGAAATGAACACAAATAGAGCGATTAGAGCGATCGCTATTATGTTGACTTATTATTCATGTTGACTATATAATCAATTTTTAACAGAGAGTTCAATAATTAATAACAACTATGAGCAACATTGAAATTGTTTTCAGTTTTGATACTACTGGAAGTATGTATCCTTGCTTAACACAAGTACGTCGCAAACTTAAAGAAACAATATCTCGATTACTCGATGAAATTCCTGGTATTAGAATTGGGATTATAGCGCACGGAGACTATTGTGATGCTAACAAAACTTATGTAACTAAAATTTTTGATTTATCAGGAGATGCAGATGAAATTTGCAATTTTGTGCAAAATGTCGAACCTACTGGTGGTGGAGATGCACCCGAATGTTATGAATTAGTTTTGCATCAAGCACAGCAATTATCTTGGACTTTAACTAACTCAAAAACACTGGTAATTATTGGAGATGATATTCCTCATGCACCAGCACAAACACCGCAAAAACTTAATTGGCGTAACGAATTAAAAGAATTAATAAATCAAGGCATTATCGTGCATGGAGTTCAAGCTTTAAATCGTTCTCATGCAAATTTATTTTATCGAGAATTAGCGGAAAAATCGGGTGGCTATCACCTCAATCTAGATCAGTTTTCTTATATTACAGATTTATTTTTAGCTGTTTGTTATCAACAATCTTCTGATGAACAATTGCAAAACTACGAACAAGAAATAATTAATCGGGGTGAAATGAGTCGTAGTTTAAATAAAATGTTTAATACTTTATTAGAACGGCAAGAAACAAGTACTATTTATGCGCCGTCAGAATTAAAACCAGTTTCTCCAGGAAGATTTCAAGTTTTAAAGGTTGATACTGATATTTCTATCAAAGCTTTTGTGTTAGAAAATGGTTTGACTTTTAAAACAGGAAGAGGTTTTTATGAATTTACCAAAAAAGAGACAATTCAAGCTAAAAAAGAAATTATTTTAATGGATAGAAAAACTGGAGACTTTTTTGCAGGAGAAGCAGTGAGAGAACTTTTAGGAATACCTCAAGGAGAGACTGTAAAAATTAAGCCTAATAATATTGAAAAATATATTGTCTTTGTGCAAAGTACTTCAGCAAACCGTAAATTAATGGCTGATACTAAGTTTCTTTATGAAGTAGCTGATTGGGAAGGTTGAATAACGATAAATTAGGAATGATGAATTAGAGCGATCGCGCCGACCTAGGATGAGCAAAAATCAAAAAGACAAAAAAGCGTTTTAGGAAAAAATGATTGCCCACCAAAATATTACTCCCCGACTGTCTGCGATATTGCTCTAAAATTTAACGGTTTGAGGACTTTCACCGCGAAAATCTTAAATGGTTTTTTAACTTTAACTAGTGCGATCGCAGTACGTAAAAGAGCGATATTGTCTGGATCTTTAAATAAGGGACGACGACAATATGTAACCAAGGTCAAAAAATAAGTACCACCTGGAATATAAACTCTTCGATAATTGGGCATTGAAGATAAATTTGGTGGGCATAGCGCAGAACGTCACTATCTTAGGTACATTTTTTCTTAATGCCCACCCTACAGAGCGATCGCGCTTTGGGTAGGTCAGTTATTTGGAAATCAATGTTTAATTCTGTTTCGGATTGCAGTAAGTTTGACCAGATATTGGTTGCGCCATTATTGAGTTCGTTAATCATTTGAGGTGTTAAAGAATGTGTACTAAACAACAAGAAATCCGTGGTGAAGAACTTCTCAGAAGATTTACTGCTGGGGAACGCGATTTCATTAATCTCGACATTTGGGGCTGGAATGAGGGCTTGTTTAGAGGTGTAGATCTCAGTGGAATCAATTTTGAGAGGTCTAAAATTAGCATCGATTTGAGTGGTGCTATTGTGAGAAACGCTAATTTCAGCAATACTATTTGGAACTGTACGGGATGGAAAGATATTGACTTCACTGGTTCTAATATGACTGGGGTTGTGTTTGACAACTCTATCTTGTATCGCTGCGATTTTAGCGATACCATTTGGACTGACGCTAGTCTTTGGCAAGTTACTTTCCAAGACTGCAAACTTGGGTCTGCTGATTTCGATAAAGCCAGGTTGAGAGATGTCGATCCTTTGTGGTAATTTATTAGTAGCTATTTCGGAAAATCTACTTTCATTAGATAATCCCAATTCTTCAGTAAATATAGAGTGATCGCGCCGACCTAGGATGAGCAAAAATCAAAAAGACAAAAAAGCGTTTTAGGAAAAAATGATTGCCCACCAAAATATCACTCCCCGACTGTCTGCGATATTGCTCTAAAATTTAGCGGTTTGAGGACTTTCACCGCGAAAATCTTAAATGGTTTTTTAACTTTAACTAGTGCGATCGCAGCACATAAAAGAGCGATATTGTCTGGATCTTTAAATAAGGGACGACGACAATATGTAACCAAGGTTAAAAAATAAATACCACCTGGAATATAAACTCTTCGATAATTGGGCATTGAAAATAAATTTGGTGGGCATAGGGAGAGCGTCAATATCTTAAGTACATTTTTCTTTAATGCCCACCCTACAGACTAATGAACTTGTTCAGGATGGTCAAAAATAAAATTTATCTTGGATCTAAACGCTTGGAAGCCTTTGTATAAGCCGTACCACTAGGAAACCACAGATTAAACCTGCAATATTAGCAGCCAGATCCCGAAACTCTCCATAGCGATTAACGTAAGGTTGTATTAATTCAATCACACCACTCCAGCCAATGAAAAACAGACAGATCATCAACCAATAATCTGGTTTTCTTAAAGCTGTAGGTATCATTAACGCACCATAAGCAATTAAGTGGTGAAGTTTGTCTCCACCAGGCACAGGCGGTAATTTATCTAAAGGGCGAAGAGATAGAACGGTAATCAGTGCGAGAATAAATAGTGTGATAGATATCCAATACCTTTTAATAAAACTTAGTCCTGTAATCATTAATTGTTTTGAAATATTATTCTCACTGATTAAAATTATTTATTTTCGGGAACATTGCTAGGATCAAATTGTTTTAAGCTTAATTTTCTTCTATTATCTAGTTTTATTCGCCACTTCTCATCTATTTTAGTGCTTGATTCATATAAAGCGATCGCTTTGTGTTCGGCAGACTCAGCAAGTTCAATTAATTTGTCTAAAGTTTGCTCATCAGGTAATTCGGTGATGTTTTTCATTACAGTTCCCTTAAAACGTCCATGATTTGATTGACTTCTATTTTAGTATCCAGTACTTGACCTAAAAGACTAGATAAATCTTCCCCAGATTCTTGAATTTCTGCTGGCGTAACATCTATAGAAACTCGCTCAATAATTGCTTGTATTCGTCTGCGTGAAATTTCCACAAATAACAAAATATTGTTGAGTAAGGAAAAAAATCTAATTAGTCTGAGATTCTTAGGGAAACGAGATAACAAAGGTCTGAGTAAATTAATTCCTTTTGTTGTTTCTTCTTCTACAAAAATCAGTTCTTGAGCTAGCCTTTGAATTAACATCTCAAGTTCTGAAGGAATAGGCATTAACTTTACATAACCTAAAAATATCTGTTCAATTTTATACTTTCACCTCAATAATTGTATTATTCTTTATATTTTTACCATGATCAGGATTCTCCAACAGGTAATTCTAGACAAAAAAAGACGCACAGCGATCGCGCCGACCTAGGGTGGCAAAAATCGAAATCGATATTACTACACCACATAATCATCTTTTCTTGGGTTTTTAGAATTATCAACTTCCGTCAAAACTCAATATTTCGCCATTCTTGGGCTTCGGTAAAACGACTAAGATGTTTAACGTTAGTAGTAGCAATGACAACATATCTGCCTGGATGTTTGGCAGCTAAGAGTTGATATTGAGCGCAAATAATAATATCAGCATCAAGACTTAGTTCATCAGCAGTTGGGAGTCCTTTATTTCTAGCTTCTGCCCATAATTCGGCTGCTAATTCTAGAGTAGATTCATTAACAGGGAGAAAATCGATTAGAGCTTTGAGTTGATTTAAATTATTTATTTCTTGGATTTTCTTTCTTCTGATTAATTCTCTTTTTACTTCATAGTTACAAATAGCTGAAGTTACTACTAATGAACTTCTTGATAGTAAGTAATAAAACCAATCCTGGCAATCAATTACTTCCTTAACTTTACTGGTACTAACTAAGGTATGAAGAATTCCTGAATCAAGGAGAACAATCACGCTTTATTTAATGTTTTACGTTTGGTGTCAATTAAAACTTTTTAGATATTGTAAAATTATGCGTTTTCTATGTAACGGTTGTTTTTAAGAGATTCTTGAATATCTTGATATGACTGAGTTTCTTCTGCTGTCGGTATTTTACCGTTGTTTTCTTCTCTCCACTGTTTTATTAATTTCATCAATGGTTGATTTTTACGGAGTTGTTCTGCCTTATCCCATTGTTTTTCTACTTGAGAGTTATTTACATCTAATTCCAATTCAAGTTTTTGAGTAATAAATTTAGCATCAGTAGTATCAATATTGATGGCTTTATCTAATCCATCCAAACTTAATTTATAGTTATTTTCTGTTGAATTGTTATCACTATATAAAGCAACAAAACGAGATAAATTTATTAATTTGCCACTAGGTAATCTAATTGTAGAACTCATTTTTTCATCCTCTTACTATTTAGTCTTTATTTTTTAGTTTAACTAAAGTAAATTGTATATAAAAAAAGACGCAGCTACAAATAACTACGTCTAGCGAAATGAGAACTTTTGAGTGTTTTTAATTCACAACACCTAATGCACCAGCACCAGCAGAAGCGATCGCGGAAATCAAACCAGTAAAGAACAACCACCAGGAAGCAGTTGCAGCAGCCTTACGAGTTTCTTCTACTTGTCTTGCTGCATATTTTTTGGTTTCTTCTAAGCGCATGGCAGCTTCAGTTTGAATACGTTCAGCACGTTGTAAAGTGCGATCGCGAGTTCTTTCTATTTGGCTAACAATGCGTTCGGCATCTGCTTTAGAAATGTCATCACGGGAACTCATTACCGCGATTAAAGTATCACGATCAACTTGAGAGAAACGATCTTTGAGTGCTTCAAAACCTGCTTGGGGATCGTCAAACAAGACTTTAACATCGTGTTTAATACCGTCATAAGCGAGTTCAGGACGCTCTAAACTGTCGAGATAAGCTTTAACTTTTGCCAGTATGCGATCAACAACAGATTGAATTTTATCCTGCACCATTTGTAATTGTGCTAAGGCATTATTTCTTACTTCTAAGATTTGGTCTACTACACGATTAACGTCTGCTTCTGAAATATCTTCTCTTTGGCTTAATAACGCTACTAAAGTTTCGCGGTCAAATGCTGACAGTCTATCTTTCAGACTTTCTGCACCAGCACGAGGATCATGAAGGAGTAATTGCACATCTCTTTTGATACCTCCAGGACTCAATTCTGCCCGATCAGTAGAACGAAGATAATCGGCGATCGCACTTTGGAAATCTTGAATTTTTGCCTGTGTCCGAATTGCTGCACGACGAGGTGCATTAGCAATGTTACGCAGGGTAGACTGAACATCATCAATAATGCGATTAACGTCATCTTCACTTAAATCACGGCGTTGAGAAAGTAATTTGACTAAAGTATCCCGATCCATTGCTGCTAAACGCCGACGAATTGCTTTAGATCCTAGTTTCGGGTTGTTAAACAATAAGGTTAAATCCTGTTCAATACCTTGTGGGTTTAGTTCAGGTTTACCAGTACGACCGAGATAATCAGCGATCGCCGATGTCGCGTGTTCGTATTCTTCTTTTGCCTTGCCAACTAATTGCTGAGGTGCATTGCTAATGCGCATCCAGACACTTTCAACTGCATCAAGAGTATCTTCAATTTGCGCTTCGCTTAAATCTTGACGTTGAGCTAGCAACTGTACTAAGGTATCTCGATCAAAGTGTGATAAGCGTGATTTTAATGCCGAAGTTCCTGCCTGGGGATCTTCAATAAGTAATTGTAAGTCGCGTTTAATCCCTTCAGGGTCGAGTTCACCTTTTCCAGTATCTCTCAGGTAAGATTGAACTTTAAGCCATTGTCTTTCGGTTACTGCTTTGGCTTGACTTAAGTTTTGTTGGGCAGTTTCCAAAACGCGATCGCGAACTAATTCTAATTCTCCAGCAATGACAAAGATTTCTACTTCATTAAGATCACCGCGCAACTCTAGCATTCTCTGGAAAGTTGGGCGATCTAATACTGCTAGACGACTACTTAATTCTTGATAGCTAGCATGATAGTCTTCTAAAATTGGTTTGAAATTAATCTCAATTTTTTCAGGCGTTAATTCCGCTTTTGGGGTGCTGGTAAGATATTTCTCTACCTCTACCATCAATTCAATGCTTTTTTCTCTAGCATGGGCAGCCTCGGCAGTTGCTAATACTTCTAAACGAATAGCATCTAAAATATTAGCTGTGCTACGAATTTGTGATTGTGACAACAAGCCTTTTTGCTGCAATATTTCCACAAAATCAGCACGCTTTATTTGTCGAAGTTCGGCTGCTACAGCTTCAGGATCAGCAGCATTATCATAAATTAAATCACGAAATTCACGGTCAAGATTTTGCTGTCTCAGTTGCCAAGGATAGGCATTGAGGAGATAATTTTTGATATCTTTTTTAACCGTAGTTTCAGTAATATTTTTCAGTCCAACACTCGATGCTACCTTATCCGTTTGCCCCCCTACATTTCCCTGTAGTTGTTGCAGTTTATTGATAATTTTATCAACATCAAAATCAGATAGGTCGGTACGTCCCATAACCATCCCAATTAAGCTATTGACTCCCATAGTAGCTGCTTGAGCTAAAGGGCCACTGGAGGTATTTTGAGACTGACTGTTGCTTCCCATTTTAGCCTTTAAGGAATCGAGTTTACCTCCAAACTCTGTCCCTGTAAGCTCTTCTCTCGTAGCAGATTTGAGATATTGAGCCAAATCATCAACGGGATTTCTCGAAGGAGTTGATTTACCTGTATTTTTATTCCAAACTGCTTCTAACTTAGCTGCAATGCGGTCTGCATCTTGTCTGGAAATATCAGAGCGATCGCTAATTAAATCTCTAAAAGTCTTACGGTCAATATTGCGCAGACTACCGCTATCAGCAATTTCATGTAGGTTTTCCTCGTCTATTAACCGCTCAAAATCTTGGGCAATTTTGTTAACATCGACACCTGTGGGTCGAACCGACTGTAAAAGCTCTTCTACATTCTCTCGCATTGATACAGGATCGAGCGCTAATCCTAGTTCTTTTCTGACCGCAGCAGCAGCAGCCTCAGCCGTATTTACTACCTGTTTACTAGCTGCACCAGCACCCAAAGCAGCCGTAGCTGTACCTAAAATCGCTTGCATTCCCGAAGTGGCAGTACTAGCAACTGAACCTAATAGCGAACCAACTGCTCTAGAGCTAAATAGCATCATCAAAGCAAAGAAAGTTGCCCAGATTACCAAGCCCATAATTGCACCCGAAAGAGGGGAGATAAACAAACCTAGTTTAACCGCCAAAAGGCTAGCAATAAATAAAGCTATGGTAACGCTGATTAAAGTTCCTAAACCTACCGTCAAGCCAATTTTTTTGATGCTTTTACCCAACCCTCCTGAGTCATGATCATCGTCTTCTGACGAGCTAGATTTACCACCAAGTAAAGAAATACCAGCAGCAACTCCCAAATTAGTCAATAGCAGTTGAAAAGCAATAGCTAGTATTACTCCTGCGATTAAAGCAGCAAAAAACTGCGGCCCATTAAACATAAAAGCAGTATCTTGTGCTGCCTCAATATCTGGTCTTGGATCGACAAGTACTTGCGCTATTGGCATTATTTCCTTATAAAACACAATTTTTACCTTATTTAATAACTAAATTCTAGGAACTGGACGCATAACGTGAGTTTTGAATAATTCCAACTCAAATAAAATTTTAGATTTGAGAATAAGATAATCAATATCAACAGCGCGATCGTCTTTCTTTAGACAGGTAATTAGCAAGAAGGAATAGATAAAAAGTAAGAGATTATATAGTTTAGTTCTTTTGATAGATTAAGTAGCCAACAATTTTTTATTAAAGTATTTAGTAACAATAAATACAAATTAGGAGAAAACTTATGAGTTCTGAAGATAGAGCAAATGCTACTGGTAAAAATATCAAAGGTAAAGTTCAAGATGCAGTAGGTAAAGTCACTGGAAACAAAAAAGACCAAGCCGAAGGTAAATCTAAACAAACTGAAGCATCAGGACAACACGCAGTCGAAGATGCCAAAGATACAGTCAAAAAAGCTATTGACTAAATAAATAGTTAAATATGCTAAATGCTAAAAGAAATTTATTTTTTATTCTTTCTTTTAGCTAGAGCAGTCCTAAATCTGGCGTGATACTCAAAAAATGATTTTCACAATTTAAATCAGGATTGTTAAGTAAAAAAAGCTATGGGTTATTAAAGATTATTAGTCGGAAATAACTCATAGCTTAAATTCTCAAAATACCAGTTATTTATTAACTAAATTTGAACAAAAACGTTGACAGAAAATATTGCGAGGTAAGATCGTGCGCATCAATTTAAGCAAAGTTCGTCGCTTTTTAGCATCTATGCTGTTAGTTGTCATGCTAGTTAGCACCACTGCTTGTGCTTCTAGTACTACTGCAACAGTTCCCAATGCAACTATTAATAGAAATCAAGCTTACAGTCAATTAGAAAGAGGTAATAGTGTCGTAGGACAAAAATTTGGTGATTGGGTAGTTAGTACTAGTCAAGGCTTAGTTAAAGACGCTTATGTACGCGACAACAATAAATTAGGTGTAGTTATTTCTGAACAAGTAAAACCCACAGAGGTCAAAACTTTAGCGAAATCTTTAGCTATGGGTTTTCACAACAATTTTCCCAATCAAGATTTAACTATTTTAATGTATGCACCAGATAAACAAAGAATTTTAACTGCTAAGTATGACGAGCGGTCGAATCAAATTGCCTATCAAACCTAAATAAAAGTCAAAAGTCAATTCGGGCGAGCAACATTTTGAGGTTTCCTCAAAATTACGCCCTCAAAAAGTTAAAAAATTAGGAGAAGAAAATCAATGTCTAGTAGTGATAGATATAAACAGGAAATAATGAACGATCTAGCAGGTGGTAATACCGAATCCCTGGATAATACACCTGTAAATGTAGAGAATTACGATAATTTTGACGATTTTGCTCAACGTAGTAGTAGAGAAGAGAGACGCGGTTTATTCAGTCGTGCTTTCCATCATGATAATGTTTCCCCCCAACAAATGGAACCCGAACTACAACAAGCGATCGCCCAAATTAAGCCTAACGAGCGGGACGATGTAGCTAAAGAGTTTTTGAAACAATTAAAAAACAGAGGATTAAGCGAAAAAGATTTAGAAAGACAGCTAGGATTATCTACTCATCATGCTAGCCGTATGAATGCTGATGATGTCAGTAAACTCGCTAATTTTACCTATCATTCTCACCCCGATGTCTTTCAAGACGTAATGGCAGATCAACCTGCGTTGCTTAAGTTTCTCAGTAATCCCTTAGTTGGTGCTACTTTGGGTGTAGTAGCTGCAAAATGGTTGCATAAGCGTTAACGATTTAAGTAGCAGATAGCAATTAATTAATTAACTATTCTGAGTAAGGCGATCGCTTTGTGAGTTTCCGATAATTAGCATTTTTAATCAGGGTATTTTATCGGTGATTGTAGCCAAAAAATCCATTAGCTCTTGAGGATCGTTTTTATCATCGAGCTTACGAGACATCAATTTAATCCAATCTTCGAGCTTTTCAGGTACTCTGACCAGCTTAGTCTTACCTAGTTTCTTGTAGTGCTTACCTGGCATGACTATCTGCTGATTACTGCTGAAACTACAATGGCGATTGCACTTGTAACTAAAACACCCAGGCTTACATTTAACTGTTGCTTATTGGCATCTTGATAAGCTTTGATTTCTGCTTTGGTCGATTCTTGCTGCTGATCTGCAACTTTTTTGTATAGTTCTAATCTTTCATTAATTAAGTCCATTTTGCCACTCAATATTTCAAATTGACCTGACAACTTTTCATAACCTTCACTTACTTCGCTCATGATAGTTACTTTGATTGTTTATTTATCCCCATATTTTAACATAGTACGTTACTAACAACTGATTGCGATCGCACTTGATTTGTATCAAAGCAATTATAGATTTTGAGGGTAGTTTGATTGTAAGGAAACAGTGCAAGGTTGTTTTTACGGCAGTAAGCCCAAATAATTGCTCTAATATAATCACCAATTAATTCATGGTTACGTCCTGGGGACACAATAGTAATTACTCCGTTGCGGAATGAGACACGTTTGCTCGGCAAATCTAAGCTGATATATTCAGCCCAAGTCGTATTAGTGATTGTGGTAATGCGATCGCTTTTTTGTGTTCCAATAGTTAACATTTTCGATCAGGGGATTTTGTCAGTAATTTTGGTCAAAAAATCCATCAATTCTTAAGGATTGTTTTTATCGTCAAGCTTGCGTGCCATTATTATAGAAGTATATATGAGCCAAAATTTAACCGCCACCGCCACAACCTCCTCCACAGCCACCGCCACAACCAGCACTACAACCTCCCCAATCGCCTCCAGTACTGCAACCTCCACTATTATTCTTATTCTTATTCTTAGATTTATTCTCGGAAAAGCTAAAATTCAAAGCACTACCTAAGATAAGCAGAAATAAAATAAAAAAACCAATAAAAATTACTAAATATTTAATGACATTTTTTTGAGGATTAAAAGATATTTTTTGATTGACAACAGGAGAAACATCTAATTGATTTAAATGTAAAAAACTTCCTGTAAAATTTGTTTTTATAATTGTAGATTGTCCAGGTGGTAATGATTGAAGAGAATTAAATTTAATAATTTTGTCATTTATTACACTACTTTTAAAATTGCCTCCAATACTGTGATAATTTTCAATTTTCCCTACTAAATATTTTGGTAAACTGACCGTAATTTCTGAATGATTTATAAAAGCATTTCTTTTGGGAAAAATTGCTTTCCAATATAGTGTATCTGTACCAAAAGTATTTGTAATCGCTCCAATAACTCGATATTTTAAAACAAATATGTGAGTATTTTGATCATCTAAATAATCTTGCCATCTAATCCAAAATTGATCACCTTGAATAATAGTCTCTATTGGTAAAAGGTGATTGTCTTCAAATACTTGAACATCTTTGATTGCTTTAATTTTATCTAACTTAATAAATCGATAATGCTGCTCAGAGTGCGAATCTGTAAAAACATATTTTTGTTCTTCTGTTACTAACAAATCTCCGTTGTCTTGAATATCAAGAGTAACATTGATAAAATCCCAGTAAAAAGGAGTATTTTGCGCTAAACTAGGCAACGCACCCCAAAGAGTTATGAAAATAATTAAAAACAGCGACGTAATAACTATAGTCGTTCTTTTAAACTTACTTAATAAATTCTTGGTGATATTTTTAACCCAAAAAGATATATTTAATTTGGGGATAATCCAATTTTCTTCAGTATTAATTCGCTTAAAAGATAAATCTTTACCAAAACGGTTTTCTGGAGATGACCAAATATCTTGAGGTGGTAAATTGCCAAAAAACTTTTGATAACTTTTCAGAGTTTGACTATATAAATCATCATATTTTTCTTGCTCTGAATCTCCTCCTTCAGTTGGTTGATGGTGTAGAGGCTTTCCCAATACATTAGGACAAAATTCGTTCCAATAAGAGTGAGTATAAGTGAGGTGTAAATGCCAAACTTGATCTACAGCTTCTGAAGGTGTAACAATATGCCCAGAAACTACTGCCAGAAAAATAAATTTTCGATATTCTTCAATAACTCGATTAGTATACTTAATATCCCAATCATTTTCTCTAGCTAAACGTTGACTAAAAGTAAAATCAATATTCTCTTTATTCAAAGAAAAATTTTTAATTTTTGTAAATAGTTGTTTTTGTTCACTATTCATAATTAATGCTATTGAGATAGTTTATTCTTTATTTTAATTATTAATTGTATTTCAAAATATAATCAACAAATGACAAGATTACAGTAAGCTTAATTTAGTTTGATAACTGTATTAACATTTTGTATGTCAGTTAATCAATTGACCCTAGTGGAGAAAGTATTGCGATCGCACTTAATTTTTATCAAAACTATTGTTGTACAATATGTATATATTTTTGTGTGCAGTGTACAAGCAATCGAATTATGAAAACCCATATCGATTTAGACGATCGCCTTATTGAAAAGGCTTTTGCTTTAACAAGATTAAGAACTAAAAAAGAACTAGTAAATTTTGCTTTAGCAGAATTAGTTAGAAGAGGCGAAAAAAAAGATTTATTAGACCTTGCAGGAGAAATTGAGTTTGTTGAGGATTTTAGTACAGATACAGTAAGAAGTAATCGATATGTTGTTGATTGATACTTCGGTTTGGATTGAAGTTTTCCGTGACAAATCAAAAGCCAAAGCAGCTAAATTAAAAACTATTATTGCTAATCGCAGCTATTATTTGCCAATTTTTACCAAGATGGAGCTTTTGCAAGGATGTAAAAATGAAGCAGAATGGAATAAGCTTAGTTTATATTTAGAAAATCAAAATTATTTCGACCCTGACTATAATTCTATCTGGGAAAATGCAGCCAGATTGTATTTTGAATTACGACGTCAAGGAATTACTATTCGTAGTAATATTGATTGTGCGATCGCTATTATTGCCATAGAAAATAATTTAATTCTTTATCATGTTGACCGAGATTTTGAGATGATTGCTCAACATACTGTTTTAAAACAACAGAGAATTGATTGGCAATAAAGAGATACAAATAATTTTATTTATCTACTTAAGTTTAACGACATGGCTGCGCTGCACATCCTTGAGTTAAGAGATTATCTAAATTTAAATTCCACCAAAATAAACCTTGTTGTTCTTCGCCACTAATAATATATTGGTCATCGCTACTAAAAGCCAGACTGTTGATTTGACTGGTATGTCCGCGCAAGTTTTTGATTAACTCTCCTGTTTGAGTATCCCAAAGTTTAATATTGCGATCGCCACTTCCCGAAGCTAATACTGTACCATCGGAGTTAAAATTAATCGTAGTTACACCGTCTTGATGTCCTGTGAGGGTGTGTAATAACTTGCTGGTTTTACCTGCATTTTGAATTGACCAAAGCTTAACGGTATTATCCCAACTAGCAGAAGCAAGGGTTTTGCTATCTGGAGTAAATTGTAAGGAAGTAAGAGCTAAATTATGAGCATTGATTGTTTGTAATAGTTTTCCTGTATTGTTCCAAAGTTTAATTGTGTTGTCGTAACCACCAGAGGCAATTAATTTGCCATCAGGACTAACCGTAACGGCTTTCACACTATCAGTATGTCCTTTAAAAGTGTTAATAAGTTTAAAATTAGCTAAATCCCACAATTTAATAGTTTTATTTTCACCACCAGAAATTAAAGTCTGACCATCAGGACTAAAAGCAATACTATTAACAATATCTTGATGTCCTGTTAAAGTGGTGATTAAATTTCCTGTTTTTGCATTCCAAAGTTTAATAGTTTTATCCCAACTAGCAGAAGCAATTAATTTACCATCAGGACTATATTTGATTTGAGAAATAGAATCATCATGTCCTGCTATAGTACGAATTAATTTTTGTG
Organism: Waterburya sp.; assembly: GCA_051658085.1. GTDB lineage: Bacteria > Cyanobacteriota > Cyanobacteriia > Cyanobacteriales > Xenococcaceae > Waterburya. Next base: position 45,923 of record JBOFLX010000112.1, read on the forward strand.
TATCATCAGGATTATTGCGCCAAATCTTAATTTTACCATCCCAATCAGCAGTAGCAAAAGTATTAGTATTTGTAGGAGAAACTGCAACACTATAAATAGTATCAACTTGATTAGAATAGCGATTAAAGATCTGCCAAATTCTTACAGTTTTATCAACCCCAGTCGAAACAAGTTGAGAGTCACTCCCTTTAATTTCACCAGGTACAAACTGAAGATCTAAAACTTCTCCTGTATGTCCATTTAAAGTTTGTTGCTCTCTACCATCTTGACTCCAAATATGGATCGCACCATCGATTGTGACAGTTGCTAGCAATTTTCCATCGGGACTAACACTAACATGATTGACTGATTCTGTATGAGAATAAGAATTAATTAATTGCTGATTAGATTTTGCTCTTAGTTCAACTTTCTTTTCACCAATAATAGATACTAAGTAAGCTTTATTTTCTTGTTTATAAGTAGGATTTTTTATTTCTTGATTAATATTATTGAATTTAACATTAAGAGGATTTGTTTTTGTTTGCTTACCAGTTAAAGTCTTAATTAGATTACCAGTTTTATCCCAAATTATAATACTCTGATCATCACTATATCCTGCAATTAACTGACCATTTTTACTAATACTAACGGCATTAATTTGTTGACTATGACCTTCAAGACGTTTTATTTCTTGAGTACCATAAACAGACTGTTGTAAAGTAGCTGCTGTTTTAAATTTAGTTTCTGACCAATTTTCCTTACCTACTAATACTTTATCTAAACCATTAATCTGTTGTAATTCTTGACCTGCTTTCAGACTAGTACTCAAAGATTCTAACTGTTGATTTGATAATAATTGCGCTTCAGCAACAGCATTGGAACTATTAATATTCTCAAGTTGAGTAATTAATTGCTGACGATAGGCAGTCACACCAAAAACGGTAGCTGCTAAACCTAAAATACCTAATGCGATCGCAGTTAACTGTGCTTTACGTAAACGTTTTTTAGTTTCTTGTTCTTCTGCGAGTCTGGCATCAATACAGGCTGTAACAAATTCTGTGGCTGTATCCGATAATTCATCGGCATAATTAATATAAATTTCTTCCGCTTCGGCTAAACGGACACCTCGCAAGAGAAAGTCAGGGTGTTTATGTTTTTGAAGCCATAAAAGTGTCGCTTGTTCAATCTGACGTTGCGATCGCAATCTACTCCGATTTTCTTCTAACCACCAACGCAAGGTTGACCAATGACGAATTAAGATTTCATGGACAACTTCCACAGTTGCTTGCTGACGCATTGCTTCGAGGAATAGTTCATCGTCTTCTGGGGCATGATCAGCACTACGGCTTTGTCCCAAGTTGCTACCATCATCGAGATTGACTACTAATAATTTGGCATCAGTCAAAATGCGCAGAGTCTCATCAATTAATTTCTCTGGATACTTCGAGACGACTAAATCAGATTTAGTAATTCGCCGACGAGTATCTTCTGTGCCTTCTCCCAATTGAGTCAAGTTGAGGAAAATCCAGCGCGCACAATCTTGAGATTCAGGATCAAGACTATCGTATACTGCCTGTGCTTGTCTTTCTAGTGCGCCTTTAATACCGCCTAATTCCTGGTAGGCTTTGAGGGTTAATTTGCCATTATCGCGATGTTCCCATAATTGTTGCAAAGCGAATTGTAGGAGAGGTAAATCACCTGCGGAACGATCTAAATCTTGTAATAAGACTTCTACTAAACCAGGTTCAACTTTTAACCCTACCTGTTTAGCTGGTTTAACAATGGCAGTGCGATAATCCGCTTCTGTTAGATAAGGAGGTACTAAAACACTATTTTTTTGTAAAATCTGGGCTAATTCGGGTATTTCTAAACAAGTAGCCACAAAATCCGCCCGAATCGTGAAAACCAACCTAAAGCGATCGCCTGCATATTTAATTGCGCCTAAAATTAACTCTAGAAACTCCTGACGTTCACTTACCCCAGTCAGAGTAAACAATTCCTCAAACTGATCAATTACCAGTAAAACCATCGGTTCAGTCCGAGTCCGTAACCAGCAAACAAATCCTTCGACTCCTTGATAAAGTAATCCCTCAATTTTGAGTTGTTCTTGAGCTTGAGACTCTTTGCCTCTAGAATCAGTTAATAATCTAGCCAAAGTTTGAATCGGTTTATCCCCAGGACGAAAACACCCCAACCACCAGCGATCGCTTCCTGGGATTTGTTTACCCTGTCTCAGTTGCGCCATTAACCCTGCTTGAACGGCGGAAGATTTACCACTACCAGAAGCACCTACCACTGCCATACTGAGATTGTGGTTAATTTGGTTTAATAGTTTCTGGATTAAGGCTTCTCGACCATAAAAATACTCAGCATGATCTTCTCCAAAAGCCTGCAAACCCATATAGGGACAGATACCCAAATCTAAGATTGACAGATGTTCCGCCATCCCATTTTTAGGAGGTAAAATGTCAATTACCCCCTGAGTACCTGATAACCAAACTTGGAGAACAATACCTGTTCCTGCTAAAGCAATTTGTAATTGAGTAATCCAGGCTGCTACAGTTAATTCTGTTTGGGCATCGGCATTTTGTAGGGTTTCCAATAAGGCATCAATAAACTGTTGAGAAGCATCAAGAGATGAATTAGCAGCAATTAAACACTGTCCTCGTTCCGCTTCCAATTGCAAATCTTCTACCCATTCCTCTAAAGAAAGTTCCCCAGGACAGTCTAAAATCACAATCTGCTGAACAGCACGAGAATCCTTGAAAATTTTTCTCAACCAAGAACGAGATAAACGCATACCATCCCCCAAAACTAGCCAAGATTCCCCAGTCTCAGTAGTTTCAATTTGCCCTCGTAAATAAAGCAAAGCAGTGGTAATTTCGGTATTAGTTTTAACTTGTACCTGGGAATTTAAACAGGTAATAATCGCATTTTTCACCTTTGACCAAGGTTCGTTAGTCTGAGGAAAATATCTTAACTTAAATCCCCCTGCACTCTGTAATACTTGACTTAAAGCTAAAGTAGTACGGTTAGCCTTCAATCCGCCATCAACCACTAACGCCTGACGAGGATTAGCCTCTAAATTACAGTGCGATCGCCTACCCAAAACCACCTTACCAAAGCCTTCCACAATCCTTTTAGGAGTCTGCAAAGGATATTCTGATTGCAGTCGGCGTTCTCCTCGACTACTTTTTTGTTGGTTAATTAAGCGTATTTGTTGATTAGTTTTATCAATGTAGCGTAAGGTCTGATGATAAACATATTGATACAAAGCATCCGCTTCAATAATTCCCTGAGAGTCAGCAGCTTCCCCACGCAAACCGCGCATTAAATAATAAGTAAATACCCCATGTCCCAATTCAGGAAATTCCCAGGACTGTTGAGTTTGATCACAGGATAACAAAGCATAAAAACCTTTACTTTCTGAGGCTTTATGACGTAATACCTCAACTAACTGAGAACTAGGATCGGCGAAAGATTCCTTAACTGTCCCCCGTAATGTCATCCCGCCACTATGACAAGCATCTAACCAAACCAATTGCTGACTAGCTTTACAGCTACTTAGCTGTTTCAATAAAGTATTTAAGGGTAAACCTGTAGTTGATAATTGCTGGGTGTTAGTATCAGCCAGACATAAAACAACTTGCTGAGTCTGAGGGTCTAAAATACCATGTCCCGAAAAATAAAATAGAATTGTATCTCCAGCACCAGCCGAGTTAAAAATATGTAATAAGCTCTTTTGAACATCTGCAACTTGAGGAAGCTGACTAACAAAATCGTGATGAATAATTACTTCTTTCTCAGGAAAACTGGCGATCGCCTCCTTAAGTGCTTCTCCTAACCCCTGACAATCTAAAGCGGAATATTGCAAGGAAGATAAATTGTCTTCATCTTGGTATTGGTTAACCCCTACCAACAAAATCCATAGCTTGGCAGTTGTGGTTTGAACAGTTGGTTTGAGACGAGATTTGACGCGGGGCATCGCTAATTATCAGTTTATTTTAAAGTCGTATCTACCTGTAGGTTAAATGTCCCATATTTATGCACTATATCCTTAAAAGCTTATACAAATTACACAGTATCGTCGATAGCTACTGACAAGATTTGGTCTCCAGCCTACTAGAATGGTATTCTATAAAACTGCTTAACGAGTTAAGGCCTTAAATAAAATACAAAAATAATTGTGATTTAGATGTTCTTTCCTGTTATTTTAGTAATTTAAAAGGGAACTCTAAGCTTGTAAACCAACTAACTGCCGTAGTCAGTCTAGTCAACCTCAGGCATGAGGAGTTAACCGTTTAGGAGTAAATCGTGTCAACCCACAAAATTCTGGTTATTGATGACAGTAAAGTCATTAGAATGAGAGTCAAAGATATGTTGCCAGAGGGCAACTTTGATGTCATTGAGGCTAAAGATGGTTTAGAAGGATTCAATTTGATTAGAACCGCTAATCCTAATCTAATCATGCTAGATTTTCTGCTGCCAAAAATGAGTGGGTGGGAAGTATACCAAGAGATTCAAAAACAGCAAAAGTTTCGTTCAATTCCCCTAGTATTAATGTCTGGTCGCAAGGAAGAAGTTACAGATAAAATATCTGAACCTTTTCAGTACTTTTCCTTTGTCGAAAAGCCTTTTGATCGCGAACAATTAGTTGACGCGATTCGAGATGCGATGATGAAAGCCAAAAAACAGCCTCAAAGTGTCATTACAGGCAGCTTATCTCCATCATCTAGTGTTTTAGCTGTTTCTGATACTTCCGCTTTAACTTCTGAAATTGAGCTTTTGAAGCTAAAAGTCGCCAAACTCGAACAAGAATCAGAACAGTTGAAGAAACAGTTTAACCAGTTAATAGGCTTTATTAAACAAAAACTTAGATAAATAACTTATTCCCAGTCACCAATCCCTAATCCCTAATTATTAAGTTAAGAAATATAACAAATTTACTCCAATCGGGAACTTTTGATTAAACATATTCTTCCTCACACCAGAAAGCAATATTTATCGACTCCCTCAAAATCAATGTGATTTTGATAACATCAGCCAATCTCGTTATTCCTGAGAATAGACCCACAAAATTGAAAATAGCGAAAAAAAACTTCAGTTATGTTTTTTTTGATGATGAAATGGGCAATCTATTCAAAGAGGAGGGAGTCAACGAAAGGATGAGGGATGAAGGATCAAGGATGAGAAATAAAAAACTACCTCAGTAGTAACTGTTTCCATTCCCCTCTTTATTCATCTTTCATTGCTTTGAGAGCAGAAGCCCTGCTCAAATCTCAACCTTCACTGGAGTCGTCATTAAGAGATCGCTATGCTTGCAAGTTCTTCATACGTTGAAACCGAAGGAGATAATTCTTTCGCCCCCGATATTAATCTTGATTTAGAAGCCCATGATGATAGTTCTAATAAGTTGCCAGATGAACTGGTAGAACTTGATCTAGAAGGCGTAGATCTAGAAAGTATTTCTCGTAGAGGTAGTCGGACTACTACTGATCTGGTCAGATTATATTTACAGGAAATAGGCAGAGTTCCTCTGTTAGAAAGAGATGAGGAAGTTTCAGAAGCCCAAAAAGTCCAACGTCATATTCAAATTTTAGAACAACGTGCTAAAGCTGCCAAAGCTGGTAACACCACTCTGCAAGAATTTATTAAGCTAGTTGATGTACACGATCGCCTTGTGACTCAACTAAGTCATCGTCCTTCGATGAAACGCTGGTCTAAAGCCTTGGGGATGGAAATTTCTGAACTACGAGAGCATCTTGCCCAAGGTAAACAGGCTTGGTCAGAAGTTGTTGGCTTTGATGTTCAAGAGTTAGACAAAATTCAAAAAAACGGCATCCGCGCCAAGGAACACATGATCAAGGCAAATTTACGTCTTGTAGTTTCTGTCGCTAAAAAATATCAAAATCGTGGTTTAGAATTATTGGATTTAATCCAAGAAGGTACTCTGGGTTTAGAAAGAGCAGTCGAGAAATTTGATCCCACTAAAGGGTATCGTTTTAGTACTTATGCCTACTGGTGGATTCGTCAAGGAATTACTAGAGCGATCGCAACTCAAAGTCGAACTATCCGCCTACCTGTTCACATTACTGAAAAACTCAATAAAATTAAAAAAGCTCAACGTAAAATTTCTCAGGAAAAAGGACGCACTCCTAAAATTGAAGATCTGGCTAAAGAGCTAGATATGACTGCTGCTCAAATCCGTGAAGTTCTGCTACGTGTGCCACGTTCTGTTTCTTTAGAAATTAAAGTAGGGAAAGAAAAGGATACAGAATTAGGAGACTTGTTGGAAACTGAAAGTGCTTCTCCTGAAGAAACTCTAATGCGCGAATCTTTACAAAAGGATTTACATTATCTTTTATCAGAACTAACTAGTCGTGAACGGGAAGTAATTCAGATGCGTTTTGGTTTTGGTGGCGAAAAACCCTTTTCTCTAGCGGAAATTGGACGTTGTTTGGAATTATCTCGTGAACGAGTACGGCAAATAGAAGCCAAAGCGTTACAGAAATTACGCCAACCAAGACGGAGGAACTTAATTCGGGATTATCTAGAGTCTTTAAGTTAAATTAAACCCAGGAAGAAGGATTAAACTCTTTCTTCCTTGATTTTTATTAATTAACTTGCGTCATCATACGGTCTACAATTTTTTTGACAATTTGCATCCCACTAATTGCTTGCCAACCGAATAAGCCCAACAGCAAAATATTAAGAGAAACGTGGGTACTACGAGCTAAATTGTTACCTTTTTGCATATAGGGTACTAAAGACGCAGAGACAGCAATTAAAGCAGTCATCCCTAACCCTGCCAAAAGATGAGGCCCAACAAACAATTTGCCATTATTAATATAGGTAACTACCATAGCACCTATACTGCCCAAGACCATAAAAGCTAGGATAATTGAGCCAATTTTATGGTGTCTTTGAGCAAAGTTTTTCTTGATTAATTCTTTTTTGGTTTCTTTGTCTGCACTCCGAATTTTAGAACTTTGGATTCCTAAATATAAAGCGTAAACAGTAAGACCCAATAGTACCCACATTAATATAGGATGACCGAACTGCGACCAGGTTTTGATCGACTCAGGAATTTCTAACGCCATGAAAATCTCCTTTTCAAACTGACAATAAACTTAAATCTTTATAAAATTTAACTTAACATATAGTAACTTTGTTGGGCGAACAGTTAAATATAGGACTTACGCATTGACAGAATAGTGAAATAATAGAGTACAAAACAAGTAAAATATAATGACCATAGACGCTCTTAACGATCCTAACCCAGTAGTTAATATTCCTGCGGTGATGACCTTGGGTGAAATTGGTTCTCCTGTATTTGATCTCTTGGTAGAAACCTTGAATACTACTGATAATTTGGCTGTGGCTGTGGCAATTTTAAATGCCTTGGGTTCAATGGGCGATCCTAGAGGGGTAGAAGTACTAACTAACTTGAGTAATGATTCATCAGCCGATCCCTACATTCAAGAATCGGCAGCTAGTGCTTTATCTCGTTTAGAGATGGTAATGAAATATAATAATTAAAGCTATAAGCCATAAGCTATAAGCCGTAAGCTTTTGAGATAAAGATTTTATTTAACATCACGATGACACTCTCACTTGATCACAACCAAACAGACGAACTTCTAGCTAAAGTTAATCAGCAAATCGCTCAAGGAACTTTCAATGACGATGATCAACAGCTTATTAGGCAAATGGTCGAATGTTTGGGAGATACTAGGGGGTTAGTAAGACTAGGTTATGCTGAAGCACTAGGTCAAGTAGGTCAACCAGCCGTACAGCCCTTGATTGACGCTTTATTGCATCATCCTAACGTAGTTGTTAGGCGCGCAGCAGGGAAAACTCTAACATTGATTGAAGATCCTGAAGCTGTGCCTCATTTAATTTATGCCTTGCTTCATGATCAAGATACTGTAGTACAAGGCTCTGCTATTGGTGCTTTAGCTCGTATAGGAGAAACAGCCGTCGCACCTTTATTAGAAGTATTAGCCTCACCAGATTCTACGGAAAGTCATAAAGGTCATGCTGCTTGGGCATTAGCATTTATTGGAGTCAAGGCAAAAGAGCAATTATATGCTGCTTATGATTCCAATTCCCCTGAAGTACGTGCAGCAGTAGTGGGAGCGATCGCGAAAGTAGCGGAAGAAAATCGTGATAATACCCAAGCCTTAAATTTATTGGTGGAATCTCTACAAGATACCTCTGCTAACGTTAGGAGTGAAGCAGCAGCAGTATTGGGTAACTTGAAATATCAGCCAGCTATTCCCCAGCTAACAAACTTACTTAACCATGATCAAGGAGAAACCCGTAAATCGGCAGCTTTATCCTTAATGAAAATCGGCGATCGCAATTCTTTAGAGCCATTACAAACTTCTTTAGTCCAAGAAACGGAAGAAGGAGTTAAAAAAGCTATGGCGTTGGCAATTTCAATGTTAGAAAGACAAACTGACATAGACGATTGGTAAGTGAATAAGTACTTATGCAAAATTAATTTAACATTTGGGTTAAGTAGGAAATAGGAAATAGGAAGGAGGTAAAAAGAAATAGGTAAAAACTCCTGACTCCTGACTCCTCTCTCAATTAATGATTTAAGTGCGTAACAGCTTAACTCAACTATTATTCATGTTATATTAGACCTGTACAGCTTTATGTCAGAATATGATTCCCATATCGGATTCAATTGCTTATACTAATGCCAGAAATGGACTAGCATCTTTACTGGATCGAGTGAGTAAAAACTCAGAAATTGTCATTATTAATCGCAGAAACAAACCAGATGTGGCTTTAATTAGTAAACAAGAGTTAGATGGGTTATTAGAGACAGTTTATCTATTGCGTTCTCCTGCTAATGCCCAACAACTATTTAAAGCAATAGAGGAATCTAAACAGATGGATAATTCGGCAGTTGAACCTCAGTCTCTACAAGACTTGTGTGAGGATTTGGGTATTGTCCGAGAATAAAGTCTGGTGTCCTATTTTTACCCCTACTTTTCGAGAACAGCTTTTGTGGTGGGCAAAAAAAGACTCCACCAAGATTAATAAAATTTTGGATTTGATAGAGGCAATTTGCTCTCAACCATTTCAAGGAATTGGTAAGCCAGAACCTCTCAAGTATATTGATTCTAATATTTGGTCACGACGCATCAATTTAGAACATCTATTAGTTTACCGCATTAAAGATAATCGTATTTATTTTTTACAATGTCGCTACCATTACGAATCTTGATTGACCATAATTGAGAATTAATCATGTTCAGTATTGTCTAGAGGAGCAAAAAAACTAAAAGACAAAAGTAAAACTATTAAAACCAAACTCAAACCGATCGCTGTACCTGAAATAATTATCGTATCGACATTTTTAATAGCGATCGCTACTAACGCCCAAACAAACACAGCAGCGTAAGCATAATCTAGCCTGGGGATACTTACTAAATGGGTAATTAAAGCAGCCACCAACAACATAATAATTGTCCAAATTTGAGGACTGATACCCCAGCCATTCCACTGCCAAGTTTTTAAGACAATTGCACCATTTACTATGGTTGCTACACTAATCCAAGACAAATAAATACTAATGGGGATGCGTATTAAATATTTATCCCATCTAGAAATACGACGATTCAAGGGGATAGACCAATAAGCAGCGATTAAAGGCAGCAAAATACCCAGCATAGCTAAAAAAGAAATAGCGTATTGTCGATAGAGAAAACAAATAACCCAAACAATCTGGGAGATAGAAGCGATCGCCAATTTATAGCCAATTCGTTGTAACAATAAATTGTTTTTTTGTGTAGGTAAAACTTGATAGATAGCCAAGCTAATTAAACCTAGATAAATTATCCCCCAAACCGCAAAGGCATAGTTGGCAGGAGTAATAACAATATCGTTAAAGAATTTATTAGAAATTTGACCAATAGTAAGTCCCTTGGGAGGATTAACATTAGCCAAAACATTTATCCCAAAAGCAGTAATAATCGAAACTAAAGTTACTACTTGCCTAATTAGGATAGGCTTACTATTTACTGTGTAGCGATCGTACATAAATTAACAGTAATTTTTTGATTAATAGTCAAGCTATTTTATTTATTCTCAGCTTAAACCCGATCAAATAGAGGATGATATACATCTCTAAAAAATCGCTGATGTTTAGGAGCAAGCTTTTCTATAACCTCTGGGGGAATATCTGGTTTATGATGACGGACATTAATATGATTATAGGCACAAAAAATTGCCATACGGGGATTATGAGGATTTTGCCAGAAGTCTGCCGAATGTCTTACTGCTTCGGAAAAAATAATTAACGATCCAGGAGGACAGCTATAACTTTCCCAAAGTCCTGAATCTCGGGCATCGATACTCGCAACAGGATTAGTCCTGATATTATAGTTAGCCTTGTGACTGCCAGGAATAAAACAAGTTCCACCCTTATTTTCTAGAACTTCGTTTAATTCCCAAACAATTCTCGTCATCCCTGCATAAATTCGTCCATCCTGAAAATTATATGCATAGTTAGGATTAGTAGTACGGCCACCTGCATGGGGTTTCCATTCTCCTTCGCCCATTTCACGATAGCTGAGAAAAACATCTTCTAGACGAATTTTTTCAATATCTGGATCGATTACATCTAACAACACATTCATGACCGCAGGATGATCAATTAATGGCGCAAAAGGGCCTCCAGGTAAACAACGCTCGTGTGGGGGTAGTGACTCTGGATCATTTTTCTGGCGCAATACAAAATCCTTGAGAATTTTGACCTCAGATGCACTCAAAACTGCTGGCTTCAGCAGATAACCTTTAAGATCAAAAACAACACGGTCATGTTGAGTCATGCTTCCTCCTGAGACAAGGCGATTTTGAATTAATTGGGTTGCTTTTTTGGCGACTTTTTTGGTTTTGGTTGTAATTTTGGCTTGAAGTTGGGATAAATGGCTCATTGATTCAGAGGCAGTATCTAGAGACAATCTATCTTAATACACTTTTGACAGATAAACCCTGTAGGGGCGCATCGCGATGCGCCCCTACGTTAAATGTGCTGTCCTAATCTATGGTTCGGTTGCTATATCTGACCGCACAATTAGCTCTCCCTTCTGGAAGTCTCTCTCCAGCATTATTGGTGGGATAGGCGGTTAAAATCACTCGACCATCCTCGCTAACTTTAATCCCTCTAGCTAGTTGAATCTTGCCCTTACTAGTTTCTATAGGTTCGGGAATAGCCGATGCAGAAGTTATTTCACCATTAATGAGCAAATTCTGAGAAGTCAATGGTTGATCTGGCGGTGCAGGAACACCACCCTTACCATTGATGATTAAACCATTTTTAGCTGCTGTTTCTCGGTTAGCTTGGCAAGCTTGTTCAGTGGTTTGTTCTGAGGAAATTATTGGAGGTAGATCTTGGATTTCCCTGGGAATAAATACTATAGGTAGAGAACCACTTAAAGTTCCACTAGCGTCAATATCGTTAGTATTATTCACAAGTTGATTGTTTAAGGAAATAGCATCTTTTTCTGTTAAACCAAAAACCCCTTGAGCATAAATCTCGATATTCCCATCTATCCCTGCTGGAGAATTAGCAACAATATCATTACCACTGCCTGGATTTTGATTAGGAAAAGCGACTACAAAACCATCCTGAGCGTTAATAACTATATTGCCTCCACTAACATTAGTTCCAAAAGCTTGTGCTGAAATAATACTATTTTCTTCTAAGGTCAGGCGATCGCTTATATTAAAAGTTAAATCACCACCATCCCCATTTCCAGAAGTACCAACAAAAATTGCTGCACCATTTTTGAGCGAAAGATCAGCCGTTGTCAACTCAGTGCTGCCACTATTACCTACTGCACCTGTTCCTACAAAATTGAAAATTGCACTACTAGAACCATCAGGACTTATGCCATCTAGAGCGATAGATTCGCTGGCATTAACTGTTATTGTTCCCCCATTCCCTTTACCAAAAGTACCAGCGTTAATTGATGCACCATTGCTGATTGAAAGATTAGCTGTTGTCAAGTCAATACTACCACTATTTCCTACTGCGTCTGGGGTGACAGCATTGAAAATTCCACTAGTAAAACCATCAGGACTTATGCCATCTAGAGTGATTGATTCACTGGCATTAACTACTATATTACCCCCATCTCCCTCGCGATAAGTACTAGCATCAATTTGTCCACCATTAGTTAATGTCAAGTTGCTAGTAGAAATTTTTATCCCCCCTGCATTTCCTACTCCATCTACATCAACAGCACTAAAAATACCACTAGACAAACCATCTGAACCCAAACTTTCTCCAGAGATCTTAATATCACCTGTAGCCGTAATATCTACTGTTCCTGCATCACCTTCACCATAAGTACTAGCATTAATTTGTCCGCCATCAGTCAAAGTCAAGTTATTAGTAGAAATTTTTACTCCTCCTACATCTCCTACACCCCTTGGAGAAATAATCTCTCCTGTATCGGATATTCCATTTCCAAAAACCTGACCAATAATACGACTAGCAGAAGCATCTGAACTTTCTCCAGCAAGGGTAATATCACCTGTAGCCGTAATATCTACTGTTCCTGCATTCCCTTTACCAGATATACTAAGCGCGATTTCTGAGCCGTTAGTCAGATTTAAGTTATTAGTGGAAATTTTTACCCCATCTAAATTTCCTATTCCATTTAAATTATTACGAATACCACTAGAAATACCATCGGAATTTTTTCCAGCGAGTGTGATATCTCCTGTAGCTGTAATATCTACTGTTCCTGCATTTCCCTGTCCTAAAATATCAGCATCAATGTATCCACCATTTGTCAAAGTCAAGTTATTAGTAGAAATTCTTACTCCTCCTGTATTACCTACTGCGTTTGAATTAACATCACTTTCAATACGACTAGTAATACCATCTAAACTTTCTCCAGTAATCTGAATATTTTCTGTGGCTGTAATATCAATCATTCCTACATTTCCTTGACCAAGAACATCAAGGTCTACAGCTGAGCCATTAGTCAGATTTAAGTTAGTAGTAGAAATCTTTATGTCTCCTACATTACCTTGTCCAGAGGTATTTGCAGTAATTGATCCGTCATTAATTGCTTCTAGAGAATTAGTATTAATCGTTATGTTACCTGCATTCCCTACTCCTTCAGGATCAACTTGATTGAAAATACTGCTATTATCAAGGACAAACTTTTCAGCTACATTGATGTTTATATCTCCTGCTTGTGCTTCAGCAGACGTAGACTCAGAGCTTATTCCTGTCCTAATTAAACTATCATTTAGTTCTCCTGCCGTTAACTCTAAGTTACGAGCATTAACTGTAATATTTCCCCCACCAGTACCAGTTGTGTCGATATCGGCAGCGTTAGTTAAGCTAATATCCGCTTTAAGTATAGATTCAGGAAAGCTCAAACTTCCATCAGGATTAATACCCACTGTTCCTGCTGCGGATAAACCACCTAATTCGATGTTTCCGCCTCTAGCGGTCAAATTTCCTCTATCAAACTTAATATTTCCGCCAATAAAAGCCAGATTATTTCCTGGTAAAACTTCTAAGCCTACTAATTCTTGAGAACTATTTTCTACAATTGAGCGATTAACTATATCTCCTGGATTATCTCTTAAATTTAAACCAATAGGTGCATTAATAGTTAACACAGGGGGATTATTTAAATCTGTTGCGCTAAATTCCCCATCTTCAAACAAAATACTACTGGCACTACTGCCATAAAATGAACCACCGACATCTAATCTGGCATTTTCCCCAAAAATAATTCCAGCAGGGTTAATCAAGAATAAATTCGCACTACCGTTAGCACTAATCAAACCGTCGATGTTGGATATATTACCACCTGTAACTCTAGAGAAAATATTAGCAATATCATTGGCGTTCAAAAAAGCAGCTTCATTACCAGTACTAACCGAAAAATCCTGAAAACTATGAAATAAATTACCGCCTCGTGTTTCTCCTCCAGTTATTTCCGCCACATTGCCATTTTGAGTGACTTGAGTATTAACTGTTCCATCAGAAGTAACTTGAGCTATGGAGACTTTACTAGTAGATAAGAGACAACCTAAAGTAAACAGAGAAATCTGAAGAAGAAAAAAAGCTTTTTGCACAGTAGTATTCTTAATTGAGTGAAAATATGGAGTTTCAAGAATGCTACCATCTTGCTCTTTATCAAATAATTCGACTTGATTAAACGTTAAATATAGTATGAAAGCTTAAAGCTTATACTAAATAAGTTTTTGAAACCCTACTTGTGATTAGCAATTTGAATGAGGCTAAAAACCTTTTGCCTTCTGATACTAAATCCGATTGGCAGAGGTTATTTGTTCTTTGCCCACAGCTACTAGAAGGTTAACTCATTACTCATTACTCATTACTCAATTTTTCAAGTAACTTATACAGAACGGATTTAGTATGACTTGACTCTACAGCCAACTGGAGAGTTTACACTTAATTTTAGAACTTAATAAAACCCAATACGAATCATGACTATAGAATTCAAAGTCCCTGATATGGCTTGTGGTGCTTGCAGTGAAAGTATTACTAAAGCAATTTTAGCGATAGATGCTCAAGCTTCAGTTAAAGCCGATCCCAAAACCAAACAAGTAATAGTAGAAACCCAAGCATCAAAATCATCGGTAAAAGAAGCAATTTCTGCTGCTGGCTATAACCCTACTTAACGTGAGTTCGATGACTACAAAATTAACTGGTTATGTTTGGGAAAAGGGGAAGGGGGAAAAGGATATATTTTTCGCGTATCAAGAGCAGTTAGAACAGTGAAACGTAGTTACTTCTTACTTCCTATTTTCTATTTCCTATTTCCTATTTCCTACTTCTTAATCCCTAATCTTTCTAGCGATCATGAATACTATAACAGATGTAGAAAAAGTAACCCTTAAACTTAGGGGGATGAGTTGTGCTGCTTGCGCTAGTAGCATTGAATTAGCAATTCGGGCTGTGCCTGGGGTAGTGGAATGTAATGTTAACTTTGGTGCAGAACAAGCTGCGCTTCAGTATAATCCTCGTCAAACTAGTATTGAGGCAATTCAAAGGGCAGTAGCAGAAGCAGGATATACTGCTTATTCTCTGCAAGATCAAGACATGATTACGGGAGAAGATGATGCTGAACAAGCGACTCGTCAAGCAGAATCTCGCGATTTAATCCGTAAAATAATTGTCGGTGGTGTAATTAGCTTGATTTTAATTACTGGTTCACTACCGATGATGACGGGATTAGAACTTCCTTTTATTCCTACATGGTTGCATAACTCTTGGCTGCAATTAATTTTGACTGCACCAGTTCAGTTTTGGTGTGGTTATAAGTTTTATGTTGGTGCTTGGAAAGCTTTTAAGCGTCATGCTGCGACGATGGATACTTTGATTGCTTTGGGTACAAGTGCAGCCTATTTTTATTCTTTATTTGCTACTGTATTTCCCAACTTTTTTCTTAATCAGGGCTTGATGCCAGAAGTGTACTACGAAACCGCAGCCGTAGTTATCACCTTAATTCTTTTAGGACAGTGGTTTGAAAACCGTGCTAGAGGACAAACTTCAGAAGCAATTCGTAAACTAATGGGTTTACAAGCGAGAGATGCCAGAGTTATTCGTAACGGACAAGAAATAGACATTCCGATTCAGGAAGTACAAATTGGCGATATTATCTTAGTGCGCCCTGGAGAAAAGATCCCTGTCGATGGAAAAATAATTAGTGGAAATTCTAGCATCGATGAAGCAATGGTAACGGGAGAAAGTATACCCGTGAAAAAAGAGCCTGGAAATGAAGTTATCGGTGCGACTATTAATAATACAGGTAGTTTCAAGTTTAGAGCTACTAGAGTCGGTAAAGATACAGTTTTAGCGCAGATCGTGAAACTCGTACAAGATGCTCAAGGTTCAAAAGCTCCAATTCAAAGACTGGCTGACAAAGTAACAGAGTGGTTTGTACCTGTGGTAATTGCGATCGCCATTGCTACTTTTGTCCTCTGGTTTGTTGTTATGGGAAATCTTTCTTTGGCTTTAATTACTACCGTCGGAGTGTTAATTATTGCCTGCCCTTGTGCTTTAGGTTTGGCTACGCCCACCTCGGTAATGGTAGGTACGGGAAAAGGGGCGGAAAACGGAATTTTAATTAAAGGTGCAGCCAGTTTAGAATTAGCTCACAAAATCCAAACTATTGTTCTAGATAAAACAGGTACAATTACTCAAGGTAAACCGACTGTAACTAATTACGCTACAGTCAAAGGTGTTGCCGATGATGCAGAATTGAAGTTACTGAATTTAATAGCAGCAGTAGAACGTAATTCTGAACATCCTTTAGCTGAAGCAGTGGTTAGATACGCTCAGTCTCAAAATATTGATGTGGCAGAGGTAATTAATTTTCAAGCAGTAGCAGGAAGTGGTGTACAGGGTATTGTCTCAAATCATCTAGTACAAATAGGTACGCAACGTTGGATGTCTGAATTGGGTATAAAAACCACTGCTTTACAATCACAAAAAGATATTTGGGAAGCTGAGGGAAAAACTGTAGTACTAATTGCCATAGATAGTCAAATAGAAGGCATTATAGCCATTGCCGACGCACTCAAAGCTACTTCTCCAGCAGCAATTAGAGCTTTACGCAAGTTGGGTTTAGAAGTAGTAATGCTGACAGGAGACAATCAAAAAACCGCCGAAGCGATCGCTCGTGAAGTTGGTATTATAAGAGTAGAAGCCGAAGTACGCCCTGAGCAAAAAGTAGCTAAAGTAAAAGAATTACAACAAGAAGGCAAAATAGTCGCGATGGTAGGAGATGGTATTAATGATGCTCCTGCACTGGCACAAGCGGATGTGGGTATTGCCATTGGTACAGGAACAGATGTAGCGATCGCAGCTAGTGATATCACCTTGATTTCAGGAGAATTACAAGGCATTGTTACGGCGATCAAGTTAAGTAAGGCAACTATGAATAATATTCGGCAAAATCTCTTTTTTGCTTTTATCTACAATGTTTTGGGTATTCCCATAGCAGCAGGAGTTCTCTTTCCTTTCTTCGGTTGGTTACTCAATCCGATTATTGCTGGCGGGGCAATGGCATTTAGTTCGGTTTCTGTCGTTACTAATGCTTTACGCCTGCGGAATTTTAATCGAAGTTCTTAGTTTTTAGTTTTTAGCTTGTTAATGGAATTAATAATATGTTTAGTAAAACTAAAATTTTCAGTAATTTAGTAGGATTAGGGTTTTTTCTAGCTTTAATTATTAATACCGCACTAGCACAAAAAGACTTGGAAATGACAATGCCGATTTCGGGTGGAGAACACACCAGTCAGTTTCAAAAGCTACAACAGCCATTAGCTTTAAAACTAGCTGTGATTGTTGGCGGAGTAAGTTTAATCGGAGTAGAATTATGGTGGTTTATGGGGAACAAAACTAAATTTTAAGCAGCACAGAAGAAAAAAGTAATAAGTAAGTAGAGTTCAAGCTAGAATATCTCAAATGCTTATAGCTTATAGTGAGGCATCGCGGTGAACCAGTGCGGTCTTGGGGGTTTCCCCCATGAGCAACTGGTGAACCCAAAGGGTCTTGTTGGTTTCCACGGCAGTCGCTTTAACGGGGGACACCCCCGCAACGCGCTGCCTCAACAAAGAGCG
>JBOFLX010000113.1:0-175081 GCA_051658085.1 Waterburya sp.
AGCCATTGCTCCACGGCAGTTAAAACTGAAGGGGCTGTCTTGTCGGGTTTCCCGACAAGTTTATACGCCCCGTCTCGTGTCGCAGTTCCTCCGCGCTTTAAAAAGACGCGGTTTCCCTGCTCCCGTATTATTTACATGAATTATTCGGCAGAAAAAATTACTGAAACGCTTAAATCCAAAGGTCTGAGAGTGACACCACAAAGATTTTCAGTATATGCCAATCTTTTGTCCCGTTCAGATCATCCAACCGTAGAGCAAATTTTTGAAGACCTGAACAAAAATTTTCCAGTTTCTTCTCAGGCAACCATTTATAGCACTCTACAAACTTTTAGAGAAGTCGAATTAGTCCGAGAGGTTTTGTTAGAAGAGGGGGTTTCTCGTTATGATGCCAATATGGAAGTCCACCATCATTTTTGTTGCTCTTGCTGTGGTGGGATTGAAGATATTCCGTCAAATAAGTTTGAGGCTTTAGATTTAAGTAAATTACGCCCTGGTCTGCAACCAACCAGCTATGAAATAATAGTTCATGGAATTTGTGATCGCTGTAATCAACCCAATTTAGGTGGGTAGAATTCAAATCTAAGTGGCGTTGAAAACGATAAAACCGTCTCCCAACTTCTCCGTCAGTTCTAAAACACATTGATGGGCTTTTTCAAGTGCATCAATATGACGCTTGCGACCTTTGACTCGCTTGTGACCATCAACCCCTTGTTCTAATAGAAAATATTACTTGTATCGCCAAATCAGGTAAATTTTTATCTGTATTAAAAGCAAAACTAACATCTGGTTCTTTTCCTACTAAAGGAGGAATTTTTAAGATGGTAGAACGAAAAGGAAAAAATAAAATGTTGTGTTGACGGCAATAAGCAACCACTAAATAGTTGATAATCTCTGCAATTCGTTCGTGATTCCTTCCTAGCGACACGATAATTATTTCTCCTTCAAAATAACTAATTCTATAACCCGAATATTTTTCTGTATCTAGGTTTTCAAAATCCAACCAAGTCATACCAGATAAAATCAAAATCTGATCTTGTATTGTTAAGCGATCGCAAAATTTAGTATCGTTTAAATAATTATTGAAAGGAATATTAATCAGCATAAATAGTTCAACTATTAGTTAGTGATCGTTAATTCATTTTACAGTTTTTATTGTTATTGTTATTTGGAGGTAGATAATGTTTAACTGAAGTTTAATTAGTATTAACTATGAGTAATAGAGATTTATTTGCTCGTCAGGCTTTAGCACAAATACCTAAAATTCTGACTCTTTTAGATCGCAATGCTCATAGTCCCACCTACGGTTGTTTTGATCGCACATTTTGGCAGTATAAAGTAATTGATTTTCCTGCGGGAATGTCTCAGGAGTTTGTCTATCCTCTAGCGTTGGCGTATCAGTGTAATCTGCCTGAGAATATTTTTTATCAACAGCCTTTAATTAAGGAATGGGTAAAAGCAGGTATTCTCTATGCTGCTAGAAGTAGCCATCCTGATGGTTCTTGTGATGATTATTTTCCTTACGAAAGGGCAGCAGGGGCAGCAGCGTTTTCTTTACTCGCCTGTCTCGAAAGTTATACCCTGATGGATTTGGATAATTCTGAAGCTTTGGATTTTTTCCGTAAGCGAGGAGACTGGATAGCCGAACATCAAGAAAGTGGACGTTTGACTAATCATCAGGCTTTAATTGTGTTGTGTTTGGAGCTATTGGGTAATTTATTACAAACAGATCGCTGGGATAGAAGTAAAAAAGAACGGCTGGCACAGGTTTTGTCTTGGCAGAATCCCGAAGGTTGGTTTATTGAGTATGAAGGTTGTGATCCTGGTTATCATACCCTGACAATTTCCTGTTTAGCGCGAGTATATGAACTCAATCCCAGTCCAGAATTAAAACAAGCGATCGCCTCTGCCGTAGATTTAGCAGCCCAATTTGTTCATCCTGATGGTTCTTATGGTGGAGAATATACCAGTCGCAACACTTATAATTTTTTTCCTCATGGTTTTGAGTTGGTAGGTAAATGGCTACCCACAGCTTTAAATATTAATGATCGCTTTTTAGAAGGACTAACTAACGGTTTAGGTGCTTGTTATGCTGACGATCGCATCATTGGACATCATACCTGGAATTATCTTTTAGCTTGGCGAGATTTTATTGCTGCCCGTCCTCCCCTACAACCTCGTCCTCAAGGGCGTTTTTACCTCAAAGAAGGAGGAATTTTAATTGATCGTCGTGGCAATACAGAATTGTATATAGCCTTGAATAAAGGTGGAGTGTTTAAGTTATTTCGCGATCGCCAATTAATTGCCTCAGACACCCAATTTTCTTTACTGGTTCAAGAGAAAAAGCAACTCAAAAATGCAGTCGGGCATTTAGTAGACAATTACCAAATCCAACTAAAAGCAGATGAGATTGCGATCGCTGGCACTTTAGGTTGGGCAAAACAAAAGCAGATGAACTCCCTAAATTTAGTGATTTTACGTCTGGTGATGTTATCTTTCGGGCGTTATTTTCCTAATCTCATTCGGAAAACGTTACAAAAAATCCTAATTACGGGTAAGCAAGATGCCCCATTTAAATTTCAGCGTCGCTTATCTTGGGAGTCCGATCATTGGCAGGTAAGCGATCAACTGACAACAGAATCTTGGGATAAGGTAATAGCAGCAGATATTGGTTGCGATCGCACCTCTATTTATGTGGTGATGAGTCGCACTTTTCAACCAGGACAACTGCAAGCTGCTTGGGACTTGAGCGATCGATTAAAAAACCTTGATTCAACAACACCTCTTGACTTATTCAGAGATTTTCAAGAATAAATTTTGTTAGAGCTATTTTATAGCAAAAGTCCTAATATCCCTCTTTTGTCACTTTCCGAGGATTAGAATGAAGAAGGAAAAAAATAAAATCGTCACAAAGCAGAGATGGTAATGGATGTAGAATTGCAAATCATCAAACATTTAGCCAGAGATGCACAACCGACAGTAGCATTGATTGATGAGTATTGTAGCAGCTACAAAGATTTTTTTCAGCCAAGAAATTTATTTCTTGGTTAATTGTAGTTAATTATGCTGAGATAATTAATTTAAATATTTAACATAATAAAATATAATTTGACAACTAAATACTAAATGTTCGATAGTTATTTTTTGGAATTTAAAAGTTACTTTTAAATATTTTATTGTAATAAAAACCCTGATTATTAGACAGTTAAAATAACTTGAAATTATAAAAAATGAAAACCATTAAATTTGTTTTATATTTATCATATAAATGATGGCAAATTTTTTCTCAGCTAAATAGCTGATGTTATATTCAATTTATTTTCAATAATATATTGATTGTAGAAAGTTAAATCAAATTAATATGTGTACTTAATTACATTTTGGCTTTAAAACCTTGATTTTCCTAGCTACATAAGTTTTCTATAAATTACTTTAAAACCTAAAAATCTGTGATCTAATCAATCTCATGTTTAGTTAAAAAACACTTTAATTTTATGCTTGATTCTAATAAAGCCATCCTAAATTCAAATTGGTTAAAAACCAAACTTATTAAGCGAGAAAATGCAATTTTACTAGATGATTATTGTACCTGTAGCTTTGAGGCTATACAAAATTTTATTGCTAGTGTTGATCATCCACTTAAAACACCAGTTATTTACTATGAGGCTTTTCCTGAAGAAAGTGCAGCAGAATTTTTCAAGACGTTAAGCGAAGAATTAGCTTCCAAATTAGGCTCTCCTGAATTAAATTCTCATCAACCTCTCGAACAAATAATCAAAGTAGCAGCTTTGAAAATGGTAATTATTGATCAAAGCTATCTTCATCCTTTGGATACTCTGGAAAACATCATAGATTTCTTTACTAGTTGTTATGTTTGTCTAATCTTAGTTGGTTCTAGTGAAAAACTAAAAATCGCCCAAATTTTAAGTCATCCTGTAGTTTCTCAATGGGAACAATTTACAGTTTGTGATCAATATAAAGCGTTGCCAAAATTTTGCTGAGAAAACCTTAATTTGGATAAGCTAATATTTGACCTATACTTTCACCCAAGACATAAATCAGTAATTATCATCAGAGAGCGTAAAACCCTGTGACTTCGTGGCTTCAGCCCACGGATTGCTCTGCGAGCAAAACAAATGTTTTGAGCCAAACTTAGGGGAGTGTCAAATTGCAATTAGACAAACCGAGATTAAGACGAGAAATTCTAGAACAGAGACAAACACTCTCTCAAGAAGAATGGCAAACTAAAAGTAAGCTTATCTGCGATCGCTTGCAAAATTTATCTTTATTTAAGGAAGCAAAAACTATCCTAGTTTACTTTAGTTTTCGTCAAGAAGTTGATTTGAATTCTTTATTTTCTCTTCAGAAAACTTGGGTATTTCCTCGTTGTGTTGGTCAATCTTTAGTTTGGCATTTATGGCAACCTGGAGAAAAGTTAAAATTTGGTAAATATGGTATTACAGAACCTTTAGAAACATTACCAATTATTTCACCATCCTTAGCTGATTTAATTCTTGTTCCCAGTGTTGCTTGTGATCAACAAGGATATCGTTTGGGTTATGGCGGTGGTTTTTATGATCGCCTACTTAGTTCATCTCAATGTCTTAATATTCCGACGATCGGTATTGTCTTTGATTTTGCCTACTTAGTTCAATTACCAGCCGATACTTGGGATATAAAACTAAATTTTATTTGTACTGAAACTAATTTTGTGAATTTTTAAAAGATGTATTAAGCACTTAAATTCAAGCCAATAAGTAATTATGCTTAATGCTTTTTGTTGAATAATCAAGTTCATTTAAGGTTTGTTAAGGAAGATTAGATTGGTATTTAAAAAAAATAAGGCATTTGCTAACCTGTGAAAACAGCGACAAGAGAATCAATATTTAAAATTTTATTTCGCCATAGTTTTTAGTAAATTTAGTTATTGCCTTTAACAAAACTTATGCAACACTTTCATGACGAATGGATTCAAGAATGGTGCGATAGCAATGGTTGGACAGATTTATTTCGAGAACGCTACAACCATTATTGGGCATTTCCACCTAACTGCGTGATGCCAGAACCTATTCCTCAAAAAGTTATGAGGCTCATTAAAAGCGAAAAGGGTTTAAGCATCTGTGAACAAAGATGGTTGATGTTGGCTGCGTTAGTTAGTGTAATAGCAGTGGTTTCTAGTTGTTTCTTGATATCACCTATGCCCTTGATGCTCGCCTTTGGGTTTGATGCGGTTACTTTTGCTCGTATGGAATACGAAGTTTAGTGTCAGGAGTCAGAAGTCAGGAGTCAGGAGTCAGGAGTCAGAATTAATTTGTTTTATTTGATTGAGTAAATCTTGGGTTCTAATGGTAATATCTGACCAGTTTTGATTGACGATCGCCTGATGAGGAAATAAATTACTAGAAATACCTACGGCGATCGCTCCTGCCTTAATCATTGCTGGAGCATTTTCAATCGTAATTCCCCCAGTTGGGATGAAAGCAATGTGTCCTAGAGGAGCTTGTAAACATTTAATGTATTCTGCACCTCCCAAGGATTTAATTGGGAAAACCTTAACAACTTTTGCGCCTTGTTGCCAAGCATTGACTATTTCCGTTGGCGAAAAAACTCCAGGTACAAAAGGTATTTGATAATGGGATAAGGAAACATTTAATAATTTTGGATCAAAATGAGGTGAAAAAGCAAACTGCGCCCCTGCTGCGATCGCTTCTTGTAGCTGCTGTAAATCTAGAATCGTTCCTGTACCAATAATACAGTGAGGTAATTCCGTCCTTAGTTGGGTAATTAAATCTCCAGCGCGATCGCTATTCCAAGTAATTTCAATTAAATTCATTCCCCCTGCTGCTACAGCATGAGCCATCTGATAAGCGAGGTTCATTTTATCACAGCGAATTATAGCGATCGCCTTATGCTCTTGTAAAAGTTTTAGCCAGTTGTCCAAAAACACTTTAATAATCTAAAATCTCTAATCTAAAATCTTCTCGGTTAACAAGCTACAAATCATAAATAACTAACACGATTTCGATAGGCTTGATTATCTAAACCACTGCCAACATTAACAGTTTTAGGATCGATAAGTTGCTGCAATACTTTAATTCGATCAGAAGTAGCAGGATGAGTACTTAAAAAACCAGGAGTAGAGCCACCTTGTTTGAGTAATTTTTGCATAAAGCCGAGCATTCCCGCAGGCGCATAATTAGCTTTAATGAGATTTTCTAACCCCAGGCGATCGGCTTCTAGCTCGTCAGAGCGACTATTAGGACGACTAACAGCTAATTCTACACCAATTTGAACAGCATCACTACGGTCTAATCCTGCTGCGGAGAGTAAGCCTTGAGAAACAGCGCGATCGCGCATCTGTTCGACTGAATGACGGGCGACAATATGACCTATTTCATGTCCAATAACACTAGCTAATTCCGCTTCGTTATCTGCTGTACTAATTGTTCCTGTATTGATATATACATAGCCTCCCATCGTCGCAAAAGCATTAATACTATCATTATCAACTACTTGAAAGGTATAGGGAATATCGGGACGTTTACTGATTTTAGCCAATTGCTGTCCAATTTGATTAATATAATCATTAATTGCTTGATTGCGATAAATTTTAGCTTGACCAGAATTAATTAACTCCTGATTAATCTCTTTGCCTAACGCTACTTCCTGGGCATTAGAAATATTGGAGATTTGTACTACTTGTATTCCACGAATTACTAACTCCAACCAAGAAACGCCATAGCTAGGCTGGACATTACTAAAGCTGATACTGAGCGTGACAATTACTGCAAGTAAACCGTATAACCAACGGCGATAGTAACGATAGGACAGGTTAGATAATTTTCGGAACATATTTTTGGTAAATGACAATCAAAATGACACGAATATAGGACGGTTAACTTCCTAATTTAGTTGCCTGTTGCCTTTAACTACTAACTACTAACTATTTAACTTTCCGACAGAGCCGAGGTAATTGCTATTACTAAAATTATCCAGCTAAATGGTTGCAATAGCTTTTCATACTTTTTAGAAACAGATGTAAAACTCATAGATATAAGACCAAAAATTAGACTTATTTCTGTGAAGTATGCCCATGAGTTCATACTGCCATGTCTTGTTTGAATTAGAAGTATTATGTATAAGAATAAAAACGTAATTGCAGCAAAAAATAATATATATTTAGTTTTTTGGAATTTAAGATTAGTATTGCCTGACAGACTAAGATTAACTAAAGGTATAGTTACCAATAATAAACAACCTATAGTTCTAAAACAGAGGTAATTAAATTCATATATCCCATAATTAATCTTAAATGTATCAAATATTAATTGTTCATAAACTATATGATGAGTTGAATAACTTTGTATTAATAAACTGATACATATCAGTACTGTTAATATAGTTACGAATAAAAATATTCCTGCAATAAATGTAATTAATAATTCAATTTTGGGATTAGCTTCAACCTCATTCTCAATATCAAGCAAATCTTCGGCATTTTCGGTATTTTGCTTTTGTTCTGACATTTGTTGCCTTGTTAAATTTTACAATGCTACCAAAATATCATGGTTGAAGTGTTTTTTAAAACTCCTCTAGCTGTCCTAGTTGACTGACAAAACCCACTTTTCGGTAAGTAGGTTTAAAAACTTTTATTACGCTGATTCTGGTTTGCGATAAGAAGCTGGATGGAGAATCAACTCAGCAGTAGAACGTTTTTCCACCATTTCCTCAGTGATGGTACATTTACCAACATCCTTACGAGAAGGAATTTCGTACATCACCTCTAACATTAATTCCTCAACAATACCCCTTAATGCTCTTGCGCCAGTTTTGCGTCGATAGGCTTCTTTTGCTAAGGCTTTGATTGCACCATCGGTAAATTCCAACTCGATGTTATCCATTCCTAATAGTTTTTGGTATTGCTTAACAATGGCATTACGCGGTTGAGTCAATATTTGCACTAAGGCTGGTTCATCTAGAGGCTCTAAAGCTGCGGTGACAGGAATTCTACCCACAAACTCAGGAATCATACCAAATTTGACCAAATCATCCAATTCCAAATGCTGCAAAATATCGGCAGTACGTTTTTCTTTAAACGAGCCATTCTCGCTTTTTTGAATAAAGCCAATAGATTTTTTACCTAAGCGACGCTCTACTACTTTATCTAAACCAACAAATGCACCGCCACAGATAAATAAAATATTTTTCGTATCAATTTGAATACAGTCTTGATAAGGATGTTTTCTACCCCCTTGAGGTGGAACATTGGCGACTGTTCCTTCTAGCATTTTTAACAGTGCTTGCTGCACCCCTTCTCCTGAAACGTCACGGGTAATGGAAGCATTTTCGCTTTTGCGGGCAATTTTATCAATTTCGTCGATGTAAATAATTCCTCTTTGAGCTTCATCTACATCTAAATCCGCCACCTGCAACAAACGGAGTAAAATGTTTTCTACGTCTTCCCCAACATAACCAGCTTCGGTCAAAGTCGTAGCATCGGCAACGGCAAAAGGGACTTGTAGAACTTTGGCTAAAGTTTGAGCTAGGAGAGTTTTACCACAACCTGTCGGCCCAATTAACAAAACATTAGATTTTTGTAATTCAACAGGATCGTCTGTATCTTGCGCTTTATCTACTAAACTAAGACGCTTATAATGGTTATATACCCCAACGGAAAGAACTTTTTTGGCTTCTTCCTGACCGATAACGTGTTCATCTAGACACTTTTTAATTTCTATGGGTTTAGGTATATCACCGAAAGAAATCCCCCCCGTTTTAGCAGTTTTTCTTCTAGACGGTTTAGCATCAGGGTTATTAGGTACAGTAGGTGAAGATACTACCGCTCCCTCTTCAATCAACTCCTCATCTAAAATTTCGTTACACAGTTCAACACATTCATCACAAATATAGACCCCAGGGCCAGCAATAAGCTTTCTGACCTGTTCTTGGGATTTTCCGCAAAACGAACACTTTAGATGAGAGTCGTATTTAGACATATATACCTCGTACTAGTGGAGTATTTTTAGGTAGTAGGTGACGATAGTGCTATTTCCGACTTATTGATGACTTGATCAATTAAGCCATATCTCATAGCTTCTTCGGAAGACATATAGAAATCTCTTTCAGTATCGGCAGCTATCTTATCAAAAGGTTGACTAGTATGTCCTGCAATCAGTTCATTAAGTCTTTGTTTGATATAAAGAATTTCTTTAGCTTGGATCTCAATATCTGTAGCTTGCCCTTGCGCTCCCCCTAAAGGTTGGTGAATCATAATACGAGAACTTGGTAATGCCATCCGCTTTCCTTTTGTACCACTACATAACAAAAAAGCCCCCATACTAGCAGCAATTCCATAACAAATTGTTACAACATCAGGTTGAATTTGCTGTATGGTATCGTAAATTGCCATGCCTGAATATACTGAACCACCAGGAGAATTGATATAGATCTGAATATCTTTTTCGGAGTCTTCTGCTTCTAAATACAATAACTGAGCCACAATCGAATCTGCAACTTTGTCATCGATGGGTGTCCCCAAGAAAATAATGCGCTCTCGCAAAAGACGGGAATAGATATCAAAGGCTCGTTCTCCAATCCCAGACTGTTCTACCACCATTGGGACTACATTACCAACGGTTTGGGTAGATTGTACATTGGAACTGTTTTGACTAACCAGAAAGCGGTAAGGCGAAAGCGATTTTAGCATAGATTTTTGCCAAAAGTTTGGTAACTAATTCTACTAATTATGTATTTTATGTATTGTTAACTAACTTTGCATAGTTATGCTCAGTTGGGAGATTTAACTCTTATTCTCATTATGCCTTAATTAAATTATTCATTAGGGTAGATACTAGAGAGACTGAATATTTACCTTCAGCCTCTAATTCTCGTAATTTCTCTTTACTCAGAGTCAGTAACTACTTCGGCTTCCACCGTTTCTACTTCTTCTAGATCTTCAGTATCCGTTTCTGCTTCGGCTTCAGATAATGAGCCTTCGGGAACTAGTTCTACCTGAGCTTGCTCCCGTAACCAATTATAAGTATTTTCGCTTAATAAATCATCTGTAACCATCTCTAGTAAGCGGTCTTCGTCAACTTCTTGATCTTCTAATTGTGGACGAATTTCTGCTATTTTGGCATCGATCGCAGTTTGATCAGGTTCTAACCCTTTTTGTTTAGCGATTTCCCTAATTATTAAAGTTTTCTTAAGATTTTCTACTGCTTCTGGGCGAGCATTGTCCCGCAACATGGGAATGTTATCAGAATTGAATAGCTGTCTAACATCTAAACCCATTTGTTGCATTTGCATCAGGGTTTTGGTTAAAACATTGGTCACTTCCTCCTGAATTAAAGATTCGGGTAAATCAATGGTATTTTGCTCAATTAAAGCAAGTGCGATCGCTGCATTAATGTTATTCTTGGTTTGGTTCTCTGCCCGTTCTTGAAACTGTTTAACTAAGGATTCTCGATAAGCATCCATTGTTTCAAATTCTTCGTTGCTGACTTCTTGAGCAAAGTCGTCATCTAAATCGGGTAATTCTTTGGTTTTTAATTCATTTAAAGTGATGCTGAACACGGCTGGTTTACCAGCTAAATCTTCTTGTGGGTAATCTTCAGGAAAAGTAACAGCTACTTCTTTAGTTTCTTCAGGCTTCATGCCTACAATTCCTTCAACCATACCAGGAATTAATTTTCCTTCAGCTATCTCTACCTGGAAATTAGTCGCACTTCCACCTTCGATTTCTTTACCTTCTTCCCCTTCTGCCGTCAGTGTGCCTTTAAAATCTACAAAAGCAATGTCTCCCATTTCCGCAGCCCGCTCTTCAACAGGCACTAAATCGGCTTTTTGTAAGCGACGTTGTTCAATAAAATCGTCTACTTTTTCTGGTTGATATACTATCTCTTCCGCTTTGACGCTTAAGTTACTGTAATCAGCCAGTTCGATTGTCGGTGCGACATCTACAGCCACGGAAAAAGTAATTGCATCCCCTGGATTATATTGCCCTAATAGTTCTTCAAAATCAGAACGTAAATTGGGTTGACCTAGAGCTTCAATTGCTTCTTGCTCAATTGCTGTTTGTAAAGATTTTTGAATCAATTCTTCCAAAGCAGCAGCTTTTATCCTTTCCCTACCAATTCTTTGCAATAGCACTTGACGTGGTACTTTTCCTTTGCGAAACCCAGGAATATTGCTGGAACGGGAAAGGTTTTGTACCATTTTTTCATAGGCATTGCGAGACGCTTCGGGGGCAATCTCTATGTTTAAGCCTAACTGACTTTCGGGAAGTCTCTCCTGGGTTACTTTCATTGACTGTTTCTACTTTAAAAATATTTAAATTAACCAATAGTCATAATAATATATCTATCCCAACAGCTACATTTTTTCTGCTTATGACTGATTTTCTCAACTTGAAATGTTCATACTTGAAACATTATGATAGGATTAACCGATATTTACATTTAGATATACGCGATCGCTAGCAATATTTTTTCTTAACTCTCCCTAATATTATTAAGATTAATTTCAGTAATTGTATATTGACTGTTTAAGAGTACACGATACATACAAAAAAAGTTTAAATCTGTCATTTTATTTAAAAATTACGTCAAATACTAAAAATTATGGAGGTCAGATTACTTGTCTAAAGATGTTAATGTCGCAATTTTGGGCGCAACTGGAGCGGTAGGGCAAGAATTATTAGCACTGCTTGCCGAGCGCAACTTTCCTATTAAGGAGTTGAGGTTATTGGCTTCACCTCGTTCTGCTGGGAGTAAAATTAAGTTTCAAGACCAAGAACTAACTGTAACAGCCGTTAGTGAAAGTGCTTTTGAAGGAATCGACTTGGTTTTGGCTTCCGCAGGTGGCTCTACCTCCAAAGCTTGGGCGAAGAAAGCAGTAGCAGCAGGAGCAGTCGTAATTGACAATTCCAGTGCCTTTCGACTCGATGAGAATGTGCCTTTAGTAGTACCAGAAATAAATCCTGAAGCTGCTGCTCAACACCAAGGCATTATTGCTAATCCCAACTGTACTACAATTTTAATGGGAGTAGCCATATATCCTTTACATCAAGTACAGCCAATTAAACGGGTAGTGGTTGCCACTTATCAATCTGCTTCGGGTGCAGGAGCTAGGGCAATGGCAGAAGCCCAAACCCAAGCAAGAGACATTTTAGATGGTAAACAACCCCAAGCAGAAGTTTTACCCTATCCCATTGCCTTTAATTTATTTCCTCATAATTCCCCTCTAAATGCTCAGGGATACTGCGAAGAGGAAATGAAAATGGTTAACGAGACACGAAAAATTTTTAATACTCCCGAATTAAAAGTAACTGCTACTTGTGTACGTGTCCCAATTTTACGCGCCCATTCTGAAGCTGTAAATCTTGAATTTGACCAACCTTTTGACGTACAACAAGCCAGAGAATTGATTGCTGCTGCCCCAGGGGTAAAATTAGTAGAAGATTGGCAGAGTAATTATTTCCCCATGCCCATTGATGCCACAGGGCAAGATCCTGTATTGGTTGGCAGAATTCGGCAGGATATTTCTCATAACTGTGGTTTAGAACTATGGTTATGTGGTGATCAA
Source organism: Waterburya sp. (assembly GCA_051658085.1). Lineage (GTDB taxonomy): Bacteria > Cyanobacteriota > Cyanobacteriia > Cyanobacteriales > Xenococcaceae > Waterburya. The sequence goes on from JBOFLX010000113.1 coordinate 12,583, forward strand.
ATTCGCAAAGGAGCAGCCCTCAACGCTATTCAAATAGCAGAATTACTACTGTCAAAAAATCTGCTAAATGTCTCAAGTTCAGCAGTGAGTGTGTAATGATTGCCTTGATTACCTTATAAATAAAAAATTCAGTAATTAAATTAATTATTTGTCTAGAAAATTAATGAGTGGGGAACCCTTTGGTAGAGTAATTACGGCAATGGTCACGCCCTTTGCTGACGATGGCAGCGTCAATTACGAAGTTGCGGAAAAACTTGCAGTACATTTAGTCGAAAATGGTAGTGATGGTCTAGTCTTATGCGGAACTACAGGAGAATCACCTACTTTGAGTTGGTCAGAAGAATATGAGCTATTTAAAGTAGTCAAACAGGCTGTGGGTAGTAAAGCTAAAATTCTTGCTGGTACTGGTTCTAACTCAACCTCAGAAGCGATCGCTGCTACCACCAAAGCTGCTAAACTGGACTTAGATGGTTCCTTACAGGTAGTTCCATACTACAATAAGCCACCCCAAGCAGGACTATATCAACATTTTAAGGCGATCGCTGAAGCTTGTCCTGATTTACCCATAATGTTGTACAATGTTTCAGGACGCACTAGTTGCAACCTAGAGCCAGATACAGTCGCTAATCTCGCTAAAATTAACAATATAGTAGCGATTAAAGAAGCTAGTGGCAATTTAGAGCAAGCCTGCCAGATAAGATGTTTAACTGACCCTGATTTTGCCATTTATTCGGGAGAGGACGCTCTAACTTTACCTCTACTAACCGTAGGTAGTGTTGGAGTAGTTAGTGTTGCTTCTCACTTAGTAGGTAAACAAATGCAGTCAATGATTGAGGCATTTGTTAAAGGTGACAATTCCCAGGCAACTGCCATACAAATGCAATTATTTCCTTTATTTAAAGCTTTATTTATGACAACAAATCCCATTCCTGTAAAAACCGCTTTAAATTTACAAGGTTGGAATGTAGGCAAGTTGCGTCCTCCTTTATGTGAGTTACAATTAGATTTATTAGAATCTTTAAAAACAGTTTTAAACCAACTAAGTTTACTTTGAGCTTGTGAGATTACAAGCTATTATCAAAATCTCTTTGATGGAATAAAATAGTTGATTACTCTTAGCTAGCTTAAGTGAAAAGTCAGCTTATATTAAAGAAAACTAGGTTAAAACATAATTGTAATTTATTAATAAGCTTATTTAACACAAATATTTATTTAAGGCAATAATTAAAATATAAGTATTAATAAATTCAGCTAAATAACTAGAAATAAATCAGTTTTTCACAACTTAGAAAACACTTCACAGTCCAAAAATCTAAGCATAATTTACAGTTTTTATTGAACAAATAAATAAAACGAGAAAAGAGCAAATAACTAAATACAGCAAAACCAAATGAACAAAATAATCAAAAAAACAAACCAAGCAACCGTAAAAATTATTCCACTAGGTGGGTTACACGAAATTGGCAAAAATACCTGTGTGTTTGAATATGAAGACGATCTGATTCTGTTAGATGCAGGGTTAGGTTTTCCTTCCGATCAAATGCACGGGATTAATATTGTTTTACCTGATATGACTTACTTGCGAGAAAATGCCCACCGTATCAAAGGCATGATTGTCACTCACGGTCATGAAGATCATATAGGAGGCATAGCCTATCACCTCAAACAGTTTGATATTCCTGTGATTTATGGGCCTCGGCTAGCAATGTCCTTATTGGGAGATAAACTCGAAGAAGCAGGAGTAAGCGATCGCACTACTCTTAAAAGTGTTCTGCCAAGAGAAACTGTTCAAATTAGCAAGCATTTTTCTGCCCAGTTTATTCGTAACACCCACTCCATCGCCGATAGTTTTAGTGTGGCAATTCATACCCCTATTGGTGTCATTATCCATACAGGCGACTTTAAATTTGATCATACCCCTGTAGACGGTGAGCATTATGACCTCCAAAAACTCGCAGAATACGGAGAACAAGGTGTACTTTGTTTATTAAGTGATTCAACTAACGCAGAAGTCCCAGGACATACACCCTCAGAACGTTCTGTCTATCCCAATCTAGATCGCATCTTTGGTCAAGCTGAAGGTAGGTTGATGGTAACAACTTTCTCCTCTTCAGTACATCGGGTCAATATGGTTCTCGACTTAGCCCAGAAACACGGTCGTAAAGTTGCAGTAGTAGGGCGCTCAATGCTCAATGTAATTGCTCATGCACGTAAATTAGGATATATTCAATGTCGTGATGATATATTTGAACCCTTGCGCTCAGTTAATCGTTTACCAGACAATCAAGTCTTAATCCTGACTACTGGTTCACAAGGAGAAACTTTAGCAGCGATGACTCGGATCTCCAACGGCGAACATCGACAAGTTACAGTCAAACCGGGAGATACAATTATCTTTTCTGCTAATCCCATTCCTGGTAATACCATTGCGGTAGTTAATACAATTGACCGTCTAATGATGCAGGGAGCGAAAGTTATTTATGGTCGTAGTCAAGGAATTCACGTTTCAGGTCATGGCGCGCGTGAAGATCATAAATTAATGCTCAATTTAACCCGACCTAAATTCTTTGTACCTGTTCACGGTGAACATCGAATGCTCGTCGAACACGCAGGGATGGCGCAAGCGATGGGTATTCCTGAAGAAAATATTGTGATCATTAAAAATGGCAATATTATCGAGCTTACCGCCAATAGTATTGGTGTCAATGGAGAAGTGACCTCTGGTATTGAACTAGTAGATCGGGCTGGTATTGTCCAAGATAACGTAATGTCAGAAAGACAGCAATTGGCAGCAGAAGGACTAGTTACGGTGGCAGCAGCGATCGATTGGTCTGGTAAATTGGTAGCCTCTCCTGCTTTACATTTACAAGGAGTAGTAACGTCAGTTGAAAAATCCTTATTACAACAACTGATAGTTAGAACTATCGAAAGAATTTTGAGCGATCGCTGGAATTACTTTAGCCAAAGTAACAATGGTGAAACGGAAGTTAATTGGACAGAAGTACGTTTAGAAATTGAAAGTGGTTTACAACGTTTAGTCAATCGAGAATTACGTAGTCGCCCATTAGTAACATTTTTGTTGCAAACTCCCGAAAAACCAGCGACTAGAATGACTAGAAGAAGAAAACGTTCTGCTGATACTTCTAGTGATACTCCTCCTGCACCTGTTGTTTCTCGTCGTTCTTAATCAGGAACTTCCCCTGTCTACTTAGTTCTTGATAGGGGTTTCCTAAATCTTGGCTCAATTCCAAGACGGTTTTATTGAACTTTAGACAAGCTCTAAATATTTTCTTCTTCTTCGCAAATAGTTAATTCAGAAGGTTGCGAACATTGTTCTAATTCTATATGTATGCCCTGGGCATTCTCTGCCATCAAATCTTCAATATAGCCCGCTTGTGAAGCTCTGGCTACTAAAAGATTATCAAAAGGGCCAAAATAATAAGTACACTTAGGTACTTTAGTGGTGATTCGCAACCAGTAAGGTGACTCTTCCTTTTTTTTCAACCCAAGTAAACTAAAAAATTTTGTGGCTAAAGACATAACAAATCTTAATTTTTAATCAATTTTAGTCATAGGTTTATCCCGTGAAAATGAAAATAGTTTCCAGCCACAAGTTGCAAAAATTGAGTATAAGCATAAATAGCAATTAAAGATAATAATTATCAAATTTCTGAGCTACACTTCATTTTTCTAAGCTACACTTCATTCTTTCTTGAAGAAGGCAGAGGGAAGGTTGGAGTTCTTGAAACTCCTGCTTTTCTTGATCAAAATCTTTTGATTAAAATTATCAACTTATTATAAATATCTATGATGCAATAAGCGATATTCTTCCTAAAAAATTAATACTACAAAAACATTTGCCCTTAGATCAAGATTTTCATTACCATCATGAATCTTTTCTAACATGATCCCCAGAATTGACTATTTATTGTAATTATTAGCTATATAAACTTAATAATTTTAATAATTATTTAGATAGTTAAAACAAATTAATTTAATTACCGCCGTAGAATGATCAGTAATTATCGCTATAAGCCGTAACAGTTAAAAGCAGTTTTTAACTGCCCTAACTGTCCTAACTGTCCTAACTGCCCTAACTGTCCTAACTGCCCTAACTGTTTACTAATTCAACCATCCTTTAAGACGACGGGCGACTTGAGGACGACGAAGTTTGCGCATCGCTTTACTTTGAATTTGCCTTACTCTTTCACGGGAAAGGCTAAACATTCCGCCTACTTCTTCTAGAGTGTATGGTTGACTGGTAGATAAACCATAACGTAAGCAAATTACATCTTTTTCCCGTTGAGTTAAAACATCATCCAAAACATCCGTAATTTCCTGGCGCATCATGGTTTCATTCATTCGCTCTTCAGGAAGCTGTAACTCACTATCTTCTAGTAAATCAACTAACTCAGTATCCTCTGCTTTCCCCACACGATGATTGAGAGATAAAGATTGGCGACGCAATTCTAATAATTGACGCAACTGAGAAGGTGATATTCTTAATTCTTTGGCTAGCTCTACTTCGCTAGGATTACGCTGTAATTGTTGCTTAAGGTTACGTTGAGCTTTTTTAAGTTTATTAAGTTTTTCAACAATGTGAATTGGTAGGCGAATTGTGCGGGCATCATTGGCAATAGTACGGGTAATTGCTTGACGAATCCACCAATAAGCATAAGTAGAGAATTTATAACCTTTGTTGGGATCAAACTTTTCTGTGGCTCTATTTAAGCCGATCGCACCTTCTTGAATTAAGTCTAGAAAAGGAACTCCGCGATTTAAATAACGCTTGGCAATTGAGACTACTAACCTCAAGTTAGAACGAATCATCTTACGCTTGGCTACTTTACCACGATACAAGAGTAAATCTAATTGACGTTCTGATTCTAAGCCCATAGCTGTTGCTAATTCAGCTTTAGTTGGTGCTTGCTGTTTCTGGGCAATTAGTTTTTGCTTTTTGGTTTCCACCTGCAACATTAATTTGACATCGTTGGCTAAAACTATCTCCTCCTCTGCGGTTAGAAGAGGATAACGAGCCATTTCTTTGAAAAAAGCACCAATATTATCTTCTAGGGGAAGTCTACGCCGACTAGCAGTATCAAAATTATCTTGATCTTGATCAGAATATTCCGCTTCAACTAGCTTGAAATCTTCATTCTCACTAAGGGAAATGTCCACATTATAAGTATCGCCTTCTGTCAATTTTACTGTAGTCATGGGCTTCCTTCCTGATTTTTAAAAAAGTATTCTGAAAATGTTGGGAAAAATATAATTAGTTTTGATAATGAAAGTAGTTGATATTTACTTTACTTATGTTAACTATTGGACTGGTAAATTAACTACGATGGGTTAAAAAAGTTGTAAGGGATGTAACTTTTGGTTAAAATTTGATTTTGTTTATTTTTCAAGTTAATGCTTTAATAATTAAAGTCTCATATTTCTGTATTTTTACTGCAAAAGTATATCTTTTCTTAATATTTTTTTGCTTATAAAAAGTATAGCTTAAAGATTTAAAACTCTATAAGCAAAGCTTCAATACGTGAGTTCTAGAACATTTTTTAGATGTTTGCTGGCTAGATTACCAAAGCTATTTTATAAGTTTTATCTTGGAGATGGGTGCTTAATATTTTGTCACAAAACCTCGATAAAAAATGTAATTTTATTTACTTAAAATAGAAGTGTGTGATGGAGTGTTGACTTACATACTCTTTTTGTAGCGAGTTATTAGCTTTCATAAATCATAGTCATACTTAAAAAGTTTTAATGTTATAAATTACACAGTTAATTAATTTAAAATTCTCACTTCCGCCTTAAAATTAAAATATTATTGAATGTTAACTGATACGGCTAAAAATTTGTCTCAGCTAAGTTACGACCAATTATCTTTCTCCCTAGGCAATACTCAGGCTCACTATATAGCTGCTGAACCCCAAAGCCCTTATCAAGTTGGCTCTCCAGTTGTCTCTCAACAATGGGTTGAAGTTTTGGTCGATTGTCCTGGGAGACAGGGTTTATATGTTTACAGTTTGCCGAAAGATTTAGAAGTACGTTCAGGAGATATAGTCAGTGTTCCTTTTGGGATGCAGATAACTGGAGGAATTGTGGTTCGTTTACTCAATTCTCCACCAGCCGATTTAGAGATCAATCGTATTCGCCCCATTGAAGATATTATTACTTCAGGATTTTTTCCTCATACTTACTGGCAGTTGTTGGGGAAGATTGCTGACTACTATGGTACTGATTTAATCGAGGCAATCCGAGTAGCACTTCCTCCAGGATTATTAGGGCGATCGCAACGTCGAATTAAATTAAATACCACAGCTATTCCTCTTGGTGCAGAAGCCTTTTGTAGCCCCGTTGCTGGGCAGATTCTCAAACTACTTAAACAGCAAAAAGACGGTGACTACAGCGTTAACTATCTAAAAAATCAAATCAAAGGTGCGAATCGAGGTATTCGTGAACTCAATAAAAGAGGTTGGATTGAAAATTATCTTGAACCACCCAAACGCGCCAAACCAAAATTAAAAACTGCCGTTACGCTAGTGGCAGACGACTTTTTAAACGATCTGACAACTAGACAAAGAGAAATCTTACAGATCTTAAAAAATGAGGGTGGAGAAGCATGGCTGACAGAATTTATTGATTCATGTAAAACTACCTCAAAGACAGTCAAAAAACTTGAAGATCTGGATTATGTAGTTCTTGATGAAAGAGAAATACTCCGCAAAGAACAAGGAGTGGCACAAACAGCCGATCGCCCTAAAGAACTAAACAAAGCCCAAGCGGATGCTTTAGCAGTAATTAATGCTCAACAAAATTATGCTCAGATTCTCCTACATGGGGTAACAGGTTCAGGCAAAACCGAAGTTTATCTTCAGGCGATCGCGCCAATTTTAGCCCAGGGAAAATCCGCCCTAGTTTTAGTGCCTGAAATAGGTTTAACTCCCCAACTAACTGATCGTTTTCGCGCTCGTTTTGGAACACAAGTATGTGTTTATCATAGTCAACTCTCTGGTGGAGAACGTTACGATACCTGGCGACAAACTATTCAAGGAGAACCCCAAGTAGTTATTGGTACGCGATCGGCTATCTTTGCCCCTCTGCCAAATTTAGGCTTAATTGTGCTGGATGAAGAACATGACTCTAGTTTTAAACAAGATCGCCCTGTACCTACTTATCACGCCCGTTTAGTTGCTCAATGGCGCGCAGAATTAGCTAATTGTCCTTTAGTATTAGGTTCGGCAACTCCCTCTTTAGAAAGTTTGGTAGCGATTAGAGAAGTAAAGGGAGTAGAGGGGGTAAAAGAGGTAGAGGAGGTAGAGGGAGCAATTAACCATCAACCATCAACAATCAATAATCAACAATCAACAATTTATTTATCCTTACCCGAAAGAATTGCTTCTCGTCCCTTACCAGAAGTAGAAATAGTTGATCTCCGTCAAGAATTAAGTCGAGGTAATCGTTCTATTTTTAGCTTATCTTTACAAAAAGCGATCGCCGAAATGCAAGTACAGGGACAACAGGGAATTTTATTTATTCCTAGAAGGGGACACAGTACCTTTGTTTCTTGTCGCAGTTGTGGTTATGTAATCGAATGTCCAGATTGTGATGTCTCTCTTTCCTATCACTATGCCCATGAAGGTGCAACGAAACTTTTACGCTGTCACTATTGCAACCATACTCGTGTTCAACCAAATAATTGTCCTGAATGTGGTTCGCCCTATCTGAAGTTTTTTGGTAGTGGGACACAAAAAGTTACCCAAGAATTAGCTAAATTATTTCCTGATTTACGGACAATTAGGTTTGATAGCGATACTACCAGAAATAAAGGCGCACATCGGCAGTTAATCGATCGCTTTACCAATCAAGAAGCCGATATTTTAATTGGGACTCAAATGCTCACCAAAGGACTAGATATTGCAGGAGTTACGGTAGTCGGGATCGTTGCTGCTGACGGCTTATTACATCGAAGTGATTATCGGGCAGCCGAAAGAGCATTCCAAACCTTAACCCAGGTAGCAGGTAGAGCAGGTAGAGGGAATATTCCAGGTAAAGTAATTGTCCAAACCTATTCCCCAGAACATCCTGTAATTCAAGCAGTTAAAACCCATGATTATCAAACTTTTAGTACTACAGAACTAAGCCAAAGAGCCGAATTAAACTATCCTCCTTACGGCAATTTAATTTTAATTAAACTCAGTAGTATTGATACCCAAGCAGTAGAACAAGCTGCTATGAACTTAGGCGATCGCCTGAGTGATATATTAAGTTCAGAATACACAATCCTTGGCCCTGCACCAGCTAATATTATGCGAGTTGCTCGTCGTTATCGTTGGCAAATTCTCTTAAAGTTTTCCACAGAAGCTCAAGCAAATTTACCCGATTTCTCTAACTTGCGATTATATTTACCTCCATCTGTCAGCATGACCATTGATGTCGATCCAATTAATATGGACTAATTTAGCGAGTAGCAAATCATTTAACATTTATCATTTACCATTTATCCTGTGGGGGCGACAAGTAAGCTATAAAGTAGACTTTAGAAGGGAAACAGCCCTCATACCTTGTCGATAAAATGACTTTTGACTTTTGACTTGTCACTAATTACCTTGCCAACGCTTTAGGGGAATACAATCAATATCTAGAGTGTCTAAAGCACGGGCAACTACAAAATCCACCAAATCTTCAATAGTTTGAGGATGATGATACCAAGCAGGAATGGCAGGAACTATTTTAACCCCTGCTTCTGCTAAAGTAGTTAGATTACGTAAATGAATCAAACTAAAAGGAGTTTCTCTGGGGACAACAACAAGAGGCTTACCTTCTTTAATTTGTACATCTGCTGCTCTTTCTAGTAGATCTGAGCTTAAACCCGTAGCAATTTTCGCTACCGTACTCATACTACAAGGAATAATCACCATTCCCAGAGTCCGAAAAGAACCACTAGCAAGATTATCACCCAGATCACTCCAGCGATGACAATTTAGTGTTCCTTTTTGAAATACCTCAGCCTGTTCTCGCCAAAATAATTCTTGTGGTTCTGGTTCAGAGGGCATCCGAATATTATTTTCTGCTTGCCAAACCATATAGGTAGCGCGAGAAGCAACTAGCTCAATTGTATAGTTAGCAGCTAGAAGATATTTTAACGCACGGACAGCATAAATAAGTCCCGAAGCACCACTCACGCCGACAATCAGGGGTTTAGTCATGTAATATTTTTTTATTAATTAAATTAATCCTTCAAATTCCAATTCTTCGATCATCTGTAAACCACGAGGATCACCGACCTTGAGGATAGCACTTCTAGCATCATCTTTGACCCCAAAATCATCATCTTCTACCAAAGACTCAATTAAAGCATCGATCGCGGTAGCATAAATTACATTAGAAGGTAGTTCACGACATAATTGTCCAATTGCCCATGCACAGTTACTTCTGACGGCTGCGGTGTTATCTCTTCTTAAGCCCTGAATTAAAGGTGGAATGGCTGCAATAATATCTTCATAATCTAAAGTGGCAATTTGTGCTAAACCACTAGCTGCCCAAAGTCTGACGGCGGAAATATCAGTTTTTAAAGCGTGAATTAGAGGTTGAAGAGCGCGACGATCTTTACTGTTACCCAATGCCCAAACTATCCCCTTACGCACATAACCATTAAAATCTGTAGTTAGTAAATTGATTAATGGCTCAACAGCACTGGCATCAGGGTTACGTCCTAAAGCATAAGTAGTACTAACTCGCACTAAAGGACAAACATCATCTAAAAGTTTGATGAGCAAGGGAATAGAGCGTGAGTCTTGAATTTCACAAAAAGCTCTGGCTGCCACCATTCTATCTGAGGCAGTTCCAGATTGTAATAACTCCAACATTCGTCCTGGATCTGGAGGGGGAATTTCTGATGCTGACCCTACTGGCTCAATCTCATCTAGAGGACTACTCAGTTCAGCTTCTATAAAACTTAGTTCATCATTTGTCATAATCGCTTTAATCGCTCTGTTATTATCTAAATAAAGTTATAGGTTATAGGTTATAGGTTATAGGTTATAGGTTATAGGTTAATCTGCCAAATTGCGAATGGCTAAAAAAGCTTCTTTCGCAGCAGCTTGTTCGGAGGCTTTTTTGGAATGTCCAGAACCTTTTCCTAAGCAGCGATCCTGAAGCCAAACTTCCGCCGTAAAACGAGCATTTCGACTAAAGGGGAGATTTGCGGGGATAGAAACTTGATCTGATTTAAGCTGTTTATTTTCCGTAACTCGATATTCTGGTAAGATTTTATACTTTTTCTGAGTCCATTCTTGTAAAGCATCTTTATAGTTAAAACGAGCAGGATCTTGCAGCACTTCTATAGCTCTGGTTTTTAAAGCTTGATCAAGCCAAGGGCGAATCAGATCCATATTGTGGGTACTGAGATATAACGCTCCTAAAACTGCTTCAAAAGCATCTGCCAACCAAGACTGTCTACCAACAGGATTGCCTGTAGCATTAGTTCCAATTAGTAAATAGGGTTCAATGCTATATGTTTCAGCCAATTGAGCCAAAACGCGATCGCTCACTAAAATTGAACGAATAGCAGCAAATTCACCCACTGGCTCTTGGGGATAGGTTTCTAGTAATAGCTCCGCAGCAATTAACCTAATGACAGCATCACCAACAAACTCTAACTGTTCGTAGTTATCCAGATTAGAAAAACTCGGATGAGTTAAGGCTAGATCAAGTAACAACCAGTTAACAGGCGCAGTTTCAGGTAAACCTAATTTAAGAATAAATTTTTGTAATTGTTTCTGTCGTCTGGGATCTTCAAACATTTAGCTAGAGACAAAATGAAATGGAGAGAGTTAGAACGTAAGCCGGATTCTGTTCTCTAACTTAAGCAATATAACATATTACATTGCCTTTAGTTAAGGGTAGTTATCTATCTAGAATGCTTGTTACCAAACACCTCTGGCGGTTCTCCTTAAGCGGGACTGGAAAAAGACCAACCATAGTCCCTCCGACCTTGCTCCCTACCGGGGTTTACCGAGCCAGTACCTCTCGATACTGCTGGTGCGCTCTTACCGACACCTTTGCACCCTTACCTTTTTCATTAATCATTTATCATCTACCATTTACCAGTTATTTCTGTTCAATGTTCAATGTTCAATGGTCATTAAAAAGGCGGTATTTTTCTGTGGCACTCTCCTCGCGATCGCTCGCACTGGGAATTACCCAGCAAGTATGGTCTTTCGGGAGTCCGGACTTTCCTCAAATTTGTCTTTAAGGACAAATCTGCAACCACCTCGCTAACTCTCTCTTATGATCTAGTTTATTATTGATTGATATATAACCTCAAAATTAATCACTAACCGAACTAAATTTAAATCTACATTTATTGATCTGAGGAAGCCTAACGATGACCAAAGAATCGGAAATCACGCCTTTTTCTAAGCGAGCTAATACTAATAATAGTTCTGCTTCTCCAACTTCAAAATCAGCACGGATGCGTCAAGTGGCTACAGCCCTACAATGGGGTGGTTTAGTTGGCTTCTGGATTCAGTTGATCTTGGGTGTAATATCTACAGTTACATTGGCTTTGGCCATAACCAATCAAGCCGAACGAAACAATGCAGGAATTAGTTTTAGCTTGTTTTGTGCTGTCTGTGGTCTAATTTGCTTGCTCGTAGGGATTTGTATTGCTTTTAGATATGGCAAAATGGCTAGACAATTTGCTACTCCTGGCACGGCTCCCCCAAAAAAATCTACAACTATCAAATTAGTTCAAATTTCTGTAGTTACCAGTATAGTAGGTATGTTTTTGACTATTTTGGGGGCGGAAACGATCGCAGGTATTGTTCTCTCAAAAGTTTTAGTCTTCGACCCAGCTAAAGTTTTTAATAATCAAAGCAATTCAGAATTTGTCAATTCACTGGATATTTTTATTATTCAGGCTAATATACACATTATCGGTGCCCATTTGACTGGCATAGTTAGTTCTCTGTGGATTTTAAACCGTATTGATAAGTAACTGGTTAATTGACAATCATGCAACGTACTCGTCTGAATACTCTGGTAGATCTGACTGGCGAACGCTTAGAGTTATTGTTTAGTAATCCTTGGCGACGGCTTGCCTTGAGTTTTATTAGCATTTTATTCGGATTTTTTATGGGTTCAGCTATTGCCACTACTCTTGGACAGGATGCTGTTTGGGATATTTTTGCTGCTGCAACTGTATTGGTTTGTACGGAATTGATCAGCAGATTTTTTTATATTCGTCAAAGTCGTCAGTCAATAACTTCTCCTCCAGTTAGGCGATCGCTTCCTATGGAGATGTTAAATTTATTTAAAGTTGGTCTGAGTTACAATTTGTTCCTAGAAGCCTTTAAATTGGGTTCGTAGAAAAAGGGAAGTAGAATGAGGGATGAAGGATGAGAAGTAGCTTAGAAGGGATTAAGGATGAAAGATGAGGTTATAGATAGTCAACGGTGGAAAAGTTTGGTAACTGAAGGGGATAAATCGCCGTTTTTTGCAAGTTTAGCTTCTGATGTGGTTAAATTATGTGACAGTCTGGGGTTACAAGAGCCTCAGCAAATCTTGACTAATTTAGAACGGCTATGGTTACCTACAGCCTTGGATTTGGCGACAGCAAGACAGAAATTAGATAGAACTTTAATTCAAGGGATTCTGGGTGTACAAGGAACAGGAAAAACAACCTTGTGTCTGATTTTTAAATTAGTTCTTAATCAATTGGGTTATAGCGTTGCTTGTCTTTCTCTAGATGATTTGTATCTTACCTACGCGGAAAGAAAAAAATTACAACAACAAGATCCCCGTTTAATTTGGCGTGGCCCTCCTGGTACTCATGATGTTAGTTTGGGTTTGCAGGTTATTGAGCAGTGTTTACACAAAGATAATAATACGCCGATTTCGCTACCTCGTTTTGATAAATCAGCCTTTAATGGTTCAGGCGATCGCCACACTGAACCTGAAGGTATATCTAAACCTGATATTTTGTTGTTTGAAGGTTGGTTTGTTGGGGTACAACCTATAGGGGAAAATAGTTTTATAGATCCTCCTCCACCAATTAACACTTTAGAAGCTAAAAAGTTTGCTCTGGATAATAATCAGCGTTTACAAGCTTATTTACCTTTATGGTCTAAATTAGACCGTCTAATAGTTTTATTACCTGAAGATTATCGCTTGAGTAAACAATGGCGCAAAGAAGCAGAACATAAAATGATCGCTAGGGGTAAAACAGGAATGAGTGATCTAGAAATTGATCGTTTTGTAGAATATTTTTGGCAGTCTTTACATCCTGAATTATTTATTAAACCTTTAATTAATAATGCTAATTTAGTAGATTTAGTCGTAGAAATAAAGAGCGATCGCACATTAGGCAAGGTTTATCAGCCAGGTTAATTAAAGCTGTAAGCTATAATAGCGATTTAAACTCACTACAGTTGATTAACTTAGACCAATTGTTGGTAAAATACGGGATAATTAAGTTAATTAATTTGAACCAAGGTAACAAACAATATATTTAGTCTTTTACACGATACCTAAACTCGATTCATCCTTGATGAGTTATAAGGCTTTTTATTTTCTCTGGGATTAAATTTAAATTTTATTGTCATTAAATATTGTGTCTTACCCACAAAATAAAGTACCTTTAGGTGCAGTTTTGCAACAAGCAGGTCTTGTATCTGTAGCTCAAGTTAAACAAGCTTTAGAACAGCAGAATCAAACAGGCTCCAATTTAAGAATTGGTGAAATTTTAGCTGCTCAAGGACGTATTAAGTCCCAGACAGCCGATTTTTTTGCCGAGCATTGGGCTACATTAGCAACCGAACAGCCACAGCAACCTATTGGTCAATATTTCAAACAGGCTGCATTGTTGGATGAGCAGCAAATTCAAATAATTTTAAAGGAACAAAAGCAGACTCAACTAAGGTTTGGAGAAGTTGCCATTGCTAAAGGTTGGTTGCAACAACAGACAGTAGACTTTTTTTTACGTTATTTTGCTCCTCGCCCTACCTTAACATCTAATTTAGTTCAAAAAAGCTTACAGAAAAATTCCTGGGAGTCACAGGACTATTCTCAACAAATACATGAAAGTTTTCTCAAAATTAAGCTAAAATTGCTCAATTTAGAAGCTCAGGGCTATTATTCAGAACAGACATTAACCAGAGTGTTATGGTGGACTGGAGGACAGTCTTTTCTGACACAAACGCTATTTCAACTACTAACAGAAAACCAACATACTCTGATTGCCAATAAAGAAGCAGAGCGAATTGATTATCTTGTTCAAACTCAACTCCTCAATGATTGGGAAAATCAAAAACTAAATAACCATCTCAAAAACCTAGAAGCAAGATTACTGAATAATCAACATTTTCCACCTAACCGTTTACTCCGACTCTATCAACAAATATTGAGTCAAAAGGTAACTATAGATGACAGTCCAGAACAACAAGAGTTGCTAAAACTAGGATTAGTAGTTAAACAAGAGGATAAATTAGCTGTAGCAAACCGAATATATCGCACAGTATTTAATCCCAGTTGGGTCAAAAAAGCCTTAATTCAACCAATATCTCCAAATACCACTGCAATCACCATTGCTTCGCAAAAATCCACAGCTATAGTTCCAGTATCTCAACCTAGTTTTAGTTTGTTGCGACCCAGAAATATTCTCCTGGTGCTGGCTTTAATTGGTTTATTATCAGTATTATTTAATAACATAGCCAAGCGGATAGCAGTTAGAACAGCTTTTGAACAAGGTAACCAGTTACTCAAGCAAAAATCCTTTCCCCAAGCACTTGCGCAATATAACCGCCTATTAGACATAGACAGTAACTACTTTCAAGCCTGGACTAATCGAGGTTATGCTTTAGCAGGTTTACAACAATATGAAGAAATGCGCCAATCTTGTACTACTGCCACTATTATAGAGCCAACCGCAGTATATGCTTGGAACTGTCAAGGAGAAGCGTTACATAATCTTAATCGAACCAGAGAAGCAATAATTGCTTTTGACAAAGCGATCGCTTTAGATAAAACCGATGCTATTTTTTTGATTAATAAAAGCGAATCTCTTAAGTCTTTGGGCAGAAATGAAGAATCTTTAAGTTTAATTAAAAGAGCAATTGAAGTTTTAGAACAGCAAAAAGCGATCGCAGATCAAGCCAGTGTGAGCAGTGAGTTGGCAGTAGCGTTAACTTTTTTGGGGAATGGCTATAGAAACAAAAAACAATACGAAACTGCTATCAATATTTATAATCGCGCTCTAGAGTATTCCCCTGATTATTTTGCTGCTCAAATAGGTAAGAGTATTGCTTTAACTCAAATTCAACGCTATCAAGAAGCAAAAAATGAGTTGGAGCGTATTATTCTTGATAGTGCTGACTTAACTACAGCCAAACAGGCTCAAACCTGGTTTTATTTGGGTAAAACTTTCTGTGAATCTCAGCAGCAAATAAAAGGTGTAGCTGCTTTCGAGCAAGCCATTAAGTTGAAACCAGATTACCAAGCAGCACAGCAAGCTAAAAAACAGTGTACTCCTAGAAACACGTAATTAGAGATTTAAGAATTAACTGTCCTAACTGTCCTAACTGCTCTAACTGCTTAAAACGGCCACCAAAAAGGTCTTAAATCAGTATAAATCCGACTGACTGTTCTAGATGATGGCAATTGAGAACCTTTAAAGTTTTCTCCCAGCATATCGTATAGGAGTTTGGTTGGACTTACTGGTTTAGCCAATGAAAACAAGATTTCACTATTGTAACTGTCACAACTTAAACCTCTTCTTTCGACTGCACAAACTACAGGCTGCTGATTAACAGTATCGCTAGCCAAATAATTCATTTGGTCTTGATTATAAAAAGTATGTAATTTACTTGCGGTATTTTGACAGTTAGCAGCAGCTTCTTCAGGAGAAAAATACTCTGGTAAAAATGACAAAATAGGCGTAATTTGTGAACGTTCTTGATTAGAAAAAGTGGCGATTACTGTAGGGGTTGAAGTTTGCCGATCGCAACTAACTTTTATTGTATTACTAGCTTGTCCTGGCTGGGGAAAAGAAATAATAGTAGTTAGAGCTATGGTAGGGATAGTTATTGTAGCTGCCAAACAACTTAAATTGTTCATAATTTACTCGCTCCGAGGTACATGACTCTCTATACTGAGTATCACACTAATAGTAAGATTAAATTACGATCTTGAGAAAGTAATTGTA
The DNA here is from genome assembly GCA_051658085.1 of Waterburya sp. Lineage (GTDB taxonomy): Bacteria > Cyanobacteriota > Cyanobacteriia > Cyanobacteriales > Xenococcaceae > Waterburya. The sequence continues at coordinate 28,787 of JBOFLX010000113.1, forward strand.
GCAAAAATTGTATTGTAAAAAAACTTTATGTCAGGATTTGAGAGAATATTTAATCAAAACATCTATTTTAAACAGTTATAGTTGTATTTTGTGCAATTATTACTTGCTTGGCTTAAGTCTAGTTCAAGTAATCAAAACAATTTCATTTGGCAACAATGATAGCTCAAAATAACCAACAATTAATTCAGCAGACACGGCAAAAATTTGCTAACATACCACAGAAATTAGACCAAATTTCTAGCAATTATCAAATTAGGCAAAGATTTTTGTTGAATACTCAGCCAAGAATATCTCACTCTTTAATTTTCGGTAGTGTTTTTAGCCTTTCTCTTCTAAGCAGTATCTTTCAGCCAGTCAAAGCTCAAATTACAGCCGACGACAGTGTAGATACAGAAGTCAAAAATTCTGGTGATGTTGCTGAGATTACTGGTGGCACAACTAGAGGCAGCAATTTATTTCACAGTTTTCAAAACTTTTCTGTTGCTTCTGGTAGTACTGCTTTATTTAATAATGCTAGCAATATTGCAAATATTATTAGTCGAGTTACAGGTAGCTCGATTTCTAATATTGATGGTTTGATTCAGGCTAATGGCAATGCCAACTTAATATTAATTAACCCTAACGGTATTAATTTTGGTACTAACGCCCAACTAGATATAGGTGGTTCTTTTTTAGCTAGTAGTGCCGACACTATCGTTTTTGAGGATGGCACATTGTATAGTGCTGCGGATACGGATACAACTCCTCTACTTACCGTTAGCGTACCTGTAGGACTACAGCTAGGACAAAATTCAGGTGCAATCAATGTTCAAGGAACAGGACATAATCTCAGTTTGGCAGTTCCAGTATTTTCGCCATTTACTAGAGGAGAAGTTTCTGGCTTAAAAGTACAACCAGGTCAAACATTAGGATTAGTCGGAGGGGATATTTCGCTCACAGGCGGAGTATTGACAGCCGAAACTGGAAATATCGAACTGGCTAGTGTCGCAGCAGGTACTGTTAATCTTAACCTTGAACAACAGGGTTTTACTCTCAGTTATGAGGATATATCGGCATTTAAAAATATCAATTTAGGACAGCAGGCATTGATAGATGCTAGTGGGATCAATGGTGGCTCGGTTCAAATTCAAGGTAATGACGTTAGTTTAACCGAAGGTGCTGCGGTATTAATTCAAAATTTTGGGGAAGAAACGTCAGGGAATTTAAAGATAAATACTGCTAACTCTTTATCAGTAAGTGGAGTTAGTACCGATGGTCTAATTGGCAGTGGTTTATACACTGAAGCCTTAGCTGGTGGTCAAGGTGGAAATATTGCAATTAATACTTCTCAATTAGAGGTTTTAGGGGGAGGTATTATTTTAACTGATACTTTTAGCCCAGCAACTTCAGGTAATATTGATTTAAATGTCAGCAATGCTATTCAAATAGAAGGATTTGCAGCAATTAATCCCAATAAATTCAGCATTGTCACTGCACAGACTTTTGGTGCAGGGGATGCAGGGACAATCAATATAACAACCAAAAATTTAACGGCTTTGGATGGGGGCAATGTTGCCTCTTTAACTGGTGGTTTGACAGGCACTGGTTCTGGAGGTAATGTCAATATTAATGCCCAAGAATCAATAAAATTGATTGGCGTTAACCCCATTGCATTTGCTCCCAGTCAAATAACAGCGGGAAGTGGTGGAGCAGGAAATGCAGGCAATGTAAACCTATCAACAAAAAATATAGTCATTCAAGATGGTGGTAGGATAGATGCTTCTGCCACCGCTTCAGGTAATGCAGGGAATGTACGTATTAATGCTAGCGAGTCAATTAACGTAGCTGGGACTGTTCCTGATTCTCTTAATCCCAGCTTAATTATCGCTTCAGCTAATATTCTTGATCCAGAGTTACGAGAGTTATTGAGATTACCAAATATACCTAGTGGTAATTCTGGCAGCGTAACCATTGATACACCTCAATTACGGATTATGGATGGAGGGGTAGTAACTGTGCGCAACGATGGTACAGGTGATGCAGGCAACCTACAAATTAAGGCTAATTTAGTTGAATTAACAAATAATGGAGGTATAACTGGAGTTGTTAAAGAGGGAATAGGAGGAAACATTAAGCTAGAGGTGGCAGATTCTCTTAATCTTAGTGGTGGGAGTCAAATTGCCAGTGACAACTTTGGTGCTAAGGATGGGGGAGAGATTGAAATTACTGCTAATAATTTCAGTATTAGCGATCGCTCTTATCTTACCACTACCAGCTTTAGTTCAGGTAAAGGCGGTGATATTACTCTCAATGTAAGTGACTCAATTAATATTCAAGGGACAGGATTTAAACAGTTTCAACAAACTTTTCAGGCAAATGCGCTTGATGGTTCACTTCAGCCAGGTACTAGAGGTACAGGTATCTTTATTGGTACTGCTGCTGATGGCACAGGGGGAAATTTAAAGATTGAAACTAATTCTTTGAGCTTGAGAGAAGGAGGAATTATCTTCAGTCCGATTTTTGCAGGGGGTACTGGTGGCAATATTGATATTAATGCTGCTGATATAGACATATCTGGTTCAGCTTTGCAAATTAGCCCAGGAATTGAGAGTACCAATTCCGCAGCAGCAGGTGACATTCTAATTGATACCCAAAGGTTAAAGGTGCAAGATGGAGGTACAATTGTTAACGCCACTTTTGGTGATGCTACAGGAGGCAATATAAACATCAATGCAGCAGAATCAGTGAAGTTACAGACTACTCCTGTCGGCTCTCTATTATTTACAGGGATTTATTCCAACACCAGTATTGGAACTGGTAATGGTGGGAATATCAATCTCAAAACCGACAATTTGTTAATAGATCAAGGGTTACTCACCAGCAATACAGGAGTGTTTATTCAGGAAGGATTAAACTTTGTTGGTGGTGGAGATGCGGGCAATATCAATGTAGATGTAGCAGATACAATTGAAATTACTGGAATTACCACTAGTTCAAGATTTGTCAGTGGTATTAGTTCTAGTTCCTTTACTGACGGTGCTGCGGGAGATATAGACATATCTACCAGTAAATTAGCAATTCGCGATGGTTCAGAAATAGCAGCAGCAGCGATCGCTTCAGGAGCAGGAGGAGATTTAACAATTAATGCCACTGATTCAATTGAATTAATTGGTAGAACTACAAACAATATACAGCGAGGAGGTTTAGTAGCTGCTTCTGGAAGAGAAGCTTTTACGGGACAAGTGACAAGTGGGGTTTCAGGAGATATTCAAATTACGACAAATAATTTAACAATTGCTAATGGAGCTAGTATTGATGTCCAAAGTTTGGGAACAGGCAAGGCTGGGAATTTAAATATTAATGTCCAAGATTCCATCTTATTAGATAACCAAGGAACAATTTCGGCTGCGACTAACTTTAATACTGGAGGCAACATTAATATCATTGCCGATACCATTTTTTGGCGAGGTCAAAGTACTACAACCGCCACAGCTAATAATAATGCCAACGGAGGCAATATTAATCTGGACGCTAATAAGTTGTTTTTACTAGAAGCAAGTCAACTGACTGCTGATGCTGATATAGGTCGCGGTGGCAATATTAGTGTCAATACTGAAGGTCTGTTAATTTGTGAGGAATGTCGCATTAGTGCTAGTTCTGAATTGGGAGTAGATGGGGATGTCAATATTGATACTCTTGACCCTAATCCTAATGTGGAAATAGTTGATACGCCCATTCAACTAACTGAGCCTGAAGAAGTAGTAGCTCTAGCTTGTTCTACAAATCAACAACCCAATACCAGTCAACTTACCATCAGCGGACGTGGAGGTTTACCACCTCGCCCTAATGAACCTTTGAGCAGTAAATCTGTGATTGGTTTTAACAAGTCTAATAATGACAATCAAGCACAGCTGAGTAGAGAACCCAATAACCGTAATTTAAAGTTACCTGCACCTGCACGTAACTGGTATGTCAATAGTCAAGGAGAAATAATCTTAACCTCCCAAACTGCTGCTGCTCCTACTCAATTTAATTCTCCTGACTGTCATGTTCGCTGAATCACGTTCTAATAGACCGAGCGCCAATTTATATTGTCCCACGCCAAATAATCCGTCTTTAATTAGTTTACAAGAGCAACTTAATAGCTCCTTGAGCGATCGCCAGTTAGTTCTCAGTCCTTGGGAATTTTGGCTATATCAGGCGGTAATTTTTAGCTCACAATTAGCTACTAATAGTAAATCTCAGGAAGTTAAAAAGCTGGGAGCAGTCTTGAGCTATAGCTTCTTATTTTTGCTGGCGATGTTTCGTTGTCCTACTATTGTCATCGCCCAGTCTTTTGAGCCCATAACTCCCGATCGCCCTCAACCACCGTCACCTCGACCCTTACCACCTAATTCTAATCCGTTAGATGATTCTCTCAAGACACCACCAACCCCAGAATCAGTCTGGGACATTCCTGGTAAAATTGTGGTAGAAAAATTTACTTTCGCAGGCAATACGGTTTTTAGTCAGGCAGAATTAAATAAAGCGATCGCCAAGTTTCGGGGTAAACCAATTTCTTTTGCTCAACTAGTACAAGCAGCCAATGAAATTACCCAGCTTTATGTTAACAATGGCTATATTACCTCTGGAGCTTATGTTCCCGAACAAAACCTGTCTTCGGGGGCAGTTCAAATCCAAATTGTCGAGGGTAGTCTGGCAGAAATTGATGTCAACCTTACTAAAGGGAGATTAAAAGAAAACTATATTCGCGATCGCTTAACCTCAAGAATCACCACACCTCTGAACATCAATCAACTACAAGAAGCATTACAGTTACTACAACTCAATCCTCTAATCGAAAATTTGGATGCGGAACTATCCGCAGGTATTCAACCAGGAACGAATTCCTTAAGAGTATCCGTTACAGGGGCAGATACCTTTACTGTGCAAACCAGACTAAACAATAATCGTAATTCCAGTATTGGGACATTTGAAAGAGGGATTCAACTGCGGGAAGCGAATTTATTTGGGATTGGTGATGGGATTCGTTTCGCCTACAACAATACCGATGGTAGTAATCAGTACCAAGGAGGTTATAGCCTTCCCCTCAATGCCCGTGATGGTACTCTAGACTTTGATTTTCGCGTTGCTAACAACGAAATTGTCGAATCACCCTTTGATGAAGCTGACATTGATATCAAATCCAGCGACTACAATTTAACTTGGCGACAACCTGTTATACAGCGAGCTACTCCTGAAGTTAGCCAAGAATTAGCTTTGAATATTACTGCTTCCAAGCGAGAAAGCGAGACAACAATTTTGGATGTTCCCCAAGCTTTGTCTCCAGGGGCGAATAGTCAGGGTGAAATTAGTACTTCGGTGTTGAGTTTTGGTCAAGAATGGCTACAACGTAATCGCCAACAGGTAATTGCTGTTCGTTCCCAATTCAATCTGGGTTTGGATGTTTTTAACGCTACAACGAGTGAAGATGAACCCGATGGAGAGTTTTTTAGCTGGCGCGGACAGTTATCTTATCTCAGATTATTAAGTAGTCCTAAAGGTAATCCTGCGGTTGGTTCAACTATTTTTTTACGTTCAGAATTACAGCTAGCTGCCGATCCTCTAATCTCCACAGAACAATTTAGTTTAGGTGGGGCAACCACTGTACGTGGTTATCGCCAGGATGCTTTGCTAACCGATAGTGGCTTTTCCGCGACTGCGGAGTTACGATTGCCCATTGCCCGTCTGCCTCAGATTAACGGGACTCTCCAGTTTAGTCCTTTTATTGATTTTGGGACTGGTTGGAATGCTGATGGCGAAGCTACAGAATTTAATACTTTAGTGGGGACAGGATTTGGTTTACTCTTACAAACAGAAGAAGATTTATCTGCTCGTCTAGACTGGGGAATTCCTCTAATTAATGATGATTCTGAAGACGACAATTGGCAGGATAATGGAGTTTATTTTCAACTGGAATATAATCTTTTTTGATTACTGATTTATGAAGCGTCTTATTTTTATTTTAATTTTTATAATTTCAGCTTGGTTAGCCATAATTTGCCATATACCTGTTCAATCTCAAGAGTCAAATGGTTTACGGTTAGCTTTAGAAGCACAACAACTATATCAAGCAGGGAAATTAAGTCAGGCTGCTATTACTTGGCAGCAGGCAGCAAGAGCATATCAAGAGACAGGCGATCGCACTAAAAGTAGTAACAGTTTAATTAATCAAGCCCAAGTATTACAGGATTTAGGGTTATATCCCAAAGCTTGTAACAGCTTACTCAACGCTTTTGAGGTTGAAAATCCTGAGTGTAATGTTCAACAAGTCGAGAAATTAATTACAAGCTTAACAGTGAGATCTCCATCTCGTCTAACTAGCACCCAAGCTATTGGTTTAAGAAGTCTGGGAGAGGTTTTAAGACGCAGAGGTAGACTAAATCAAGCTAAAAGAGTCTTGCAAATCAGTAAATCAGCTACTCAAGATTCGGCGGAATTGGCAGCTACTTTATTGGCACTGGGAAATGTGGAACAGGGATTAGGAAATCAAACTCGCGATCGCTGGAACTATGATAAGATTACCGAAATTATTGACCGTCAAGATGCTCAAATTGCCTTAGAACCGTATTTAGATGCTTTTGTGGCTTATGAACAAGTTGCTGCTAATCAGCGTGCCTTACCAATAACTCAAATCCAGGCACAGCTTAATTATCTATCCTTATTAATTACCATTGAAAACTGGTGGCAACAACAAACCACTAGGCGGATGAAGTCTTGGCAACGGCTTGAGCAAACGGAATTAATTACAGCAGCCACAAATTTTTCTGCCGTCTTAAAAACCAGGTTGGAGAAAACCCAAACTAGTTTGATTCCTGGGATTGAAGCTCATTTACAACAATTAACTCCCAGTCATCAGGGAATTTTCGCCCAAATTAACTATAGTAAAAGCCTTAATAAACTAGGAGAAACTAAGAAAGTTGAAGCAATTTTGCAGCAAGCTTTGCAACAGGCTCAAACTATTAAAGATCAGCTAGGAGAAAGCTATGTTTTAGGATATCTAGCCCAATATTACGGTCAACAAGGAAAAATCGAGCAGGCGATCGCCTTAACTGATGAAGCTTTAAGATTAGCGGAAGCCGAAAATGTCAATACCGATGTCAGGGAAATTACTTATCTGTGGCAAGCTCAAATGGGACAATTATTAGAACAACAAGGTAATAAGCCAGAAGCGATTGCTGCTTATACTGCTGCCTTTAATACCCTTCAGTCTCTACGTACCGATTTAAATGCCAACAATCAAGTAGTGCAGTTTGATTTTCTTCAGGAAGTTAAGCCTGTCTATCTCAGACTAGCTAATTTGCTCTTACAGACAGACAATCAGCCTCAATCTTTAAAATCTCTAACCTCTTTCAATTCCAACAATCTACAAAAAGTCACTACTAATTCTAGTTCCAATCCTAATTTAGAGTTAGCCCGTCAGGTAATTGAATCCCTGCAACACGCAGAATTAGACAATTTCTTTCAAGATCCTTGTTTGGAAACTGCCGAAAATACCGTAACCATTGATGATTTAGATCCCCAAGCAGCAGTAATTTATCCCATTGTCTTGAGCGATCGCTTGGAAGTAATTCTATCAGTACCAGGTAAACCATTACAAAAATTTACCACTGCTGTTCCTGAAACCACTGTTAATGAAACTTTAGATCTACTTTACGATACCCTCTATAACCAAAGTATAAATAATTCGGCAGTCAATATTTTTAGTACGATTCCCCTCAACCCCAAAGAAATAGAAGCAAATATTAATACTATTGTACCAATTTTGCAACAGGTTTATGGTTGGTTAATTAAACCTTTGGCTACAGAATTAAAATCGCAACAAATTCAGACCTTAGTATTTGTCTTGAACGGACGCTTACAAAACGTCCCAATGGCAGCCTTATATGATGGTCAGCAATATTTATTAGAGCAGTATAGTGTAGCATTAGCCCCCAGTTTACAATTAATCAATACCCAGTTTCTACCGAGAAATCAAGTTAAAGTTTTGGCAGCAGGATTGAGTCAACAGGTAGAAATTCAGGGAGAAATTTTTCCTGCTTTAATTAATGTGCCAGAAGAATTACAGCAAATTAAGTCAATTTTTCCCAAATCCCAAGAGTTACTCAACCAAGAATTTACGGCAACTAGTATTGAGCAACAACTACAATCAGGTTTTCCTGTAATCCATCTAGCAACTCATGCGGTGTTTAGTTCCGATCCCCAAAAAACATTTATTGTAGCGGGCGATCGCAGTATTATAAATATCAATACTTTTAACCGCTTACTCAGATCTAGTAACACTACCAAACCAGAATTAATTGTCCTTAGTGCTTGTGATACCGCTACAGGTGATGAACGGGCGATTCTCGGTTTAGCTGGAGTTGCTGTACGCTCTGGTAGTAGCACTTTGGCTTCTCTTTGGTCAGTTGGGGACGCTTCTACTGCCCAATTAATGAGTCAGTTTTATCGTGAGTTTGACCAACCTGGAGTAAAAAAAGCTCAAGCACTACAAAAAGCTCAATTATCTCTAATTAAATCTCTACGAGCTGATTCCCCTTTACTCGAATTGCAAGAGTTACCACCCCATCCTTACTATTGGGCTGCCTATGTGTTAGTCGGCAACTGGCAGTAATCAGTAATTAATTTGCCCAGCGATCGCGCCATTTAACTGTACCTTCATCGGCTATAATCCAACGACGGGCGGTAAGATTTTCTCTTAAGGGTGCTTGACCTTCACGCCACATAGCGTATTTAAAGACGATGGGTTTACCTGCGCTTTCATTAAAAGGAATTTCCCCAAACCAAGTATTTTGATTGATGTATTGCAGGGGATAAGCTTCAGCAATTTTCCAGTTACCCAACTCAGGGCAATTACCTGTGACGACAATGGTTTCTCCAGGCTGAGTATCAACTCCATTTAACTGTACTCTTACAATGGTTTGTCCCTTGACTCTTTCTCCTACGTGGCTAATTACTATGGCATCTTTAGCATCTAATTCCAGATTAGCAATATTGCCGTCTTGCACTTCAAATTTACGACGTGTGAGGGCGCAAGTATGAGTACCATCGGGTAATTCGGTATTAACGGATTCGATAGTTGTCGCTTCACCCCGATTTAAAATTACAAACAATAAGGAATCACGATAACGACGAATATAAGCATAAACATCGGCAGTTACTAGTTTTTGCCACTGGCTACCGAGAGAGACGGCAGGATTAAGACGACGCAAACCTGATAACAAACGAATACGGCGATATAGTTCAGTTTCATTATCCCAACTATGCATCATTGGGCGGTTATAGGGATCGTTATTGCCATATAAATTTTGATCGCCATTGGTATCGTTATGTAGGTATTGTTCTGTACCGTAAAATAGACAAGGGATGCCTCTGGAGGTCATTAACAGGGTTACTGCTAGATGTAAGATTTCGGGATCGGGGTTGAGGGTTTGAAAACGGTGCATATCATGGTTGTCTATAAAAGTAACCAACTCCGTTGCCCCATCGTAGCGATAATCTAAACTTAGAACCTCTTGTACTGTCTGAAATCCCTGTTCATCAAAAATCCCTAAAGCTTGACGAATTGCCATACACAAACCAAAATCCAAGACAGTCATCCCTGAATTATTAGCAAATTCTAACGAGCGATCGTCTTGAGGATTGTTATAAATCCATTCGCCGAAAATAAATACATCAGGTTTATGTGCCTGGATATCCGCATTAAATTCTTGCCAAAACCAAATCGGCATATGTTTAACAGTATCTACCCGTAAAGCATCTACACCCCGATCTAGCCACTGTTTAATTGCAGATTTAATATAGTTGCGATAATCAGGATTATTTTCGTTGAAAGTTGCTAATCCAGCTAATTCACAGTTTTGTACCTGCCATTCGTCTTCCCAGTTAGTAACTTCGCCATAGTGATGATACCAGCCGTCTTTGTCATTGTTAAAATCTGCTACCTTAACTCCATCATCATAAAGTTCGCCTTTTTTCCCATCGACATCAGGATAGCTATGATTGCAGACTATATCTAATACTAGTTTCATCTTGCGCTGATGCAATTCGGCAATTAGGCGATCAAAAGTCGTATTTTTTTCTTTCTGAGTAGCATTAAGAGACGGGTTTTCATCTTTACCGATAAAACGCGGATTAATCCGTTTAAAATCTTTTGTCCAATAACCGTGAATAGCAGCACTTTCGACAAATAATCCTTCTACTTGTTCAAATAAAGGTGTTAACCAAATAGCAGTCACGCCTAGATTTTTCAAATAATCCAGCTTGTCGATAATACCTTGTAAATCACCACCCCAATATTTTCCCCATTTTTGTTGTGTAGGGTCATAAAGTTCAGGTTTAGTACCTTGACTATTGGCTGGATCACCATCATTAAAGCGATCGACCACAATAAAGTAAATGGTTTCCTGGCGAAATTCTATATCCCTAGTAAAAATAAAATCTAAATCAAGATCACTTTCTGGTTTCGATTCTGAAACTAAAGTTTTTAATTCTTCTTGGGCTTTAGTTTCGCTTAACTGATACTTCTTGGAACTAAATGTAGTCATAAGTTATTGATAATAAAATGTGCAAAATCTAGATTTGAATAACGTTGCTAAATGTTTGTAGACGGGCGGTATAAACATTTGAGGAGACCTCAAATGACACGCCCTCCTTTAAGCTCTAAGCTTTTTTAATCTTTGGTTAGAATCAAAATTCCTGAGCATCATATTCTCACTCAGCAACGCTCGTTCAATTAAAGTTTTTTTACATTTTTTAAGTAAAAAAGATGATAAGTTGTTGCGTATTTAATTTTTAATTGATTAAACAAGTAATTAAATATTAAGCTTGATCGTGTTTGAATGGGAGAAAGGATGATGCTAGATGTAGAGAAAATTCGGGCGATCGCCGAATGCTATACAGCCCAAGAACTTTTCGCTGCATTAGTTTGGCAAAGGCGGTTTAATGAGTTTGACGGGGAGGAAATAATTACCGATCTTGCTGCTCATTCTCATATATGGAAAAGCTTTTTGTTCTCTAAACCTATTTATACAGTGGATAAGCATGGTTTGAGCTTCAACGGGGTTTTAGAGACGCTTTTAGCAATGGCGAATTATCGTCCAATGCCAGAAACCAGTATTATTCATTTCGTCCGTTATCCTGCCGATACACTGTACATTTTGGCAGAAAACCAGGATTTTATTGTGTCTCAACTCATAGATTTTGGTAAGAAGTGGCAAGCCGATGTGGTCGATGTCTGTGATGGTAGTAATGATAATTCACAGGAAGACTGGGATTCTCGCGATTATGTCTCGATTCGATTGAAAAATGCACTTTGGGGAGAGGATTTTAAGCAAGAGCGGGATGCTGTAATTGTTTCCTATTGGTGGGATTAGTCGCAATTTTTAAATAACACTTCAATTTATTAATCTTAATCAATAATTAATAATTGAGCGTAAACTGGCAATATCTAAATAATCCTCGGAAAAATTGCCTTGAATTACTTGACAAGGTTGTTCAGGCTCACCCAGATCGCTTACTACTAAAATTGCCTGACTAAAATCTTGCTGTTCGGTGTAATTATTAACTGTAACGATCGCTTTGAGTCCTGCTGCTGTCGCTGCTATTAGTCCATTATCAGAATCTTCAAATACTAAAAGATTTTTAGCAGGTATTTTGATTCTCTCTAAAACATAGTTATAAATATCGGGAGCAGGTTTTTTTGAGGGTACAATATCCCCAGCAGCAATGACTTCAAACCAACTAAGATCAAGGTATTTCTCCAATAAAGCAATTACATTAGGCAAAATTGAGGTAGTAGCGATCGCCATAGGGATACCAGCATTTCTGGCTTCGGTAATTAGTCTTTTGACCCCTGGACGCAGTTGGATTGTACCATCACGAAGTAATTTTAAATAGTAATTTGTCTTGAGCTGGTGGATATAAGCAACAAAATCAGTTAAATCTTGACTAGGTTTAAAATCAGGTTGATATTTACGAAGATAATATTGTACGCGCTCTTTGCCACCTGCGATCGCTAGTAATTGACTGTATAATTCTACTGACCAATGCCAATCTAGTCCTGCTGATTCAAAAGCTTGGTTAAAAGCTACTCGATGTCCTTCTTCTGTATTGGCTAAAGTTCCGTCAACATCGAAAATTAAACCTTGTAATTGTTTGTTAATTGTTGATTGTTGACTGTTCATTGTTGACTGGGGATTAGGCATTAGGCATTGGTGACGGGGAATAAGTTATAGTCGTACACAATTAGATTAGGACATTAATAGTAATCGGCTCGAAAGTAGAAAGTAGGAAGTAGAAAGTATTATTTCAAAAATGTCCTAACGTTTTTACGTATGGCTATATTTACCATTGGTGACAAGACAAAAATGACATTCGTCAACTACTTTAGCCTATGCTCGCACGTGTTAGCTAACAGTAAATGAGTACTTAAGTTGCTGCTCACAATCATTAAGTACTACAACTGTATTTAAAAACCTTGAAAGCTTATAGCTATAAGCTAAAAACCAGTTGACAAACAACGCAGTGTCTTAACTTGTCACGAATGGTTATTTACTCATTACTGGCTTTTGACTTATTTCTATGATCGCTTGTAATAATTTTGTTGTATCGGTTGGTTTGGAGAGATGTATTTGATATCCAGCCTGGAGTGCTTGAGCGCGAATTTTTTCTGTAGCGTAAGCTGTTAGAGCAATGGCGGGGATGTCTCGACCATTTTGAGGCGGTAAAGAACGCACGTATTCAATCAAATTGTAGCCATCGCGCTCAGGCATCCCTAAATCGCTAATAAGTAAATCGGGAATAGTACTATTTAAACAAAAAATAGCTTCGGCAACGGATTTAACCGCTTGAATATTTGCACCTTGCTCAGAAAGGAAAAAACTGAGAAACTCGAGAGTATCAGGTTCGTCGTCAACCACTAAAATATTCAGGTTAGTAAGATCGTAGGCGGTTGTTTTTCTCAAAGATGGTTGCTGGGCGATGCCTTTATGCGAAGCGGTATCCTTTAGGACGGCTAGCTTCGCGATCGCCGAATCACAGGTATTAAGCATCGGCAATTCAAAGCCAAAAGTTGAGCCTTGTCCTTCTCCCTCGCTTTCTGCCCAAATTTGACCTCCATGTAATTCGACTAAATGACGACAAATCGCTAATCCCAATCCCAAACCACCAAATTTACGAGTTGTTGAGGTATCCGCTTGACGAAATGATTCAAACACATAGGGTAGAAATTCAGGAGCGATACCCTTGCCAGTGTCTTTTACTTCTAAGCAAATATGAGAATTGCTCTCACTTAAGTTAACGTCAATCTGTCCGCCTTCGGGAGTAAATTTAACAGCGTTGGCAAGCAAATTCCAGACCACTTGTTGTAATCGAGTCGGATCACCACGAACTAGGGCGTTTGAGTCATCGGTATCAAAATTGATCGTGATTGATTTTGTTTCTGCTGTCAATTGAATTGTTTCTAAAGCAGAATTAACAATTAAAGAGAGTTTGAGAGTTGACCAGTTTAGATGGAGTTTACCGCGTAAAATACGAGATACATCGAGTAAATCGTCAATTAATTGCGATTGTAGGTTAGCGTTACGTTTAATTGCCTCTAAACCTTTGTTGAGATTAACATCACTCAATTTTCCCTGACTAATCAATTGTGACCAACCAAGAATGGGATTTAAAGGCGTTCTCAATTCGTGAGAAACAATAGCCAAAAACTCATCTTTGACACGATTTGCAGATTCCGCTTGTTCTTGCGCTCGTTTACGTTCTTCAGCTTCGGCGATCGCGCGATCGCGCATCTGTTGATAATCACGCACTCGAAAAGTAAGATCGCTGACATCTTGAACCGAAATCAAGGCATAACACTCGGAATTGTTTTCTTGGTTGGGAATTGCTGTTACAGTCGTATGTTGAACGCGATAGTTATCTTGATGGATGGGGGCAGGAAATAAATGTGGGTGTAACTGTGAAGAAAAAATCTCTGGTGCGCCACAGGCAAAGACTGAGCGTAAGCGATTTAGGTAACGAGGCTGTTGGAAATGTTCAAAAAACGAAGTGATCGGCTCACCAAGAATATCCTCTCGTTTGATTTTAGTCCATTCCTCTAGACAGCCATTCCAATAAAGTACGATTAGATCGGACTGAAGTACGCAAACACCCAAGGGCAACTGCTCTAGTAAACTGAATTGATTGTGAGCTTGATTGAGTTGGTGTTTCATAGTTCTTAAGAAGGCAGAGGGCAGGAGGCAGAAGTGATGCAATTGTAGATTGAGGATTGTAGATTGGGAAATCAATCAAAAATCAAATAATCTCAAATCTAAAATTCTTCACTCAATTAATTGTTGATTGATCGCTTTAAGCAGATTATCAAAAGTTTTCATTTCAAAAATTAAAATAATATCACCAACAATTTCTAACTGTTCAATCGCAAATCTGGCTTGAGCTAATATAAACACAACATCATCACTCATATTTCGCTCTGATAGCAATAAATTTTCGATGGTATCTTCACAATAACTAGGAATTTTGTATTCCATACGTTGTTCAAGTATATTGCTAATCGAGCCGATTACGCCGTTAATTACAATATTGCCAATTTCGCTCAAAGTGCCAATTTTAACCGCATCAAGATCTGGTGACTCAAGATCTTCACCAGTTAATACCGCCACCAAAACCGAAGCACTATCAGTAGGAAACATTAATTCCGCAGTACCGCTTAAAGAACCAGAAAAACCCAGTCGCACCGCCGAAATACTTTGAGAATTGAAGCGATCTAACATCACTTGTCGTAGTTGAGCTGCACTCAATAGCTGAATTGTAGGAACTTCTAGGGCAATCCGCGCATCAACCATTTCGTTAAGCATAGCTGCTGCTCGTCCAATCCCAATGTTGACAATCTCTTGCAGGGCATCAAGTTGTTCAGAGGTAAGATAATCCATTAAGCTTTGTAGTTTTATTGAAACAACTGACGAACAATTTGACGAAGCTCTTCTTCCTTGGGTGGTTTATTGACAAAACCTGTCGCCCCTAATTCTAGGGCGCGCTGACGTGAAGAATCTTGAATATCGGCTGAAACAACCGCAACTGGAATATTCAAACCTTTGTTATGTAAAGCTTCTAAAAACTCAAAGCCATTGAGATCGGGCATCAGTAAATCAGTCAGAATACCATCTGGCTGGCAATCTATTACCATCTCTAATCCTTCTTTTCCACTTGTAGCCTCCAAAATATCATAGCCATCAACTTGTAAATACTTTTTAATCATTCGGCGTGAAAAAGCTGCGTCATCCACTATCAAGATTGAAGTCATATTTTTAGAAGTCAAAAGTCAAAAGTTATAAAATGTCTCTATCAAAGGGACAGAGACAAAAAAGGAAAGAGGAGGAATAGAAATTGGCTTACCTTACTTTTCTGTAAATCCGTAGTTCAAACATCCACCCCAAGATAGATTCTTAATATTCCTGAAGATTTATATGATGGCAAATGCTATTAGGTAAAAATCTGTCATTGTGTGTATGGGTTCGATTGATATAGACGAAGAAGACATTAAAGCTTTTTTGGTCGAGAGTTATGAAAATCTTGCCCAAGCAGAAAAAGATATTCTCAATTTAGAAGTATCGGGCGAGCAAGAAAGTTTAAATCGTATTTATCGCGCTTTACACAGTATTAAAGGTAATTGTGGATTTTTGGCGTTTTCTAAGTTGGAAGCAGTAGCCCATGCTGGAGAGAATTTATTAGGCAATTTACGCGATGGCAAACAAGATTTAACTCCAGAAATTGCTACATATTTACTACAAACTATTGATGCTATTAGAGCCATTCTGGGTGCGATTGAGACGACTTCTGACGAAGGGGAAGAAGATTATTCGGCGTTGATTGAGGCGTTATTAGAGAATAAATCAGAGGTAGGGGCGATTCGCGAATCGCCCCTACAGGAGTCAAAAGTACCACAAGGGCATAACATCACAAGTTTTTTAGATACCCAATCCTCAACTGTAGAATCAACGATTCGTGTTGATATTGACTTGTTGGATCGCATGATGAATTTGATGGGGGAACTAGTACTGGTTCGTAATCAAGTTATTCAACATTCTACGGAATTACAAAATGATGGGTTAACTAATACTTGTCAACGTTTGCATTTAATTACCAGCGATTTGCAGTCAGGAATTATGCAAACTAGAATGCAGCCAATTAATAATATTTGGCGAAATTATCCCAGATTAGTCAGAGATTTGGCAATATCCTGCGGTAAAGAAGTAAATCTCGAATTTGAAGGCACGGATACCGAACTAGATCGCAGTATTCTCGAAGCTATTAAAGATCCTCTCACTCATTTAATTCGTAATTGTATCGATCACGGTATCGAAACCCCCGAAGTTCGTAGCCAATTAAGCAAGCCACCAACGGGACAATTGCGTTTACGTGCATCTCAGGAAAACGGCAAAATCAACATTGAAATTAGCGACGACGGGAGAGGGATCGACACAAACAAACTTAAACAAAAAGCGCAGCAAATAGGGGCGATCGCTGCCCAGCAAGCAGAGACAATGAGCGAACATGAGGCGATCAAACTCATGTTTTTACCAGGATTTTCTACCAAAGAAGAAGTGACGCGCCTGTCGGGTAGAGGTGTCGGGATGGATGTGGTGCGTCAGAATTTAGAAGCAGTTAACGGCACGATTGAAGTTAAAAGTCAGCTTGATCGCGGTACTACCTTTCAACTAAAAATTCCCTTAACTCTGGCAATCATTTCCGCTTTGCTGGTTTCTAGTGGCAAACAACAATTTGCGATCGCCCAGAATAATTTACAAGAAATAGTACGCATTGAAGGTAAAGAAGAAATCGAACGCAGGATTGAGACATTTTATAACGTTCCCATCTATCGATTGCGGGGGAAAATTTTGCCCCTAATTTATCTTAATCAAGTACTGCAACTTAAAGATACCGAAGCCGATTCCGAAATCCTCAATATTGTTGTTATTGATGCCGATGAATATGATTATGGTCTAGTTGTCGATCACGTCGACGATACCCAAGAGATTGTGGTCAAACCTTTAGGCAAACAACTGAAAGCTTTAACTATCTACGCTGGAGCGACAATTTTGGGTGATGGTAGCATTTCTTTAATTTTAGATGCGGTTGGTTTAGCTCGTAAAGCGGAATTACAAGAGTCAGTCGTAGGGGCGAATCGCGAATCGCCTTTACAGAAAACAGATATAGAAAAACAATTCATTTTAATTGCAGAAGGGCCACAAAATACGCGGATGGGGATTGTTTTAGATCGTGCCATCAGACTAGAAGAAATTCCGATCAAAACCATTGAAAAATTAGGAGAACAATATGTAGTTCAATATCGCGATCGCATTTTGTCTTTAATCGATTTGCACTTAATATTTGCAGGAGAAAAACGTGAATTAACCAAACTAAAAAGCAATGAAGAATCACTTGCAGTTATTGTCGTTACCCTCGATGAAAACCAGAGCATTGGTTTAGTAATCGAAAAATTCCTTGATGTTGTCGAAGAAACTTTAATAATCAAAGCAGCAGCAAGTCGTCCAGGGGTTAAGTGCTATGCCACCGTACAAGGACAAGTAACAGAAATTTTGGATTTAGAAGCGATCGCTTTTAATAAGTAGAAAGTAGAAAGTAGGAAGTAATGAGTAATTGGTAATTGATTGACTACATATTTTTATTTACTACCTACTACCTACTACCTACTACCTCTTTTCTGCCTTCTGCCCTCTGCCTTCTTAAAACTATGAACCAATTCACTACCTTTTACCTTAATGACACCTACTTTGGTATTGACATTCAAACAATACAAGAAGTTATTCGCCATCGCCCTACTACTCCCATTCCTCTTGCGCCTGATGATATTTGTGGATTGATTGATTTACGCGGACAGATCTTACCTGTTATTGATCTACAGTCTCGCTTGGGAATGGAAACGGATACAGCTATTACGGCTGATCAAGAACAATACAACATTATTCTTCGTGATGATGACGATGAATTGGTAAGTTTGCTGATTGGTGAAATTGGCGATGTTTTGGAATTAGCAGATGAAGATTTTGAGCCACCCATCGCTACCCTACAAGGTACAATTCGCAATTTTGTTAGTGGTGCATACAAACTTGACGATCGCTTGTTATTAATACTCGATCCAGAGAAGGTTTTGGAGGGGGGTGGGAAAGTCAAAAGTCAAAAGTCAAAAGTCAAAAGTCAAAAGTCAAAAGTAGGGATTAAGTATGAGATAGGAAGTTAAAAGAATTGAAATTTAGCAACTCACCAATTTATTAACCTTCTGCCTTCTGCCTTCTGCCCTCTGCCTTCTGTTAACAATTAACAAATTAAATTATGGTTTCTAATACAACTCGTAAAGCAGAATCGAAAACTGACAATAAGATATCCGAAGAGCTACAGCCTTTATTAGAAGCAATGAAAATGGCAATTGCTGGTGATTTGTCGGTGCGTTTGGATGAGAATGATGGTTTGGGAGAATTCGCCAGTGTTTTTAATCAATGGGTAAGTTTGAATGAAACATTTGCTAATGGTGTGATTGATGTCAGTAATCGGGTTGGTATTGAAGGAAAATTAAACGAACGTTTTAATCTCAAAAAAACCAAAGGAAAATGGGCGGAAAGTGCCAAGGCAATCGACACTTTAATTGATAATTTGGTCATACCCACAACCGAAGCAGAAAGAGTTTTAACTGCGATCGCTAAGGGGGATTTAACTCAGAAAATGGAGTTAAAAATTAAAGGTAGAAAACTTGAGGGCGGATTATTACGTGTTGGCATGATCGTTAATGAACTAGTCGATCAACTTAATGTCTTTGCCACCGAAGTTACTCAGGTAGCCCGCGATATTGGTACTGAAGGAAAACTCAACACTCAAGTCAAGGTTGAGAATGCAGCAGGAACTTGGCAAGAATTAATCGATAACGTCAACCGTATGTCTGTCAAACTCGCCCAACAGTTTCGTAGTATTGCCGAGATTATGCAGATAGTTTCTCAGGGCAATCTTACCCAACAAATTGAAGTAGAAAACGTCGGCGAATATAAATCTTTAACAGAAAACATCAATCAAACTATCGCCAATCTACGTGAATCGATCGCTTCAATGACAGAAATATCCACAACTGTCGCAGCCTCATCGTCAGAAGTTACCGCCGTCAGCAAAAATATGACCGATGATGCTAATCAAACTGCCGAACAAGCGATCGCTGTCTCTGCTTCTGCCGAACAAGTCTCTCAAAATGCCACAACGGTAGCAACCGCCGTCGAAGAAATGAACGCCAGCATCCGCGAAATTGCTAAAAATGCCTCTGAGGGAGCAAAAGTAGCCACTTCAGCCGTTCAAACTGCCGATACCACTAACGAAACTATTAATAAACTCGGTCAAAGCAGTATTGAAATCGGTAAAGTCATCAAAGTCATTACTTCAATCGCAGGACAAACAAATCTTCTTGCCCTCAATGCTACCATCGAAGCTGCCCGTGCTGGTGATGCAGGTAGAGGTTTTGCTGTAGTTGCTAATGAAGTTAAAGAATTAGCCAAACAAACAGCCAAAGCGACTGAAGACATCAGCGATCGCATCGAAGCAATCCAAAGCGATACTAAAGGCGCAGTAGAAGCAATTAGCGAAATTACAGCAGTGATTGATCGCATCAACGACATCCAAAATACGATCGCCTCGGCGGTAGAAGAACAAACTGCCACAACTAGCGAAATCGCTCGTAATGTAGCCGAAGCAGCCCAAGGTTCGTCAGATATTGCCAAAAATATTTCCCTCGTCGCCCAAAATGCTCAAAGTACTACTACTGGCGCAAGTAATACCTCACAAGCAGCAAGCGAACTAACTCGCATGGCAGCAGATTTACAAGCAATTATCAATCGTTTTCGGGTTTGAGTAGGGTGGGGTGTGCCTCGCCTTACCATTAATACTTTTTAAAAAAACTTTTTAATAAATAATATATATGCCTAAAATCCGCATTCTCATTGTTGATGATGCAGTAGTAGTCCGTAGTCGTCTAAAAAAAATACTCTCAGCCGATCCCGAACTAGAAGTAGTTGGTGTGGCTGCGACTGGACGTATTGCCCTGGCAAAACTATCCCAAGTCAATCCCGACATCGTGATTTTAGATGTCGATATGCCCGATTTAAACGGACTAGAAACCCTAACAGAACTTCGTAAAACCCATCCCCAGCTTCCAGTAATTATGTTTAGTACTCTAACCTACACTGGAGCTACAGCTACCCTCGATGCTTTAACTTTAGGCGCGTCGGATTATGCGACCAAACCCAGTAATTCGGGTAGCGTTGAAGCAGCCGATCGCCATATTCAAGAGACTTTGATTCCTAAGATTAAAGCTTTGAAGAAGGCAGAAGGCAGAAGGCAGAAGTCAAAAGTCAAAAGTCAAAAGTTAGAAGTAATAAGTAATAAGTCTTCCTCCGCCTCCTCTGCTTCCCACGCTTCTCCTACTTTCTTTTTCCCTACACCCTCTTCAAAAGAGATCGAACTAGTAACAATTGGCGTTTCGACTGGTGGCCCAAATGCCTTGGGAAGTTTATTATCTCAGTTACCCGCAGATTTTCCTGTGCCGATCGCGATCGTGCAACATATGCCTCCAGTATTTACTAAGTTATTGGCAGAAAGATTAAATGCTAAATGTCCTTTGCAAGTTGAAGAGGCGCGATCGGGAGTAAGATTAACTCCTGGGTGTGTTTGGCTCGCTCCTGGTGATTATCATTTGACCGTTAAGCGAGATGTAAATGGGTTGTTTTTAGAGACAAATCAAAATCCACCCGAAAATTCTTGTCGTCCTTCGGTAGATGTTTTATTGCGATCGATCGCGCCATTATGTAGGGATAAGTTCAGCACTATTGCAGTAATTTTAACGGGCATGGGACAGGACGGACTCCAAGGTTGTCGGGAAATTAGTCATGTGGGTGGCGAAATTATCGCTCAAGATGAAGCTAGTAGCGTCGTCTGGGGGATGCCTGGTTTTGTCGTCAATGCAGGACTTGCCGATCGCGTTCTTCCCTTAGATGCGATCGCCGAAGAATTAATTAACCGTGTTCGCGATCGCTCCTTCAATTCAACTAAATCTAATCCAAACCATGAACCAACCTCCGTTTGATTTTGACTATCTTCGGGGGCTAGTTCGCAAACATTCAGCAGTAATTCTCGAACCCGATAAAGATTATCTAGCTAAATTACATCTTGAACCGTTGGCAAGATCGGCAGGTTTTGATTCAATAGCTTCATTAGTAAAACATTTAAAAATTAAACCTATTGGCGATTTACATATAAGCGCGATCGAAGCTCTTATAACTAATGAAACTTCGTTTTTTCGAGATCAGCAACCCTTTGAAACTCTTAAATCTTTAGTCCTACCAACTTTAATCGAAGAAAGAAATAACGTTCGTACTCTTAATATTTGGTGTGCTGCTTGTTCGAGTGGACAAGAACCTTATAGTATTGCCATGCTGATTCGAGAGCAGTTTCCTATTTTAAGAAATTGGCAGATCCGCATTTTAGCTAGTGATATATCTGGCAAAATCTTAAATCGCGGTCGTTCTGGGTATTATAGTTCTCTCGAAATCAATCGAGGACTACCCATAGCTTTGCGCGATCGCTATTTTCACCGCCAAGGAAGAGGTTGGCTGATAGATGATGAAATTCGTCAAATGGTGGAATTTTTTCAAATGAATTTAATTCACCCTTGGACGAGCTTACCCCAACTCGATATTATCTTTTTAAGAAACGTACTGATTTATTTTGGCACAAATACTAAACAAGAGATTTTAAGAAAAGTACGGCGACAGTTAAAGTCTGACGGGTATTTATTTCTGGGTAGTGGCGAGACAACTATCCATCTCGATCCGATGTTTGAATCAGTTCGCGAAAACCGCAGTTTATATCATCGTTTGCGTATTGCATGAATTACAACAGTTTTCAATTGGATAGACTACGCTGTTTATTAACTAGCTTTTAACTCTTAGCTTTCTTTTCTTTATTGTCTTCTCAACTCTCTACTTATTATTTCTTACTTACTACAGAATAAAAACGATAAACTAATTGACGACAAACTTACTTAATTGATTTAGATTTAACATTTCGCATGGTCAATAGTTCCAGTCTAACTAGCTCCTACGCGATTGATTTTGGTACTAGTAATACAGCGATCGCTCGCTGGAATCCAGCTATAGCCAAAGGTGAACTTGTAAAGTTATCAGGTTTATCTCAACAGCTTAGTTCTCTGCCTCCTCTAATTCCTAGCCTGGTTTATGTAGAGGATGCAGCAACAGGTAAAATAGTTGCAGGACAAGGGGTACGAGATCGGGGTTGGGATTTTGGAAATAATGCCCGTTTTTTTCGTAGTTTTAAACGCGGTATAGGTACAGAAATTCAAGGTTTTTTACCTGAACTAGATGGTAGACAACTCTCTTTTGAACAGATCGGGGAATGGTTTTTACGGGAGTTGATTCAGAAATTGCAGGGAGAGACAGGCGAAACTCTGCAATCTTTGGTTTTGACTGTTCCCGTTGATAGTTTTGAATCTTATCGCCTTTGGTTAATGGAAGTATGTCAATCGTTAGCGGTAGAGCAAATTAGAATTTTGGATGAGCCAACTGCTGCTGCTTTGGGTTATGGTGCAGCAGAGCAAGAATTATTACTGGTAGTAGATTTTGGCGGTGGCACAATTGATCTATCTTTAGTACAATTAGCTTCTAAAAATCCCCAAACTCGCGGATATATTCTCAAGTGGGGTAAAAAAATGCTAGGGGAAAATTCGGCACAGCAAAAAAATACTGCTCGTGTGCTTGCCAAAGCTGGGGATAATTTAGGGGGTGCAGATATAGATAATTGGTTAGTGGATTATTTTGCCGAGACACAAGCATTGCCAAAGTCCACTTTGACGACTCGTTTAGCTGAACGGTTGAAAATTAAGCTGTCTGAGACTACAGAAGCCAAAGAGGTTTATTTTAATGATGAAACTTTAGAAACTTATGAGTTAGAGCTAGATCGCGATCGCTTTAACAGTATTCTAGAGCAACGGCAATTTTTTGCGCGACTCGATGACTTAATGACTCAGGTTTTGCAGCAAGCAAGACGTAATGGGGTAGAAACTAGTGATATCGACTCCGTACTTTTGGTAGGTGGCTCAGTACAAATACCTGCTGTTCAAAATTGGGTGAAACAGTATTTTGATGAAGAAAATGTAAAGAGTAAATATCACTTCGAGGCGATCGCTACAGGAGCATTGCAGGTGGCGCAAACCGTTGAAGTTAAAGACTTTTTATACCATAGCTATGGGATTCGTTACTGGAATCGTAAAACTAATAGTCATGGATGGCATCCGATTATTAAAACAGGACAGCCTTATCCTACAGAAAAACCAGTAGAAATAGTTTTGGGAGCTTCTACCCCTAATCAAAGTAGCATCGAATTAATTATTGGAGAACTAGGCACACAAATCGCCAACACAGAAGTATATTTTGATGGCGATCGCTTAATAACTCGGTCTGTAGATACTGCAAATACTACGGTTCAGCCTTTGAATGACCGTGAAGGAGCGCGGACAATCGCTCAACTTAGTCCCTTGGGTAATCCAGGGAGCGATCGCCTTAAGCTGATGTTTAATATTGATCCGCAAAGATACTTACGTATAACTATTGAAGATTTATTAACCCAAGAAACTTTACTGAATAATTACATAGTAGTGCAACTAAACTAAAGAACTTTACTGTAATATGTACTTAAGTAAAAAATATTACTATTAATCGTTCATTCCTACGTTTTCTTTAATTTTCGCTAGTTTATGGACTAAAACGCTCAATTGTAACAAAAATAAATTTTATCTTATACTAAAATAGCCAAATCTTGGGTATATCAGCTTGAATTTCTCCAATATCGAAATCAAAGTGCAGTTTATCTGTACCTTTACCTGCTTAATTACATTTTTCTAGTAAAAATTACTCAAGAGCATAAATTTCACCAGTTCTCCGTATTTGATTAGAACCTAAATTATCCACCCTAAATATAAAGTAGAAATATTCAGTAAGAAATAGCAATGAATCCTAAGCGAGTAAATATTTTAGATATTGCCATCGATAATATAGGTATGCAAGAGCTTTTAGAAAAGCTCGCTACTGGTGGAGTGGTATTTACCCCTAATGTAGATCATTTAGTGAAGCTACAAAAAGACCGTGAATTTTATCGAGTTTATCAAGAAGCAGATTATCGAGTTTGTGATAGCCAGCTAATTATGTTTGCTTCGCGGTTTTTAGGTCAACCCATTAGCGAAAAAGTTTCTGGTTCTGATTTGTTCCCTGCCTTTTATCGCTATTATGGCAATGATGAAAGCGTCAAAATCTTTTTGTTAGGTGGGTTAGTAGGAGTCGCTGATCAAGCACGCGACAACATTAATTCTACGGTTGCTCGTAACATGGTAGTAGATTGTTATTCTCCACCTTTAGGATTTGAAAACGATCCCAGAGAATGTAGAAAAATTATAGACATAATCAATAATTCTGGTGCAACCGTCTTGGCTGTAGGTTTAGGTGCGCCAAAACAGGAAAAATGGATTTGCCAACATAAATCAAGGCTAACCAACATCAAAACTTTCTTAGCAATTGGTGCAACTATAGATTTTGAAGCTGGCAATCTTAAAAGATCTCCCGCCTGGATGAGTAAGGCTGGTTTAGAATGGCTTTATCGATTGGTATCCGAACCAGGTAGACTCTGGAAAAGATACTTGGTTGAAGACTTGGGGTTTTTTGTCCTAATTTTTCGCCAAAAATTTAATTTAAATCGTAAGCGAAGTTTTACCAGAAAGAACAAGGTATTTGGATCAAGATAAAATACTAATGTTTTTCTATCAAGAATAAAGTAAGTAGGTGGGTGTAATTAAATATGAAATAGTTTTGGCAGGGGTTAGGTGTTAGGGGATAGGGTATAGGGAAGAGGTTAATTACTTGGGTTTTATGAATTATTCCACCTACCTACTTACAACTTAACTATTAACAAAAAACCAAGATACTAACTGTCTCTCATCACCTCTCTCAGAACAATGAGAACCTTTTTCCACATTTTAAGGAATTTATAAAGTAATTTTAAAGTTTTGGTTTAGAAGTGTCGATTTAGTAACATTACTCTAGCTAAATTTTCCTATATAAGACATACTAAACGGTAAGGAGAGGTGGAAGAGGAATAGTTTATGTTGGAAAGAATGTTATTGGCAGGAATCATGACTTTTTGCATTTATTTATTTTTAAACTTCGGTAACAAACCAGCTAATGCGCCATCTTTAGATGCAAAATCTAAAGTAATTCCAGGATTTGTTAATCATATTGCTCTATTAGATTTATAGATAATTGCCATTAAATTTCATTATTGGTTAAGTTAATTATTAAGATAGTTGTACGTTATTAGTTGAGAATCGCTAGATTTGAAGTTAATAATTTGCAACTTTTTTTACTGCCAATGGTGCAATTTATTAGCATAGTTTTGTAATTGATTATTAAGGCGAGCGCGTTGTTGCTCAAATTTGGCAGCAATAATAATTGAACAAATTCCTGCTAGTAAGCCAATAATCCATTTGAAGAAAGAATAAGTTACAACTAAAATGATTAGCTGATAGATAACAGTTAAGATTAGTGTAGTTGTACCTGCAAATAAGAAGGCACGGATTTTTAAACCTAAACCCAGAAAAATTAAACTAAAGCTAATTACGCCAGGAACAATACCTAGCTCTTGATAAAATAAAGCAGTAATGCAGAGGATACTGCTACCCAGCAGACGAACATAGTGGCGTGGTTGGCGATGAGATTTTAGATAAGGATCGACTTGAGCGATATAAAGAATGGATAAGCTCATAATTCCTGCCAGCAAGAGAAATTCAGAATTATATTGCCAAACCAATCTAATAATAGCCCAGTTAAGAAATCCTAGACTGATATAAGTCCAACGTAAATTTCTTTGTGCATAGGCAATACGGAGATAAAAAAGCACTGTAACTAATAAACTGAAATAGGAAATATCTTCGGCTGTCACCAAAGCCATCAATGCAGGGATAATTAAAGCAGTATGTCGCCAGGGAGTAACTCGCCAGCCTAAATTCTGCCAAGGTATTTGATAAATTGCCAAGGCTACAGCACAGGTAAAGATAACGCGCCAAGGATCGAACAAGCTTAGTTTACTGATAATCAGGCGACTGTAAACTAAAGTGGCAGTAATTTCTACTAAACCTATGTATACCCACCAGTCATTAACTCTATTGGAAGTGACTTCTGGATCACGATCTCTGCCTTGAATAAGAGCGTAAGCACCAAGACAAAAGCTAGTAGAAATACTAAGATAAGTAAGACGGGGAGTGGCACTTTCAACGGCGATACTAGCAGCAAAAATTTTTAAAATACTACTAATTGCCCAATGAAGATGAGCGATAACAATTACTTTTCTCAAACTGAGATGCCACAAAGTTGTATGTTGTCGTTGACGATACCACCAAGCACCCAGACGATAAGTAAAAGCGATCGCTGCTGCTACAAAAGCTAAGATAGTTAAACCATCGGCAGTATTTCTTTCTAGTGACTGCTGCATTTGATAGATTACTATTTCGTAGATCCCAAAAGTGATACTTGCAAAGCCAAGATAGCTAGTGATTTTAGTTAGTTGGCGATTTGAATGTTTGGTATTGATTAGAATTAAAGCCACTCCCAGGGTTAACCAGCCTGTAGAGGCATTAAAGTAAGAGAGTCGCCATAATATTGCTAAACCAGCATAGATTAAGGGAATATGATTAAGATTTAATTCTGCCCAAGGAGAAGTCTTGAGAGTTAACCACCGCATAAAACCCAAGGCTAAGAAGCCCATAAAGAGATTGGTAATTGCGCCAGTTAAACCATTACCTCCCAGCCAAAAAGTTACCCCGACTCCGAATAATTCCCCTAGCCAAACTAGAGTATATAAAATCCAATTGTTAGGTTGTTGTCGGTAACGCCAAATAATTGCAGTAGTAATGACGATGATGCTGAAAAGATACTGAATATCAGCGTTAAATTGGCTTATCTGACCATAAATCAAGCTCAAGCAAGTAATTTCGACGATAATTAACGTGATCGCCCAATAGTCAGTTGCTTTGAGATATTTGCCAATCAATTTATAGTTTCTAGTTTCTACTCCGACTCCTAAAATTCCGTGGGCATTACGTTGAGAAATATAATCAAATCTCGGCGTGTCTAGAATTTGTTGGAGATATTGACGGCATAGATATAAACCTAGAATAGCGACTGCACCAACTACCAGCCAATTCCAACCGCTAACTACAAGGCTACATATATTTGCAATCAAACCCAGGCAAAAACCAAGATGGATTACCGTGATTCTAATACGTCGCCAATGATAGGCATTGATAAACATCAATCCCACTGCCACAGCCAAACCCAACAAACGAGTTAACCATTGCCCATAAATTAGTAATTGTGCAGCAATTAAAGCGATACAACTCAGATAAGTGACTAACTGACGCTGTTGTAGCCTGCGAGTATATTTAGCAATTAAAGTGAGGATACTAGGGGTAATTAACCAAACTAATCCCCAACGCCAAGTATTCGGGGTAACGTTTGTCTGAATTGAAGCTAAAAAGCCAACATAGCTACTAGCAGCTAACAATAAACCAAAATACCAACAGCTTTGTTTTAGTAGTGATAAAAAATTAGACTGCCAATAAATTCTGGGTTGTTTTACTTGGCGAAGATAGATATACCATTCAACCCCCATTAACCCAACTAAAATACTGCCCCAAACAGATTGACTTAAATTAGGAAAGTTAACTGTAATAAGATTAACAACAGTAACTAATCCCAATAGATGCGTAGCATAAATCAAAGAGATTCTGGCTGGCTGACGAATCCAGCTTACGTAACCAAGAGTTAAAGTAGATAAGAAGAGATTTAGCGATCGCCAAATGGGATTAGAAAAGCTAAGACAAGTTAAGGCAATACCCAATAGTAAAGTTAAACATTCTGCATAGATAGCCAATTCTGATTTCTGACGACGGTATAACCAAGTAGCGACACAGACAAATAAAATAACGTAGGGAAAAAGAGTTATACCAAAGACTGACTCAGGTAAATAGTCGGTTTTACTAATAGTCACTGCCAAATCTAAAGCCTGGGTGCGGAAATTATTAGGAATTAATTCTTTAGAGAGATATAGAGTTTGTAAACCCAGAAGAAAAATAACAGTTAAATCACGCTTGCGCCAATCAAGAGTTAATCTTTGACTAAATAGTTGAATGGCTAAAATATTAATACCTAATGTCTGCCAAAAAAAATAATGCGATCGCAATATTCCACCAGAAACAGACATCACCCAAGCAGCAGTTAAAATCACCAAGCTAATAAACTGCCAAACTTTACTTACAAGTTCAGTTGTCTCTTGAGTAGATTCTTCTAAATTACTTGTGCTAACGTTAGTTAAATTAATAGTACCTAAAAGCCAACCTAGTAGAGCAACTGCCAAACTATAATTGGCAAAATAATTAATAGTTATACTACTACTTAAACCTCTCGCCAATAATAATGACCAAGCAGCTAATAAAAATAAAAAATTGACTAAAGAATATTGTCGTTGTAATAGTGGCGATCGATAATAGAGAAAGCTTATAGCAATAATACCAACATAAACAGCTATTAAAGGTATAAAAGCAAAATGCCAACCTAAATGCAGATAACTAAGACTTAAAAATAGAGGTATGATTAATTGATGATTACTTTGATTTTTTAATCGTGATGCCAAATAAATTATACTTGTTAAAGCAATGATAGCAATAACAATAATTACTATTTCGCCAATATTTTTGCCTAAAGCAAATTGACTAATTGCCCAAAAATTAATCGGTACAAGTAAAGTCGTAATTCCATTTAATGTCTGAGAAGTAAGTCTTAAATTCTCTTGTTTACCTGACCAAAAACCAATACCCCAAAAGCCAATAGTATAAATTAAAAGAATCAAATATTGTCCAAACCCAGGAAAATTATGCCACTGACTAGCAGCCAAAACTCCAGAAGAAATAATAATTAAAAATATACCCAAAAATAATAACCAACGAATACTTAATTCATCTAACAATCCTTGCCATAAACGAACCAGAATATTAGGAGGGGGAATATCTGAAACTATTACAGCTGACTCTGTGGTTGTTATTGTCTGTGATTGACTTTCTGGGATAACTGGTACTGTTTCTCTTACAGGTAAAGCACAGCTTAAATGATTACGACATAATTTTTTAACTTGGGCTTCGCTGATCAAATTTAATTGCAACCATTGATCCAAACCCCTTAATAATTCAGGGTGATTAGCTTTAACATATACTTCTAAACTCAACCATGAATCAGGCTGGGACTCCATTTGGCGATTACTTTCATCATTAGCAGAAAAATTATCGCCCTGGGGATAATCATCAGTTGAGGACATCAGAAAACCTCAAAATCAACTTACGCCATAGTTATATCTTAGATCAGGCATACGAAGACCAGTTTTATCAAAAGTCAAAAGTCATTAGGTTTTTAAGTCAATCTTTTCAAACTTTAAAATAATTAAAAATTAGCCGAGAGTAAGCGAGTGAAGTGGTAGTATTTTTGAATCTCTATATTCAAACTAAATAATAATACTAACGTGTCAAAGTCTCTTTCTCTTCGCCCCTTCCTGTGCATCATCAGAGGACAAAGGTTTACTTCTCTATTTCAATTTTCTCTGTGTACTTTCGGCTTTCTTTTCCTAGCTAATGATATCTCAATAGCTCAAGTTACTTCTGACGGCACAGTCAACACTCAAGTCACTCAAAACGGCAATGTGGCTGAGATTACGGGAGGAGAAACGCGAGGCGGTAATTTATTTCATAGTTTTCAGGATTTTTCAGTTAGTACTGGCAACGAAGCTGCTTTTTTAAACGCCAATGATATCGCTAATATCTTCAGTCGAGTTACAGGTGGTAATGTCTCTAACATCGATGGTTTAATTGGTGCTAACGGTAGTGCTAATTTATTTTTAATTAATCCGGCGGGGATTATTTTTGGTGAAAACGCCAGATTAGATGTCGGTGGTTCATTTTATGGCAGTAGTGCCAGTAGTATTTTGTTTGAGGACGGGGAATTTAGCGCGACAGACTTAGAGAATCCTCCTGTGTTAACAATCAATGCGCCCATTGGTTTGGGTTTTCGAGATCAACCAGGGGATATTGTTAATCGTTCTAATTTTGGTTTAACTTCCAGAGTTTTAGATGAAAATTTTAGTGAAGAATTTGCCGAAGAAAATTTTACAGTTTTTAATTCCGTCGGGTTAGAAGTGAATCCTAGACAAACTTTCGCTTTAATTGGGGGAAATATCGTCTTAGAAAATATCGCAGGAATTACAGCACCAGAGGGAATAGTAGAATTAGGAGGACTGTCTCAAGCAGG
The DNA here is from genome assembly GCA_051658085.1 of Waterburya sp. Taxonomy (GTDB): domain Bacteria; phylum Cyanobacteriota; class Cyanobacteriia; order Cyanobacteriales; family Xenococcaceae; genus Waterburya. Next base: position 59,272 of record JBOFLX010000113.1, read on the forward strand.
AACAATTACCCTCAATAACGACGGCAGTTTAACTTATCCAGACGATGTAGCAAGAAGTAATGTTTCTTTGACCGAAAACAGTAAAGTAGAGGTTCGTGGAGATAGTGGAGGCCTGATTAATATAAATGCCAAAAATTTGCTACTTTCAGGACAAAGCAAAATATTTGCAGGAATAGCTGAAGGTGGAGGTTCAACTAATTCCCAAGCAGGAAATATTACAATTAATGCCACTGATTCAGTTAAGTTAATTGGCCCAGGTCGTCCTTTGGTAGGATTGGGGACAGAAATAAATAATCACGTAGGAACAGTACCTAATCGCCGAGATAATCCAGACAATCTGAGTAATGCAACTGGTAATGGTGGGGCAATTATTATTAATACTGATCTTTTAGAAATTAGCGAACAAGCTCGAATAACTGCTGATAGTTTTTCCCAAGGAAGTACTGGAGATATTATTCTCAATACCAATAATATTACTATGAATGCAGGAGCGATCGCTGGTCTAATATGGGAAGGTACAGGAGATGCAGGAAATGTCACTATTAACAACAAAGATAGCATTGTTCTCAACGAAAACTCTAACATTCAATCCCAAGTAATTGAAGGTGGAACAGGTAATGTAGGAGATATTGCGATCAATACAGGTACTCTTGCTATTAATGAAAAATTTTCTTTTATCTTGACAGATAATCAATCGGCAGGAAATGCAGGGAATATAAATATCAATGCCAGTGATTCAATTTTTATAGATGGTGGAGGTGGTGAAGACTTAGGAACAACCCTGAGTGCAATTTTATCTCAGGTACAAAAGGATGTTATCGGAGATGCAGGGGATATTACTATTTCTACTCCTCAACTCTCTCTAACTAATTTTGCTTTAATCTCAAGCAATGTTAAGGAAGGTTCTGTGGGTAACACTGGTAATATTTTCTTGGACGTTGGCACTTTAAGTCTCAATAATGGTGCAGTGATCGATGCGTTGACTGAAAATGACTTTGATGGCGGAAATATTAACATTATTGCTAACCAGATCAATTTAAGTGATGGAGGGAAAATAGTTACCTCTGGAGATAGTGGTGGTAATGCAGGTAGTATTCAACTTAATGTTAGGGATACTATTTCAATCGACAATCAAAATCCTCCTCCTGATTCTCCATTTTTTGAGCAAATACTCAAAGATACAGCTTTAGAAACTGGAATATTTGCTAGTTCAGTTGAAAGTTCAACAGGTAATGGTGGAAGTATCAATATTAAATCTGGTTCGATTGAATTGGTTAATAACGGTTCAATAGCTGCGGATACTCAAGCTGGAGAAGGGGGTAATATTACTCTTAAAACTACAAAAGATATTATCCTCAAAAATAATAATTTTATTTCTGCTGAAGCTTTTAATCAGGCTAATGGTGGCAACTTAAATATTGATGCTAGGTTTATTATCGCCGATCCAAACAGCAATAACGATATCATTGCTAGTGCAGAACAAGGACAGGGAGGCAATATTACTATCAATGCCGAGTCTTTATTGGGAATTGAACAACGTCCTCTAAATAATTTAACTAACGATATTAACGCTAGTTCCCAAGTTAGAGGTTTAGATGGTACGGTGTCAATTTTTACTCCTGATATTAATCCTGTTCAAGGTGCAACAGAATTACCAAGCAATGTAGTCGAACCAGAAATAACTACTGCTCAAGCTTGTAAAGCTAACCGAGAAACGTTAGCTAATAATATTTTAATCGTGAGAGGAAAAGGTGGTATGCCGACCACACCAGATCAGCCATTAACTTCCCAAAATCTCATCGTTAATGGTGAAGTCACTTCTGCATCTGCTATTCCCGAACCTATAGAAACTAGTCAAGGCAAAATTCAACTAGCCAGAGGGATTAAATTTACAAAAGATGGTCGAGTGATTTTAACCGCCTATCCCACTAATAATGCAGGAGAAAGGCTGCCAGAAGGGAAAATTAATTGTGGTCAGATATAGCTGTAGCAAGTTAAGACATTTAGAGCTATAGTTTCAAACTGTAAAATAATTGAAAATTTAGCCGAACAAGAAGCGATTGAAATGGTAGTATTCTTGAAGCTCTATATTTAAACCCAACAATAATACTACTGTGTCAAAGTTTCTTGCTCTTCGCGCCTTTCTGTATATCATCAGTCGACTAAGGTTTACTTCTCTATTTCAATTTGCTCTGTGTACTTTCGGCTTTCTTTTTTTAGCCTGCGATATCTCAATAGCTCAAGTTACTTCTGACGGCACAGTCAACACTCAAGTCAATCAAAATGGCAATGTGGCTGAGATTACGGGAGGAGAAACGCGAGGCGGTAATTTATTTCATAGTTTTCAAGATTTTTCCGTTGAGACTGGCAATGAGGCTGCTTTTTTGAACGCCAATGATATTGCTAATATCTTCAGTCGAGTTACAGGCGGTAATATTTCCAACATTGATGGTTTAATTAGTGCTAACGGTAGTGCCAATTTATTTTTAATTAATCCTGCTGGAATTATTTTTGGGGAGAATGCCAGATTAGATGTCGGTGGTTCATTTTATAGCAGTAGTGCTAGTAGTATTTTGTTTGAGGATGGAGAATTTAGCGCGACTGATTTAGAGAATCCGCCTGTGTTAACGATTAATGCGCCCATTGGTCTAGGTTTTCGCGATCAGCCTGGAGATATTGTTAATCGAGCTTCTACAGGCGATGGTTTGGAAGTAGAGGTAGGTAAAAATATTTCTTTAATTGGTGGCAACGTCAGCATAGAAGATGGTGGAATTGTATTCGCACCAGAAGGAAGAATTGAGTTGGGAGGATTAACTGAATCAGGGATAATCGGCTTTACGGAAGATAACAACCTAAGTTTTCCTGATGCTATTGCCAGAGGTGATGTTTCACTAACTGACTCTGCAATTGTGTCCGTTAGTGCATCTGTTGATGACATGGCATCAGGTCAAGCTGGAAATATAAAACTTAATACAGGTTCTTTAACTGTAAATGAATCAGCATTATTTGCTAGTGGAGGCACGCAGGATAGAGGGGGAAATGTAACTATCGATGCGACTGAAGATGTCTCTTTTGCCAATGGTTCTAATGTTTTTGTGAGTGGAGCAGAAGGCGGTTCGATTCAATTAGATGCTAAAAGTTTATCAATTACTTCTGGCAGTAATTTCTTCAACGGTATATCTAAAGATTCAGGATTTGCTGAAGCTCAATCAGGTGATATCAATATTAATGCGACTGATAATGTTGTTGTCGATGGGCAAGATGGTGTAATTACAACAATTAGTAATTCTTTATCGGATAATGCCATTGGCAATGCAGGTGAAATTAACATTTCCGCTCGCAACATATCTTTAACTAATGGTGGTGCTATTAATAGCTTTGTTACTGGGCAAGGAAATAGTAGCGATATAACTCTTAATGCTAGGGAAAATATCTCTATTAACGGTAGCAACGATTCTTTTAATAGTGCTGTTAATAGTTTTGTTCAGGCTTCTGGAGAAGGTAATTCGGGAATTACTAGCATAACAGCGCAAAATCTTACTTTAAACAATGGTGGTAACATATCAAGTAATGTTGCGGGTGTTGGAGATAGCGGAGATATTAATATCAATGTGAAAGATTCTCTTGCTGTTGATGGAGAGGGAATTTCATCCATACCCAGTGCCATTAATAGCAGTGTAGGACCTGATGATGCACAAGGTAATTCAGGCGATATTAGGATTAATACCAGCAAGCTTTCTCTCCGCAATGGAGGACAGATAAATGCCAGTATTTTCAGTAAAGGCAATGCAGGGAACATCGATATTAATTCTACAGAAAGCATCACTATAAATGGAATAGGCTCTCAGGGAGGAAATTTTAGTGGGATTAATAGCTCAGTTCTGACAACCGCAGAAGGTACTGGCGGCAACATTCAAATTTCCACTGGAGATTTTGCTATATCTAATATTGCGAGTGTAGATGCTAGCACTTCAGGTAGAGGCAATGGAGGCGAGATAAATATTACGGCGAATAACCTTTCTTTGACTAATGGAGGCTCTGTAAATGCAAATACTTTCGGACAAAATCCTGACAATATTATCCAAGGAAATGCAGGAGATATTACTATTAATATAGCTGATACTCTTAGTATTGCTGGTACAGGAACTGTGGAGTTTCAAGGGCAAGTTGTAGAATCACCTGCGGGAATTTTCGTCAGTAATTTAGGCGATCGCATTGGTAATGCTGGAAATATTGATGTTACTGCAAATAAGCTTTCATTAACCAATGGTAGTCAAATTAATAGTGCTACTAAGGGTAGAGGCAGTGCAGGAAATATAACTATTAATGCTGAAGATTCTATCTTGTTAGATAAGGGAAACGAGGCAGAAATTTCTACTCTAATTTCTACTGATGTAGCTGAGGGCGGAGTTGGTAATGGAGGACAAATTAACCTTGATACCAACAATCTTTCGATCCTCAACGGCGCAGCAATACAAAATGTTACGTCTGGGAAAGGTAATGCAGGTAGCATCACTATCAATGCTCAAGATTCAATTCTCATAAGTAGTGAAGAGAGAACAGGCTCGTTTAGTGGAATTTTAAGTGCTGTTGCAGGGACAGCTATAGGAAATGGCGGAACCATTAATCTAACTACCAACAACTTAGATATATTGGATGGTTCTTTAATTTCAGCGCGTAGTCTTGGAGAAGGCAATAGTGGCAATATATTTATTCAGGCTAATTCTTTAAATCTAAATGGAGATTCGGATATTAATGCGCAAACTGGTTTTGGTACAGGCGGTAATATTCAACTACAGGTAGCAGATAGTGTTGTGTTAGACAATAACAGTACTATTTCTGCTGAGGCTACTAACAATGCTAACGGTGGTAATTTAACTATCGATAGTAATTTCATTGTCGCGTTTCCCAACCAAAATAACGATATTATTGCTAATGCCGCACAAGGCAATGGTGGAAACATTACTATTAATGCCGAATCAGTTTTTGGAATTGAAGAACGTCCTTTAAATAATTTAACCAACGATATTAATGCTAGTTCTGAAGTTAGAGGTTTAGATGGCACTGTTACTATAAATACCCCTGATATCAATCCTGTTCAGGGAGCAACAGAATTACCCAGCAATGTAATAGAAACAGAACAAACTACTGAACAAGCTTGCCAAGCTAACAGGGAAGCAGCAGCCAGGAATAATTTAATCATCAATGGTAAAGGTGGTATTCCTCCCACACCAGATTTACCTTTAACTTCTCAAAATATTATCGTCATTGGACAATATACTGACGATACCTACATTACACCTCAACCTGCAAAAACCAGTCAAGTACCTTTAACTTCTCAAAATACTATCGCCATTGGACAATATACTGACGATACTTACACCACACCTGAACCTATAGAAACTAGTCAAGGCAAGATTCAACTAGCTAGAGGGATTAAAGTTAGCAAGGATGGAGGCGTGATTTTAACCGCCTATCCCACTAATAATGCAGGAGAGAGACTGCCAGCAGGGAGAATTAATTGTGGTCAGATATAAATGAAGGATGAAAGATGAAACTCAACACAACCTGTACTGACTAACTATTAAATATTTAAGAAGTTGTTCAGAAATTTTTCAGTAGGGTGGGCATTTGCCCACCTTTTTAGTCATAAACCCTTATTTTGGCGAACTTATCAACAAATTGCTAATAAAATCAGCAAAAATATTAAGAGCTAACAGCTAACAGCGACGAACAGTAAGACTTTGTACATCATACTGTCAATTACCAACGCCAGATTATGCAGCCGAATTAACGGTTTCATGTTTGAGGTTTTGAAATTGATTTAGCAGACGATCTGCCCAATATTTAACGTCATATTTAGTGACAGTTTGATACATTTTGGTCATCCGTTCTTTTTGTTCTTCTGGTGTCATAGCTAAAGCCTGTTCGATCGCTCGATCCATTCCGTCTAAGGAATAAGGATTAGTTAAAATTGCTTCGGGTAATTCGATGGCTGCACCTACAAATTCTGATAGTACTAAAACACCATCTTCGCCTCCATGAGCGACAATATATTCTTTAGCTACTAAATTTAGACCATCTCGCAAGGGAGTTGTCCAGCAGATATCTGCTGCTTTATAGTAAGCAATTAAATGGGTTAAAGATATAGGTTGAGTAAATAACCGCACAGGCATCCAGTCTAGTTTGCCGTAACGACCATTAATTTGACCTACTAATTGCTCAATAGTACTTTGGGCTGTTTTATAGACGCGCATTCCAGGGGCAGGTTGCACACAGGTCATCACAAAACTGAGTTTACCGTGTAAATCGGGACGACGTTCTAGTAAACGACTATAAGCTGTTAATTTCTCTTCATTACCTTTAACGTAGTCTATTCGTCCAGCAGCAATAATGAGTTTTTTGCCCCCCAATTCTTCTTTAAGTTCATCGAGTCGATCTTTGGTTTCTGTGTGTTCTAGAATCGATTCAATATGTTGGGGATTTGTACCTACAGGGAAAGCATCAATATTAACAATCTGTCCTTGATAGCTTAACTGGGTGGTCATTGATGGTTCAGCTAAGGCAGTACCTACAGGAGTCATATGCCCATTGACGGCTTCTTGTTTGAGTATTTTGACTGTTTTTAAACTACGGACAACATTAACAAAGTTTTCCGAATAACGGGGAATATGAAAGCCGACAATATCACAACACAATAAACTTTCAGCGATCGCCTCACGCCAAGGCAGTATATTAAATACATCCACTGAAGGAAAAGGAGTGTGGTGAAAAAAGGCAATTCGCGCTTCAGGTTTTAACTGCCGAATATACTGGGGTACTAGCCACAAATTGTAGTCATGAACCCAAATGAGGGCATCATCAGCAGCTTCTTCACAGGCAGCTTCGGCAAATAGACGATTAATATTTTTAAAATTTTCCCACTCCGCAGTCTCAGAGGTGAAATGATAGGGAAAAGAATGTAATATCGGCCAAAAAGCTTCTTTAGAAGTGATGTGATAAAACTGATTTACTTGTTCATCATCTAAAGGAATACGTCGGACATTATAGTTAGCTTCCCCCTCAATATTAACTCGCTCCTCAAATTGATCTTTTTGTTCTGGGTTAACTTGTTTCCAAGCAATCCATGTCCCTTGATTGACATCGGCAAAGAAGCTTTTCAGAGTTGGCACAATGCCATTAGGGCTTTTTTTCGGTACATAATGAATTTTGCCATCTTTGATTATTTCGTCATGAGGTTCGCGATGATAGAGGATAACTAAAGATGATTTCATGGTTATTCAGGGGATATTTTTTTAAGAACTATTTAATGATTGATGTTTAATGATTTAGGATAAACTAAATCCAAATCGCTATTTTTTAACTTGGTCTTGTCATATAGTAAACTGTTACCCACTTAAATCAATAGTTGAGAAAGGAGTCAGGTAGGGGAGCCGTAAGTTTGGCGACGTACAGGAGTCAGAATAAGGGTTTATAGCCTAATTTACTAATAGAATAATACACAACTTAAATGTGCTTTAGCTTATCTAGATGGTTGGTTATCAGACTAACAAGATTAACGGTAATCAATGGAAATCTTGATGTGTTTATCGGGCTTCGCCCTTGAAGGCAGAAGAATGAAGGCAGATAGCAGAAGGGTCGGGTTTTCTTCTCCCTTCAAACTTTTGGGTTTAAGACCCCCATCAAAATTTTTGATTTGATGGTCTTCAATTACTGGTGGGTCTGAATCCCCCAGTAATTAAACCTTCTGCCTTCTGCCCTCTGCCCTCTACCTTCGTTCAATATAATTGAATCCTACACTAATTATTGTTCCGAACCCAAATTTATTTGTCTCGAATACAACAATAAGGACAGGCAAAAAGTCAACTACTCTCAGTCTCTAGTTCTTTAAGCCTTAGTCTTCAGTCACTTTATAAAAGGCAAAAGAAATTTTTTATAAATTATTTTAGATCGCTATAGTATAGAGATTGTCTGAATCTCTAAGAATTGGCAAATTACTAGCCAAAGTTGCAGTGTCATCTGCTATACATCAAAATATATTTAGAGAATAAGAAGAAATAGTATTCAAACCACTGGGAAATTTGCGTGAAAGTAGAAGTAGACACATCAATTAAGTTAGTACCCGAAGCTACAGGAAAATTATTAGCTTGGGCGTTAGGATTAGAAAGCTCCAGCAATACTTATCTAGATCAAACTAAGGCTTTAGCCCGCAAATTAGGGGCATATTATCGACCTGATGGCTTGACGGAGATTGGGTTTTGGGTACCAGGACTAATTAGGGATGTGCTACATGAGCGAGAAATTTACCTAGAAGTTTTTACGCCCATAGAGCCTATTGACTGGCAGGAAAAAGAACAGACAATTAAATTTAGGCGCGATCGCATTGAGTTGGAACAACAGGGAGAATTTATCTGGGGAGTAGTCGCAGGTATGCAAGCAGGCAATCGGCAACAAACTGGTTGTTTTTATTGGTTGCGCTATGTTGATCGGGCAGAAAAATTACGGACAATTCGTGACTTAGTTCCTCATTCCCTTCCCTACGGGATTTTTGCCCCTGCTGAACTTTATGATCTTAATAGTCTCCAGTCAAATCGGGCAGATTTAGATTATTTTGAACGTACCGCCCAATCCTTTGATCCTCAAATTAAAATTCCTCGTGTGAATAGTCCTAGAAACATTCTGCAAATTCATGTGGGTACTGCTTCTTCTGAGGGAACAATTGCTGGTTTGACCCGTATTTATCAAGATATTGCCCAAAAACTGCAAACAGGACAGCCTTTAACTCCTAGTGAGCAAAATTATGTCGGCTATGACGCGATCGAATTGTTACCCACTGAACCAACAATTGAATATCGCGATGAGTATAGTCCCGAAAGCGAATTTTTTGCTTTTGTGAGCGAAAACGATGACTGGGTTGAGGTAGAGCTATTTAAACCTAATACCCAAGATTGGGGCTATGATGTGCCAATTTTAGGTTCTAGTACTACTAACCCCGCTTTACTTGATAGTTTACGTCCTGATGAAGTTGTAGATTTTATTGCGACACTCCATAACTTTCCTAGCCATCCAATTCAGTTAATTTATGATTTGGTTTATGGACACGCTGATAACCAAAGTGAATTATTAATTGCCCGCGAATTTCTTAAAGGGCCAAATATGTATGGTCAGGATCTTAATCACCAATTACCGATGGTGCGCGCAATTCTGTTGGAGATGCAACGACGTAAAATTAATACGGGGGCTGATGGTATTCGTATTGATGGCGGTCAAGATTTTGTCTTTTTTAATCCCCTCTCTGGTAGGTTAGAGCAAGATGATGCTTATCTATTGGAGATGAGTAACATTGTGCAAGAAATTCAAGATCATAAGCGACTATTATTCACTATTTTTGAAGATGGTCGCCCTTGGCCCCAAGAAGGTTGGGAGGAAAAGTCACGGTATCGGGAATTAATTGAACTTAAACCTGAATCTTATCAATGGGGCCCTCTGATTTTTGCCCATAATACTCCGAGTCTGAAAGGATTTTGGGAAAAGAAATGGTCGAGGGTGATGGAAGTAATGACTATCGGCGATCACTGGATTACTGGATGTGGTAATCATGATACGGTGCGTCGGGGTAATCAGATAAACTCTCAAACAGCAATTAATTGGAATTTGGGTAAAACTCTACCTGAAGTATTACATAATGCCTACGATAATCCTGCGGTGACTTTATGGGTTAATTGCTTTAGTCCTGGTTTACCGATGGATTTTATCAACGCCACCATGCACGCTCCTTGGCTGTTTTTCCGCAATACGGATGAGCAATATGGAGTTAAAGTGGTGTCCGAAGAAGTCGGCTTTTTAGATTGGCAAATTACTCCCCATTTATATCGTCAGCCTTATAGTTTTCCGCGTCTTAAGTCTCAGGGCTTTAAACAATTAAAACAATTAAAACAGTTTGGTCAAGCGTTGTATCATGCCATGATGCAGCAGGATTATAATCTCGCTCAAGTAGTAGAAGTTTTACGCGCCTGTACCGATCCCGATACCCATTGTATTGAGGAGTTATTGCCCTTAATGGAATTGATGCGTGGAGGAATGGTACGTTTTCTCAAAAAGTTAGATGAAGATCGTTTAAAAAGCTTTGCTCTAACGTTTATGGAAGACTGTTATCAAGTTTGCAATGTGGCTAATTATGAAACTAAAGTCGAGCCTTCAAGAGCTAAATTTAATTTATCTACCAGAGAATTTCGTCATCAGAATTCTTGGTTACATAACAATATGCTCCCAGAAGATACTTTTGATAAGATTAGTGAAAATGAAAAAACCATTGTTTATGGGATAAGGCATAATCCCCAACAAGAACAAGCAGTGGCAATAGTCGCTAATTTTGAAGGGGAAGCAACCAAGCTCAATGTTGCCGATATTCTGCAACAGGATTTGACTAACTGGAAAATTGCGATCGCTACTCCTAATTTAAATTTAGACGATCTAACTGAGATTACCTTGGGGAATAGTCAAGGTATATTACTGATAAAATGACAGATGCGATAATTCAGCTTCGATCTGCTAATTCTAATGATATTGCCGTAATTTATACTTTGATTGTCAAAAAATCGGAATTTGATCGCTCTATTGGTGCTTATTCTGACATGGACTCCACAGACAGCAAATAGCAGGTAGGGGCGCAAGCCTTGCGCCCTTCTTCAAGTAGCAACAATTAACAATCAACAATGAACCATAGGTCATCAACAATTAGTCAAAAACTAGCTTTAATGCAGCTAGCTGATTCGTTTTTTCCTTCTGGTGCTTATACTCTCTCTCATGGTTTAGAATCTTTAATTCAACAGCAGCAAATAAAACAGTCTCAAGATTTAATACCTTTTCTGCAAATACTTTTACACTATAAAATTGCTACTTGTGAGCTAGTCGCTTTACTTCACGCTTATCGAAGTAGCGCAGACGATGACTTAGAAAACATTATCCAAGCTGATACCCAACTCTTTGCCCAAACTTTAATTGCTGCTACTCGCAAAACCCAACAGCAAACTGGACGAGCCTTATTAATGGTGGCACAGTCTACTTGGCAGCATCAACAATTGATAACTTTAGAACGCGCTCAAGCTTTGAAACAGTTTCACTGTCTGCATCCTATAGTTTTTGGCGTAGTCGGTAATATCGCTGGTTTAAGCATAATTGATACAGCTTTAGCTTTTTTACATGGCTTGGTTACAGGAATATTAGGCGCAGCTATTCGTTTAGGGATCTTAGGGCATTTACAAGCACAGCAAATTTTACTTCAGCTAGCACCAGAAATAGAAGCAGCTTATCACACAGCTATGTCTTTAGATTTAGAGCAAATGTGGTCTTGTACCCCGACAATTGATTTAGCTCAAATGCTTCATAGTCAATTAAATACTCGCTTGTTTGCTAGTTAGCCTTTTTGTAGAATTTAATCCAGAGAAATTCAACAGCAAAAAACCTCGGCGCAGATACCGAGGGTGAATAGGAAACATCTTATGCTGACGAGAGATACCGAGTTGAGAACCTTTAGCTGACTACAAAGGAGATGAAAACCATAGCTGTAACTAAAAAGGCTGCGATCGCTCCTTGTTGAAGATAGCTTTTTTGTTCATACACTGTTGGGTATTCTTGATAGGTCATTTTGGGTTCAACAGCGTAGTTGTTAAAAGTTCCGTTATCTAATTGGGTAGTGTACATAATCGTTGTTTGTTTATATTTACTTCTTTATGTAAATTAATGTAACAGTAATATTAAATTTTGTAAATAAAATCTTGACAAAAAAAACAAATACTAGATATTAAGATTGCTTATTAAAGGAAGAGCGATGACGCTGAGTTTGTTGAACTTACTTTGCAACCACGTATTTTACGAATGTAACCAAGATGAAAATTAGCCAAAAATATTTAATTAGTATAATTTTTACCCTAGTGGCGATCGCTTTAATATTAACTAACTTTACTTATACTCCGATTGCTATTGCTCAAGATAATCTGCAACCTTATTATCGTGAAAAAGCAATTCATAACCCAGACGGAATTGGTAAATATTACATGAATCGTGAAATTGCTCAAGTAATGGGACATCAAGCAATGATGTGGCTGGAAAGACCAGAGAGAGAAACAGAAGAACAACCAGCTAAAACCATAGAAATGTTAGATCTTAAGTCCGATGATGTAGTAGCAGATATTGGTGCGGGGACTGGTTATTTAAGCTTGCGGATGGCTGCCAAAGTACCAGATGGAAAAGTTTATGCTGTAGATATTCAACCAGAAATGTTAGAGGCAGTTACTTTACTAAAAGAAGAAAATAAAATTACTAATGTCGAGACTATTTTAGGACAGAAAGACAATCCCAACTTACCCTCAGAGAGTATTAATTTAGCCTTAATGGTAGATGCTTATCATGAATTTGCTTATCCTAGAGAAATGATGGAAGCGATCGTTAAAGCCTTAAAACCTGGGGGAAGAGTAGTTTTATTAGAATATCGTCAAGAAAATCCCATGATCATGATCAAACCTCTGCATAAAATGTCTCAAAAACAAGTAAAAAAAGAGCTATCTGCTGTAGGTTTAAAATGGCAAACCACCAAAGAGTTTTTACCAGAACAACATTTTTTAGTGTTTAGTAAACCCGTAACTCATAATCTATAACAACAAAGAAGTCAGGAGTTTTTACCCACTACCCACTACCTACTACCTACTACCTACTACCTACTACCTAAAAAAACTTGCTACTTGCTATCTGCTACTATTGATATCAAGTCCATCGAGGAGAACTAGCAATCAACGCTTCAGCTTGTTTTTGACTAAGAGGTTTAGAAAAGAAAAACCCTTGTCCGTATTCACATTCTAGTAATCTGAGTTGAGCTAATTGAGCAGTAGTTTCGATACCTTCAGCAATCACATCCATCTTTAAAAGATGAGCTAGAGTTACAATTGCTTTAACGATCGCGGAATTTTCGCCATTGGCTTGCATTTGGTTAATAAAAGAACGGTCGATTTTGATTGTATCAACAGGAAAACGATGTAAATAGCTCAAAGAGGAATATCCTGTGCCGAAATCATCGATACTAAACTGAATTTGTTTTTTTCTAAGGTTTAAAATAATTTCGGTAACTGTTTCAAGATTATTAATTAGAATACTTTCGGTGATTTCTAATTTTAAAAATTTACCATCTAAGCCAGTTTGCTGGAGAATACTATCAATTTCTTCAATTAACTGTGGATCGCGAAATTGCTGTCCCGAAAGATTAACACTCATCTTAATTGGATGTTCGGGATATTTTAATTGCCAGTTACGGGTAGCTTCGCAGGCTTCTCGCAGTAACCAATTACCTAAAGGCACGATCAAGCCAGTTTCTTCGCATACAGGGATAAAATCATTGGGTTGAATACGCCCCTTAAGAGGATGATTCCAACGGGTTAATGCCTCAAAACCTGATAGAGTACCTAATTTGAGGGAAGTAATCGGCTGATAGTAAACTTCAAATTCGCCTCGCTCTAAAGCTCTTCTTAGATCTGTTTCTAATTCTAGTCTTTGTAAAGCGCGATCGCGCAAGGAATAGTCGAAAACTTCATAACGTGCTTTACCCTGTTCTTTGGCACTATACATCGTTAAGTCAGCATCACGCAAAATCTCTGCGGGTTTTTCATATCCTTGGGAAGACAAGGCAATACCAATACTGGCACTAGTAAAGAGTTCGTAACCGTCGATGTTAAAGGGAAAACTGAGAGTTTGATAAATGCTTTCAGCAACTAACGTAGCTTCTGATTTGCTAGCAATATTTTCCAACAAGATCGTAAACTCATCACCTCCCAAACGCGCCACTGTATCCGTCGGGGCGATCGATTTTTCTAGACGACGGGCAATTTCAATTAGTAGCTTGTCTCCCACTAGATGACCAACACTGTCGTTGACTACTTTAAAGCGATCTAGATCTAAAAACAGTACTGCAAATAGATAATTATCTTGATTTTGGCTTCTTTTAAGTTGTTGTTCTAAACGATCCATGAATAAAGCTCGATTAGGTAAACCTGTCAAAGCATCATGGAGAGCATCATGAAGTAGCTGCTTTTCCATCTGTTTACGTTCGGTGATATCAACGATCTGATTGTTAAAATGCAGAGGTTTCCCATCGCCATCACACACTACTGCTACTTTTAGTAAAGTATCAACTATTCTTCCGTCTTTAGCAATAAAGCGTTTTTCAATTTGAAAGTCGGATTCTTGACCTTGAATTAATTGTTGTTCCAGATTACGGTGTATTTCCCAATCTTCTGGATGACTAATTTCTGCAAAAGATAATCCTAATAATTCTGTCTGAGCATAACCAAGAGAATCACATAAAGCCTGATTAACCCGTTTAAATTTACCCTTAAGAGTGCTAATTGCCATCCCAATAGGAGCCATTTCAAAGGTTAGACGAAATTGTTCTTCACTTTCTTTTAGGGCTGCTTCAGCCTCTCTACGCTTAGTAATATCTTCCGCAATACCCACAAAGCGATTAACCTTACCCATAACATCCCGTACAGGAAACGCCCTTACCCTTACCCAGCAAATAGATTGATCAGGTCTAATAATGCGATATTCCTCTTCAAAATCATCCCCTGTTCTAAATTGAGTTTCAATAGTGGCGATCGCTTTATAAGAATCTTCGGGATGGATGGCAAATAGCCAAGACTGAGGATCTTCATATAAACTCTGGCAACTGCGCCCCCAAACTGTTTCATAGGTAGGGCTAATATAGAGTATTTCGTCTGTCTTAGCTGAAATGACAAAAAAAACCTCGCGAACATTTTCCGCAATTTGACGAAATCGCTCTTCTCGTTCAGCTATTTCTAATAATTCTGTTCTCAGTTGTTGATTTTCCGTTAATACTACTTCGACTCGGTTTAAGAGAGAGTTCTGCTGCTGCAAAATCCCTGCTATTTCCTGATTAGACATCCAACTGATACAACTCTGGGTATTACTTTCTTATAATGCCCGTTTGAGTGGAAAAACTAACATCAAGTCAGAAGTTAGAAGTCAGAAGTCAGAAGTTAGGAGTCAGGAGTCAGAAGTTAGAAGTCAGGAGTCAGAAGTCAGGAGTTTTTACCCACTACCTACTACCTACTACCTACTACCTAAAAAAACTTGCTACTTACGAATCGATTACTATTAATATCCTAATCTTGTACGACTATAGTTGGTATAATATTAAATATCAATTTTGATAATAATTTTGATATCAATGCGAACTACAATTACTATTCCTGATTCATTAGTCGCTCAAGTCGATAGTCTGGTTGCTATGGGAAATATAAAAACTCGTAATCAGTTCATAGTTGAGGCACTAGAAACTAAAGTTAAACAGATGCGAGATACTCAAATAGATGCTCAGTTTGCTCAAATGGCTAATGACTCTGATTACATAACAGAAGCTTTGGCAATAGAAAATGAATTTGCTGATAGCGATCGCGAAGCTTTTAAGATTGGTGATGATGAATGATTCGAGGAGAAATCTATCAAGCTAATCTAGATCCAACTGTAGATTCAGAACAATCTGGCAATAGACCTGTATTAATAGTTAGTCGAGACGGTATTAACCTTAACAGCCCTGTTATTGTGATCGTGCCAATCACTAAATACAAACAAGGAAAAAAATTATATCCGAGTCATCATTTAGTCAAAGCTAACAAGACTAATGGTTTGAGAGTAGATAGTATAATCAAGTGTGAGCAGATTCGAGCGATCGCTAAATCAAGGCTTAATAAAAAATTTGGGATTTTAACTTCTACTGATATGGCTAAAATTGATGAAGCTTTAAAAATAGTTTTGTCGCTACCATAAGTATTTGAGCAAAATTAATTGTGTATTTTATATAGCCCTACGTAAAAACGTTAGAACATTTTTGAAATACTATTTTCTACTTTCGAGCCGATCACCTCCATTTTCCTAATCTAATTTTGTACGACTAGAGCAGGATCAATCAAAAGCTGATTCTAGATAGTTTTCAAGAATAAATTGATAATTAGCTAAAATAACTGGTTGTCCAATAGTCAATTGTGATTGGTGAAGATTTTCAACAGGGTTAATTAAAGGATTTTTTAGTGGGTGATAACTAACCAAGGCGACATCAAAACGACAAGGTAATTCTGCTAATTGAGGATATTCAGCTAGAAAGAAAGATGCTGTTTGCCATAGCTTATGTTGTTTGACTGAATTAACTGCTAACAAGCCATTTTCGTCCCAATTTTGACGATTACGGGTTTTGACTTCCACAAAAGCGATCGCCTCTGTATTTGCTTCTTGGGCAATTAAATCAATTTCTCCCCAACGACAACGCCAATTTTGTTGTAAAAGATTGTAATTTTGTATTTGCAACCATCGCCCTACAAGTTGTTCCCCTAATGTGCCAATCGTTTGTTTCATTTTCAGTTTATACCTTGTAAGGTGGGCAAAAGTATTGTTAAGTATACTATGTAAGGTAAATCTGACTGTTGCCCACCCTACTGTTACTCAAATCAGCAACGTCGTTTCAGGGATTAATGGGTTGAATTGACCAGGTTTGATCTTTTTGTAGAGTATATAGACAACGCTGTTGAGGTGAACCTCTTAGTTGTAGATAATCGATTTGATTAGGGATAAGTAATAATAAACCAAAATTAAGCAAGGGCGTATTCGGATCAGGAGATGAGGCTACAAATGAGTTATCTTCCTTTATGGGTTTTCCTGGATCTAACCAAGTAAATTGCGATCGCGCTGCATCTGAAAGATTTTTCCAAGTAGTTTGACGGGCTAACTGAAGCTGTGGCTGGGTTTCTTCGGCAGTAACTAATTGTAATTTACCCCGAATCCGAAACTGTTCTCGTGTTTTCGTAAAATACCAGCAGATTTCGGCTATTTCCTGATGTTCTAGATCTTGAATTTTTTGATTGCGAAGATCGGTAACGATTTTTAGAGTATTTTGTTGTTCATCTAAAAAACCACGAAAGACTACAGTACGATTAGCAGGATAACCTGCTGGTGTCACAGTCGCTAACTGGAAATAACGAGCATGAGGTTCAGAACGATTACGATGTAAAGCAGCCGATAATAGCGATCGCCAAGGAGCTAACATTTAGGAAGGGATAAGGGATGAGGGATAAAGGATAAAAAAGCGATCGCTTTGATTGAATGCGATCGCCTCTATTAATTAAACTGTGTCTATAGATATAAGAGTTTTTTTAGATAGTAATAATTTTGTTATTTACCTACTACCTACTACCTACTACCTACTACCTACCCACTACCTACTATTCTTCTCCGCCTTGGATCTTGAGAATGAGAAAACCTAAACTAAGTCCACCCAAAATTAAAGTAATACATAAAATTGCCCCATTAAACAGCATACTTTCTGCACTCATGTTGATTGCTCCTATTTTGTCGTTAAATTTTTTTTAAGAGGATGATCTTAGTTTGAATCAAAGCCTTAAGCTCTTTTTGTCAATGGATAATTGATAATTGATAATTGACAGTTAATTTTGTTCAAGACCTAAACAAGTATTTTAAAGCATTAAGTCCGAATTTTTGTCTTAACTATCATATCCATAGTGTCTAAAATCTAATGACTTTACAATTTCAAATCCGTCAAGCGATCGCCGAAGATGTACCAGCGATTTTTAATTTAATTCTAGCCTTGGCAGAATATGAGCGATTAAGCCATCAAGTTACTGGCACAGTCGAGGATTTGCAAGCACATTTATTTGGTAGTCAAGTAGTTGCGGAAGCTATTGTAGCGGAATGGTCAGATCAACTTATAGGTTTTGCGCTATTTTTCCCCAATTATTCGACTTTTTTAACCAAACCAGGTATTTATCTCGAAGATTTATTTGTACTACCAGAATATCGCCGTCAAGGCATTGGTAAGGCAATGTTAGCTTATCTTGGTCAGTTGGCAGTCAAACGGGGTGCAGGAAGATTAGAGTGGAGTGTTTTAGATTGGAACGAAAGTGCGATCGCTTTTTATGAAAGTATGGGAGCAAAAGTCTTACCTGACTGGCGTATCTGTAGAGTAACAAACGATGCTTTCCAGGGTTTAGCAGAGAAGTAATTATGGAAATTTTAGTTTTTAGATTTTATTAACTGAGATTATCTGCTGTTGAGTGTTGATTTCCCTCGGAAGAAGTAATGAACATCAGCTTAACGCCATGTTGAGAAAATTGTCGATGCCAAACTTCTTTCAGACGCAAGTTGAAGTAATATTGGCAGAACAAAAAAGCACAGGAGTTCGTTTTGGTACGGTGGCGGTATTCCAAGGGTTTCTTAAATCAACAACCTTAGATTTTTTCTTGGCTAATTTATTTCCCGAAGAACTCCATAGATCTCCCTTGATTCATATGCATTTGTCTTGATGACTAGCGATCTCTCAGTAACTTTGGTAGTACGCCAAGTTGTTCTAGGGTTTTGGCGATCGCTTCTGTGCGACTTTGCACCTCTAATTTTAAATAAATACTCTCCAAATGCTTGCGCACCGTGCTAATCCCCACATCCAATTTTCGAGCGATCGCTTGATTATCCTTGCCTCGAATCAGCCAAAATAATACTTCCATTTCTCGTTTACTTAGGCCTAATAATTCTAGAGCATAGCTTAACGACAGGCTTTGCTCTTCCATCAACAGCAAATATCTCTCTCCTCGATCTTCAATTACTAAACGAATCTCCAATTGTCGCTCAGATTGTCGAATTCGCAGAGATAAACAAACATCCTCAGCAAAATAATTGTTTTTCAAACCACCAACTTGATAGGAAATCCATCTCCAAAGGCATTCTGGTAGTCGATCTGAATTAATAGATTGTCCTAAGTAGGTTTGCAACCATTCACTTGCCAGCGGTGTTATTAGTTCGATATGTTTTTCAATATCGACAATTACTAAACCCAGGTGATCTAGAGAGCGTAAGATTTGGTCTAAGCTCTGCTGTGATTCACCGCTCATAAGTTCTTGGATGATTTCTAGGGATTTTAAATCCAAGGAGTTTAGTTCCCGAAGAAACCAAGGTTGCACAATCGCACCAGATAATTGCTGTGCATTGGGAATATTTAAAAGTTTCATTTGCCTTACATATGGTTCTCATAAATTTGTTTTTGGCTGATAGATCTCTATATGGTACTTATGTATTTTTTTAAATAATCATGCAAATTTTGCATATAATACTTATATATTTTTTAAAAATCATGCAAATAGGGCGAAAATTTTACATTTGTCTACCGAAGTGATTCAGAGACTTAGTAGGTTGGGGATCCACTGCCTTGCGGAGGTACCCTCCGTTGTCCCCATTCGAGGATAAATAGCAAGTGGCGTTAGAACGATAGTGAAACCCAACATTTTTGCCTGGACGCGTTACTACTCTCTGTTGCCCCGCTCCCTCTGCCCTCTGCTCCCTGCCCTCGTTCAACCGCTTATCGAATTCTCACAGCACAATTACCTGGGTTAAAGATCTATGGGTTAAAGATCGAATTGATTTTTTAAGAGCTTAGATTGTATACATATATGTATAACTACTCTAATAATTCAGGAGACAAAACAATGGTTTATAAAAAAGGTACTCCAGGTGATGATACTCTTACTGGCAGTTCAGGGAAGGATACTCTTCTAGGTTTGGAAGGTAACGACATCCTGAAAGGTCTTGCAGGAAATGACAGTTTAGATGGAGGGGACGATAATGATAAATTATATGGGGCAGATGGTAAAGATACCTTAGATGGATGGAACGGAAATGATAACTTATATGGGGGAAATAATAATGACTACCTGTTGGGTTATTCAGGAGATGACTATTTAGATGGAGGAAAAGGAAATGACAGTTTAAATGGCGAAAGTGGTCACGATAGTCTGACAGGGGGAGATGGTAACGATACCTTGAACGGCTTTATTGGCAATGCTGGTGCTGAGTACGATGCTTTGTCTGGGGGAGGAGGAGCAGATAAATTTGTACTAGGTAATTCCTCTGGAGCCTTTTACACAGATTCAGGCTATGCAACCATCAATGATTTTAACTATGCAGAGGGTGATAAATTTGTCGCTTTTGGCAGTGCCAGTGATTATACTCTTCAACCTTTTGGTAGTAATGGAATAGATATCCTCTATCAGGGAGAATTAGTTGGTTACGTCTCCAATACTACTGATGTAGTTATTGCTGAAGACTTTGAGTTTGTTTAAATTAAGAATACTAAGTTATTCTGATGTTTTAGCGATCGCTTTACCGTAGAGCGATCGCTTTTTATGAAAGTATGGGAGCAAAAGTCTTACCTGACTGGCGTATCTGTCGAGTAACAAACGATGCTTTACACGGTTTAGCAGAGAAATCACAACCTAGCTATCCTCTTTAATTTGTGAACATGAGCTATTTTCATAGGCAAAAAAGAAGAATCCGTTTTGTTTAGGTACTTAATGCTTAGTATTTTGGTTCTCAAACCAGTTTCATTCCTGTAGTTGAACTACCGAATTAGAATTAGGTCTAACTTCCTGTAACTTACCTGCTGTAATTTCTGGCGTAGTAGCAGAAAAAATTAATACTGCACCCATAACTGCCATGATGGCATTTTCAGTAAAACTCACAATTCCCAAAGGTGCTTTCGAGTTACTACCAACACAAGCACAATTGAGAGCTAACTTATCAATGTATACTGCTTTAAAGACCGAAATTGCTCCACTAATACCAATAAATAAAGAAGTTATTCCCGTTGCTAGAGGTGCAATACCAGACAGAAAGCCTAACGCGATCGCTAGTTCAGCAAAAGGATAGACTTTAGCATAGGGTTTAATTTTTTTAGTAATTAAATCGTATTTAGCAAAACTTTCGGCAAAAGCATCAATATCCATTAACTTCAAAGAAGCTAATAGCGACAACGAAAAACCCATAAAGCCAGTGATACCCAGAGAAGTAGCCAAAGCCATTAATCCTGCGGTTGAAAATATCGCGATTACGGGAGTATATGAATATTCTGCACCTTCGGCTTCCACTTCTAATTTGGCTGCCAAATCGGTATATCCACCAATTCTTTGCTCACCAAAGAAAATTTGCGGTGTAGTTTGTACATTATATTGAGCTTTAAATGCTTCAATTTCAGCTTTGGATGTTAGTTTATGATCTTCAAATTCTATTCCTTTCTCCTGAAGCAAATTAACTGCTTTTAATCCCCAGGGACATTGATGTTCTGGAGTTGACATTCGATATAATCTAACTTTTTCTTTTGTTGTTGTAATAGTCATAGATTTTCAAAATTTTTTTCATGTTTTATGTTGCTATGTGTATACGCTAAACTCTCTAGTCGGCTGTAGAGTAAAGTAAAATTAACATTATGCAATAATTAATGATTAGCAGTTTTAGCTTTCAAATGTACCCAAATATTTTTTTTTATCAGAATTTATGTCAATCAAGGTTTACGGAATATCCAATTGTGGCACTTGTAAAAAAGCGATTAAATGGCTACAAGATCATAACGTCGATTATCAATTTATCAATACTAAAGATAATCCTCCCAATACAGCCATGATTAAAGACTGGGTTAAGGCTCTGGGGAATAAAGCGATGCGCAACACTTCAGGTAAATCTTATCGCGACTTAGAGGATGAGAAAAAAACTTGGACAGATAAAGAATGGATTAAAGCTTTTGCCGAAGATGTGATGTTGCTTAAAAGACCATTATTTGTTAAAGATAATCAAGCAGTATTAGTTGGCTTTCGAGCTTCGGAATCAGAAATTAAAGACAAGCTGGGTGTGGTATAGTATCGTTTTGCTGAAGTCAAAAGTCAAAAGTCAAAAATAATAATTTAACCAATCAATAATCAACCAACACAGTGATTAAAGCAGTAATTTTCGACATGGATGGCTTGTTGATAGATTCTGAACCTCTATGGCAGGAAGCAGAAATACTAATTTTTAAACAAGTCAATATCGTGCTTACTCGCCAACTATGTCTGCAAACAAAAGGCTTAAGAATCGATGAGGTAGTTGACTATTGGTATCAAAGGTATCCTTGGACAAATCTGTCTTTGTTAGAAGTTGAAAATTTAATTGTTGCCAAAGTTATTGAATTGATTCATCTAAAAGGTCAACCACTACTAGGAGTAAAAGAGGCTATTGCTTTTGTGCAACAAAAACAGGTTGAGATTGCCTTGGCTTCTTCTTCGGCAACTATAATTATTCAGGCTGCATTACAAAGACTGAATTTAATTGATACCTTTACACAAATTTATTCCGCAGAATCAGAACTTTTAGGTAAACCGCATCCTGGAGTTTATCTTACTACTGCTAGTAAATTGAATGTTCTTCCCCAAGAATGTCTCGCTCTAGAAGACTCCTTAAATGGCGTATTAGCAGCCAAGGCTGCCCAAATGAAGTGTATTGCTGTACCTGATCCTTCGGAATATCATAATCCTAAATTTGCGATCGCCGATGTCACCTTAAAATCTCTCAAAGAATTTAACCAAGATACCTGGCAAAAAATAGTTTAACTTACCTGTTTTTGTAACTCTTGTAGAACTTTCTCTACTGCACCTAATTCCTGAAATTGCTGGTTATATTCACTAAAATCTTTCGCCTCAGTAGTGCAGCCAGACGTATTATCTTTTGGATAAAAATATAATACCAACCAGCGATTACCCTTCGGGTACGCTTCGCGATCGGCTTTTTTATCTTTTAAACTGACGATATTACCATGCTGATCTTTAGCAGTAAAATTAGGCGCACTTCCTCCAATTTTAGGAACAGAATTCATTGTCAAGTTTTTGAGAATAAAGGAATTAAAAGCATTTTAAACTGATAATCTAAAATTGGTTAAGCAATCACCCCGACAGGTAAATGGCACATTCACAGAAAAGCATTAAAGACCACTCAAGAAACAGAAGCCATCCTTATGTGGACAATCAAGTAATCTCTCAAGAAATTAGTAATTAGTATGAACAATTATTTTGCTACTGTCTCCAGGGGTTTGGAAGAGGTTGCTGCTCAAGAATTAAGCAAGATCGGTGCAATCGATGTTCGTCCAGATTTTACAGGAGTTCATTTTAAAGGCGACAAGGCATTATTATATAAGGCTAATCTATGGACAAGAACTACTTTTCGGATTTTGATGCCTATTGCTAGGGTTAAATGTTTCAATGGCGATGAACTTTATCGGCAAGTGCAAAAGCTTGACTGGGAAGAATATTTAACTCCTGAAATGACGATCGCTGTTACTTGTACTGGTCAGAACAAACATCTTAATCATACTCATTTTACGGCTCTGCAAATTAAAAACGCGATCGTTGATTGGCAACAACGCAGGGGTGGAAAACGCTCTAATGTTGATACTGAAAATCCCGATTTACTGATTAATGCTCATATTGACGAAAAGCACTGTATTCTAAGTCTCGACAGTTCAGGCTCTAGTTTACATCGTCGGGGATATCGCCCTGCTATTGGTGCTGCACCGATGAAAGAGACGTTAGCAGCAGCTTTATTAGATCTAGCAGAATGGACACCAGATTTACCTTTTCTCGATCCGATGTGTGGTAGTGGCACATTGCCGATTGAAGCAGCCTTAAAAGGTTTGAATATTGCTCCTGGACTATATCGTGACTTTGGTTTTCAAAATTGGTTAGATTACGATCATGATTTATGGCAAAGTTTAATTAAAGAAGCTAGCGATCGCCAGAAATCTAATCTTACTGTACCAATTATAGGGAGCGATCGCGATCTCCAGGTAATCCGACAGGCGTTTGTGAATGCGGAAAGTTCGGGACTAGAAGACTATGTTAAATTTGCTCGTCAAGAGATTTCTACCATCGAAGCCCCAGCAGATCGAGGTGTTTTGATTTGTAATCCTCCCTATGGTGTCAGGTTGGGTAAGGAAGAGGAATTAGGAGAATTATATAAACAGTTAGGAGATATTTTTAAACAGAGATTTAAAGGCTGGACAGCATATATTCTTACAGGTAGCATGAAGCTTACCAAACAAGTAGGACTAAGAACTTCTAAACGAATTAAACTTTATAATGGTGCAATTCCCTGTACTCTTTTAAAATATGAAATGTATTAAATATTGCTATGCCCAATCGAGTAGTACGTAAAGCAGTAATCCCGGCAGCAGGTTTTGGTACGAGAATGTATCCTGCAACTAAAGTTTTAAAAAAAGAATTATTCCCAATTATTGGTAGTGATGGACGAGCCAAGCCGATTATTTTAGCAATTGTCGAAGAAGCGATTAGTGCAGGAATTGAAGAAGTTGGAATTGTTGTACAGGAGAGCGATCGCGATTTATTTCATGATCTATTTAAATCTCCGCCCAAACCTGAATTATTGCAGAAGTTATCATTAGAAAATCTTGCCTATACTGAATATCTGCAATCTCTCGGCGATCGCATTACTCTCTTGACCCAAACTGAACAACAAGGATTTGGTCATGCGGTTTTTTGTACTCAAGATTGGGTGAATAATGAACCGTTTTTATTATTATTAGGAGATCATGTTTATACTTCTGATATTGATATATCCTGCGCCAAACAGATGGTAGATATCTATCAGCAAATAGGCACAAGTATTATCGGTATAACTGTTATGAATGAGGATATTATTCACAAGGCTGGTTGTGTTTGTGGTACTTGGAAAACCGATAATTCTATTTTAGAAATTACCCAAATATATGAAAAACCAACTTTAGAATACGCTAAAAAACATTTACACGTTGCAGGTATGGCTGACAATGAATTTTTAGGTATCTTTGGAATGTATATCTTAGAGTCAGAAATATTTGATTTATTAGCTACTGAAATTAGAAATAATGAACTTTATCAAGGAGAATTTCAACTAACAACTTGTCTCGATAAATTAAGACAAAAACATGGCGCGATCGCTTATAAAGTACAAGGACAATATTACGATACAGGAATGCCCTTATTTTATCGCCAAACTATGATTGATTATTATCGTAACTTCAGTTTGGGCTAGGAAAATTTAAGAATTAAAAAGGCTCTAAGCTTATTTGAATATAATAAGCCAAAAAAAATCTTAACTTGTTATTTAAGCTACATTATGACTTCTATTTTTAGACTATCGAATCAAAAAGCTAAGAGCTAAAAGCTTTTGCGTAGCTGCCGTAAGGCATAAAGCTAAAAGCTACCTTAACCATTACATTGCCTCAACCTGAACTGAGTTTAATCAGCTATAATGCCGAGCAACTTAGCAAGTTATTCCATAGGAGATATGACAACTACTATCAAATTACCGCGTCGATTTCATCTCAACCTGTCTCAAAGCCTAACTATAATAGGATTAACTATTACTCTGAGTTTTCTGGCGATCGCCTTACTCGCTCCCACTCTCCAAAATATAGGTTGGTTGCAAAACCCCAACGAAGCTTTAGCTAATCCTATTCATGAAGCCCCAGGCGCAGATTATTGGTTTGGTACAACCCGTCAGGGATACGATGTCTTTTCTCGTACTTTGTTTGGCACTCAAGCAGCGTTTAAAGTGGTATTGCTGGCAACTACTATTAGTTTGATTTTGGGTGTACCTTTGGGCTTAGTTAGTGGTTATCTAGGAGGCAAAATTGACAAGATTTTGCTGTTTTTTATGGATACAATCTACACCTTACCTGGATTGCTTTTATCAATTACTCTAGCTTTTGTAGTTGGTCAAGGAGTTCTAAATGCAGCCTTAGCCTTGAGTATTGCTTATGTTCCTCAATATTATCGCTTAGTTCGCAATCATACCACCAGCGTCAAAACTGAATTATTTATTGAAGCAGCCCAAGCGATGGGTGCGCCTACCAGCAGAATTTTATCTCGCTATTTATTTTTTAATGTGATTCAAAGTGTACCTGTATTGTTTACCCTCAATGCTGCTGATGCGATTCTGATTCTTGGTGGTTTAGGTTTTCTGGGATTAGGACTTCCCCCTGAAGTGCCAGAATGGGGTCACGATCTCCGTTTAGCTCTAGATGCTTTACCCATCGGAATTTGGTGGTCAGCCACTTTTCCTGGATTGGCAATGACTGTTATGGTCACTGGTTTGTCTTTGGTTGGAGAGGGTTTAAGTGATCTTCTAAGTCCTAGAATACGTACTTAATATAATTGGTCTTCTGAGCTTACAAAAAATTAAAATGCCTCAGACCTTCTAAAATACCACCTGCACAAGCGGACTGGGCTAAATAAAGATTGTCATTTTTATTGGCTGCATACCATTGCAGTAATTCTGGCTTGGCGTTGCCAACAATTAGACCTTTTTCTTCTCCTTGAAACATAGAAATATCATTACCAGAATCACCACAAACTATAGTTTGCTCTGGGGTGATATTCCATCGCCGACGTAAAAATTGGACAGCTAAACCTTTATCGCCATTTTGTGGTAGTAAATCCAAATCTTGACCAGCACTATAGATTAGCTTGATACCATAACCTCTGGCGATTAAAGCAGATTTCAATTGAGCGATGGTTGTTTCCGCGACATTTTCAGCTAAATAGTAGCTAATTTTAAAGGGATTTTGTTCTGATTTTGGTTGAGATTGCAATTGAGCAAATTGACTGGCGATCGCTACTATTTCATCGCGATTCCATCCCTGAGAGAGAATTTCTGCCCATTCTGCATCGTATTGTTGCAAATTTTGCTCAAAATACATTTCTGTTCCCACAGAAGTAATTAAAGCATCTGGAGATAGTAAAGCCTTCGCTTCTGCTAATAAA
This sequence comes from Waterburya sp., assembly GCA_051658085.1. GTDB lineage: Bacteria > Cyanobacteriota > Cyanobacteriia > Cyanobacteriales > Xenococcaceae > Waterburya. The sequence goes on from JBOFLX010000113.1 coordinate 85,959, forward strand.
TTATACAAATAAAGCGAGCGCCCCGTAGCATAGACAATTTTACTGTTATATTTTTGCCGATGATTAGCTAACTGCTGATTAAGTTCTATTAATGCCTGATCATCTCCAACTAGAGTATTGTCTAAATCGGTTATAAATAAAAAAGGACTCATACTAGGGACTTTCATAAAAAATATTCAAACTTTAAAATAACAGCATTAGGTTTTATATGCACATAACAATATAAACACTCAGTTCAGTAAATTGGGGATTAGAATTGTCAAAGATCTGAAAAATATTCTACTGCTTGGGTAATATCTTTCTATGGACGTATAATATGCTCTCATATTTTTTTTGAATTATTGCTTAAAAAACACAGTTGCATAGTGTTTTAATCTAAGTAGTTTTTGTTAACGAAATAAAGAAAAGATCCCAGAAATCAATTTAACCCTTTACAATTATCAACACAAACTGGTTAGCTGGATAATGGCTGGGAAAATATATTGATATCTAATTTTATGGGAGCAAGAGGGCTGAAATTTTGGGTGTAGAACTTCGTAGTTATGTGTATTTAGATAGATTACAATCCCAACACGCAGCCTATATTGGCACAGTGGCATTAGGATTTTTACCTTTACCAGGAGATGCTTCCTTATGGATTGAAATATCCCCTGGAATAGAAATTAACCGTATTACTGATGTTGCTTTAAAATCTGCCGTAGTTCGTCCTGGAGTTCAATTTGTCGAAAGACTTTATGGATTACTAGAAATTCACTCCAACAAACAAGGAGAAGTAAAAGCAGCAGGTAGAGCCATCTTACAGACATTGGGAGTAAAGCAGCAAGATAGCCTCAAGCCCAAAGTAGTTTCTAGTCAAATTATTCGTAATATTGATGCTTATCAAGCACAGTTAATCAATCGTAATCGTCGGGGACAATTACTGCTTGAAGGACAAACTTTATATGTCTTGGAAGTACAACCAGCAGCATACGCTGCCTTAGCTGCTAATGAAGCCGAAAAAGCTGCTTTAATTAATATTCTTCAGGTAACAGCAGTAGGTAGTTTTGGCAGATTATATTTAGGAGGAGAAGAAAGAGATATTATTGCAGGCTCTTCAGCAGCCTTAGCTGCCCTTGAAAATATTAGTGGTAGGGAAGCTTTAACCTCGAAGAAAAATGAATAACTTGAGTGAGTAATTAGTGAGTAATTTAAGTGGCAAATCTGGAGCATCTAAGTAAACTAAAACAAGGAACAATTAACTGGCATAATTGGTTAGATAGTCATAACCAAGCAGATATTGATTTAATTAATGCTGATCTACGCAATATTGATTTGGCAGAAGTTTATTTAGTTAAAGCTAACTTGACTGGTGCAGATCTGACTGGCGCAAAATTAAATCACGCTCATCTAACAGGAGTTAATTTACAATTCGCCGAGTTAATTGATGCTCAACTCCGTCAAATAAACTTAACAGGGGCTAATTTACAGTCAGCTTATCTAATTGATGCCGATTTATCTCAAGCTAACCTAATTGGCTCGGATTTAAGAGGCGTTAAAGGAAGAGGCGCAAATTTTACTCAAGCTAACCTGATTGGTACTTCCATAAGACAAGCACGACTCCCCCAGGCAAACTTTATGCTAGCCAAACTCAATCGTGCTAATTTGAGCGAAGCTAATTTAACTTGGGCTAGTTTTGATCAGGCAGACTTGTCGGGGGCCAACTTTTTTGAAGCTGAATTACAGTCAGCTAGTTTTTATCGCGCAAATCTCTATCGTGTAAGTGCGATCGCTGCCCATCTTAGTCATAGTTATTTTTTAGCCAGTAATTTATTAGAAGCTAATCTCGTTGAGTGTGACCTACGTTGGGCGAATCTCAGTTATGCACATCTCCAATGTGCCGATTTACGTCAAGCAAAATTACGAGGTACTAATCTAACCCAAGCTAATTTGACAGGCGCAAATTTAGCTCAAGCAGATCTTGGAGGTGCAAATTTAACCAAAGCCAACTTGAGTCAAGCTAATTTAACCGAGGCGGATATTGAAGATGCAATTTTTAGCAAGGCAATATTGACAGGTACAATTATGCCCGATGGAACAGTACATAATTGAATTAAACTTTATCAATTCTTATTTTTAGGCTTTTTTAAGCTTTAAAAATAAAATTGCACTCCATATGTCAATACTGTATGATATATTAGTCTTTGTTGAAAACGCGTTTTCATCAATCTCCATACCAGGGGGTATGGCGGAATCGGTAGACGCTACGGATTTAAAATCCGTTGACCGTAAAAGGTCGTGGGAGTTCAAGTCTCCCTACCCCCATTCGGCTAAAAGCCTCATGCTTAAAGACTTTTGTGACTTAAACCATAATGTTGCCGTTTCGGCAAGCTTATGCTTAAAAAAAACTTTGGCAAACTTATGGTTGAAAAACGAACTTCGTAGAGGTCGTAATCAAAATAGACAGTAAGTTTTTAACATTTAGCGAAATAGAATACAAAGTATTAATTGCGATTTCTTCCGAGTGGGAGAAACGCAATCGCAAATCAGAGGTAGGGCAAATATTTTCAAGCAAATTCATAAATCCTAAATATTTTTCTTCCAAAAGCAGAGGTGAAAGTTTTTTAGTTGTAGAATCAGTTCGAGCAAAAGTTCTAGAAGTAAGTACGCCTTTGTAAACGTGAGTTACATTTAAAGAATCACCATGATCATGAATTGGACTAAATTGTCCTGGTTGCCAGCAGACGAGAATTATTTCACAGTTTGAGTCGCGGTAAAGGATTTGGCGTTGATAATTTTCAGGACTAAAGCAAATATGCTTGGAGATCGCCAGATCTTCTAAATCTAATCTTGCTACCCAGTCTTGAAGTTGAGCTTGCTCAACTTCAAGACTGGGAACTTTCTGAAGTTTGAGAATGAAATCTTCTAAAGTCAATCTAGTTTCAAGAATTTTCATAGTATTTACGCTGGATCGAACTAAATAACTCATTATTTTTTATCTGCAATTCATTTTCAATTGTATTCAATTTGAATTAAAACACACAGGGGTGGAGAATAATTGAATCAAAAATTACCAAGACAAAAATTAAGACTTTGTTAGACTTGTGAGAAAATAAGAGAAAAATGAAGAAAAGAAGCAAAAGATAAGGAAAAGTTGAGAATCTAGCTAATGATCAAACAAGTAAGCCATGCTATAAGTTAAATCCTTACAGATAAAATAGGAATAATGTAATAATTTTTCGCCTGATCTTGATTTCGGTAACGTTTATGACTTCCAAGAGGCTTGATTTAGGCTAGTTTCAAACTATATTATCTTTAAATTAATTTAGGAAAATCTATGACAGCGACATTTTGTGAATATAAGCCAGGCTTAGAAAATGTTCCAGCTACAAAATCTAGTATTAGCTTTGTTGATGGTCAGAAAGGAATTTTAGAATATCGCGGTATTGCGATCGAAGAATTGAGTAAAAATAGTAGTTTTTTAGAAACAGCATATTTACTTATCTGGGGAAAATTACCCAACGAACAGCAGCTAAAAGAATTTGAAACCGACATTCTTTATCATCGCCGTATTAAATATCGCATTCGGGACATGATGAAATGTTGTCCTGAAACTGGACATCCTATGGATGCTCTGCAAACATCCGCAGCAGCGTTAGGTTTATTTTACTCTCGTCGTGCCTTAGATAATCCTGAATATATTAAAATAGCCGTAGTCAGAATCTTAGCCAAAATCCCAACTATGGTAGCTGCATTTCATCAAATGCGTCAGGGGAATGATGCTATTCGACCTAATGATGAACTCGACTATGCAGCCAATTTTTTGTATATGCTGACTGAGAGAAAACCTCATTCGTTGGCAGCCAAAATTTTTGATGTTTGTTTAACTCTCCATGCCGAACATACTATAAATGCCTCAACTTTTTCGGCAATGGTAACTGCTTCAACACTGACTGATCCTTATGCAGTGGTAGCTTCTGCCGTAGGTACGTTAGCTGGGCCACTTCATGGAGGAGCTAATGAAGAAGTTTTATCAATGCTAGAAGCAATTGGTTCAGTTAATAATGTTGAACCCTATGTGGAAGATCTTATTGCTAATAAAGGCAAAATTATGGGTTTTGGACACCGAGTTTACAAAGTCAAAGATCCTAGAGCCACCATCTTGCAGCAACTAGCCGAGCAACTATTTGACGAAACAGGACATGATCTCTATTACGATATTGCTTTGGAATTAGAAAGAGCAATTGAAGCAAGATTAGGACACAAGGGCATCTATCCTAACGTCGATTTTTATTCTGGTTTGGTATATCGTAAATTAGGTATCCCTGACGATTTATTTACTCCTATTTTTGCGATCGCTCGTGTGGCTGGTTGGCTAGCTCATTGGAAAGAGCAACTAGCGTTTAATCGTATCTTTCGTCCTACACAAATCTATACAGGCGATCGTAATATGCCTTATATCCCTATGGAAGAAAGGTAAATAGTTAGGTAGTAGGTAGTAGGTAGTAGGTAGTGGGTAATGGGCATTGGGCATTGGTGACAAGTCAGAAGACTAGGTTATTTGTCTCTTTGTTATTAGTTAAAAGACTAAGGACTAAAAACTAAAAACTAATCTTTCTCTAGACAGTTGGTCATCGGGGAAAAAGTTGTTAAGATTTGTAACATGAAAAATTCTAGGCTACACAAACTCGGCAACTACCTTCGTCCTTACTGGCGGACGATTTTAATAGGCACAATTGCTCTCGTAATTGTTAACGGTTTGGGAGTATATATTCCCTTACTTATTAGAGATAGCATCGATCAGTTACAGGGAAAATTTAGTTTCGCTCAATTATCTCGTGTGGCAGTATGGCTGTTACTGCTATCGGCAGTAATGTGGGTTTTTCGGATGTTATCCCGCGTGTTGATTTTTGGCGTGGGTAGACAGGTGGAATTTAGTCTCAAACAGAGAATTTTTCAGCATTTACTTACCATTGAACCTGGATATTTTTCGGCTAATACTTCAGGGGATTTAATCAATCGTGCCACTAGTGATGTAGATAATATTCGTCGGTTAGTGGGGTTTGCGGTATTGAGCTTTGTCAATATCATTTTTGCTTACGGTTTTACTCTACCAGCGATGCTTCAGATTAACGTGCGTTTAACTTTACTAGCGATCGCCGTATATCCTGTGATGCTAATCACCGTACAATTGTTTAGTGGCAAGCTACGTCAATATCAGGAAGAAATTCAAGAAGAATTATCGGATCTCAGTGAGCTAATTCAAGAAGATATGAGTGGAATGTCTTTAATCAGAATTTATGCTCAAGAAGTTCCCGAAAGATTGGCATTTAAAGAAAAAAATCAAAAATTATTACAGGCAAATCTCAAGTTAGCTAAAATCCGAAATATTCTGTTTCCCGTGATTGAAGGGCTTTCTTATGTTAGTTTATTAATTTTATTATGGCTAGGGACAGGAGCGATCGCTAATGGTCAAATTACCGTTGGTGATTTTATTGCTTTAACTTTATTTGTAGAAAGATTAGTTTTCCCAACTGCTTTACTCGGTTTTACGATTACAGCCTATCAACAGGGAGAAGTTAGTATTGATCGCGTCGAAGCAATCACTTTGGCGCAACCTAAAATTAAAAATAGTCCTAACTCTATTGTTTTATCCGTAGAAGATATTCAGGGAGAAATTACCGCCAGTCATCTTACCTATACTTATCCAGGTGCTAACACTCCAGCTTTATACGATCTAAATTTTACGATCAAGCCTGGAGAAACCGTAGCAATTGTCGGCACAATCGGTGCAGGTAAGTCTACTTTAACTAATGCTCTTCCCCGTTTATTAAATATTGCCCCAGGAGAACTGTTTTTAGATGGTCACGATATAACTAAGCTAAATGTAGCAACTTTAAGAAAAGCGATCGCTTATGTTCCCCAAGATAGCTTTTTGTTTAGTACCACCATTAAAAATAATATCCGTTATGGTGAGCCATTGAGTGAAAGTGAGGAGGTTGAACAAGCAGCTAAACAAGCGCAAATTCACCCAGAAATCATTACTTTTCCCCAAGAATACGAAACTTTAGTTGGAGAACGAGGTATAACTCTCTCTGGAGGACAAAGACAACGTACTTCTTTAGCTAGAGCTTTATTGGTAGATGCTAAAGTCTTGATTTTAGATGATGCTCTTTCCAGTGTCGATAATGAAACCGCCACCAAAATCCTTAATAGTTTATCCCCCACCACAGCCAAAAAAACTGTTATCTTTATTTCCCATCAACTATCCGCAGCAGCCATTTGCGATCGCATTTTAGTAATGAATGAAGGTAAGATTGTCCAAAATGGTACGCACGAAACCTTAGTACAAGAGCCAGGATTATATCAATCCCTCTGGCAACAACATCAATTAAAAGAGGTGTTGAGTTGAAATAAACTATTTTAACTTAAAAAAGTAAAGCTGCAAAAAATTGGGAAGATACAGATTTTTTTAATGTTTACGTATCAATGAGCAAGTACCAATTAAATATCTAGACTACAACTGGAGTCTCAATCAACGAATATCCTCGTAAAATTGTTTAAGATAGGTTGCAGAAACACCAATACCCCACAGATAACCAATGTAGAAATATATAGGATTAGCTTTGAGCCAACCCCATTTAGCTACACGGCGATCGCTCGATTGAACAACGCGATCAACTTTTATATATGTTTTTAACTATATTGCGATCGCGAAGCGTAGGCTATGCCTAATCGCATCTCACTATAAATCATATAAAGCTTTGAACCAATTAATAAAAATTTGCGCTTTGCACAATAACCTTTTTAGGTGCATAAACAAAACGCGATGGAATCTTCAAATCATATTATAATTAAAGTGTACATTTGAGCGTACATTTATCAATGCCAAAATATCTCACCATTACAGAAGCTAGAAAAAATCTTCTAAGCTTACCTGATGAACTAATTGACGAACCCATAATTATTACCAAGCATGGTAAACCCGTAATGGTCACACTCAGCTATGAACAAATGGAATCTTTATTAGAAACTTTAGAAATACTAGAGGATAAAGAATTTAGTTCCCAATTATCTGCAAGCATTCAACAAGAGCAATCTGGAGAGAGCGTTAGCTGGGAAAATGCCAAAGAAACATTAGGGTGGTAATGCGGTATAGAATCGAAATTACTCCTCTAGCAATAGAATTATTGAGCAATATTAAGGATAAAAAGGAACAGCAAGGCTTAAAAAAGAGAATTGAGAAATTAACCTCCGAACCAGAAAAACAGGGCAAAGCTCTATCGGGAAAGCTGAAAGGATACCGCAGCGTTAGGGCTTTAGGTCAACGTTATCGAATTGTTTATCGAGTTGATCGCTCTACAATTACAGTGTTAATAGTTGGCGCAGGTATTCGTAAAGAGGGAGCTAGAAAAGATATTTACGCTATTTTGAATAAGTTTTTTACTGAGTAATTTTGATGGTGCGATCGCACTAAATCAATCAACCACAATAGTTTATTCTCCCAGGCGATCGCCCAAAAGACTGCAACAGAAGCGATCGCGCAGTTTGCTAAAATTAAGGATAATTAGTTGTTTATTGTCACAAAAATAACAATATAGGTTTTTGTAGTTTGATTACCAGCTTAATATTAAGAAAACCTGAAGCATATTACACGATATCTCATCAATTAGATTATAGTATATGTGCATTAATGAGATTCCGACATAATTTCATCAAATTTTATGACCAACGAAAGTACATCTCTTTTAAGTCTTGGCGATTTAACTAAGCCCGCAACAATTTTAATAGAAAAGATATCTAACGCTGTAGGGAAAATATACGAACCACGTCATATTATTAAGATTGCAAAAGCTCAAGCTACAGCCAGAATTATTGAAGTAGAAAACAATATTGAAATAGCAGAATTAAAACAAAGAGCATTACAACGTTTCCTGGCGGAAGAAACAAGAAAACAAAGTAATATTGAATCAATCACAACAAAAGCTCTTGAATTTTTTGACTATGTATTAAAAGATTGGATAAAACGAGGATATGTAGTTTGTTCTGATTATCCTATATCTTCAACAAATGATTTAAGCCAACTCTAATTCAGGCAAAGCCTTGTGAATTGTACCCAGCCATTCAATCAAATTATCCAATTGCTTCTGAGGCTTCACAATACCCAAACCACGCACAATAACCTTTTTCGGTGCATAAACAAAACGCGATCGCAAGTGCTTCGGTAGATTCTCCGCCATTAAATTCCAAGCAGGTTCAGCCATCGGGGTTTCTAAGACTATATTTTGTTGTCCTTCGGGTTTAATCCGCGAAAAACCGATCGCTTTAGCTATTTGTTTTAATTCCATCACTTGAATTAGCTGTTGAGTAGCAGGAGGAATTGAGCCATAACGATCTTCCCATTCCGCAGCTATCTGTACTAGTTCTTTTTTTGAGGTGGCAGTTGCGATCGCACGGTAAGCATCCATCTTTTGTTCGGGATCGGCAATGTAGCTGGTGGGGATGAAGGAAGTCAGTTTCAGGTCAATTTGAGTATCATCCACTTTGGGTATTTCCTGTCCTTGGATTTCTTGAATTGCCTCTTGCAACATCTCCATATAAAGATCAAAGCCGATTTGGGTCATTTGTCCTGACTGTTCTGCACCCAGGAGACTTCCGACTCCTCGTATCTCCATGTCCCTGGTTGCCAGTTGATAACCTGAACCCAGTTGGCTAAATTCTTGTAAAGCTCGTAGTCTTTTACGGGCAAGATCTGATAAAGTCTGTTTACTGGGATATAGTAGCCAAGCGTGTGCCTGAATTCCCGCTCGCCCGACTCTGCCTCTTAACTGATAAAGTTGGGCTAAACCGAATTTCTGAGAATCTTCGACAATAATCGTATTGACGCGAGGGATATCTAAACCCGACTCAATAATCGTGGTGCAAACCAGTAAATCAGCTTCACCGTTACTAAAAGTCAGCATCGTAGACTCCAATTCCGACTCTGGCATCTGTCCATGAGCGATCGCAATTTTGATATTCGGAATCATCTCGCGGATCTGTGCGCTAACTTCTTCGATACCTTCGACCCTAGGAACAACATAAAATACTTGTCCACCCCGATCTAACTCGTTACGAATGGCATTGCGAATAACTTCAGGATTATAGGGGGAAAGATGGGTTTTAATTGGGCGACGGGATGGGGGAGGAGTAGTTATCAAACTCATCTCGCGAATACCCGACAGGGACATATAAAGAGTACGGGGAATGGGAGTAGCGGAGAGAGTTAAGACATCTACCAGGGATTTAAACTCTTTAATTTTTTCCTTCTGGTTTACCCCAAAGCGTTGTTCTTCATCGACTACCAGCATTCCTAAATCTTTAAACTTTACGTCTTTGCCTAATAGCTGTTGTGTACCGACTACAACATCTAATTCCCCTGTTGCTAGGCGTTGTAGAATTTCCTTTTTCTCAGAGGGAGTGCGGAAACGATTTAACAAACCAACGTTGATGGGATAAGGTGCAAATCTCTCTTTGAGAGTGTGATAGTGTTGCTGCGTCAAAATCGTAGTTGGTGCAAGCAAAGCTACCTGTTTATTAGCAGTAGTAATTACTTTAAAAATTGCCCGAATTGCTACTTCCGTTTTACCAAAACCAACGTCACCACAAACAAGTCGATCCATCGGGCGATCGCTTTCTAAATCAATTTTAATATCTTGAGTAGCTTTGAGTTGATCGGGGGTAGGTTGATAGGGAAAAGAATCTTCAAGTTCTTGTTGCCAAGGATTATCGGGAGGATAGGCATAACCAGATAGTTTAGAGCGTTTAGCATAGAGTTTTAATAAATCTACTGCTAATTTTTTAATATTTTTCTTAACTCTTGTCTTAGTTTTTGACCAAGACTGACTCGCCATTCTATCTAACTCTGGAGGACGCTTTCCTACTTGGCGAAATCGGGTTAGCATATCCAAAGAATCCGCAGGAACTCTTAGTGTACCATCTGCATATTTAACAACTAAGTATTCACGACTAACTAAAGTTTCTAACTCCATAAATTGACCCAAGCCGTGATGTTTATGCACCACATAATCTTTAGGACGTAATTTATCAAGATCGACTTTTTTAGAAGTAGCTCGACGGCGTTTGCGGATATAGCCAGATGTAACTAAAGTATGTTGTCCAAAGAATTCTTTATCAGTAACAATTACGATGCGATAGGTGGGTAAAATAAACCCTTCTAATTCTGCTAAACCAGAATATTTTAAAGCAACGGCAATATTTTGAATCTGAGCTTTTTCTATTGCCCGAAAATCTTGAGTATTGGGAATAAACTGTGCAGGACAATCATGTTCTTGTAATAAAGAAACCGAACGACTAGGCTGGGCAGAAACCAACCAAGTTTGATACTTTTCTAAAGTCATCCCGCTATAGATTTCCTGTTTACCCCGCAGGATACTAGCCAGCCTGGCAAATTGATTGGGTGTTGTGGGAATCGGACGCGCTTGTAAATTATGCACCGATACTGCCTCAGAATTAGCAATATTTAAACGGGGAGCGACTTCGGCAATTTCTGATAAATAAATACAAGTAAACTTATTAGTTTGAGCTAGACAAGATTGAAAATTGCTATGAATTTGTGGCAGGCTTGGTTTCAAAACTTGCCATTGAGATTCGGCTAATTCCAACCAGCGATCGCTGTGTGCTTGACATTGTTCTAATTCATCAAAAGCGATTAAAGTATTTTCAGGTAAATAATCAATAATTGAAGCAGGTTGTTCAAAAGCAATTCCTAAAAAACGTCTCATACCTTCAGGTGGATTTCCTTCAAGTAAAGACTCTAATTCTGCATCGGTTAAATAATTTTCAATACTCTTACCTTGCTCTAAAATACTATTAGCAATTATCGTACTAAAAGACGTTGGTGTTAATAATAATTGCTCAATTTTATCCAAAGATCTTTGATTGGCAGGGTCAAATTCCTTTAACTGTTCCAACTCATCCCCAAACCACTCCAGTCTTATGGGTAATTCTGCCGAAACAGGGAAAATATCAACAATATCCCCCCTTCTACTCCATTGACCTTCCGTTTCTACTAAAGATACTCGTTCATAACCCAACCTAGCCAAAGATTCATCCAATTCCCTAGAGCTTAATTCCATCCCTTTGTGCAACATCAGACAATAAGACTGAAACACATCTGGGGGTGGCAAATGAGGCTGAAGCGATCGCTCTGTAGCTACAATAGCTATTGGTTGATTGTGAGACAGTTGCGTTGCGGAGGTTCCCTCCGTTGAGCAAACTGTCGAACCCGAAGGGTTGATTGTTAATGGTTGATTGCTATCTCCTTTCCCCTCTCCACTGATGACTGATGACTGATGACTGATGACTGATAACTGTCCCCAAATTGTCTCTGATTCGGGGTCAAAAGGGTCATAGGGAGTAGCTTCCGAGGTGGGATAAAAATTTACTGTCTGCCAACCCATCGCCTCTAATTGGGCAGCCCAACGTCCAGCCTCTTCTAAAGTAGGACACACCACTAATAAATTCTTGTCTTCCGCTTTTGCCAAACTAGAGCTAACCATACCCTTGGGTAAGCGAGGGATACCGTTAAGCAGCAAAGATTGACCTTTATTTTGTTTGTTTAGAAGTTCTTTAGTTAGAGGCGAATTCGCGATCGCTCGTACTACTGATGCAAAAGCCATAGTTTAGCAGGATGAGGGATGAATGAGAAAGAATGAAATAATTCTACCCTCTTAAAAAGATAGCGAAAAACAAGGCTTGTTAGTGCAGGTATATTAGAAAGTACAAGAAATGCAATCATATATTGTAGTAATGTCGTCAAGTTTATCGTTTTTATAAACCTAATGAATATTTTATTATCAGACGAATTTGAAACTATATTAGGAACAATTAAAACTTGGATTGAGAGTAATATTAATAATTTGATCGTTGCTAAAGATGAATATTTAGATAATGCGACACGTTAGTGCAGTTATATTAAGAATAAGACGATGCGATCGCACTACAAAATACGCATTAATACATCAATTATTTCGCGATCGGGACTAAATCTATTTTCACCTTTCGATTTAAAGCATTAGCAATACGTCCCAACATTGAAAGTGAATGCCCTTCATAATTTGCATCTTCTAAACGAGAAATAACTGACTGAGTAGTATTAATCATTTTTGCGAGTTCTTTTTGACTCAATCCTGCTTCAGTACGAGCATCATAGACTAACTGTGCTACATGAGCATTGATTGTTTCTTGTTCGCATAACTCTCTTAATTCGGCATCATTACCAATTAAATTATCAATGATTTTCATTCCATCACTTGTTTTAGCCATTATCTATTATTTCTCCTTGATAAGTATGTTGTTCTGGGTTTTGCTTAAACTTCTTTTTTCTTTTAATTGCTATTTCAATATCTTTTTTCGGTACTGCTGATGTCTTTTTGATAATCGAATGATTGAGTACAGCAATATCTTTACCATTAAAAAAATAGAGTATTCTGTACTGAGTATTTATATCTTTCGCTCTTAATTCATAGATACCATCCCGTAAGTAATCTCCTGCTGGTCTGCGTAATTCATGACCAGTACTATTCAACTGGCGAATTCTAGCAACACATTTAGCAAAACCTTTACGGTTTCTCTTTTTTAACTCCTTTAACCAGTCGATTACAGGAACATCTCCCTCTTTTTCTTGATAAAACAGTATTGAAGTTATCGGCACTGGTCAGATACATATTACTTTTTATAGCAATATTGCGATAATTTATTTCTATCTTATCACGAGCAAAAAATGTAAATATTCATAGCGATCGCTAAAATCTTATAATAAAGCCCACCTTTGGTAAATTTTTAAACTAAAATAAACCATTTGATTGAATTACTGATAATTAACTTTATGGATTACGTAATCAATTTATGGGGATCAATTCCTCAAAATACAAAAAATCGAATTCTTCTAATAGCAATGTTATTGATTCCTACTCTTATTGTTATTTTATGTAATTATAAATGGACAGAAACAATTATTGGAGCTTTTGCTTTTGTAACTCCTCTTTGTATTGATACATATCTTACCTGCTCTAATCCTAATGAATACTGTACTGGTGATGACTACGAAGGTGGTATTTATATTTTTGCTTTTTTCTTAGGTTTAATTTATTGTTTGTCGATTAAATTCATATATTTTAGTATCAAAAACTTCTTTGTAAGAAATAAATGAACAGAATTTTCTTTGAGTTAATGATCGAAGAGCATTATTTCTCCAAAAGCGATCGCAACTTTTAAGACTTTAAGTGATCGCAAATAATAAATTTTATTATTGAACATTATCAATCTAGCTACTAAAGAAACAAACTGGGAGATACTTTTAAATACATTCCTAATTTTTTAGCCTGTTCTTTGCTAATAGCTCGTTTACCATTAACAATAGACGAAATTAAGCCTTTGGAAGGGCTTATAATACCCACTAAATCTGCTTGTTTTGTACCGCTAGATTCCAAAAGATGTTGCAAGATTTCGTGAGGTGCAAGATCACTCCAATCATTCAATTGATATACTTGTTCTTCATAATCTTCAATTAATTTTACAAGCAATCGAAACAAAGCGGTTTCTTCTGGTGTTCGGTTATCTTTCTTGGCAATTAGATTTTCAGTTACCGCAAGATACTCTGTATATTCCGCTTCTGTTTCAATAATTTTAGGAATAATTTGAATTGTATCTAAAAGTTGACATAGGATAAAAATATTTGTAAACATCGCAATTCTATACAGCCCTTTGATTTCAGGCGATGAGCACAAAAAATCATCTAATGGTAAAAAATAATACTTTTTTCTGTTACTTTATATGCCTTAAGATGGACAAAATCGTGAGAACTACTTGTTTATATTAGTAAAAGGTTGAATAAACAATTCGTAATATTAATGTGAGTTGTGATCAACTGTAGCAAAAATAAGTATCAGGCATTATTAGATTGTGGTAACATTTCGTCCCGAATTGCATTTAAAAAATGCATCAAAAGCTGCTGACTCGACACCCAATTATGAAAAAGCAGAACAGCAATTTATCAAGCTATTGACTACTGAAAATTTAGATTTTCAGGTAATAGAGCAACCGAACTTATTTCAGGAGTTTGAAACTGCTGTTGAGCAGGCTTTGGCAGTCGCCTATACCAATCTTGACACGTTACCAGAAACAGAAAATCGGTTTTTACATCGCATCCTTTATCGCATCAACCGACTAAATTTTGTCTGGTATAAGGATTTAAACGAGTATATTAACGAGCGTTCTTATTACTTGCAGGGGATACGCGATCGCATTGAAACCCCTTGGCAAGCTTGGGAATCTGCTCAACTTGACGTGGAAGAAATTAAACAAGCGGATATTAAACAAGCATTAATTGAACGAGGGAATGCTGATTTAGAGCCACCGCTATCGGCAAATAAACGATACTTGAGAGAACAAATGACCCTAGAAGGGTATCGTCATCTAATCGCGATCGCATCTTTGGATGGCTTAGTAGAATCAAGTCGCCTCTGTCACATCTTAGGTGGCGCAAGTAACGAAGTACAAGCAACGCTAATTCGCGTCTTGTTAGAAGAATATGGCAATGGTCGCTTCAATCGCAAGCATTCGACTTTCTTTGCTCAAATGATGCAAGAACTCGGACTTAACCCCGATACAGAAGCTTACCTCGATTATGTTCCCTGGCAAGTTTTAGCGTCAATTAATCATAATTTCTTGCTCACCGAACGCAAGCGACACTTGTTGAAATATCTGGGTGGGTTTACCTATTTTGAGATTGTCGGCCCTTCTATCTACCAAGATTACATCGCTGCTGCATCACGCTTAAACCTTTCAGATACAGCAATGGGGTATTGGGAATTACATATCAAAGAAGACGAACGACACGGACAATGGATGCTCCATCAAGTTGCTTTACCTTTGGTGGATATGTATCCTCAACAAGCCTGGGAACTGCTTTTAGGCTATGACCAAGAGAAATTAATGAGCGATCGCGCGGGAGCAGCAGTTATCCAAGCGGTGCAGCTTGCAGAAAATTTTAATAATTAAACCAGAGGACACTTCCTTAATGAAAACACTATCCAATTCTAAAGTTGCGATCAAATCCCATTCGCCTAACGAAGTATTTTTCTGTCCAGAAGAATCTCATTTTTACTCGCAGTGTTTAGAGAAAATGGTTCTCAATCGCTGTACAAATTCCGATTTAGTTATTGAGTTTGGTTCGGGAGATGGTAGTCCAGTTATACACAGCTTGTTAAGAACTCCATTTAAGGGAAAAATTCACGGTTATGAGTTGAATTCACAAGCATACCAAGTCGCACAAAGTAGGATTAAACAGTATGGACTGAGCGATCGCTATATTGTTCATAATCAGTGTTTTTTTGTAGGTTATCAACAATCTCGTGCTAATTATTTAATTTCTAATCCTCCCTATCTACCCGCACCAGACAACGATATTTATATGCCTTCGCTGCATGGTGGAACTGATGGTGCAACGATTACCAAACGTCTGTTTTCGGTTGAGTGCGATCGCATTTTTTCTTTAATTTCTGCTTATTCAAATCCAATTGAAACGATTGAATACGCTCTTAAACAAGGTTACAAGACTATTGATTTTACCATTGCTCCCTTACAATTTGGCTATTATAGTTCCCAACCCAAGGTTAAAGAAACAATTAATGCCCTTCGTCGCGATCGCAAAGCCTTTTATTCACCTAATATTTATCTTTTGGCTGGTGTCTTATTCGAGAAAAAACACAATAGTCAAGCCGATTTATCATCTGAATTGTTGCAAGTTATGACAGCCTTTTAACTTTTAAGGCGATCGCAACCTAATTAAGCAATGCCCCTAACCAGTAGGGCGATCTGCTTGACGCAAAGCACGTCCATATTCTAAAGCGTCAAGAAAGGCTTCCTCATCAGAAACCGAGCCAATTAATTTTTTTAGCCAGTCTTGAGAAGGTTTGTCTTCAACCTTACGTTGTAGATCGACAACTGCTTGCTCAAGGGTTAACAAGCGACGCTCCAAAACTGTTTCGTCTAACATCTTTACTCTCCTTTATTTTTAAAATGATGCCACAAATAATTTTTTCTCACGATCAGCAGCAAAAGCAAGACAAGCTTTAATATCTTCAGAAGTAAGTTCAGATATATTGAGCTTTCTAGAGCTTTGATGAATTAGGGTTTTTTAAGTTTTCCCTAGATCTTGAACAATTTATAACTGAAGCGTCGAGAAGAAGATGATAAATTTTTGGTGGGCAATTCTTTTTTGCTGACTTTCTTTTCTCTTAATTTTGCCCACCTATGTTTGGCACGATCAATCTATCGGTATGGGTGTTTCGCCAGATGTAGGTCGCAGTCCCAAGATAGTAACCTTATGATCAATGGTGTGTGGGGGACCATCTCTTCTGTCCTTCAGGATTGAGGAGAGCGTGTAGCGCAGAGTTCCTGTCGAAGCACCAGGAGTTTTCTCATATCTCCAGTCATCTATCCATACCCCAATTTCTTTGACGTGTTCATCATCACGATCATAAGCTAAATCCCAACCCGTAAGCATAGGTATGGCAAATTCAAACGGGACGTTTTCAATAGCAAAATCTTCAGTTCTAAGACCTGGATCAATACCTATGACAGGGCTATTTGAGTCTTCCTTGGGAAGGATTGAAAAAGGTGGTTGAATAATCCCAACATCATTACCGCCTAATGCAGAAACCAACTCGCCAAATCCATAATCTCTTCTTCCGTTATTATCTTTCAGGATGCAATCGGTCTGCCAACTCACGAAGCCCGAGTCTACACGGCTGGCAGGTGTAGCCAGTGGTACAGTTACGATTTCAAACGCCTTTTGATAAACTCGACCACGCTCAACAAAAGTTTCGCTGTGATCCAAATTGTATGCTACTTGAAGCAAGTGATAATCATTTCTAACCCAAACAACTCCAAATCCTCGTGGAAGAACGGCAACGGTAGCACCAGGAGGAAAGTTAGAGTTTTGAATGAAAGAGTAAAAAGATGAAAGAGCGGTGGTACTACTATCATTATCGGTGAAATAGAAGTTGTCTGATGCACCAGTACCAGCCTTACAGAAGTTGTCTGCATCGTCTTGATCAACAACAGCATTTAGCACTGCGTCATTCCAGGCAAGAGCAGTATAGCGGTAACACCAGCTAAACTCATCGTAGGGACGCTCGTCTGCCAGCTCGCCGATCGCATTCCACTTTAGATCTCCGTTCTCCAGGCTAATCCTACCGACAACAGTTGCGAGGTCTCTGATGTGGTGGTCACTATTGAGGTATTTCGCTTGCCAGCCGTTAAGAAAAACAGTTGCCTGGTTTGCGTATCCTGGAACATCTAGACTTTGCTCGACCTTGATAAGCCCCCCAGAATCACGTTGTTCTGCACAGCTAAATCCATGTACCGCAATGATTGTTCCTGGCTCTTCAAAGACAACGCGAGGGGGAACTTGCTCGGTCACTTCAGTGAAATCAGCATCGTCTAAGACATCACAAATAGGACCTTGAGGGAGGAAGTCGCATGACACTAACAAAATTGCCAGCACAACTGTCAGGAAATTCCGAAAAAACCATCTAAGAGGTAATCTTTTTTTACTCATCTCATTTTTCTCCGACTACGAGAAATCAATAATCTGATGTAAGACCACCTCTATATTTCATGGCTCAGGTATGAGCAAGTATCTACGACTTTAATCTAGGGAACACTCAGGCAGCCTAACTATAACTATTTATTAGAGGGAAACTTTCTGGATGTCCACTCACTATGAAATAACAACAGAAATTTCCCATACATAATATGTATTCCACTATGATATTAATAGTACTTCACTGCGGACAAAACAAAAATTTAAATATACAAAAGTACAAAAAAACTGCTCGAATAAGTCAGGGTCACCTCAAACATTCTTTTTATTACTTCTCCCCAATAACTTATCGCGCAATTTCAAAATGCGATCGCGATATTTAGCTGCTTCTTCAAATTCTAAAGCTTTGGCTGCATCTTGCATTTTTGCCTCTAATTGTACAATTAGATCAGGAATTTTTTCTAAGGGTAATTCATCTGATTGTTCATAAACTGTTTCTAGTTGTTCGGAGTTTAACCGACGGGAAATATCGAGGAATGCCAGGATGGAATTGGCTTCGTTTTTAATAATTGGTTTGGGGGTAATATTATGGCGTTTGTTATAGGCAATTTGAATATTGCGCCTTCTTTCGGTTTCTTCAATTGCTCTTGCCATACTCTTCGTTAAGTTATCGGCGTATAAAATCGCTTGCCCTTGGATGTGACGGGCAGCCCTACCAATGGTTTGAATAATCGAACTTTCAGAACGTAAAAAGCCTTCTTTATCGGCATCGAGAATGGCTACTAAAGATACTTCTGGTAAATCTAAACCTTCCCGTAATAAGTTAACCCCAATTAAAACATCCACCTCACCTTTACGCAGAGATTGCAAAATTTCAATCCGTTCAATAGATTTAATTTCAGAATGGAGATACTGAACTTTGAGATCTTGTTCGGCAAAATATTCACTTAGATCCTCTGCCATTCTTTTAGTTAAGGTAGTAATTAATACCCTTTCCCCTTTGGCAACTCGTTCGTTAATTTCTCCGTAGAGATCATCTACTTGTCCCTCGGTAGGACGAACTAAAATCTCTGGATCGATAACTCCTGTGGGGCGAATAATTTGTTCAGCAACGCGATCGCCCGATTGTTCTAATTCCCACTGGGCAGGGGTAGCGGAAACAAATATGCACTGGTTTACTTTCTGCCAAAATTCATCTGCTTTTAAAGGACGGTTATCGGCTGCTGAAGGTAATCTAAAACCATGTTCAATTAACACTTTTTTCCGCGCTTGATCGCCATTATACATCCCCCGTAATTGTGGTACGGTAACGTGAGATTCATCAATTACTAATAACCAGTCATCAGGAAAATAATCTACCAAACATTCTGGAGGTTCACCTGGTTGTCTACCTGCTAAATGTCGAGAATAGTTTTCTACCCCGTTACAATAACCGACTTCCTGAAGCATTTCTAAATCATAACGACAACGCTGTTCTAATCTTTGGGCTTCTAATAATTTATCCTGGTTTTCTAGTTCAACTAACCGTGCTTCCAACTCGTTTTTTATATTTAAGCAAGCTGCTGCTAATTTTTCTTGGGGAGTAACAAAGTGTCGGGCGGGATAAATATTCACGCCATTCATACTTTGGATGATTTCTCCTGTCACGGGATCGACATAACGTATTGCTTCAATTTCATCCCCAAAAAACTCGATCCGAATAATCCGATCTTCATAGGCAGGAACAATTTCTAGCACATCTCCCTTAACCCGAAAGCGTCCCCGTGTTAATTCAATATCATTGCGGGAATACTGTACCGTAACTAAATCCCGTAATAGTTCCCGTTGATCAATCTCCATCCCCAACTTTAAGGGTACAGAGGCATTAAGATATTCAGCAGGCATCCCTAAACCGTAAATACAGCTAATCGAAGCCACCACAATTACGTCTTTTCGTTCAAACAGCGATCGCGTTGCTGAGTGACGCAACATATCTATTTCATCGTTAATAGAAGCCGTCTTTTCGATATAGGTATCGCTAACAGGAATATATGCTTCTGGTTGATAGTAGTCGTAATAACTGACAAAATACTCGACTGCATTGTCAGGAAAAAACTGCCGTAACTCGTTACATAACTGGGCTGCCAAAGTTTTATTATGGGCTAAAACTAAAGTTGGCTTCTGCACATTAGTAATCACATTAGCAATGGAAAAAGTTTTACCTGTACCTGTTGCACCGAGTAAAGTTTGAAAACGATTTCCCTCTTGTAGTGATTTGGTGAGTTCGGCGATCGCTTGAGGTTGATCTCCTTGAGGCTCAAAAGGTGCTTGTAGATTGAATAAACTCATTTATATAAATATTGATATAGTCTCAATCTTTAAAATAGCGCAAATATAACTAATAGACCTGCGGAAAAAGTCCCCTTTGTCTATTCCTTTAGTGGCAAATCATTAACTATTGGTAAGCACAAAATCAGATTAGGAATTCCCGAAATGAATTTTATCAAGCCAAAGTCTCAATTGCGATCGCATATTGTTATTGCCGTAGAAATTATGTTCGATTCACAATTCCTCTCTTCAGGAAAAATGTCCTTTTTGCGATCGCTTTTGCTTTTTTTTGCATTTGTTGAAATTTGATTTTTTCTAACCAAGAAGAGATTGGTTCAGGCGATCACCAGTAAAATAAAACTGATTACCTAAATTGGAAGTATAATATTCCCTCGGTGTATTGGAAGTATAAGCTTTCCGCAGCGGAAAAGTTATGCTTCCACTGACATAGAGGTTTAAAGCTAATTCAAAAACGGGACTGACGGGACTCGAACCCGCGACCTCCTGCGTGACAGGCAGGCATTCTAACCAGCTGAACTACAATCCCACTAGTTGATAAAAGCTTGAAATTCTAAGCTTTCAAGAACCATGAGATACATATTAGCATATAAAATCGAAAAATCTACTATTAAAATCAATTTTTAGAGACTTATTGGCACAATCTTACAAACAGACTTCTAATCAACTAACGACTTGCACTCACTTAAAATCCCTTTTCTTCTCCCCAGTTTAGGTTATGTGCTTTTATGTCAAGTGAGTAAATTTATATCAAAATATATAGAGAAATTTTAAAGAACCATTGTAGTTTTCTTTATACTGAGGCAATAAGTTAAACATATTTAGTCAAAATTTAGTCCAAAAGTTAATAAATTTTGGCGTAAATGATAGGGGTTTGAGGAGCGATAAAATTTCTGGGTTTTTTAGTCAAAATCGGAGGTAAAGATTTGAATCTAACAAAGCAAACAGTCTTGCTTGTTGATGACTGTCTGGAAGACCGAATAACTTACCGTCGCTACTTATCCCATGATCAGCATCACTCTTACAGCATTTTAGATGCCGAGACTGGAGAAGAGGCTATTTTATTATGCAGACAGGAGTTTCCTGATGTAATTTTGCTAGATTACTTACTGCCAGATATGGATGGACTAGAGTTTTTAAAAGAATTAAAAATTCAGTTTGGGCAAGTTAATTTTCCAGTCATAATGTTAACAGGTCAGGGCGATGAACAGATAGCAGTACAGGCGATGAAAGATGGTGCTGCTGAATATTTAATTAAACAAGATATCATACCAGAGAGTCTTCGTCTGGTGATTGAAAATGTACGGGAAAAACAAGCTGCGTTAAACGCTCGCAAGCAAGCAGAGTTAGCCATGCAAGTTTATGCAGCCGAGTTAGAAATACGAGTAGAGGAACACACGACGGAGTTAGTTCAAGCAAATTTACAATTGCAACAGGAAATAAAAGAACGTCAACAAGCAGAAGCAGCAGCCCAGGAGAGTGAGCGGAGACTGTCTACATTAATAAATAACCTACCTGGTTATGTGTATAGGGTTGCTAACGATCGCAGTTACACCCCTGAATTTATTAGTCAAGGTGTTTTTGCTATCAGTGAATATAAGCAGGAAGAATATTTGCTTGGGCGCACTATTTCTTGTGGACAGGATATCCATCCAGATGACGCTAAGTGGGTTTGGGATAAAATTCAGCAAGCGATCGCAGTCCACAAGCCTTATGAATGTGAATATCGCATTATCACTAAATCGGGAACTCAAAAATGGGTTTGGGAACGTGGACAAGGAATTTATACAGAAGACGGCAAACTTATATTTTTAGAAGGGTTCGTGACCGATATTAGCGATCGCAAAAGTGCAGAAATTGGACTGCGAGAAATGAGTGCTGTTTTAAGTAATGCCGTGGAGGGAATTTCGCAGTTAGACTGTCAGGGTCGTTATCTGATGGTCAATCAAGCTTATGCTAGGGCAGTCGGTTATCAGCCTGAAGAAATGCTTGGTATGGAATGGCAGCGAACTGTCCATCCCGAAGATATTGAAATGATGATGACTGCCTATCAACAAATGCTGAATACAGGCAAAGTGGAAGTTGAGGCTAGGGGAATTCGTAAAGATGGCTCAATTTTTTACAAGCAACTTAACATGATTGCTGTATATAACGAGCAAGGGCAATTGACTGGACATTATTGCTTTATGAAGGATATTAGCGATCGCAAGCTTGCAGAGCAAAAAATTCGCGAACAGGCAGCTTTACTTGATATCGCCTCTGATGCTATCTATGTCCGTGATCTAGAACATCGTATCTTATTTTGGAACTCTGGGGCAGAACGTTTATATGGTTGGACAGTAGCAGAAACCCTTGGTAAGAAAACCAGCGAACTCATGTGTCAGCCAAGTTCTTTTGAGATTCAAAAAGCTATCAAAACTGTCCTCAAATCTGGGTCTTGGCAAGGAGAATTACAAAAATTAACTAAATCTGGTCACGAAGCGATCGTCAGTAGCAGAATGACTTTAGTAACAGATGAAGTTGGACAAGCCAAATCGATACTCACCGTTGATACTGACATTACTGAGAAAAAACAACTCGAAGCACAATTTTATCGAGCGCAACGCTTAGAGAGCCTTGGAACTCTAGCCAGTGGTATTGCTCATGACATAAATAATATTTTGACACCAATTCTCGGATTTGCTCAACTGCTTCCTGTCAAACTTCCCAATCTCGATGAGCAAAATAGGCGGATGTTACAAATTATTACTGATAACGCTAAACGCGGGGCAAAATTAGTCAAGCAAATTCTTTTATTTTCAAAAGGAGAGCCTGAAAAGCGAGTTGTTCTACAGCCAAAATATCTACTTAAAGATATTGAGCGAATTATCAAAGAAACATTTCCCAAATCGATTGAAATTAACAGCGAACAAGCGACTAAATCAGAGCTTTGGACAGTTTCAGCCGATCCCACCCAAATCTATCAAGTGTTCATGAACCTATGCGTTAATGCTCGTGATGCCATGCCTGATGGTGGAATCTTAACTATTGCTGCCGAAAATCAATTTTTTGATCAAAACTACGTCAGAACGAACTTGGAGGCAAAAGTTGGTAAGTATGTAGTTATAACTATATCGGATACGGGATGCGGTATACCAAAAGCAATTCACGAGCGTATTTTTGAACCCTTTTTTACCACCAAAGAAGCGGGCAAAGGTAGTGGATTAGGACTTTCTACAGCGATCGGCATCGTCAAAAACCACGATGGCTTTGTCAATGTCAAGAGTGAGATCGACAAAGGTAGTCAATTTCAGGTGTGTTTACCAGCTATTAATACAGAAGCAACCCAGGAAAATTCTGATTTTCAGATAGTCAGAGGCAATGGTGAATTAATTCTGGTTGTGGATGACGAAGCTGCTATTCGTCAAGTAACCGAAATCTCGCTGGTCAACTACAATTATCAAGTTCTTACTGCTTGTGACGCAGTTGAAGCATTATCAGTTTACACTCAAAACCAAGATTTGGTAGCTCTTGTGTTAATGGATATGCAAATGCCAGGGACAAGTGGAGTAAATGCTATTCGTCATCTTAGACAAATAAATTCTGATCTTAAAATTATTGTTATTAGCGGTCTTTCTTCCAACCGTAAGCTGTTAAAAGATCTTGGTATTGATGTACAAGCATTTTTAGCAAAACCTTATACTATTGAAGAGTTATTGGATACCATTCACAAAGTTTTATACGGCTCAAAATAAGTAGTTAGGCAAAATTATTTACACAGTTTTTAGGCACTAGGCACTAGGTTCTAAGCTTTTGACTTCAAAGTGTAATTAATTCTGCTTAAGTACTTACAAAAATACCCGAAGCGATTAAATTATAAATTTTGCGATCGCTAATAGATAATGAAAGAAAAGGGTATCAAATAATTAAATGCCTAAAAAAATTCGGGAATTAAAAGCTATGTTATTGAAAGCTGGGTGTATTAGCGAGCCAGGTAAAGGTAGTCACACAAAATGGAAACATCCTTTAATCAATCGCAAAATTGTTTTATCTGGAAATGATGGTGCGGATGCTAGACGTTACCAGGAAAAAGAAGTTATGCAGTTAATCAAAGATATAAAAAAAGCTCAATCATGAAACCACTTTATAGCATTCTCATTCAATGGTCGCAAGAAGATCGATGTTATGTTGTTTCTATTCCCGAATTCACTGATTACTATCAACCAGTAACTCACGGCGAAACCTATGAAGAAGCCTTGAAAAATGCCCAAGAAGTTTTAGAAATGATGCTGCAAGATAATGTAGGATTACCAAAACCCAACTTTTTTAGTACTAAGTTGTCATAAATAGCCGTTGATTTATCAATCAATAAAAAGCTTAAATAATGTCAAAAAAAGGGAAAGTTTATTTAGTTGGTGCAGGTATAGGTAAGGAAGAGTATTTAACTATTAGAGGTAAACAATTACTGAGTACTGCCGAAGTTTTAATTTATGATGCTTTAGTAGATGAATCCTTACTCAAGTTAGTACCAGAAGACTGTTTAAAACTCTGTGTTGGTAAGCGTGGTGGGCAAGCCAGCACCCCTCAAGCAAAGATTAATCAGCTATTAGTAGCCTACTGTCTGCAAGGGAAACAGGTAGTCAGATTAAAAAGTGGCGATCCTTTGATTTTTGGACGTGCCAATGAAGAAATAGCAGCACTTGAACAAGCAAACTGTAATTGTGAATTAATTCCTGGCATCTCTTCGGCGTTAGCTGCCCCTTTGCTAGCAGGAATTCCTTTAACTGATAAAGACTTAAGCCGTTGTTTTGTGGTGGTTAGTGGACATCAACCAGAACAATTAGATTGGTCTGCCTTAGCGAAGATAGATACTTTAGTAATTTTGATGGGGGGGCGTTTTCTAAGCTTAATAATCAAGAATTTAATTGCCAACGGGCGATCGCCTGAGCAACCTATTGCCATAATTCGTAACTGTGGGCGATCGCAACAAGAGATTTTTTGGGGTACTTTAACCGATATAGTAAAATCAACCACAGGAGTACCCCT
Source organism: Waterburya sp. (assembly GCA_051658085.1). Lineage (GTDB taxonomy): Bacteria > Cyanobacteriota > Cyanobacteriia > Cyanobacteriales > Xenococcaceae > Waterburya. The sequence continues at coordinate 110,896 of JBOFLX010000113.1, forward strand.
TTCTCCCGCAGTTATTGTTATTGGTGATGTTGTGAAACTCAGTAATCAAGATCAGACAGCTAGATCATCTTATCCCTTGAGCGATAAAACTATTTTAGTTACTCGGGCTGCTGAACAATCGAGTAAATTTACCAGTTTATTAGAAGAACAAGGGGCAACAGTGATTGAAATGCCAGCTTTGGCTATTACACCTCCTTCCAGTTGGTCAGATTTAGATCGAGCGATCGCCAATTTATCTCAATTTCAGTGGTTGATCCTAACTTCAGCTAATGGCGTTAACTACTTCTTTGAGCGTTTGCAGGACTTGGGTTACGATACTCGTGCTTTGGGAGGGGTGAAAATTGCCGTTGTTGGGCGTAAAACGGCTTCAGTCTTGCAAAAAAGACAGCTTAATCCCGATTTTATTCCCCCAGACTATGTAGCAGATTCCCTTGTCGCTCATTTTCCTGAAAGTTTAACTGGAAAAAAGGTTTTATTTCCCCGTGTAGAAACTGGAGGGAGAGAAATTCTAGTTCAAGAATTAAGCAACCAGGGTGCAGAAGTAGTAGAAGTTGCAACCTATCAATCTCAATGTCCTGAACAGATAGAACCAGTAGCTTGGCAAGCTTTACAACAACAGCAAATTGATGTGATAACTTTCGCTAGTTCTAAAACAGTAACAAACTTTTATCAATTACTACTACTACAACTCTCATCTGGCGATACTATACAATCCTTATTAGCTAATGTCTGCATTGCTTCCATTGGGCCACAAACATCCAAAACTTGTCGTGAATTACTAGGAAGAATAGATTTAGAAGCACAAGAATATACTTTAGAAGGTTTAACTCAAGCTATAGTTGTACAAAGTTGAGTTAGAGCAGTTAGATAATAGCTCTTCGCTCTTTCCCCCCTTTTTAAGGGGGGCTAGGGGGGATCGAGATAACTCTCTATTTCCTAACACACAGCCTCAAAATTACCCAACACCTCATCATTAGTAAATCGAATTACTTGTAAACCATATCCTTGTAAAATACTTGTTCTTTCTTCATCTTTAACTCGCGCTTCAGGAGAAAAATGACTGTCGCCATCTACTTCAATCACTAGTTTTAATTTGGCACAGTAAAAATCAACAATAAAGTTATCGATGGGTTTTTGTCTTAGTATTCTAAGGGGAAATGTTCTGAAATATCCATACCACAGCTTTTTCTCGGCTGAAGTCATGTTTTTGCGTAATTCCTTGGCTTTGGTAATCAGATTTCTGTTGTAAGGTAAATGAAAATCACTGGTGATGAAATTGTGTTGAGTCATTTGATTGATCCCCCCTAACCCCCCTTAAAAAGGGGGGAATCTGTTTTTTCAAGGTTAACCTTTTTAGATAATTTTTATTACAACTTGTTGAAAGGCGATCACACTTTTAAAATGTAACTCTGGATAATCAATTAAAGTCAGATCTAGCAATATTTTTAGAATTGAGTAAAATCTAGAACAGAGAACTTTTACAACCAAAGTTATGACCAAGATCAAAAAAGACACACCATAATGATGTGCCTAATTAAAATGAAGATATTTAATTAACGTCAATTATTTACTTGGTTTCAGAAAACTCGGCATCAATGACATCATCGCCACTATCGCTTTTAGTACCAGCATCTTCTGAAGGAGTATCCCCATCTGGTGCAGCACCTGTAGGATCTGCTGTTGCGCCTTCACCTTGTTGGTAGATATTGCTACCAATGGTGTAAAGAGTTTGTTGCAACTCAGGTAGAAGAGTTTTAATTTTCTCATCATCTTCCGCAGCTACAGCGTCTTTTAGATCTTTAATTAGACCTTCAGCTTTAGTTTTGTCATCTGCGGGTACTTTATCTCCTAGCTCATTAATTTGTTTTTCCGCTTGATAAACTAGAGAGTCAGCTTGGTTTTTGCGATCAATAGCTTCACGACGCTCTTTATCAGCAGCAGCATTAGCTTCCGCTTCTTGTACCATGCGGTCTACTTCATCATCGGGAAGAGTTGATGCACCTGTAATACTGATTGATTGCTCTTTACCAGTACCTTTATCCTTAGCAGTAACGTTTAAAATACCGTTAGCGTCAATGTCGAAAGTAACTTCAATTTGAGGTACACCACGAGGTGCAGGAGGAATACCATCTAAACGGAATGTTCCCAAACTCTTGTTATCCTTACCAAATTCCCTTTCACCTTGCAGAACATGAATTTCAACGTTGGTTTGACCATCAACTGCGGTCGAGAAAGTCTCTGATTTTTTAGTAGGAATAGTGGTGTTACGAGGAATAATCTTAGTCATTACGCCACCCAAGGTTTCTACACCCAGAGATAGAGGCGTAACGTCTAGAAGCAAGATGTCTTTAACTTCTCCAGCCAAAACACCAGCTTGAATAGCTGCACCAACTGCGACTACTTCATCAGGGTTAACAGTTTGATTGGGATCTTTATCTAAAACTCTTTTAGTAACGTCAACGATCGCAGGGATACGAGTTGAACCACCCACCATTACAACTTCGTCAATGGCATCTTTAGATATTTTAGAATCTTTGAGAGCTTGTTCTACGGGAATACGACAGCGATCAATTAAATCAGAACAGAGTTCCTCAAACTTAGCTCTAGTTAGAGAAATATCTAAGTGTTTAGGCCCATCCTGAGTGGCGGTAATAAAGGGCAAGTTAATATCTGACTGGGTAGCACTAGAAAGTTCAATTTTGGCTTTCTCTGCTGCTTCTGTTAGACGTTGTAAAGCTTGATTATCTTTGCGGAGGTCAATACCTTCGTTTCTTTGGAATTCTTCGGCGAGAAAGTCAACAATTTTCTTATCAAAGTCATCACCACCCAAGTGAGTATCACCAGCAGTAGCTAATACTTCAAATACACCGTCTCCTACTTCTAAGATCGAAACGTCAAATGTACCACCACCTAAGTCAAATACTAAAATGGTTTCGTTACTTTTTTTATCTAATCCATAAGCTAGTGAAGCTGCTGTAGGTTCGTTGATGATCCGTAAGACTTCAACCCCAGCAATTTTACCAGCATCTTTGGTGGCTTGACGCTGAGAATCATTGAAATAAGCAGGAACAGTAATAACTGCTTGAGTTACTTTTTCCCCAAGATATTTACTGGCATCTTCAATCAGTTTGCGTAAAACTTGAGCGGAAATTTCTTCTGGTGAAAACTGCTTTGATTGTGCGGGACAGTCTAGTTTAACGTTAGCGTTGCTGTCTCTGATTACTTTATAAGCAACTTCTTTGGTTTCGTTAGTTACTTCGTCGTACTTACGTCCAATAAAGCGTTTAACAGAATAAAAAGTGTTGCCAGTGTTCATGACAGCCTGGCGTTTGGCAATCTGACCAACTAAAAGATCGCCGTTTTTAGCGTAAGCGACAACTGAGGGAGTAGTTCTAAAACCTTCCGCGTTAGCGATAACTGTGGGTTTCCCCCCTTCCATCACTGCTACACAAGAGTTAGTAGTTCCTAAGTCAATACCAACAACTTTTGCCATACCTTTAACAAATACTCCGAATTTAACAACAAAAACTAAAAATAATTTTTTTAGGCAATGCGATATACAATGCTGTAGATGATTGGTGACTTTTATTGGTTTGCATAACTCCCCTCAGTAATCACTTCATCTTTATACATAGTGCAAGCTGATGCTAGATCTTAGGTAGTGTAGTTTTCCGAACCTACAGGTGACGGTTGAGTAATCATTGATCATTTAACATTTATCATTGATCAACTTGTTTAATTTTTAATTTAAGCCCCAAAGTAAATCGATATCATAACGGCGAAATTGTCTGTCAGCACTCATGAGATAAATATTTTCGGCGATCGCTGTAGCAATTAAGATACGATCAAAAGGGTCGCGGTGATGTAGAGGTAGCTTGTAAACCATGAAGCTATGATAGTGTTTAACATCGAGAGGCAAAATGTTAAGATTCGCCATTCTACTAGATATATAGTTATCAGGAGGTTCGGGTAGAGGAAGTTTCCCCAAACCAGCTTTGATACAAATTTCCCAAGAACTAGCAGCAGAAAAATAAAGTTGATTTTTTTTACTTCGTAGTAAAGATTTAGTATTTTCTCCCAAGCGTTTCGGTTCTGCTAATGCCCAAAGAAAGATTTGTGTGTCCAGTAAAATCTTCAATCTGCATTACCCTCAAAAGCCGATAAGATATCCTCTGGTAAAGAGTCGTTAAAATCTTCAGGAATAGTAAACAGTCCTTCATCTTGTCCTAAAATGCGGTCTTGGACTGGTTCTTCAACAGGGACAAGACGTACTATAGGTTTACCAGCTTTGGCAATAATAATATCTTCTCCCAAAATAGCGCGAGAAAGTAATTGAGATAAATTGGTTTTGGCTTCGTGAATATTAACCTGTGTCATCTTGCCCAATGTAAACTAAGCTATTAGCTAAGTCTATTATATAACCATTAAATCCAAAATGCGTTCAAGACCATACTTACATTTTCGCTTAGTATTAATAATATCAATTGAATAATCGAGAAATAATATGTTGCCTATCGTTCGGAATCTACTCGCAGTCGGAGAATCTATTGATTTTAATACGGCAACTAACGAGGAATTAATCTCAGCTTATAGCGAAATTTTGCCTCCTAATGCTCAAGAGTTAATGGGATTGAGAAAAAAACTCCAAAGGATTACCTCTACTCTGTCTAAAACCCCTAATATGGGTTGGTCTCAATTTGGTAGTTTGATGGGTCGAGAATTTCAAGAGTCTCTTTATCTTTAAGTGGCAATCACTAAGAATAACTAAAAATCAACAAGAGTAAGTGGCTAGCAGCAATTAGATAGCTTTTTTCCATTTGAAACGTCTGATCTAAATTACTGCGATCGCGCTTGCGTTTGCGGAGCAAGTCGTAGACTCAGCTGCCGTAGGCATAGCGTACCCTTCGGGTAATCGCTTTTAAAAAACTAATTGATTCTCATTAATTAGTGAATTCCGCCATTAGCTTGAATAGTCTGAGAATTAACCCAACTACCTTGTTGGCTGACTAAGAAGCCGACAACCTTAGCAACATCATGAGGTTCTCCGAGACGACCTAAAGGAGTTTGCTGTTTTAACATTTCTAATGCAGGAGTTGGTAAAGCCAAACCATCTGTAACTGTCACCCCAGGAGAGACATTATTAACAGTAATATTGCGATCGCCTAATTCTTTAGATAAAGAGACGGCAAAGAGTTCTGATGCGCCTTTGCTGCCCACGTACAAACCCCCAGCAGGCATAGGATTTTTAGTGCCAGTAGTGATAATATTGACAATATATCTCCTTGAATAGAGATCGCGCTACCACCTTCTTGATTGATAGTTTTTACTACTTCCTCGGCTTTGGCAGCTTGATTAGCGTAGTTAACTACAACTGCTGCTTTCGCTCGTCCTAGAAGTTCGGCGATCGCTCGACCAATACCTCTAGAAGCTCCTGTAATAATCGCCACTTTTCCTTTAAGATTAAGATTCATAATTTCAATTCCTGCAAATAATTTAATTTCAGTTTGATCTAGAATTTGTGAAGCTTTCGTAGGGTGGGCAAAATTAAACTTAGAAAAAGTGCTTCAGAAAAAAATTATTGCCCACCAATCAAAATTAATAACATCATTAATTTCTTGAGGTTTGAATATTGGAATTGTCTGGAGTAAAATCTCGAATTTGAGATTGACGTTTTAAGGTTTGATGTTGCCAAATGATCGCTCCTAAGCCAACAATGAGATTGGCTAAACAAGCAGCAGCAAAAATACCGTTAATTCCCCACAAGAATTTACCCAAATGAGCTAGGGGTATATAAACTACTAGGGTATGGGCAACAGTCATCGCTACTGAGGGTAAAGGTTTGCCTAAAGCAATAAAAGTTGAGCTAGCAATGAGAACAATCCCCGCAGCAGCATAGCTAATCGGCACGATCGCCATATATTTAGCTACAATTGCTATTACTTCCTGATTCTTGTTAAATACAGAGGCAAGTCCAGGGGCTGTAAAAGCTAGTATTAGAGCGATCGCTACTCCCCAAATGACACAAAAACGCGAGCTTAAGCTAAAAGCACGGTTAACTCGTTGATATTTTCTCGCTCCCCAGTTTTGTCCCACCACGGGGGCAATAGCTGCTGATAAGGAAAAAAAGACAATCATCACCAATGATTCCAAACGGGAAGCAATTCCAAAAGCTGCGATCGCTTCTGAACCATATATAGCAACCATGCTGGTAATTAATCCTAAAGAAATCGGCGAGATAGCATTCTTGGCAGCAGCAGGAATACCCAAGCGTAAGATTTCTCTCCAAGATTTCCACATTTTGCCTAATTTAGAGGGACTTAAGCTAATTAATCGCTCATGATGGAGAAACATCAAACTACCAAGTAAAATTGTTCCCTGAGCAATGACAGTGGCGATCGCTGCTCCTGCCAGTTCTAATCTGGGAAAACCCAACTGGCCAAAAATAAATAGCGGATCCAGCACAATATTAATCAAGGTAGAGGTAAGGACAATCAGACTCAGAACCTTCATCTCCCCCAAAGCCCGAATCGTATTCATAGCGATCGCCGAAACTACCAGAAAAATTGCTCCCAAATACCAAATCCCCATGTATTCTTTGACTAGAGAGAGAACCTCAGGTTTAGCCCCTAAAGCCGTAAATAAAGGAGTAATGGTCATCAAAGCAACAACGGTCAGTATGATACCGATGATTAATGACAGAATTAAACCATTGGTATTAAGCTGTTTAACTTTCTGGCGATTTCCTTCTCCAATGGCGATCGCTACCACTGCCCCAGCACCATCTCCTAATCCCATAGTCAAGCTAGCCAGAGTAGCAATTATGGGAAAGGTCAAGCTCATAGCAGCCAATTCCTTAGTTCCTAGTTGAGCGACAAAATAGGTATCTGTGAGATTAAAAACCACTATGGTCAAGATATTAAAGAGCATAGGTATACTTAACTTGACCAAGTGAGAGCCTACACTGCCATCAGTTAATCGACAGTTCATTATTTCGGATTGCATATAAGTAGTTGTGTAAAATTAATTTCCTGGTTTAGACAGGCAAAAGACAATAGGCAAAAGGTTCGCTAACTGTTCTAACTGTCCTAACTGCTCTAACTAACGGTGACGGGAAGCTCTTGTTTTTGGCGAATTCGCTTACCTTGAACAACCATATTCACCCCACGAGCAGGAACAAGAACAATGCCTCGACCTTGGAGTTTTTCTGGTTGACTATCTTTCAGTGCTAGTTGATAACGTGACAAGACAGTTGCCAAAACTAACTTCATTTCAAATTGGGCTAAACTTGCACCAATACAGCTACGGATACCTCCACCAAACGGCAAAAATTCATAAGGAGAAAATTGTCGCTCTAGAAAACGCTCTGGCTTAAACCGCTTTGGTTCTGGATATAAATCTTCACGATGATGAGTCAGATAAATAGAGCCAAATAGTGCCGTCCCTGGTTCCAACTTATAACCCATTAATTCTATTGGCGATCGCACAATCCTTCCTGATGTCAACATATTGACTGAAGACATTCTTAGGGTTTCATTACAGACAGCAGTAAGATAGGGCAGACGGACAATATCCATCGGCTCTGGAGACTCTCCGAGGGTATCTAATTCTTGAAGTAGTTTTTCCCGAATTTCAGGATGCTTGTGAACCCAGTACAATGACCAAGCTATGGCAGTAGAAGTATTTTCATGACCAACAAACAGAAGCGTAATCACCTGATCGCGCAATTCTTTATCAGTCATAGGGTTTCCTGCTTCATCCCTAGCCAACATCAGCAAACTTAGGACATCGGTGGCTTCAGGATTTGGTTTTTCTCGGCGTTCGTTAATTTCAGCGTAGAGCAATTTGTCCATTTCCCCTCGCAAGTATAGAAAACGTCCCCAGGGAGTTAATAAACCTAAATCTTTATGCAAAAAGGGAAAAAAGCCAGTAACTAACATTAAAGGGTTTTGAAAATGATTCATCAGCGTGTGCATGAGTTGCTGAAACCGTTCCCAACGTTCTCCTTGATAAAAACCTAATACCACCCTCATCATGACTTGTAGAGAAACATCTCGCATTATGTTTCGCACCACACAAGGTTTGCCAAACATCTGTTGCGCCATAACTGATTCTGTAATATCGCAAATAGCCTGGGCGTAACTTCGCATCCGTTCACCATGAAAGGGTGGCATCACAAGCTGACGCTGACGACGATGGGTTTCGCCCTCAATGAATAGAATCGAATAATCTCCTAACCAGGGAACTACAATCTCGTTCAACTCACTAGGAGCTGCTAAATCTTTGGTATCGTTGGTTAAAATCTGTTTTAGAGCCTCGGGATTGCTAATCATCAATGTCGAATTAGAATGAAATGCAAACGCTGAGGTGGTGAATATGTCTCCATAACGTTCTGCACTAGACTCCATATAGCCTAGAGGATCTGTAGCAAATTGAAGGTTTTGTAATAAACGGGGGGTTTTTGGGCCATCAGGTAGTTTCATTGTCAATCTCCTTGGTTATTTTTTAGGTTGTAATTAATGGATTTAGTAGTCAAGTAACGAGTAACGAATAACAAGTTAAACTTCAGCTAGGCTAAATTTGCGGAATTCCTCGGGGGTTAAAGCGTTATTAATGATTTTTCCGTCTTGAAACCAGATAATTCGCTGGCACAAACGGGCTGTCTCAAAGTCATGAGTCACCATAATGATGGTCATACCGCGATCATTGAGACTCTGGAAAATATTCATAATCTCTTGGCTAGTACGAGAGTCTAAAGCCCCTGTTGGTTCATCTGCTAAGAGTAGGATTGGTTGGTTAACAATTGCCCGAGCGATCGCGACTCGTTGTTGTTGACCACCCGAAAGTTGAGTAGGACGATAGGACATTCGCTGTTCTAATCTCACTTGCTTTAAAGCATAGGCAGCACGTTCATGACGTTCTTTCTGGGGTAAACCTGCATAGGTCATGGGTAGCATGACGTTTTCCATGGCAGTTAGTTGTGGCAGAAGATGGAACTGTTGAAAGACAAAGCCCAGTTGACGATTGCGGATATATGCCAAGTCGTCGTCATGCAGGGAGTCTACTGCTTGCCGTTGCAGATAATAACGTCCAGTACTAGGTCGATCTAGACAGCCTAAAATCTGCATCGCCGTAGATTTACCTGAACCAGAAGGCCCCATAATGGCACAGTATTCCCCTTGGTTGACTAGTAAATTAATTTTGTGCAGGGCTAAAACTTCTAAATCTCCCTGTCCATAGTGTTTACTAATCTGTTCTAAGCGAATGATTTCTAATGCAGACATATCTAACTCCTCAAAGCAATAATCGGATCGAGACGGGCAGCATTACGGGCAGGAATTACCCCAAATCCCAACCCAATTGCCCCCGATACTCCCACTGCCAGCAGAATGGCGACGGGACTGACAATTGCTTCTAGAGGCGTGAGGGCAGCAAAAATAACTGTTCCAGCTACAGCGATCGCAATACCAATACTGCCTCCTGTGAGAGCTAAAATTACTGCTTCGACTGTAAACTGCATTTGAATATCTTTATGGGTTGCTCCTAAAGCTTTACGCAAACCGATTTCCTGGGTACGCTCACTCACAGACACCAACATGATATTCATAATGCCGATCCCGCCTACCAAGAGGGAAATGCCCGAAGTGGCAGCCATCAGCACTACTAACATTCCCGTCACGCTATCGGCAGTTTGCAGTAATTCTTGCTGACTACGAACCGTAAAATCATTTTCTCCTTTGATGTTATGGCGCAACCGCAATAAATTATTAATTTGAAACTGGGCTGCACTCATACTCTCAGAAGATTTAGCCGAGACAGAAATCGACTGTAAGCTGGGGCTAGTATAAGCATTGTCTTCTCCTGTTAACTGGCTTGCCATGACGCTAATGGGAATAAAAATTGCTTCATCCTGGTTCATACCCATCGATGCGCCTTTTTCTGCCATCACCCCAATTACCCGAAAGCTATAGTTACGAATGCGAATTTTTGAGCCAACAGGATAGCGATCGCCAAATAGAGTTCGAGCAGTTTCGCTACCTAAAACGGCTACCCGTTGATATTGTTGTAATTCCAACATACTAAAAAATCTGCCCTGGGCAACTCCAGCATTGCGAACATCAGGATATTCACTGTTAGTTCCTGTAACATCCACTTGCGTATCCTTGTCTGCCCAGGTGACACGCAGGCGATCGCTTTTTTCGGGAGCTACACCAGCTACCGCAGGAACTTCTCTTGCCATTGCTTCCGCATCTTCTAACACCAAACTCTCAGCAGGCACAGAGGATGCCAGAGGCCCTTCAGCAGCTATACCAGGTAAGACAAAAAGTATATTTGTACCAAGAGATTGAAATTGTTTGCCAATAAACTGTTGCGCCCCCTGCCCCACAGCAATCATGGCAATTACCGAGGCATTGCCAATAATAATACCAAGCATGGTCAAACCGCTACGCAACTTATTCGCGCTGAGAGTTCGGACTGCCATACTGGCGTTTTCTGCTAAATATACTGCCATTATTATTCTTTTCTTTTTCTAAAATGGTTTAGATTTGAGCGTTGGGTTTCGTTCCTCAACCCAACCTACAGACTAAATACTAAAAACTTACCTAAAATGGTTTAGACAAGGTTTCAGGGGCTTTTCCTTCAGGAAAGTCAATAAATACTCGTTGTTCTGGCTTCAAGCCGTCAACTATTTGAGTTTTACCGTCCTGAGTTACCCCAACGGTAACAGGTTGAAATTTAGCTTCTCCTTGAGCATCAGGAACTAATACTCCCATTTGCTCCTGGCGATTAGTAACTGCGACTGTTGGTACTAACAAAGCGTTAGGGATAGGCTCGCCAATAAAAATAGCGTCAACATTCATACCAGAGCGCAGGAGGGATTCTGCTTGATTTAACTTAACCCTGACTCGGAAGGAGGTAACATCATCTTCTGATACTGCCTCTGGCTCGATGGTGCGTACTGTTCCTTTAAAAGTGCGATCGCTATAGGCATCGGCAATAATATCTACTGGTTGCCCAGTTTTGATACGACCAATATTTGCTTCGGGAACATTGACTAACACCTCCAGTCCTGAAGCCAACTCAATAATTGAACTGGGGGTTGCGGACTCTGAATCTGATGCTGCTGCCATGGTGGGCGTAATAATCGCACCGATATTAGCGTGTTTTTGAGTCACAATACCGTCAAAGGGAGCTTTAAGAGTAGTTTTATTAACTTGTGATTGAATTTCTTGCAGTTCGGCACGAGCGGTAGTTACTCTGGCTGCTGACTGCTGAATATCTTCAGGACGAAATCCCTGAACCAGTTCTTGTAACTGCTGTTGAGCTTCTTGCAAGTTAGCACGATTAGTTTGATCTTCTTGAATTATTTCGTCTAGATCAAGTTGAGCGATCGCTCCTGACTCTGCTAGAAACTTATTGCGTTCGAGTTGTTTAGTACTTAAGTCTACTCTCGCTTGGGCTGATGTTAGCTGTGCCTGAGCGCGATTAATTTCCTCACGGCGATTACCATTCAGCATTTCGGTATATTCCGCTTCTGCTTCTGCTAATCGTCCCTGTGCTTGGGCTAGCTGCGCCTGTTGTTCACTAGAGTCTAGACGTGCTAAAGTGTCTCCTGCCTTTACTTGATCACCACGATCAACATAAAGTTCTGTTAGTCTGCCTGCTACTTCAGAGCTAACATTTACTGTGTCGATTGGCTCAATCGTACCGCTAGCTTCAACTTTCACCGTTAATGGTTGAGTTTCGACTGGGGCTGTTAAAGCTTTGATATTTGGTTGACTCTCAGCACGCTTTTGAGACATACTTTTTGAGCCTACTGCGATCGCACTCACTAAGACTAAAATTCCAAGTGATGTCCAGATCCACTGCCAATAAAACTGACGGCGAGGAGGAATAGGCTTTAACTTTTCCGATGTCGGTTGGGGAAAATCAAGATGAGACGTATCCTGAATATTCTTAGTGAACTGCATTTTGGGCAGTAATTTAGGAGCAAAATGAGAATATCCTTTAGATACCGAATAAATCGCCATCACTAAATCGCTGGCATCAGCATTTTTAAGAATGTAACCATTCGCACCTGCTGCGATCGCCTGTTGCACATATTCTTGATCTTCATGACTGCTGAGAACTAAAACTCTACAGTTAGGAAATCGCTGGGAAACAATCTCTGTCGTTTGAATGCCATTCATTTTCGGCATTTCAATATCCAGCAATAATATATCTGGCTGCAACGACTCTATCTGGGCGATCGCTGTTTCCCCATCGTCAGCAGTCCCCACAATTTGGAACTCGACCTCTGACGATAGCATTTCTTGTAATTTTATTTGGATTGACTTTTGATCGTCAACCAGCATAATTTTTAAGGTACGAGCAACAGAGTTATTTTGATTGGGTTTAATTGGTTGAGTAAGCATTAGCAATTAGTAAGTAGGGGTGCAAGGCTTGCGCCCTTTAAGTAGCAAGTAGCAAGTAAAAGGTTTTAGCTAGATTTCAATACCCGATACTCGATACTCGTTACTTTTCTTCATAGATTAATTTGCATTTCTTCTAAGAGAAGTATTGTTAGAAGGTATATTCAACCCGAAATTGCCAAATCAGGACGTAAGCGACACGCATGATGTAAATAGACTGGGCGTAAAGCCTGCTGTGGTAAGGGCGTATTGAGATGAATGAGAATTCTAATACAACGCTCCAAACTATTAGCTACATCTAGGTGCTGTACATCCAACAGGGGAATATATTCCCAACCAGGACGCTGACGAGCGATCGCAGCAGGAAACAAGGCATTTAAGTCTGAGGTGACAGAGAAAAACACACTGGCAATATCGCCAGGAACAATCTGATTTTCAACGATCAGAGCATCTAATAATTCATTGACAGCTTGAGTAATGGCTGCAACTGAATTACGGCTAACCGTCGTCGCCCCTCGAAGTCCCCGAACTCTCCAGGTGTCTGGGGGAGAAGATCCGTTTTTTTGTTTATTAACGGGATATTTTAACTGGTTCATAATTAAGTGCTTTGTCAATTAATTATTGATAAGTTGGTTCTTGGTTTTAGTTATTAGTTTTTAGTTATTAGTTTTTAGTTCTTAGTATTTTTGAATTAAAGACTAGAGACTAATAGCTAATAGCTGAGAGCTTTTTAAAAACTTCAGACACTGGTAGCTAAAACCTTGTCCTGATTAAGAGCAAAGCTAAGGGGAGGTTTAGGCGCAGTACCTAAGGCAACTTTGCCCCAACGCATGATCGCAGCACCACCATTAGAAGAAGAACCCATCGTGTAAACCAAAACTAAATCGTTTTCTTTAATTTTTTCTAGCTGGGCAGCGTGATAAAGATTGGCAAAAGGAAAACTAGGGCCAATATTGCCATAAACGGGATTAAGATTGAGGGTGCGTTCTGGATCGACACCTAAAGTCCGAGTACAAACTCGCGAATACCAAGCAGTGGGGGTATTAAAAACAAAAAAGTCGATGTCTTTTAAACTAACTCCTGCATCCGCAGCAGCCCCTTCACAACAATTGCGTAAAAACTTAACGGTAGTATCGACAAACATTTTGCCAGTATCTTTACGCGCCCGAATAAACATTTGATTAGGAGCTTTCGGGGTAAATTCTTGATAAAAAGCTCCACAAGTTTCGGCAGTATTGATAATTTTCGTTCCCAAAACTCCCTGTTCTGCTTCTAAAGAAGTGACAAGAAAAGCTCCAATACCGTCACCTGATAAAAACGCCAAAGTGTCGTTAGGATCAGTAAAGCGTGAATAGGTAGTAGACACAATGATTAACACATTGCGATACTGTCCTGTTTGGACTAGAGAACACGCGGTTTGTAGAGAAACTAAGCCACTAGTACAGGTAGATTCCACATTCCAGGCTGCTCCCTTTAAGCCTAGTTTGCCTGCTAGAAAAGAGGCATCACCAGGTAAAATATGGTCGGGAAATAAAGAAGTGACCAACATCAAATCAATATCTTCAGGAGCAAGTTTAGCAGCCGTTAGAACATCTACAGCCGTGCGATACTCCAGTTCTAGTGCCGAATCTTCTGGGGCGACTACTCGCCGTTCCACAGTACCCCGAAAAGGGTCAGATATATAGGGCATCATTTCTTCTGTCCAGATATCTGGTTCAGAATCATCCTCATTAGAAGCTGCCACAGAAAAAGCCCGTGCTAAAGTTTTCTGTTCCGCCTTAGCAATCATTTCTGGATTATGCTGGCGATAATAATCATTGGTACGAATAATATCGGGAAAAGTAACCGCGATCGCTTTTATTCCTACTGGTTTTAAATTCATAGTTTAAATTTCTGTTGATTGGTGATTGGTGATTAGGGATTAGGGACTGATCATTACTCATTACTCATTACTCATTACTCATTACTCATTACTCATTACTTATTTCCCTTTGCTCCTTGTTCTAACAAGCTCTTCACACGACTAGTAATTGGGGCAGCTTGATTGGGGTCAATTAAGACATCTAGAACAAAGGGGAAGGGAGAATTAAGAGCTTTGGCGATCGCTGCTGCAACATCCTCTTCTCGCTCAACCCGAAGGGAATCTGCTCCCATTGATTTGGCTAGGAGGGCAAAGTCAGTATTCGGTATAGTCGTATCTATTCCTTTGAATCCTTGAAGTGCCATCCCTTGAGCGCACATATTGTAACGTCCGTCGTTGAGAACAATCCAAACCGCAGGTATCCCGAATCTCACGGCTGTACTGACTTCACTGTTCATCAGCATTGCGCCATCTCCAACAATAGCAACTGCTTTTTGGCTAATAGCAGCACCAACTACCCCCGTAACGGCATGACCCATTGCGCCTACGCCAGTGCTAATACGATAACGGTTAGGTTGATTAAAACGTAGCAGTTTGGTTGCCCAAGCAAAGGAGTTTCCAGCCTCTGCCATTACAACCGCCTCAGTCTCTTCGACAATTTGCTGTTGAATCTGATTCATCAATAGTTCTGGTCGTACTAAACCTTCTTGCCTAGGCGTAACAATAGGAGTTTCGGGATTAGGTAGTAATTTTGGTTGCCATTGACACTCTGGCAGTTTGTCTAATAATGCTTGCAGAAATAGTTTGACTTCGGATGCGATCGCAAATGTTGGTACGGCTGGATAAGCTACTCCTGGAACGTTTGGATCAAGATCTACATGAATAAAGCCTCTTAAAGGCACCATGCTTTTATCCCAAAAAGAAGTAGGTTCTCCTAATCTTGTCCCCAGAACAAGTATGCGTTGGGGAGGTTGTTGACGCATATATTTCTGCACTGAATCATCACTACTAATGCCTGTGACACCGACAAACTGGGGATGATTTTCGGGAAAAATACCTTTACCACGGGGAGAACACATTACTGCTGCTCCTGTTTTGGCTGCTAAGGCACGAATTTCTGAGGCTGCGCCTCTTGCTCCAAAACCAACCCAGATGGCAAAAGGTTCTGTCGATAATAACTCAGCAGATTTAGCGATCGCTTCAGCACTAGCAGCAGGTACAGCTTGAGTAAACATTTTCCGTGGCAACGGTGTAGTTAAGGGAGCCATTTGAATTGGCGTGGGAATACTAATATGCGCTACAAACCCCCCTGGTTGAGTTAAACCACCAGCAAGTCGGCGATAAATTTCGGGAATTTCTCTTCCGATTTCAATGGTAGTAGCATAGTTAAACAGCGTCCCCGAAGTAAACAAACCAGCTACGGGCATCGTGTAAGCACTGGTTTCTTGACAAGCCCAGCGACCACGATTACCTGCCGGAGTAGTAGCTGATAAGAGAATTACTTTTGCTCCTTCCCCCCGTGCAGCGAACAAACCAGTTAAAGCATTGGTAATTCCAGGGCCAGTGGTAGTAAAAACTACTACTGGGCGTTTAGTAGCAAAGTAAGCTTCGGTAGCTGCAAAGGCTGCCCCTGATTCGTGACGAAAATGCATTACCTCAATATCGCTTTGATACAGAGTTGCCCACAAAGGGCCAATTCCTCCCCCAGAAACTCCAAAGGCATAGCGAACACCTAAGTCTTGTAATATTTTAACGATCGCTTCTCCTACTGTTGGTTGAGTCGGAAGTGATTCTGTAGGCTTTGCTTGGGGTGTAAAAATCGAGGACTCAAAAGCAGTATCTACACTTAGCCGAGGGGGTGATTGGATATTATTGACAGGTTGGCTAATAAATTTAGCACTCATGATTATTAATTTTTCCTCCGTAGAGAGACTATATGTGCAATTCGGCTCGAAAATAAAAAAGAGACAAGAGGAAAGATGAGAAGAGGAAAGAGAAATTAACTCTGAGGTCAGGCAAGTCGAAAAAAAATCAGGCTCAAATTTTTTCCCTATCTGACTTTTACTCCTCTCCCCATCGACAAAGCTAGATGTTTTATAAGATGGTTTAGGTTAACTGGGGGACTAGGAGACTGGGAGACTTGGGGACTGAAGAGATTCAGATAATCCTAAATAAATCTAAAATCTTCAATCTAAAATCTCAAATCCTAAATTCCCTAAAATTGTCACGCCTTAACGAACTCTAAATTTTGGGCGTAATCCAACTTAGGAGAAGCAGCTTCTTGTCTTAAAACTCGCTTGAGTATTTTGCCTGTGGGATTTTTGGGTAAATCGGCAACAAAACTAATTTCACGGGGAATTTTGTAGTTTGCTAGCCGTTGAGAACAAAATTCCTTGATTTCCAACGCTGTAATCGACTGCTTGCTATTTTTGGCGACAATATTCGCCTTAACAATTTCACCTTTTTCTGGATCAGGAACTCCATAAATGGCTACTTCGGCAACAGCAGGATGTTGATAGATTACCTGTTCAACTTCATTGGGATAAACCTTAAATCCCGACATATTAATCATGTCTTTCAGGCGATCAACAATGTAGAAAAAGCCTTGTTCATCGATTCGACCCAAATCACCAGTATGAAACCAGCCATTTTTAATTGCTTGGGCAGTTGCTTGAGGACGATTCCAATAGCCCAACATAACATTAGGCCCACGGATGGCGATTTCACCTAATTCCCCTGGGGGTAACTGCTCACCATAAACATCCACAATCTTCATTTCGACATTTTCAATGGGCATACCCACTGAACCGAATTTGTATTGTAAGTCATGGTTGTAACAGGCACAGGGAGAAGTTTCTGTTAGCCCATAGCCTTCGTGGATTGTCAAGCCATATTCGCTCTGCCAATGTTGCACAACTGCTACTGGCATTGATGCTGCTGCTGAGAAATAATAGCGTATGCTTTGGAAAACTTGAGGAGAAATATCTGCCTTGAGTAACTTGATAAATACTGTCGGTACGCCAAAGAACATGGTTACGTTATGAACGGTAACGTTTTTTAGTACCTGTTCAAGCTCAAAGCGACGTTGTAAAACGATTGTGGCACAAGCATTCAGTCCTGCATTGAGAATCGCATTTTGACCAAAACAATGAAATAACGGCAAATAAAGCAGTAACTTATCATCCGCAGTCATCCGACAACAGCGATTTTGAGCATACATATTGGAAATGACGTTACCGTGAGAGAGGGTTGCACCTTTGGAAAAACCTGTTGTACCTGAAGTATAAACAATACTAGCTGGGGTATTTCTCTCAACTGCCACAGCCTTTGCTCGTGAGTCGGCATTTGCCATTAACTGCTCTAAACTCAGTTTTTGCTCGCTTTCTCCTTCAGCAATTATGATCTGCTCAAGCTGTGGTAAATCTGCTATTGATACATACTTGCATTGTGCCTCGGTGGTAATTACGATTTTGGCAGCGCAATCATTGAGAACATGGCTAACTTCTTCACTCTTGAACATGACGTTAACCGAAACCGCGATCGCTCCCAGTTTAAGTATCCCCAAGTAGGAAATTATAAACTCAGGAATATTGGGTAGAAATAAAGCCACGCGATCGCCTTGTTTAATCCCCAACCCACGTAAACCATAGGCAACTCTACTTGCTAGCTGATCAAGGTGTTGATAGGTAAAAGATTTCTCCTCGAAAATAAGAGCCACCTTATGGGGAAATAGTATATGCCCCCGCTCTACATGATGTGCAATATTCATGATCTAAAAACTTATTACTTTGCCAACTCTTACTGTCCTAACTGACTAATCGCCTGCACAATTATCCCTTCCGCTTTGATATCAGCGACAATCTTGGCAATATGTTCATCTAGAGGTTGTTCGCGATCATTCCAGATATAGGGTTTGTCTGCTGAGGGGGGTTGTCCAATTACCTCTCTGATTGCGAGATATAATTTACGAGTCTGAGATGACAGACAAGCAGAAGCATCGTAATGTTGGGCGATGAGATAGGTGCGTAGATCGACTGCCTGCACTCCAAACATCAGAGATATTGCCAAATACTCTTGAAAGATGTCTAGCGATCGCCGAGCTAAATTAGCTGAAGCAAATCCTTGACTGTTAATGTTTTGGTTAAATTGTTCGGCATGGGTGGGAAAGCGATCGGCAAGAGAATTACCATAAAAAGTTAGCAAAGGCATAATCGAATTACCAACAATCTGCAAACCTTTTAAGCCCATATTGACTGGATTTTCAGTATTACCAGTTAAAGAAGGAGACAAACCATTATTAAACTCTGGTGCTACCATCAGCGCGATTTGGGTATCGAGATGTTTAGCTAAAAGACCAAGATGGTAACGCAGACTGTCCATCCCTGTACCAATATACTGCCCCAGGAAATTACCACCATGATAACTAGCTTGATTCTCAACATCGATCAGAGGATTATCAGTAACCGAGTTCATTTCAACTTCGACTTGCCCACTGATCTGTTCGATTCCATCGACTATTGGCCCTAGATACTGTGCTAAACAACGCAGAGAATAACGGTCTTGAATTGGCTGTGAACCTCGATAGTCATGAGAACCATCTAACTCATTACGAATTAAGTCAGAGCCTTCTAATAACGAGAGCATCTGCTCGGCTGCCCAAATTTGCCCAAAATGAGGCTTATGATCATGAACAAAGGGATGAAAAGACTGATTAGTTCCATATAGTCCCTGAATCGCTAAAGCATGAACTCCCATGCTCAAGTTTAACAGTACTTTAGTATCATGTATGCAATTTGCAGCGATCCCCGTCATCACGGAAGTACCATTCATCATCGCCAATCCTTCTTTGGGCAAGAGTTCTATCGGTTCTAAGCCCAATCTAGCTAAGGCAGTAGGAGCATCGACTGTTTCACCATTAAAGTCAACGGTATAACGACAATCTAAACCCACTAACGCGCCAGTAATATAAGACAGGGGAACTAAATCACCACTAGCACCAATAGAACCAAACTCATAGACATGAGGAGTTACGCCAGCATTGAGAAAAGTCACGAGTCTTCTTAATAATTCGAGTCGAATACCCGAGGCACCGTAGATGTGCGAATTAACTCGTAGCAGCATGGCAGCACGCACATCAGCGAGAGGTAATTTTTTACCTGTTCCTGCTTTGTGATACCAAATCAAATTATTTTGTAACTCGGCTGCTTGTTCAGGAGCGATCGCAATGTGAGCCATCCCACCAAAACCACTGGTGACACCATAGATCGGCTTGCCACATTTAACTGCATCCGCAATATAATCACAAGATGCTTCAACTCCTTGTAAAATTTTCTTTTGAGTTGTCAAACTAACCTGTTTACCATGACGTGCCACATTAATTACGTCATCTAGGGTGAGAGGAGCATTACCAATAATAACTGCATCGGTACTGGAAGGCTTGGAATTTAATTGTTTAGCAGCCGTTTTCGTCTCTGCAAAAGATACTACATTCATCTATTTATATTCCTGGATGTGGATGTGAAGAGGGAACTAATTAAGTAAAACTCTTTAGAAGCTTATAGCTTATAGCTTATAGCTTATAGCTTTTCTTAAACGGTAGTTAATACGGCAGGTTGAGGTGTTAAGCTAGTGCGACAATCGGCAGCCTGACTGACTTTATTCATTGTTTGCATTAATTCTTGATATTGCTCTGGATTCAAGGACTGGGGCCCATCAGAAAGAGCTTGAGCGGGATTGGGATGCACTTCAATCATCAGAGAATCTACCCCTGCTGCGATCGCTGCTTTCGCCATTGCAGGTACGTATTCTGAGCGTCCTGTACCGTGGCTGGGATCAATCGCAATTGGTAAATGAGTCAGAGTTCTTAAGACTGGTATGACTGATAAATCAAGGGTATTGCGAGTAAACTGACTATCAAAAGAACGAATACCTCGTTCACAAAGAATAACATTAGAATTACCAGCAGCAATGATATATTCAGCAGCTAAGAGCCATTCTTGGATAGTTGCACACATACCTCGCTTCAGTAGAACAGGCTTGGACTGAGAACCTGCTTTTTTGAGCAAAGAGTAATTGTGCATATTACGCGCTCCAATTTGAATAATGTCGGCAACTTGAGCGACTTTTTCTAAATCAGATACATTCATTACTTCCGTAATGATCCCCAACCCAGTTGCTTCACGGGCAGTGGCTAAAAAGTCTAAAGCTGACTCGCCATGTCCTTGAAATGCATAGGGAGACGTTCGAGGCTTATAAGCACCTCCACGCAAGAATTTTGCTCCTATTTGTTTCAGCCTTTGGGCTGTCGCCACAATCATAGATTCACTTTCTACTGAACAAGGGCCTGCTATATGTACCACAGGGCAATCTTGTCCAAACTGCACTACGCCATTTGGTGTTTTGACGGCTACTACACTTGGTTCACCGTTACGAAATTCACGGCTAGCCCGTTTAAAAGCTCTTTCAATCGGGACAACTTGCTCGATAAAGGGACTTAATGCTTGCACTCTTGATGGTTCAAGCTCTGTTGTGTCACCAATCAAACCAATTACTACTTGATGCTTGCCAATACTTTTTTCGGCAGTTATGTTCCAACCATTAATTTCTTCACTGATGCGCTGAATTTCTATGGCTGGAGTTTTTGGCTTCATTACAATAATCATTGCTCAAAAATTCCGTTGAAAGTTTATACATTCCTAGGCTCTACAAGCAAGACAAAAAGTCAATTTTTTCTCTATAAACTCTGTAAACTTTTTTCGTAGTCAAAGTTAATTTGGCACCGACAATATATCAAATATTTTTCTGTTTGATTAGGATACAGCAGAATATTATGTACAGTGAGTAACAAGCTTAGATCATCAATATGCTTGTCTATTGTATGCTCACGGTTTATATCAATTAATTGCGATTTTAAGCCAAGTAGATATTAGCAATTGACTAGCAATTTTTACGGTTGCTGCCTAAAAAAACAGAAATTTATTTGCCCAAACTATGTTAACTTTGCTACCTAACTACCCAAACAACTCTTTTTTAACTTGCCATAGTATTGAAAAGTGAAAGTTATTATGACGCTCACATACTATAGCCTTAAAAATAGTTGTCCAATTACCATCTATAGCATTTCGTAACTCAAATCGAGAACTACTATAGAGAAACAAATTGAGTGTGTACTTTAAAATTGCTTGCTAATACTCTCTAGATCAAATATTTAGACCTGACAAATATATTGCCAGACTACTCTTGCTAAACTTATTGCAAAGAGAAAATTATGTATGGATTTAAAAAAACCTTCCAAAAGCTCGATTGCTGTGTCATAATAGATACATCTCCGGATAAGAACAGGTTATTCGGGATAAGTTATCCAAGTTTAGTGCTAGACCCACTAATTCTTGGATATAAAATTTAACTTATCTCACTTATTAGGGTAGTTGGTGAATTACTGAAATGAATTCGATAGAAGACTAAGCTAAACTTAAAAACCTTTAAATAATACTTAAGCATTTTTAAATTTATAAGTATAGTTATAACATAGAAAAATTTAAAAAAACAGTAAATTAGATTACATTGCGCTTTTTTTTTATATTGTGAACAACACTTTTTGCTGTCAATCCTTTGCCTAGACTGGATTAACACCAAAAATTTTTTTGATCATTTTTTTTTAATTATTTTTAGAATTTACGCATTGACAAAAGAGCAAGAATATGAGTTTGAATTAGAGTCAGAAGACATGATATGTTCTTGTAATATTCACTAGAGATAACAAGAAAGATAGATTTTGTCTTTACTCGACAATAATGAGTGACTCATTCTCACAGACAAATGTCGAAAACAATCAGATTATCGAACGCTTTATTGCTCAAAGCCTAGAATCGGTGAAGATAGAGCGACCACATTTGGTTGCCCTAGAAATTTTAAAATGGACTAGGGGCAATACTGTGTTAACTGAAAGTCTCTGTCAAATAATTCTTGAACGCCAAGATCAAGTCATAGAAGGACAGGAACGTAGTTATGTCGAACGCATTGTGCGCTCGCTAGTAAAATATTGGGAAATTGAAAAAAGTAGGGCTTATTATCCACATTTAAAGTCAATTAAAGCTGATATTCTGCAAAATCAGCAAGTATCCAGTGTTTTACTCAGATTACATGAAATTTTATTACAGAAAGAAGTAACTGCTACCGAAAATTTAGAAGATACAATTCTGTTAAATTCAGGGCTAGTAATTACTGAGCAAGATAAATTAAAAATTGTCAATCCTATTTACGCAGCGATTTTTAATAGTGAATGGATCAAACAAAAACTCAGTCAAATTAGTGGCAAGCTGATTGTCACACCACAAGAGTTAGTAGAAGTTGAGCTTAATAATAATGTTGAGTCGAAGAAAATACCAACGAAGGTTTGGGCAATTATTGCCTTAATTGGCTTAGGCATTTTAGGAGGAATTATTAGCTTTTTGCCACCCATATCTGATTTTTCGGCAGTTAAAAAATGTCGCCTTGCACCTACAGATTTAGATTTAGCAGCAAAAGTTTTAGTAGCTTGTGATCGCGTTATCAGTCGTCAACCAGACAATACTGAAGCTTTAATTAATCGTGGCAAAGTATCTTTAGTGTTATGGAATGCTAGTCACAATCAAGCCCGAATTTACAGTGCAGTTAATGATTTTACCCAAGCAAGAAAACTAGAACCTAATAATCCTCGACCAGCATTTTATCAAAGTTATCTTCAAGAGTTTCAAGAGCTTGTGGTTGACAAAAATCCTAATTGTACATCCGCTAGCGATCGTTATCAAGACGCACTAAAACTTTATCAACCCTTTGATAAGGTTTCCAAAGCAGACATTCCCCTTGTCCTGGAATTAGGTTATTTTTCAATCAATCGCGAACAAAATTATCAAACTGCAATTAAGATCTTTGATGCCGTAATTAAGTTTAATCCTAATTTATATCAAGCGTGGGCAGGTAAAGCGACGGCTCAATTTCTCTCCAAAGATTATTTTAGTGCGAAAGAATCTCTTAATCGTGCTTTAGCTCTTAATCCTAATTCTTACAAGCTTAAATACAATCTCGGCTCTTTGTGGGCAAAACTAGGTAATTACAATCAAGCCAGTCAACTTTATCAGCAAGTAACTGAAATAGAGCCAGATTTTGCTTTAGCTTGGCGAGATTTGGGATTGACACTATATTTACAAAATCATTATCAAGCAGCAGCACTAGCATTTACTCGAATTGTCTACCGCCCTAATTCTCAATCATTTCAGGTTAGCGATCGCGATCGGGCATTAATGAGTTATTATTACGAGCGATCAGAAGATTGTTTACATGAACAGGTAAAAGGTTTAGATATTTCTTGTAGTAACGAAAATCGAATGCCAATGGAACTCAATCTTCATTATAAAGGAGTATTTCACAACATCATTGTCCGTGGGGCAGCGAGTGAGCCGTTTTTTGAAGTCAAACCTCATAAGTTTTTTCAATGTTTTCGTCGAGATTCTCAAATTGTAGAGTAGGAAATAGGAAAATAGAAAGTAGTATTTCAAAAATGTCCTAACTGCCCTAACTGTCCTAACTGCTCTAACTGATTTCATGTCTCGAATACTCAATTTCGATTTTAAAGTTTGGATTTTAGCTATAGGTAGACTGTTATCGGAAATTGGGACGGGTTTTACATTGTTTTATGCCCCAATTTTTTTTGTAAATCAGGTAGGACTATCTTCGACTTTAGTCGGCATTGCTTTGGGAAGTGGCTCGGTTTCAGGCGTTGCAGGGAGATTTTTAGGAGGGCAATTATCTGATTCTCCTAACTGGGGACGAAGAAAAACTTTATTAGCCTCAGCAGCAATTTCAGTCGTGGCAGATGTAGTTTTATCCTTAACCAGTAATTTTCCGACTTTAATTTTGGGTAATTTACTGATGGGTTTTGGGATCGGGATGTATTGGCCCGCTACAGAAGCAGCAATTATGGATCTAACTACTCCCGAACAACGTAATGAAGCTTTTGCTGTAACTCGTTTAGCAGATAGTTTGGGCTTGAGTTTAGGGGTGGTATTAGGCGGGGTATTAATTGCTAATTCTGCTAATTATCGAGCATTGTTTGTCATTGATGGAATTTCCTTTGCGGTTTTCTTTGGAGTAATTTATTTTGCGATCGCGGAAACTTATCGATTTCAATCACAGCTATCAGCTTCTAATCCTGTTAATGGTTGGTCTTTAGCATTACGAGATCGCGCTTTAATGGTTTATGTGGCGGTTAATGTCTTGTTCACTATTTATCTTTCTCAGGTACAAACTACTATGCCTTTATATCTGAAAAATTTTGTGCAAGTGGATGGAGGGACAGGTTTTTCGGAAAAGATTATTAGCGGTTTATTTACTTGGCACATTGCTTTTGCTGCGATCTGTCAGCTACCTCTAGCTTGGTTTTTCAATCGTTATAGTCGCATTACAGGATTACGTTTTTCTTTGGTATTGTGGGGGATTGCCTTTATTTTTGCTTGGTTAACAGGCACTATGGCTAATAATACATTTGTCTGGGCAGTTTTAACCTTGGGTATTATGTCATTGGGAATGGTGAGTTATACTCCTATTGCTTCTAGTTTGGTAGCAGATTTAGCACCAGAATCTCTCCGTGGGGTATACTTTTCGATTAATTCTCAGTGTTGGGCAATTGGTTATTTTGTTGGGCCACCTTTAGGGGGTTGGGCATTGGATCATCGTCAATTTACCAATTATTTCTGGCTTTTGTGTGCTATTTCTGTGTTATTTGGGATGGTAATTTTGGAGTATTTGCAACAGTTAATTAAGAAGAAGGAAGAGAGTTTTTAGGCACTAGGCACTAGGCACTAGGCACTAGGCTCTAGGCTTTTAATCTTTTCGGCTGCAATTAATTCTGCTTCGGCAAGGCTGAGAAATTTTATCAAGTTTATTTTTTTAAGCTAAAATTACTCAATTAAGTAAATACTAGAGAAAATACTTATATCTTGTAACAGTTGGCAATTAAAGATTCATCAAGA
The DNA here is from genome assembly GCA_051658085.1 of Waterburya sp. GTDB lineage: Bacteria > Cyanobacteriota > Cyanobacteriia > Cyanobacteriales > Xenococcaceae > Waterburya. Next base: position 136,176 of record JBOFLX010000113.1, read on the forward strand.
TATTCTATGTAAATACAATTAAAGTTATATTGGCTTGTGGCAACAGATGAACGTAATAATACCGCAATTGTTTTTAATTGTTCAGTATATTCCTCATGGTCATTGTTACTTATGGCAAACACCTTTAGTTTGGCTGCACGTTTTAGCTGATGCTTTGATTGCGATCGCTTACTATTCGATTCCGATAATTTTAATTTATTTTGTACGTAAAGTTGAAAGTCTACCTTTCAAAAATATTTTTATTCTTTTTAGTGCTTTTATTATTGCTTGTGGTACAACCCATGTATTAAGTATTTGGACTTTGTGGTATCCCAATTATTGGCTCTCAGGGATTATTAAAGCAATTACTGCCTTGATTTCTCTTTATACGGCGTTATCTTTAATTCCTTTAATTCCGAAAATTCTAAATTTATCTTCTCCCGAACAATTAAGCAAGTTAAATGAGCAACTACTGAAAAAAATTGCCGAAAAAGAAGCCGTTGAAAGCAAAATCCAGCAACTAAATCAGAACTTGGAATTACTGGTAGACGAAAAGACTACTGCCTTAGTTAAAGCTAATTTAGAGTTGCAAGCTAGTACAAATTTTTGCCAAAAAATAGCCGATTCAACCCCTAATATTTTATATATATATGATTTAGAAGAAAACCGTAATATTTACTGTAATCCTTTTATCAATGAATTATTAGGCTATAGTATTTTGGAATTACAAAAATTTCAAATAAACTTATTAGATACATTAATTCATCCAGAAGATCTAGAAAGATTAAAACACCATTTTCAAAATTGTTTACAACTCGAAGATGACCAATATCTAGAAATAGAATATCGGATTAAAAACAAGAATGGTAATTGGCATTGGTTACACGACAAAAATACAGTTTTTGCCAGAAATGCAGATACTAAACCGCAGCAAATTTTGGGAATAGCGCAAGATATTACTAAGAACAAAGAAATTCAATCTCAAGCTGCCAAACTCAATCAAAAATTGGAAGAAAAAATATTCGTACTAGAACAAACTAATCAAGCCAGAATCCAATTAGCTGAGTTAAATGAATATATCCAGGCTTGTACAACTATCGAAGAAGCCAAAGAAATATTATCAAATTTATTACCACCTCTATTTCCCCAGTCTCATGGTGTAGTATATCTCGTAAATAATAACAAAAACCTCTTAGATGCGATCGCTGCTTGGGGGATACCCAATAGCGACAGTAGTTTTGAAACCAAGGAATGTTGGGCATTACGACGAGGCAATATTCATCTAACTCACCCAACCAAAGCAGGATTGTATTGCAGTCACATCGGTTTAGAAACCAAATTAACTCCAACTCTTTGTTTACCAATGATTGCCAAAGGCGAAACTCTGGGAATGTTATATTTGCGTTTTGACAATTCCGAAGCAATTAATCAAACAATTCAAGAGTTAGCAGAAACAGTTGGTCAAAATATTGCTATGTCGTTTGCTAATTTAAGACTTCAAGAAAAACTAAGATATCAAAGTCTCCGAGATCCTCTAACAGGCTTATTTAATCGTCGTTATTTACAAGAATCATTAGCAAAAGAACTTGTTCGCGCTCAAAGAAAAGATAACAAACAATTTGTTAGTGTAATCATGCTAGATATTGACCATTTTAAACGTTTTAATGATGTTTATGGTCACAGTGCAGGAGATATGGTGCTTAGAGAAGTAGGGGCTTATCTTCAGTCTCAAATTCGTCAGTATGATATTGCTTGTCGCTATGGCGGAGAAGAATTGGTGATTGTTATGCCCGACGCTTCCTTAGAAACTACAATCATTCGTGCCGAAGATATTCGGATAGGAATTAAAAAATTGCAATTAGAACATGAAGGTCAAAAGCTAGAGTCGATTAGCGTTTCTATTGGAGTTAGTTGTTTTCCTAATAATAGTGTTGATTTCGATGGTTTAATTCGCGCTGCCGATAAAGCTTTATATCAAGCTAAAGAGCAAGGTCGAGACTGTGTTCAAAGTATTTCAAAGTGTCAAGCGATAGAAAAAAATGATCATAACTTCTAATCATAAACTCGAGGCAATACGAAAACCAAAAGCATCTGATTTACTTTTAGGAGTAGACTTAAAACGTTGAGCAGCACGGCAATTCCCTGGTAAATGCAACCATGAACCACCCCTAAGTACTCGCAGATCTTTTGAGTTATTACTTGTCCAAGCACTACCATCGTCGGGAGCATCTTGATAATTACTGTGCCAAGTATCAGCACACCACTCAGCTACATTACCATGCAAATCGTACAAACCGAATCGATTGGCAAAAAAACTATCAACATCTGTAGTTTTACGGCGGTTTTCACCTTCAAATCCTGAACCATATACATCCTCGCCATTATAGTTAGCAAGTTCTGTGCCAATTGTCGAACCAAAATGAAAAGGAGTTTGAGTTTGACCTCTACAGGCATATTCCCATTCTGCTTCTGTGGGTAATCGAAATTCTCTACCAATTAAGGCAGATAGTTTTTCACAAAACAAACCACAGTCAAACCAAGAAACTCTCTCCACAGGTTTTTTACTCTTGGTTATATTTGACTCCACAAATCGCGAAGGATTATCATTCATGACTGCCTGCCATTGAGCTTGAGTAATCGGATATTTGCTCATAAAAAAAGGGCGAATAGCAACTAAATGTTGAGGACTTTCTTCTACTTCTCTTTCTGCTTCGTCTGCTGGTGAACCCATGAGAAATTTCCCTCCAGGTATACCAATTAAATCGAGGCTGATATCTTGACTCAAATTAATAGTTATATATTTAGCTTTCCCTTGATGACGCTGAATTGACAAGATCGACTTTTGACTAACCTTGAGAGAAGGATCATCAGCAATAGTAACAAAATCAAATTCGACAACTTTTAAATCTAGTTCATGAACTTGCTTGACTTTGGCTGTTTTTGGTTTGTTAGATGATTGAGGCTGATTATGGGTTTGACTGATAGAATTCTTAGCTTCAAGAGCTTCTAATACTTCTACTACTGATTGAAAACGTCTTTTAGTCGCTCCTTCAACTAACTTATCGAGAATATAACTTAATTCATAGTCAATTTCATTGTCTCGAAGATAATCGCGCCACATCCATTCTCCTTCGGCAGTATCAAAAAGATTTGTAGGCTCAATGTTAGTTAGTAAATGAAGACAAGTTGCACCCAAACTATAAAGATCACTAGCAAATTTAGCTTTGCCAACAGCTTGTTCGGGAGCGATGTAGGCAACAGAACCAATAATTGTGCCGACTGCTGAAGTGTCAGTACCCATAGTTTCTTTGGCTGCACCAAAATCGACTAATACTAATTTGCCATCTTGTTTTCTTCTAATAATATTTTCTGGCTTGATGTCACGATGAATCACATGATGCTCATGAACAAATTTTAAAACTGCTAAGAGATCAGCTAATAATTCTTTGATTTGTTGTTGATTAAATACTCCCTTGGTTTTCAGTTCTTTAGCTAAATCATCACCGTCAATAAATTCTTGAATCAAATATTTACGGTCTTCTTGATTAAAAAAAGCTAATAATTCAGGTATTTGTTGATGCTTACCTAATTGATCTAAACGAGTAGCTTCTTGTTCAAATAATTCCGCAGCTTTGTTGATAGCTTTCTTACTTTTTAGCTCTGGTAAAAACTGTTTGATTACGCAACGTGGCTTAGATGGTTTTAGTTCATCAATTGCTAAAAAAGTTCTGCCAAAACCCCCTTGACCTAAAAGATTAATAGCACGATAGCGATCTACTAGTAATAACTGAGAATTGCATTTTTCACACAAGTTACTATTATGATGATTAACGTGAAGACAATCTGGGTTAAGACACTGGCTAATCATAAGTAATGGGTAATGGGTAGTAGGTAGTGGGTAGTAGGTAGTGGGTAATGGGTAATGGGTAATAGGTAATGAGTAATGTATAGACAGCATAATAACTTTACACCTTAATTTGAACTCAGTATTTATACGATTTATTGATAATATAACTTTGATGTAGACTGTGTTTTTACTGAATTTAATATGGGTTAATTCTGACTTTAATAGAATAAATTGTTTAAAAAATTAGAAATTTCTACTGGAAACGACTTTTGATTTTTGATTTCTGACTTTTATGTATTGCTATAGATGCTTAATAAGCTAAAGCGCATTTAAATTGCATACTATTCTATTAGAAAATTAGGTTGAAACCCTTATCTTGACTTCTGACTCCTGTACGTCGCCAAACTTACGGCTCCCCTACCTGACTCCTTTCTCAACCAGTAACTTAAATGCGTAACAGTTTAGCTACTTTGAAAAATTAAGTATATTTACTCAAAAAAGATTAAGCTTGCATAAAAAATAGATTTTCATCCTAGTAGAACTACAAGAAAGTATGAAGGTTTAGAGGCTTATTAAAATGAAATCTAGTAATCGTATTAAATCATTATTATTAACTTTATCCGCGATCGCCAGTGCTACAATTATCAATGCCCCTGAAGTTAAAGCCCAAGAGGTTTCTTTCCAAGAACAACCAGTAAATCAAGAACAAGTAACTGTCGTAGCTGTTCCTTTTGGTTATCAAGAACATCGTTTAGAAATTATTGAACAAATCCCAGGTAAACAACAATGTTGGGCTGAATCTGGTACAGCACCTGTGGAAGTAAACTTGTTACTCTCGAATTTTGACCACACTGATAGCTGTCGTCGTATTATTAATACCAACGGTTATACTCTACGTCTTAATGGTCAAGATGAAAGAGTTGCTCATGTAATTAAGATTGTTAAAAATAATGGCGAATTGCAACTAGTAGCATTTCACAAAGATCCCTCTCAACCCAGCATTGTCATCGGTAGAACTAATGGTGTGAGTGTGAGTAATAATGCTATGAAAATTATGCTTAATCCTGGTTGGCAAGTTACTAAAAGAGTTCACCAAGGACAAGTCATTGATCATTTTTATTTAAGTGGTAATACTGGCTTAACTTCCAATAGTTATTCTGCTACTTCTAGCAGTTCAGTTAACGGTAATAGTTCTAATAGCACTTCTACTAATACCACTGTCACTCAGGGAACAGCTAATCCTAATTCTCCTCAACCTCAGACTGTTGATACTAAGGTTTTGGTTAATGGTGTCGAGCAGATTTATAATAATGTGGTTACGCCTTTTCTTCATAACTTGTCTCAGCAAAATAGTAATAAGTAACCTCAGTTCAAGAACATTAGTCGGTGGAGTTAGCTATAAGCTATAAGCTTTTGAGATTTTCTTGCTCAAACTCTACTATGAAAGAAGGAGGAGACAACCAAAAATAGTTTTCAGGATCTTGGTTTAATTGGTTTATTGCCAACTCTAATAAGAAACGAGGCGCAATCTCTTCATCCATAGGCAGCAGTAATCCATCTATTTCTGAGTATTTAGATGGCTCAAGAAGTGCAGATAACTGAGAGCTTGTAGCTTGATAAAGAATCACCATGAAGAAAAATAATTTTGTTGATTGTTGATTGTTACAACCTAACCATTACCCATTACCCACTACCTAGTAAATTCATAGTGGCGGTTTGGATTGACTAAGATTAAATTAGTTGCAGTTTTTTATTATTTAAACTGTAACCCTAATGGAAATATTATTGAACGATCGCTTGATACAGGTAATGATTGAAATTCATCATAATTATCTGTCGCCTGTTTCTAGTCTTTTAGCTCAAAGTGTTGAAGATCCTGATATTTTGGGTCAAATTCAAGATGCTTGGAAAAATTTTATTGAGACAGGACAAGTTTGGGCATTATTAATTGGTATGTTTTTTGGCTATACATTTAAAGGTTTTCTGGGCTAATCGATTTACAATGATTTAGTCGTCCAATTGTTAATTTTCTTCTGTGAGCAAGCAACAAACCTGGAGCGATCGCTTTGAATCAGCCCTCAATCCTGCGATCGCTGTTTTTAACGCCAGCATTGGTTTTGATATTGAGTTGATTGAATATGATTTAACGGGTTCAATTGCCCATGCAAAAATGCTCGCTAAAACTGAAATTATCTCTGATGCCGAAGCACAGCAATTAGTAGCAGGTTTAGAACAAATTCGTCAGGAATACCAACAGGGGAATTTTCAACCTGGGATAGAAGCCGAAGATGTGCATTTTGCTGTCGAAAGACGACTTACAGAAATTGTCGGGGATGTAGGTAAAAAGCTCCATACAGCGCGATCGCGCAACGACCAAGTAGGTACAGATATCAGACTGTATTTAAGAGCCGAAATTAGACAAATACAACAGCAAATAAGACAATTTCAGACTGCTTTGCTAGCTCATAGCGAAAATCATGTTGAAACTCTGATTCCTGGTTATACTCATCTTCAACGAGCGCAGCCGATTAGTTTAGCTCATCATCTTTTAGCTTATTTCCAAATGGCACAACGAGACTGGTTAAGACTAGAAGATGTTTATAAACGCACTAATATATCTCCCTTGGGTTGTGGCGCACTGGCAGGAACAACTTTTCCCATTGATCGAGAATATACTGCTGAGTTACTAGGTTTCGAGAATATCTATGAAAATAGTCTTGATGGAGTCAGCGATCGCGATTTTGCTATTGAGTTTCTTTGCGCTGCCAGCCTAGTTATGGTACATTTAAGTCGCTTGAGTGAAGAAATGATTCTCTGGGCATCCCAGGAATTTAGTTTTATTGCCCTCAAAGATACCTGTGCTACAGGCTCAAGCATTATGCCTCAGAAAAAAAATCCCGATGTTCCCGAACTTGTAAGGGGTAAAACAGGGCGAGTTTTTGGACATCTCCAAGCATTATTAGTAATTATGAAAGGTTTACCCCTGGCATACAATAAAGACCTACAAGAAGATAAAGAAGGTATTTTTGATGCTGTTAAAACCGTCAAAGCTTGTCTTGAGGCAATGACGATCTTGCTACAAGAAGGGATAGAATTTAAAACCGCCAGATTAGCAGCAGCCGTAGCTGAAGACTTTTCTAACGCTACAGACGTTGCAGATTATTTAGCGAGTAAAGACGTTCCTTTTCGTGAGGCTTATAATTTGGTGGGAAAGGTAGTAAAAACTAGCCTTGCTGCTGGCAAACTATTAAAGGATCTAACATTAGAAGAGTGGCAACAATTGCATCCAGCTTTTGAAGCCGACATCTATGAAGCGATCGCTCCTAAACAGGTAGTTTCTGCCCGTAATAGTTATGGTGGTACTGGTTTTGCCCAGATACATCAGGCGATCGCTAAAGCAAAGTCTTGGCTCAACACTTAATTTTTATTACATTTATAATTCAAATAGCATATTCTATGGGTCGTTATTGGCGATTTATTTCCACCGTCTTAGGTATTATTTTCCGTCATCCTGTAACTGGTACAACCATTATTCCTGTTTTACCTGATGGTCGTATTGTTTTAATTCAGCGTAGTGATTCAGGTAAATGGGGTTTACCAGGTGGAATGATTGACTGGGGAGAAGATATTCCCAACGCTGCCTGTCGAGAATTAGAAGAAGAAACAGGCTTAAAACTGATTAAAATTAAACGTTTACGAGGAGTATATTCCGATCCTCAACGAGATCCACGTATACACTCAATTTCTATTTTGCTAGAGGTTGAAGCTGAAGGAGAATTCAACGTCAAAGACAAGTTGGAAGTCCTACAGGTCAAAGCATTTACTAGAGATGAATTACCTCTAGGTAATCTTAGTCACGATCATGACAGACAACTACAAGATTACTTAAAAGATGCAGTTACAGTCGCTTAAAAAAATGATGAGGGATAAAAGTTTTAAATTTTAACTATGGAAAGCTGAGGGGAATTTAAATTTAATCAATGCCATAATTTGCTCAATAAAAATGGAAGAATTAGTTCAATTGCGAGAAAGTATCATAGCAGGAAACTATAGCCAAGCTTTACAGATTATTGATGAGTTAGAAGAGATGTCAGTTGAAGACAAACTGAATAAAATATATAGCTATACAGTTATCTTATTACTGCATCTTATTAAACAACAGGCGGAAAGAAAAACTACCAGATCTTGGCAAAATTCTATACTTAATTCTGTAGAACAAATTAATAGAGTTAACAAGCGTCGTAAATCAGGTGGATACTACGCGACAGCCGAAACTTTACAAGAAATAATTGATGAAGCCTTTCCCCGTGCTTTAAGGGATGCTGCTTTAGAAGCATTCGGAGGTGCTTATCAAGAAGAAGAATTATTAAAAATGATTGACATAGCTGAGATTAAGCAATTGGCTATAAATTTATTGGATGGCGTTACTAAATAAACATCAATTATTTATAAGTAATAAGTAATTTTACTTCGGCTCGATTACATTACCCATAAAAAGAATAGTTTCAGTTATATCGTCACGAATAGCAAAAAAGAAAGGACGATTGACGTTCATAGTAAATGGATTTGGTTTTTCAGGTGTAGCAGAAGTGATGCGAATACCAATGGAAGTAACTCCCGTCGCTTCTGTACCTTCTTCGTTTACTTCGATAACAGTTTTGTGTTTAACGCTATTTAGGGCAACTGAGGTATCAGTCATCTGGGAAAAGTCGGCTTGAGAAGGGGTAAAGATTTTTTTCATTCCCAAGGATATCAAAACATCATTGAGTTGAGTTTCATATTCCAACTTGAAACGGGGTAGAGTAATAGTCCCCTGACGCGATCGCATTTGACTTAACCACTCCTGCCAATTATCTATGTTTAACTGTTGATTAAACTGTTGGAGGTTACTAGTTTCTTTAGGCAGAAAAATATACATTCCTAATTCAGCATTTTTGCCATAAGGTATTCTTATTGCTTGAAATTGGTCATTAGCATAATAGCGATAGTCCCCTGTTTGATTCATCATTGCTTGCGGTTTAGGGGCGTTTGGCTGAAGATAAAAGGGTTGTTGTGTTGTTAGATTAGGATCAAATTGTTTTGTCCAGTTTCCCTTAAAGTAGATAGCATTAATTAAATACAGTGCATCTTCAGGAGAAATAGAATCAACAATTTGGGGAATTTTATTGACGGTTTTTTGTTCTACCCATTTATTAATCACATTTTTGGCTGCTGGGTTGGCAAAATCTAAATTAGTTATTTCAGCTTGATAAAACTTTTGAGAATTGTTAACAAACTGCTGTTTTAACGTGACATTTTGATTTGCCCAAAGAGAATTAGCGATCGCCAGTTGTACATCTGAATCAGCCGTTTTTAAGGTTGTGAGTAATTTAGCATAGCTAGCGTCAATGGTTTGAGCTTCTAATTGCTTAAACTTCAAAACATTGGTCATTTCTTCTAAAGTTGAGCTACTAGTACCATTGCGAGTCATAGCTAGAGCGATCGCAATACTTTTAGGAGAGATAACTAAGTTTTGAGTTGGTGATTGTGTTGAATGCAGTTGACGAAATAAATTAAAGCCAAAACGATTATTCGCAGCAACTAATTGACTCATCTTGGTTGTTGTTGTAGTTTCCGCAGCCAGTAACTTAGGTAATAGAGAGTTGAGTTGTATCTGTTTCCCAAAGCTAGTTTTTTCCTGAAATATTATCGTTATCAAACCTAAAAGCAAGCTCACACCAAGAATTCTCAAGATAGTATTACGCTTCATTAACACAAAAATAAATAGTGTAGTGTCGGTGGGCTAAGACACAGAGAATTAATTATAAGTTCCTTAATTCAAAGATTTGCTCAATCTTTTCTAGACATCAATTAAAACCCATGTTAGAAACATTCCATTAACCTAGATTTTGCTGTAACTTATGTTATTTATAATCTATAAAACTTTATAGATATGAGACTGGAATAAATTAAACTGTTTGAGAATTGATTTTAACCAAAACTATTATTGGAGGTAATTAGCGACCGTGAATTTTATAGAAATGATTGAAAAAGGTGGAATAGCAATGTATCCTTTGCTGTTACTTTCAGTTTTATCGATCTCGACTATTCTAGAACGATTATGGTTCTGGTCGCGAGTAGCTTTTAAAGAGAAAAAAATATTTAATCAACTTATGGAAGCAGCAGAACGTAATTGGGATTTAGTCGGGAAAATTGCCTTAGAACATATTAATCATCCTCTGGGAAATTTTGTATATTCCCCCTTTAAATTATCAAATCCCGATCCTGATATGTTTCATTTAGCTTTAGAATCAGCAGCAGAAGAAGAATTAGCGCGGATGCGTAAAGGAGACAAAGTTTTAGAGGCAATTATTGCTCTTTCCCCTTTACTCGGTTTATTTGGAACAGTTTGGGGTCTAATTCAAGCTCTTAGTGCGATTAAAATTAGCGATTTGGGTACAGCAGATTCTTCAGGAGTAACATTGGGTATTGGTGAAGCATTAATTTCTACTGCTGCTGGTCTATTAGTCGCTATCATTAGTTTAAGTTTCTATCGTATGTTTCAGGCTTTTTGGGCAAATCAAGTTAGAGTCCTACGTCGTACTGGTAGTCGTTTAGAAGTTATGTATCGCGATCGCTGGATGCAATTGGAATCAGACGAAGAAGGTGTAGTGGTTAGTGATGATGAATATTCTTTTGTTAATATTAAACCCCCTGGAATCAGTGAACAGTGAGGAGTTACTTAAGTAGGAAGTAGGAAATAGGAAATAGGAAATAGGAAGTAGGAAAAAGTAGCTAAGAGCTAAGAGCCTAAAAACAGTAATCACTATTTATTTGAACTTACTAAATTTTAAACTTTATGAAGTCTAGAAAAAAATATCAACCCAAGCCTATCAAGCCGATGAATCTTTGGCAGGATGATAGTAAGTCTAGTGGAGCTACTATCGAGATTGTACCTCTAATTGACGTTATTTTCTGTATTTTGACCTTTTTTATCCTAGCTGCCTTGAATTTTTCCCGTCAACAAGCAATTAGCTTAGACTTACCACAGGCGAAAACAGGCACGCCTCAAATGCAGAATATTTTGATTGTAACTATTGACGATGTTGGTCAGTTGTATGTCGATCAAAAGCTCGTTAGTCGTAGCGATTTAAGTTGGGAAATTAAAAAATATAATCAAGATAATCCTGGTGGTTTAATGACTCTCTATGCTGCCAAAAACTCGACCTATAGGGAGGTAGTAGAAGTAATAGATATCTTGCGAGAAGTAGGGGGCGATCGCGTGGCTTTAGCAACACTACCCGCAGGATCTGAAACTCCCATAACTCCACCAACCCCAGGAGTTAATCCTGCTATTCCCACTCCCACTCCAGAAAGCAACCCTGCTCTACCAGGTTTACCAGGTATTGATGCTTTCCCCAACCCTCCTGCACCTCCCAGTCCTTAAATCAGTCAACAGTTAGTTACTAAAGTAGGAAATAGGAAGTAGCAAATAACTAAGTTTCACTGTTTTAACTGCTCTAACTGTCCTAACTGTCCTAACTGCCCTAACTGTTATTACCCTGGAGGCCAACTTAAAGAGCGATCGCCTAAAATATGCAAATGTAGGTGATCTACACTTTGTCCAGCATCCTCACCGTTATTAATTACTACTCGATAACCGTTGCTGAGGTTTGCCTGTTGAGCAATTTTTTTGACTGTCATTAATAAATGTCCCATTAACGCTGTATCTTCGGGACTTGCATCTGACAAACGCGGAATTGGTTTTTTGGGAATTACTAAAATATGGGTTGGAGCTTGCGGATTGACATCTTTAAAAGCTAAAGCTAAGTCATCTTCGTAGACAATATCAGCAGGAATTTCACGACGGATAATTTTACCAAAAATAGTATCTGTCATAGGTTAATATTCATAATTCTTGTTAATTATAGTGATTTTCAGATTTAGAAGGCATAAATTTAAATTTAGTTAAAAATCCTTAAATCTCTAGTAATCAATCACTAATCACCATACTATAGCAATCTTTTGATTATTTCTTGATGCTTATAACCAGAGAGTGTCATTCTGACTGCCAACCCTCTTTTTAATTCTCTCGGCTCTCTATTAGCTTCAATAAAGGCATCTAGTTCTTCTATCTTTTATTTTCCATAATTTTCCACCTTATTTTCTCACATATGATTCCTGATTGCTATAGTTTCTTTTGTTTAAGAACTTCTTTAATACGATCTCTTTAGTAATTAATCGGATTTATAAGTTAGCTGTACAGTTTTAAAATTGTGGTTATAGTACCAAATAGATTGTATAGAATTATTTGAATAATTTATCAAAGCAATATTATCGCCATTTGCTACAATTTCAACTGCTGGTGGTTGTTCATTTCCTTGATCGTATAGTCGGTAAAAGTTCTTCATCTTATCCATCATAGATTCTCTGAACAGTAATTCTCCAGAACTAGAAATGAAGAGTAGACTACCATGCGCCCAGGCTAGATATCTATCTGCAACTTCATCGTATGTAAATGAATCGATATCTATCTGATTAAGTGAACGGACATCAAGCCACTTACGTTTTTTTGTATCAAAACGATACAAGAAACCTTCGCCACCTAGTGAAACAATGGAAACAATATCGCGCTTGCTATCATATACTATATCTGTTCCCCAAGATAATCTAGGAAAATCAGTAGGTATTTCAAAATTGTTTTGTTTGCCAGTTAATTTATCCCTGACTTGTATACCATTGCTTACTAATTCGTAAATCTTATTGTTTTTAGATGAAACTGCAAATTTTCTTTGGGACATAAGATTGCTATTATCATTGTTTTTTGCTCCTTTAAGCGTCCACTTAACTGGTTCATAATTGCGATTATAAAGAATGAATTCAAAGTTTTGAGAAGGCTTTTCTACTGGAAACCCCTTGAGAGTGAGAGAAGGCTCAATTTTGTCCAACTGTGAAATCTTAATTTCAGAAGGCAAAGAGTACTTACCATGAAATACATCTACTTTATTTATGTCAAACCATTGATTGAGCTTCTCTATAACTTCAACAAAATTTCTGTTTTCGGTGGTATACACATAGGGTATCTGTACAGAAAAAGCTTTTGTTGTTGTTGTGGTTATTAATTTAGAACGATGATAAGAACTAACTAAAATTCCTTTGATATTAGTTGTTTTTGATGCATCTACCTGCCAAATTATTGGCTCATAACTACTTAAAACGAGTAGCACCTTTTTTCCAGGACGATCTATATTAACTTTAACCTCATTGCCTAATTCGATATCATCATCTGCCTGATAACCAGATACAAGTATTATTTCTGCATCTTCAGCTAATTCTTGTGGAGGCTGAGAATTTGATAACTCTAGTTGATTTTTATAATATTCTACAGGTTTAGCTTTGATAGGCTCTCCAAATTCTATTTCACTAAATCTGCGAACTGATTGAGCTTTTGTAGTAGGTAGAAATAGTCCCAAAGTAGCAATTAAAACTGATATTAGTAAGAGGCTTTGATTAATTTTCATTAATTATTGGTAAAAGTTTAATTTTGTACTTTTTATTATTCCCAATTAGCCAAAACAAATTGACTATTGCTTGAGTTATACAATCCTCACTACCAAATTCCCGCTTCCGTAATAATCCCCCAACAACCTCAAAGTACAAAGCTCTAAATATAAAAGAAGTTTAGTTTTGGCAAGACAATCAGCTAGAAATTTATACATTGACAGATTCTATTTATCACTCAAGATTACACAGTTTTTATCTACCACAATTAAATACAGAATTGCTAAATAAATTTATCAAACGTGGGTTAAATGAAGATAATCTAACTATCCAAAATGGATTTAGTGAAGAATTAAGTAAAGCAAGTTAAAAAAAATAAAATATAAATATTTCTAGTCAGGTTTTATTTGCCTAAACCGATGTCGAACAAATTTCTGAAGCTTAAAAATCATGACAAGTACTACTTTTACTAATACTGAACCATTACTACTTGATGTTAGCAATACCATTCTGCACGTAACCCCTGAAGAATTTGATTCTCTATGTCTAGATAATCCCGATTTGAGACTTGAATTAACCAAAGATAAGGAATTAATTGTTATGCCTCCAACAGGTGGTGAAAGCGGAAAAAGAAACTCCAAACTAACATTCAGAGTTACTGCTTGGAACGAACAAACCAAATTAGGCGAAGTATTCGATTCTTCGACTGGCTATGATTTTATCGCCATTGGTGGCGGTAGAATGTCTCCTGATGTTTCTTGGATTGAAAAATCACGGTTAGAAGGAATAAACATAGAAAAGTTTATCCCCGTAGTACCTGACTTTGTAATTGAACTTCGTTCAGCTAGTGACAGATTAAAAAAACTACAAGAAAAAATGCTCGAATATCAAAGGTTAGGAGTAAAACTAGGACTGCTGATTAATCCTCAAGACCAACAGGTGGAGATTTATCGCTCAAAAGACGTGGAGTTATTAGAATCACCTACTTCAATCGATTGTAGTCCTTTAATGCCTGGATTCATTTTGAATTTAGCCCAAATTTTTTAACTATCTCTAAGTACTTAACAGATTGATTAGTGCGTAACATCAATTATCACCAATGATGTTAGACTTATATCGCTCTCGTTGATGCTGCAAGTCTACTTTTGACATTAAAAACAAAAAAACATTTCAATAAAATTTGATGCAAATTTATTCTCAAGATATTACTGAGGTTGGTCATGGCTTTCGCGCACTCGCCGATCCTTTGAGACTGCAAGTAATTGAACTGTTGCGTTCTCAGGAATTGTGCGTCTGCGAACTATGTGAGAAATTAAATGTCAGCCAATCTAAACTTTCTTTTCATCTCAAAAACCTTAAAGAAGCTAATCTGATTCGTTCTCGTCAAGAAGGTCGTTGGATGTACTATAGCCTTAATTTGGCTCAATTTGTCGTTCTTGAACAATATTTAGCTGAATATCGACGTTTAGGTGATATTTTACCTGCTAGAAGTTGTAATTAATTAGTTTAGCTGGGATTTTCGTAATTTGTCCTATCCTGCATTTTAATACATCAATTTTTTTTGATATATCAAGATTATTTGATGTAAAATCTAAAGCAGTTCCACAATTTTTAGTGGCAAAAGTAGAAACCGTATGAACTCTGAAAGCCCACAAATCAACGATCGCGCAGTTAAAGCTGGTAGTCAGCTTAGTTTTTTTGAAAAATATCTTACTCTTTGGGTTGCTCTCTGTATTGTTGCAGGGATTGCTTTAGGTAAACTTTTTCCTGGGGTAGCGCAATCCTTAGATGCGATGAGTATTTACAATGTTTCGATTCCCATTGCTATTTGTCTCTTTTTCATGATGTATCCGATCATGGTGAAGATTGACTTTTCGCAAGCCAAGCAAGCAGCACGAACACCAAAGCCTGTTTTGTTAACTTTGGTAATTAACTGGTTGGTCAAGCCCTTTACAATGGTGGTATTTGCCCAGTTTTTCCTGGGTTGGTTATTTCAGTCTTGGTTATCAGAAACAGAATTAATCAGGGGTGTAGAAGTTACTCTAGCTAATTCGTATATCGCTGGCACGATTTTACTGGGTATTGCTCCCTGTACAGCAATGGTACTGATGTGGGGCTATCTATCATACAGTAACCAAGGACATACGTTAGTGATGGTGGCGGTTAATTCCCTGGCGATGTTATTTCTTTACGCACCACTGGGTAAATGGTTGCTCTCGGCAAATAATCTTACTGTACCTTGGGAAACAATTGTACTTTCTGTTTTGATTTATGTCGGGTTGCCTTTAGCAGCAGGAATTTTAAGTCGGCAGTGGATATTTAGATACAAAGGAAGACGTTGGTTTGAAGAAAAGTTTTTACATTATTTGTCTCCAATTGCGATCGCTGCCCTACTTTTAACCTTGATTCTACTATTTGCCTTCAAAGGAGAACTAATTGTTAATAATCCCCTACACATCTTATTAATTGCCATTCCCTTATTTATTCAGACCAACTTTATTTTCCTAATTACCTATGTCGCAGCCCTCAAACTTGGATTTGATTACGAAGATGCAGCCCCCGCAGCCTTAATTGGAGCAAGTAACCATTTTGAAGTTGCGATCGCCACAGCAGTAGTATTATTCGGTTTAAACTCAGGTGCAGCTTTAGCCACTGTAGTAGGTGTACTCATTGAAGTACCAGCCATGTTGATGTTGGTAGAAGTTTGTAAACGCACTGCCCATTGGTTTCCCAGACATCCCGAAAAAGCCACTTTACTCGATCCTCGTTGTGTAACTCCTTATCAGTAAATTCAATTTAGTACAAATTTCATAATGACCAGTTTCGATCATCCACCGAGAATTCTATTTTTGTACGGCTCATTAAGAGAACGTTCATACAGTCGTCTATTAGCAGAAGAAGCAGCCCGAATTATTAGTGATATGGGGGCAGAAGTTAAATTCTTTCATTCCCACGAATTACCACTACGAGGACAAGTAGAAGAAACCCATCCCAAAGTCCAGGAGTTACGAGAGTTGAGCCAATGGTCTGAAGGTCAAGTGTGGTCTTCTCCCGAAATGCACGGCAATGTTACAGGTATTCTCAAAAATCAGATTGACTGGATACCACTAAGTATAGGTGCAGTGCGACCAACTCAGGGAAAAACTCTAGCTGTAATGCAGGTTAGTGGCGGTTCGCAGTCTTTTAATGCGGTTAACACTCTGAGGCTTTTGGGGCGATGGATGCGTATGTTTACCATTCCCAATCAATCTTCCGTAGCCAAAGCTTATCAGGAGTTTAATGAAGACGGCACAATGAAGGATTCTGCTTATAGAGATAGAGTAGTGGACGTGATGGAAGAGCTTTATAAATTTACTTTATTACTGCGAGATAAGGTTGATTATTTAACTGATCGCCATAGTGAACGAAAGGAAAAAGAACTAGCTGAAAGTAAATAATTATAAAAACTATGAAAAAAGTTATGTTTGTTTGCAAAAGAAATTCTTGTCGATCCCAAATGGCGGAAGGCTTTGCCAAAACATTAGGAGAGAGCAAAATTGAAGTGACATCTTCAGGCTTAGAAGCCAGTCAGGTACATCCTACAGCTATTAAGGTCATGTCAGAAATTGGGATTGATATTAGTAACCAAACCTCCGATCCTTTGAGTAATTTTAATGCCGATGATTACGATTCTGTTATTTCCCTATGTGGTTGTGGCGTAAATTTGCCCCCTGAATGGGTAATGCAGTCAGTATTTGAAGATTGGCAATTAGACGATCCCGACGGACAACCCATTGAAACCTTCCGTCGTGTCAGGGATAAAATCAAAGAAAAAATAGTGAAATTAAGCGACCAATTCAGCTAAAATTAGAGAGAATTTAATACTAAGTTGCAAATTGCTTCATCCCTTAATTAGTCAAGCCAAAAAATGGGGATTTATTTGTCACTTCCAAGAATCGAAGTTATGGCTGATTCTTCCTCAACAGTCAAATCAGAGATGGAATTTACAACAAAACGAAGATCGCTGGATTTTAATAGTCGGAAATGTTCCTCAACTTCGTCTTTATACTTCAGAGGCGATCGCTTTTTTACAAGCTCGTTGGCTTGAAAACAATTAATCTCAAGGAGAATATATTATCGAGTGTCAGCCCAAGTTGTATATCCCAATTATGTTTGCTGGCTCATACCAGGAAAATTAGCAGGAATGTCTCGACCTCCGCTAGAAGATTTACCCCAACTCTATCAAACAGGAATGCGTGGTATTGTTTCAGTGATGGATGAACCTTCAGGTATTAAAAAAACAAAAAAGATTTAAGAAATATCAAGCTGGAGCTAATAAATATGGAGCGGGGTAAATTTATTGCCATTCTGACAGGCGCAATTTCAATTTTAATTGCGATCGCCTATCTTATAATCGTCCAATTACTTGATTTTCGTGGTGAGATGATTCCTGCACCTGTTAGTTATATTCCTGTGGGTTTTTTGGCTACGTATTTTTACTAGAAATTTAATTAAAGCAACTAGTTAATCTCTGGGTAAACACTATGGCAGAGACAAAATCAACAGCTTATCCTAGATAAGTTAATTTAGTCGCTGAATGCTTCATGGTTAGAGATGCTAGTCACCAGCAAGTAATTCAAAAATTTTCTTTTATTGAGAGTTTAAATCTATCTCGTGGAATCTCTCAAGATGATCAAACAAGTTTAAATCAGATCAATATTGAGCGACAGGTTAATTCTTCGTCACAGGCGACAGCAAAATTTTCTGCCACTAATTTAGCCACCTCTGTTAAACAAGAGCCAAAAAATAACGCTCTAGTTACTACTGCTGAGACTACTTCTACCATCAATACCAGTTGGTATGAATCAGATTCTCCTAATTACAATTTAAATCTGGCGGAAATAATTAAATATTCTGGTATAGAAAATCTCTCAGATCATCATGTTTCCCATAATCGCAATTACCTAGGTAAAATTTTATTTGCTCTTGCCTGTAGCTATTGTCTATTTGTTCTTTGGTGGCTGTTTGGGCATCAATTCAGTAAGCTAGTAACCACCTTGACAGGAGGACAACAAATTACGCTATCCAAGTCCGATGTCGAGTTTATTGATTACATGGAGCGATCGCTCGATAATATTGAGCGTCAGGCGAATAAAGATAATGGCGATCGAGAGGAAAAAGTTGTCTATGTACCTGTATATACACCTACCCCTGCAACTCCTACTTTACCCCAGATAAGTAGCAATAATTTACCTCCAACTACCATTCCAATAACTCCTGAACCTCTAACTGTAGAACCAACACCTGCATCTTCAGAAGTACTAAAAATTCCCGAACCACCACCATTACCAGCACCAACACCTCTAGCACCCGCCACTACACCTCAAGAAAGTCAACCAGAAACAGTAGCGACTGCTACTACTACTACGGCAAAACCAGCCGTTAAACACACCTTACTCGGTATCCTCGACTTAGGAGAAAATAAATCTGCTGCCTTAGTAAAGGTCAACGATCAAACTATCCGTATTTGGGTAGGAGAAGAAATTAATCATAGTGGTTGGATTTTAGACTCAGTAGCCGATCAGACAGCCAAAATCAGCTATCAAGGACAGGTTCGCTCAATTGCAGTTGGAGAAACTTTTGAATAAAAGCTGTAAGCTATAAGCTTTTACTTATTACTTATTCCTCTTAGATCATTTCGTATAATTAACTAGCAACTGACGTTATCTATATGGTCAATGACCAATGACCAATGACTAATGACCAACACTTAATTCCACCTATAACTAATTCCAACTTACTAGTTTGGCAAAAGCCAGAAATTATTCGTTGGAGTCAAATTTTATTTAATAGTTATAAACAATTATTAGGGAAAGAATTAATCAAATCAGCTAATACACCAGAGGAATTAGCAGTAGCCTTATTTTCAGCACCTTTTGTAGTTGTCTCTCATGATACTCAAACAGATCCCATATTTAATTATGGTAATCAGACAGCTTTGCAACTATGGTCAATTAGTTGGGATGAATTTACTCAAACCCCTTCTCGTTTAAGTGCAGAGCCAGTCAATCGAGTTACTAGAGCAGCCATGCTTGAGCAAGCAGCCACCCAAGGTTATATTGACAACTATCAGGGAATTAGAATTTCTCGTACTGGTCAAAGATTTTTAATTAAGCAAGCAATAATTTGGAATTTAACCGATGAATTGGGTCAAAAATGTGGACAAGCAGCTACTTTTTCTGATTGGCACTGGGTTTAAAGTTTATAAATTGCTACAAGTAGTGAGACGAAGTAATTCGCCATCAATTTGATAAAAATCGAAGCGTGAATTAGATTGAAAAATCTCTGCTGGTAAAGGTTCATTATGTTTAATAGACGGTAAATCCCAACCCAAATCTTGTTGTTGTGAGACAGTTGCTATCTGAAGAGAATTTTGTGATTCTAGTTCGATATTATCAAAAGCGATTAAGTTTTCATCTAGCCTTTTATTCGCCGTTTCTGATTGATTACAGTATTTGTTTAAAGATGATTCAACGGCAACTAGTTGACCATTACGTTTAATAGTTAAAATAGCTTCTGCTGGTTTGAGAGGAGAAGATTTAAGATCAGTAGATTCCTGAAAAGGTAACAGAACTAAATAGGATAAATTGCCGTTAACCGCTTGAAAACCTTGCTGATTTTTGAGGGGAAAAGCAGGAATAAAAATTGAGTTTTGATCGCTTTGTTTAGCTTCTCCTGAATAAAAATAAACATTATCTTTTTGACAAATATTGATATAAAAACTAGCTGTCTCAAAGGCATAAACTTCCTGATACTCTGCTCCCAGTTGCTGACAGCTATACCAATCTGAAGTAACCAAAAAATTATAGTCAGCATCCGCAGAAGCAAGCAGCTTTGTTGGTGAGCTTTGCGCGATTGGCGATAGGTAGCCTTCGGCGATTGGGCGTGGCCCACGCTTCGCGATCGCTGCCACGGGATTAATAATTGCAATCATACCCGTAGCAGTAGCGGTATAAACAACTACTATCTTGAGATTTAGGTTTTTAATCATGATGCTGATGAGAAATTCTTGCTCCTTTTAATACTATTGCTGGGATTAAAGAAGTTAATTCCAACTCAATAGTTTCCATATCTTAAATTTCCCAAATCGAATTGGCAATATATCTCTGGTATGACGGATTTATTGGTAATTTATATTAATAGTTATGGACAGGAACTAGATTTTGTTTCCTCGATCATGGTCACAAGTTTATACTCTCCATCTTCAAAAAGCTGGGTTGTTCGGATTCGATGTTCTTGATCGATGAGCGTAATTAGCTCATTGTAATATACGACAAACCCTGTCCTCCAATTCCTCTACAACCAAAAACATTTTCGTTCCGAGGTCACCTCGGAACATTGCCGAGTATTTCACCGCAACATCCTCGTTTTATGGTTGCAGTACTCTTGGAGATTTTCTGATGGTTCTATATTCTCTAACTCTTTTAAACACTAGCTTTTTGTTGTGCTTGAGGTGCGTATTCTTGATGATAATAGCTCATTGTCTCAAACAAAACTTCTGCCAGAGGCATTTTGGGAGTCCAACCTAACAGTGTTTTGGCTTTACTTATATCGGGCATACGGCGATCGCAATCTTCGTAGCCTTCACCATAAAATTTCTGTGAGGTAGTATTAATAATTGGATGATTTTTATATTTAGAGTCACCTGTAATCTTAGCGTAGGTCTGACGCATCAACTCCGCAAGTTCGGCAATAGTTACTTCATTATCGCGGTTGCCAATATTGAAGATTTGGTTTTGAGATTTGTTTGGAAATTTAAGCATTAGATGCATAGCATCGACAGCATCATGAATAGAGACAATTGTGCGTTGCGCGAGTCCACCGTCTACAAGCTGCATTGGTTGATTGTCTAACAGGGCAGTCATAAAGCAAGCTAAAACTCTAGGCACACCATCAGAACTACCATCTCTACCAGGAATATAGTCCATCTTCGGCCCAAAAAAGTTAAGAGGTCTGATGATTGTAAAAGGCATACCACTTTCCTGATTGTGCGCGTAGATCAAACGCTCAGTCATTTGTTTGGCACAAGCATAAGTCCAACGCTGATTGGAGATTGGCCCCATAATCAATGGAGTTTCGTCTTCACGCAGTTCGTAAAGATCGGGGTTGCTGTAGTTATCTCCTGGTAAGTAGCTAGATAAAGTTCGTCCGTAAACTTCACTGGTGGAGAAGCTAATCAACCATTTCTTGTGTTTGGCGCACAATTCTACGATTGGATAAATATCGAATAAATTAGCATAAATTGTGTCTAAAGGACGTGTATTGTATTCGGCTGGATTACAGATTGCTGCCAAGTTGAATACAACATCAGCTTTGGCAATTTCACTCTCGATTTCTGCGATCGCTCCAGGTGAATTAGTCGTGTTGCGATGCAAATGAAAGTTGGGATTGTTCAGATGTCTTTTGATTTTGTGTTCGCTAGGATCCCACCCATGAATTTCAAAACCACCTTCATCAAGCAGTCTATCTAAAAGATGACTACCAATAAAGCCACCGCATCCTAACATTACTATTTTCATTATTAATACTTGCCTCTCTTGCGTACTTTACAATGCTACAAAATTGTATGGTTGTTATACTATTTGCTACATCTACCACATGGTTGAGATTCTTATAAAAAAATACATTTTTGGTAAACTTGCACAAGCTAAGTAATTGTTAGCTCATCTAATAACTTGCATTAGTTACTCCAATTTATTTTTTTACATTTTAACTTCGTTAGGTTTGTACAAGTGTGAAGTCTATTGATGATAATACCAAATATTGAACTCAATCTCTATGTTGATTTCTTAAAGTTGAACAAACTGAAATTTACTTTTGAAAAACAAGAAAAAATTAAAAATAGTAAACACCAATATATTTTGTGTAATTAATTGTGTTTGATTAATATTATTAATGTGTAATAGTTTATATATTTTACAGATGAAGATGATTTATATTGAGTGGTTGTGCAAAATTAATTTCTTGGTTGAGACAGGGAAAAATAAAATGTGTAATTAATTTTGTCTAGGCAATTACAGGAATTCTTACAATATTACGATAAGATAAACTACGTTCTAAATCAAATCAAATCAAATCAAAAAACTCATGTATTCCCATAGTTTTCTAAAATTTTGATAAAAAAAAATATAGCATCGAATTCATATTATAAATTGTTTTTGGTAACAACAATTAACCGAAAATTGCAGTGTGTTTTGACAAGATCAATCAATTTCATAAAAAAATAAAATTTAATTTAATGCGCATTAATGCGCACTATAAAAATAAAAACAGAGGACAATACAATAGAGGAAAATTTATATGCATTGGACAGTTGCAGCACCTTGGATTGATAAAGTTAATATGAAGGAAGAGTCTTGGTTAGTCCCTTATACTAACAATTCTTCTCATCAGTTCGAGATCATACCCCGTTCTGAACCTTTACCCAATTGGCACGATCGCAAATCTGCTGTTACGGGATTGAGAGATTGGTCAATATATTGGCAACAAGGTTCTGATGCGATCAAAGCAACTAAGGGAGGTGTAATCACCGTTTTTCCACAATTACCAGCAGTGGTAGGAATGCAAAAACGCATTACTGGTAAACGCTTTCCCATTGTCGCTTGGTTATTTAATGTTGGTACTTGTTCTGATGGAATCCGTCGCTTGCTTGCCCAAGTTAGTTTACAAGATATAGATCGTTTTATTGTCCATACACGACGAGAACAGAAAATTTACCCAGAATGGTTGGAAATTCCTAAAGAACGTTTTGAATTTGTTCCTTATCATGTAGGGGAAAAAAACCTTCCTTCAAGTGTTCAAGAGAATAATACCGATCCTTTCATAACTGCTTTAGGTTCTGCCCACCGTGACTTTCCGACGTTATTTGAGGCAGTAGAGAAACTAAATATATCAACAATAATCGCTGCTGGTAAAAGAGTATTAGAAGGATTAACAATTCCGTCTCAGATAAAACCGCAATTTGGCATCAGCAAAGCAGATTGTCTGCGTTTGACTCAATCCGCACGGATTAATGTTATACCACTACTTCCGAATCCCAAGGTAACTGCTGCTGGACAAATTACTATTATAGAAGCGATGACTATGGGTTGTGCCGTCATTGCTACCCGTTGTAATGGCGCAGAAGATTATATTCAACATGGCGAAACTGGTTTATTGGTAGAACCTCAATCTGTTGATGATTTAGTGAAGGCGATCAATATGTTGTGGAATGATCCAGGGTTACGTCGTCGTCTCGGACAAGCAGCCCAACGCTATGCCCAAGAACATTTTTCTCCTGAAGCAGCAGGAGCATCTTTAACTAAAATTTTGGATAAAGTTGCCGATGAAGTTAGTTAAGCTGAGATTTTGTGGTTTAAATATAACCTAGGTGTTTATTCTAGGAAAAGAGGATAAATTAAAGGGAAACAGAGCTAAAATTGCTCGTAAAGTCCCAGTTATTAAGTTTTTTTGTACTTGTGCAAGATGTGAGTTAAATAAAGCAAAATCTATATTTTATAGTTAGAGTAGACAATTACAAATAAAATTCATTAAACTACAAATTGAAATATCATATCCCGCTAACAAAATTTAACGATATAGCTGAACAAAAAAAACGCAGCTTAGAGGCTCAAGAGCAAAAACGCTCTCGTAACGATGTCTGGATGCTCGGTGAAAGATTAAATGCTACTTTTTACGAACCGAAATCTGATTCAGTTTCTTTCCTCGATAAACTTCAAGGCAAAATTACGGGCGTAGCGCACTATTGGGAATATGCTCGCCAGGTCACTTCTGGACTCGGACAAGATGATGTTATTTTTGGTGAAGGCGAACAGTTAGGAATTGCGATCGCTGCTGTTGCTGGTAGCAAAAAAAACCGACCTAAAACCTTAGTTCATTTTCATAATATTAATCGACCTCGTGGAAAGCTATCGTTAAGTTTATATCGCGTCGCTGACAAAATCGATTTATTTATCGCTCATTCCCACGCTCAAATCGATTTTTTACGAGACTATTTGCAATTACCCGAATCTAAACTTGGTTACTTATGGTATCCAACGGATTGTAAATTTTTTACACCAGGAGAGCCATCTCTCAATAAAACTCGCCCTCTGATTGTCAGTGTTGGTATAGAACTACGAGATTACCGCGTACTAGCTACGGCGACTGAAAATTTAGATGTTGATGTTAAGATTGCTGGTTTTTCACAATTTACAACTAGATTGGCACAGAATTTTCCTGAAACACTTCCTGCTAATATGTCCAATCGCTCATATACACTACCCGAATTACTTCAGCTTTATCGCGATGCTGATGTAGTGGTTGTCTGTATTAAGCCTAGTAATTGGTCTGCTGGTGCAACAGCCTTAGTTGAAGCAATGGCTTGTCGTAAACCAATTGTCGTTACACAAACTGAAGGATTAAAAGAGTATGTAGCAGATTCAGATGCATTCATCTCAGTTGAACCAGAAGATGCCCAGGGTTTACAACAGGCGATCGCCCATTTATTGAATAATCCTCAAGAGGCAGAAGAGAGAGCCGAAAAAGCTTACCAGCTTGCGCTCCAGCGTCATCCAGTCGAACAATATGTCGAAACGATCGCCACCTGGATGGAAAATATTAATCAATAATTTAGTAATGCAGGGGAATGGTTAACAGGGGTAAAAATAATAAACAAAACCAACTCCAATCCTGCCATTTGTTGACAGCCACAGGTTCGTTTGTTGTTAATAAAAAGTCAATTCTTTCATTCAGGCGATCGCCAAGAACGGAATGATTAAAATTAGCGCATAAACTTGAATTCGACTCAAGGGGAGCTTGGGCAAAGGTTAAAAGCGACTCTGCTAGTAGTAAAAAGTCAACTTGTGAGGCAGCTTGGCGATCTGCTCGTAATTCCCTAAGTAATAAAAGTTCTTGCCACAATTCCTCTGTCCGAGGCAACCAAAAAGTAAAAGACCGAATCCAACCTAACCAGAAAAACCAAAAGGTATCACGGTAATCAACGTGTGCTTGTTCATGAGCTAAAACTGCACTTAAATGTTCTGTATCTAAAGTAGCAAGTAAACCGCGACTAACTACTAATTGAGAATTCCAAAAGCCAATTTGTGCGCTGTATGGTAACTCTGTGTCAATAATTTTGGCTGGTTTATCTCCAATTAGTATCTGCTGATAAGTACTCAGTTTTTGGATTGAGCAGTAACCCTGATAAGCTAATTTTATTAAAAAACCCCAGGCGAATAAAAGTAGACTAGCAGCAACAGCACAGCCTAAAGAGCCAGCTTCCACTCCTAACATAAGACCGTGACAACCCATATAAAGAATCGTCAAGGCAGTAATTAACAGCAATAAAGCAGGAAACAAAAATAAAAATAAAGTTGTCTGCCAACGCTTTGACCAAGGCAAGATTTTAGAAATTTCCCCATAGCGTATAATCCAGGCGATGGTGATGATAATTAAAATTGTTAATAAATGCATTATTATTGTTCCTCTCGCTGACGACGAACTTGCTCAAGGCGAGCAGCGATCGCTTCTATTTGCTCTAAACTAGCAGCATCTAAGCTATCAACAAAAGAAGCTACTACATCAGGATTACTGATAGCCAAAAAACCGTTTAATTTTTCATAGGACAGAAGTGCCTGTGCTTGTTCTCGCGAAATTAAAGCTTGCCAAGAAAAAGCTCTTCCTTTCTTGCTACATTTTAACCAACCTTTTTGGGTTAAACGCCGTAATACTGTAGTTACTGATGTATATGCTAGTTCTCGATTTGGATCTTGAAGTAGATAATCATGAACATTTTTCACAGTCACCACTTTCAACTTCCAAACAATTTCTAATATTTCTGTTTCTAGTGGCCCGAGAGCTAACTTTTTTGGTCTATGCTGAGGTAAAAAAGCCATTGATTAAATTCTTTAAAGCAATATTTTTATTTTACCTGTTAAGGTTCATAATATAGCCGTACAAGATTAGGTCAGTACTTGTTTCTAACTAAATTAAATATTAAGTAAATATAAAGAATAAAAATGATTTTTGGTATTGTCTAACTCTTTACTCTTTGAATTTAAACTAAGGAAATATAAACATATAGATCAATTACTTCACGCTCTTGTGAATTGTTAGACAGTTATTCTCATTTAAATAAAATATATTTAAACCTTTAATTTTTGTAATCTACTAATTGCCGAGAGCTTCAGAGCTAACAACTGGCGACTAATCAATAATTTTTGATTGTTCCTAACTAATAGTTAAGTTAAGATACAATTAATGTTTTTCTTGTATTAGTTAAATCACGTTAAAGTTTTGACTATAGCCTGTTCCCTTACCTTAAATACCAATTAAAAAAAACAACAGCTTAACTACTGAGATGTTGTACGTATAGCTCATTAATTTAATAAAGGCTACAGTTTATTAATTATTTATATTTAAAAAAAATATCTTATTGAACAGATTACATTTATTATGTCATGACTAATTGGTTTAACCTCAAACTATTATTTATAGTGTTTCTTGGCTTTTTCATAGGTCAACCAAATTCTATGTTTACTGCTAAAGTAAATCGCCTTCAATCTAATATCAATAATAATTATTCAAACAAAAATCAATTGCTAACCGCTCAATGGGTAGCTGATAAAACTGTTGAATGCCAGAAAATCAACGTTGCTTATCAAGAAATATATAGTTTTGAAACGGAAAATAATTATATTAATGTTTGTCAGCTAAACAACAATTTTTATTATCACCGTCAAGCAAAATTCGATGATGATGTTCTGTTAATTCCTGCTCAAGCTATTTTTGCTGGGAGTATTTTCCAAGCTAGCAGTGGCAGCACTACTTATTTTGTCGGCAGAGATGACGATCGCCTTTATTCTTCCGTCATGAACAATGACCATGAGATCGTTTTTGAGCCAGAGTTACCACTACCAGCATCTAGTTTGTCCAGAGGTAAATTAACTAAATATTAATTAGTTTCTAATAGTTTTAGGAGCTTCTATTGTATTGGTTTTGATAGCTGGCGGTAAGTCAATTGCTGGTTTATTAACTGCTACTGCCAACATGACTGCTGGAGAAATAGCAGGAGTTGGGTTTTCTGCTATCTTGAGATTAAAAGGACTAGTGCCTGGAATCATACCTGAAATAATAGCCAAAGCAGAAGCAGCGATCGCACCACTTCCCCAAATTAATTGGCTACGCCGACGACGACGCTCTATTGACTGAAAAACTCCTGCGCTAATTTCGGTTACGGATTTCTTGCTAGATGGTGCTACAGAATGTTGCATTTGACCCTGTAGAACCAATAACTTAGTGTAAAGATGTTTAATTTTGGGGTCTTGATCGAGCCAAGTTTGTACCTGATGCTTTTCTGAAGGAGACAATTCGCCATCAATGTAAGCACTGAGCAATTCAAAACAATCTAGTGTTAAATCTGCTGTTTTAGAATTTTCGATTTTAGCTGCCTGATTTTGCTTGCAGTCATCAAATTTAGATGTCATTCTGGCATCACCACAATTTTATAAAAGAATCACGAAAATAATTAGCAAGATAGAGATAACAGCAACCAATTCTAATTAGATATTGCTCAAATTTGAATTTATTAAATTGAGATCAGTTCTTATACCAATTTACTCCTCATCAAGATAATTTTGCAATACTGACTGAAGTTTTAATCTAGCTCTAGCAATGCGAGATTTAACAGTACCTAAAGATACCCCTGTGATTTCAGCAATTTCTTCGTAGGCTAATCCCTCAATTTCTCTTAGGACAATAGTGGTACGAAAAGTTTCGGGTAAATCAGCGATCGCCACTTGTAAATGCTCATAAAATTCTCTAGTAGCCAAATCATCACTGGGGCTAGGAGCATCATCAGGCAATTCCCAACTCATTTCCCCATCATCTACATAGAGTGGTGCATCTAAAGATATTGGTTGGTTTACCCGTTTGCGTTTACGTAATTCATCATAAAAAAGATTGGTAGCAATACGACTAAGCCAACCACGAAATTTAGTAGGATCTTGGAGACGATGGAGATGGCGATACACTCTAATCCATACTTCTTGGGTTAAATCGGCTCTTTCTTCCCAGTCTGGGGCTAAATGATAAAAAAGACGATTTAAATGAGACTGATATCTCCGCAATAATTCAGCAAATGCTGCTTTGTCAGGCTGGACATCTGCTTGACAATAGACAATAAGATCGTAATTAGAGAGTTTTTCAGGAGACACGAAGCTTTTAGTTCTACTTACCGTGGCTTGAGACCAAGATACAGGAAGAGATAGACTCATGAACTTAATTAACCTCAGTATAGGATTTTTTGTATGCCCTCAATAGACTCCAACTCAATCAGAAAAGTTCCTTTTTAGCTTTTTCTCTACTCACTCACTTCATAATTAGGAGCATAATCACTGAGTAGGCTGCTAAGTTGGTTGGCAACATTAGAAGTATTTTTAGAACTAATAGCTTGTCTTTCAGGGAAAAAAGCTGGTCGATCCAGATAACGAGCGATCGCATCTTTTACTTGAGTTTGAATCAAATCCTGCAATTCCTCTCTGGCTCTTTGACGTTGATAATTTGCACCTTCCTCGGTAGTGGCATAGAGGGGAGGTAAACGATTTAAAGCATAGGCAGCAATATCCCCAACATCTAGAGAATTATCACTTGTTTGTTCAATCTCGGCAACACGAGTTATAGCCTCACTCAAAACCAATTCTTCCATCACATTAATAAACTGTTTACGAGGTACAGCTACTACTTCACCAGTCAGTAATGCCCCCATCAGCTTATCTAAAGCCATGTATTCTTCTACTGATAGTTCAGATGCCGTATCACATATCCTTCCAACTTCCGCTTCCATACTGGGAGTCAGATAGCCATCTTGCAAAGCTTGTTCAACAATTAAATTAATGCCCATAACTAAACCAAGTAATCATAAATAAGTTTAAATATAGCCAATTTTCTGCTCCATCTTACTATTGTGATCATCAAAAAAAAGACATTAGTAGTGCGTCAAGTTTGTTTCGAGGAATAGTTAGGAATCAGGAATTAGGAGTCAGGAGTCAGGAGTTGGGGGTCTGAATAACCTATAACTGTTTAACAACGAAGTCGGAGGTTTTTGCCCATTACCTATTACCTATTACCTATTACCTATTACCTATTACCTATTACCTAATCTCAACCCCTCAATTCAAAATTGATCGACTATTAGTCTCGACATTGGGGCGTGAAGAATTATAAGCCTATTCAATGGCATTAAAACGCCAAGGCACAGGATCTACCGACACCTCGTTAACATATAAACCCCAATGTAAATGAGGCCCTGTAGAAGCCCCTGTTGCACCCACTGTACCAATTTGTTGACCCGCTTTGACCATTGCGCCTTCAACAACATTAATATCTTGTAAATGCATAAAAATGCTTAAGACTCCTTGTCCGTGATCAATGCCGACAACATTACCATGAACATGAAAGCCCTCACTTTCTTTGCCTACTAATCGAACTTGTCCTGCTGCGGGGGCAACTACTGGTGAGCCTGTCGCACCAGCATAGTCTACTCCTTTGTGATAATAATCATCAGCAAACACGCCATTATAATAACGACGTACACCAAATCCTGTAGAAACTTGAGCAGCATTGGGGCGTATAAAAGAACCTGACCAAAATTTTTGTGGGGTGACTAATTTTTTAAATTCTACTACTGCGTCTAATTCGGTTTGAGTTGCAGGTCTAGAAGCTGAACCAGTGAGAGTAATACGCTGAATAGGAAAAGTACGACTTTTAAGCCAGATACCGATATTGCTAGTTTGACCATCTCCTTGAATGGTAGTAGTCATTTCACCAGGGTCGTTTAAAGGAGAAGTGGGGATTAAGGCGCGATATTTACCATTTTGCTCAAAAACAGGATAATTTTTTTGATCGACAGTAACGGTGGGAGGTGAATTAGGAGTATCGGTAGTCACTACCACAGAAATAGTATCTCCTTGCTGGGGAGTTTGAGGGGATACTTGAACTTGTAAAGCTTTAACTGGCAGGCTGAAGGCTAAAAAAATAGTTGTACTAATTGTGGTTAAAATGGGGCGAAAATGAGCGAGCATATTGCTAATAAGATCATTTATCAGTAAATTATGTCAGTTCACAGTCTATTCTAGCGGAGGTCAAATTGTGGTAATTGTTGCAAATTATAATTATTGATCGCAGCAAGGTTACAAGTTTTTTGTAGGATGTAGATATATTTAAGTTAAGCAACGATAATTTAATCCCGACTGGGATGGTTCTTACTAAAAAAACTTTAATAGATGAGCATTTCTAATTCTGTGGTGCAGCAACTGTTGGATAATTGTTCAGAATGGCGACCACAAATGTACTTTAAGTCTTCTCTGACAGCGTTATCTCACGCGATGGAAGATTTAGTATTAAATGATTCAGATACACCTTTGGTAATTGCCAGTTTTCAACGGGAGCGTTTTTATCGTCAGGAAGCTCATCGCTACAAGCGCATTTCTTATAAAACCAAGCAGGTATATGTTTTAGCTGCTCCAGAAACAGATTTTAGTAATGGTTTTCAAGATTATGAGACGATCGCTTTTGAATCTACTGATGCTTTAGCTCAAGAATGGCATTTAGTAATTATTGGTCAACAATATGCCAGTTGTTTGATCTGTCGTGAGAAACTTCTGCCCCCAACAGAAAGTCCCCAGGGGACAATGATTGATACCAATCGTCGCTTTGAAGGGATTTGGACATTTGATCGGAGTGTAAGTATTCAAGCAGCCAAACTTCTTCTTGATCGCATTATTATTTATCGTCCAGAACTAGAAAATAAAATCAATCAAGCTAATCAATTGTATTTACTGACTCCCACAAAAGCCAAGAAAACAGTCCAGAGGGATTCTCCTCTGACTAATCCCGATCCTTTTGTACAGAGATTAGTTACCTATCTACAAGCTGGTCAATATAAATTATTAAAAGCCAATAAAACTTTAGCTGCGAAACAACAAAAAGAAAAACTGTTAAATTCTGTTACGGATGCGGTCAGGCGATCGCTAAATACGAAACAAATCTTACAGGTAGCAGTCCAAAAACTGGGAGAAGGGTTAGGGGTCTGTCGCTGTATTATCTATCGTTGTCACGAAAATGACCCCACTGCCACGATTGAGCGCGAGTTTACCAGTGCAGGAATCAGATCAGTTAAAGATCAGAAATGGCAGTTAGCCAATAATCCTCTATTTGAAGAAGCGATCGCCTCGACTGAAACTATTAGCGTTGATAATACCCACGAAGATGAACGGGTTAACCAACTTGCTGAGGAAAAAGGTACAGGAGAATTCTTTCAAAATCTGATTCAAAATTACACCATTTCTTCCTGGTTACTAGTACCAATTTTTTATCATGGCAAACTACTAGGAGTAATGGAATTACACCACTGCGAAACTGTACCTATTGCCTGGAAAGCCGATGATATAGCCCTGGTAGATGCGATCGCTAATCAGGTAGGAGTAGCTTTAATCCAAGCAGAAGCCTATGCAGATTTAGAAGATCTCAACGAACAACTAGAAGCCTTAGATCGCACCCGTTCTAACTTAGTGGCAATTGTCGGACATGAACTACGTACCCCTCTTTCCACTATTCAGGTATGTTTAGAAACTTTAGCCAGTGAACCTGATATGCCCCCTGAAATGAGTGAGGTAATGTTAGATACAGCCTTAAATGATGCGGAGAGGATGCGTAATCTGGTACAAGATTTTTTGACTCTTTCTCGTTTAGAAGGTGGAAATGTGGAGTGCAACTTAGAAACACTATCCATCAGTGAATGTATCGACCTCGCCATTAGTAATGTGACAGCACGTAACGCGGGAGAAAAACTACCTGAAATCAAAAATTTAACTACCCCTGAAGATTTACCTTTAATACAAATTGATGGTGAATGGTTAGTAGAAGTATTAGCCAAACTTTTAGACAATGCTTGTAAATTTACCCAGCCTGACGGTGAAATTGCGATCGCTGTTAAAACTAATGGCGGTAACACTATCGAAATTACGGTTTCGGATACAGGTAGAGGTATTGAAACAGGAAGCTTAGAAACTGTCTTTGATCGTTTTTATCAAGAAGAAGGAGCATTAAGACGCAGTGCTGGGGGAACAGGTTTAGGTTTGGCTATCTGTCGGCAGATCGTCAAAAACTGGGGAGGTAAAATCTGGGCAGAATCACCAGGCAAAGATCGAGGTAGTAAATTCCATTTCACTATTCCCATCAAGGCAAACAAACAACCAGCAAAGTCAGCATCTGCTACTGCCAAGTCTGGAACAACAAGAAAAAAAAGTAACAAAAAGACAAAAAACTAAAAACTGTTACAGTTTTTGACATACTCTCAATATTGTCCTGAACTCAATGATACGATGCCGTAAATACCTTTAATTGAGGATTTTTATAATCATGGCAGAAGAAATAAAGCTTTCTGGCAACACCCCCAAATTTGGTGGTAGTACAGGTGGCTTGTTAACCAAAGCAGAAGTAGAAGAAAAGTACGCTATTACTTGGACAAGCCCCAAAGAGCAGGTGTTTGAAATGCCTACTGGCGGTGCAGCGATCATGAATGGAGGCGAAAATCTACTTTATTTAGCTCGCAAAGAACAGTGCATAGCATTAGGCGCACAGTTACGAACTAAATTTAAACCTAAAATTCTAGATTACAAAATATATCGCGTTTTTCCGAGCGGTGAAATTCAATATCTGCATCCAGCAGATGGCGTATTCCCCGAAAAAGTAAATGAGGGTCGTGAATACAACGGTAAAATAGACCGCAGTATTGGTAAAAACCCTCAACCAGCTACTGTTAAATTCTCTGGGAAAGCAACCTACGAAGTGTAGCGATAACCAGATAAAATTGAGAAGGATAAAGTCTAGATTAGCTTTCTGACTTGTCCTTCTTTTTTCGCTGGTAGTTTTATTGTTGAGATTGTTAGTGAGATTGTTCGTAGCTATTAGCTCTATGCCTTACGGCAGCTACGCAAGAGCTATTAGCTCTTAGCTTTTATCTATCGATTGAAGTTTAACTTGCTACCTGCTACTTGCTACCTACTACTTCCTACCTGCTACTTCTATGATCTTCCCCAACTTTACCCAGTTTACTGAATTGGCTCAAAAAGGTAATTTTATCCCTGTATATCAAGAATTAGTGGCGGATTTAGAAACCCCTGTATCAGCTTGGTATAAAGTTTGTGCTGGTCAACCCTATAATTTTCTTCTAGAGTCGGTAGAAGGTGAAGAAAAGCTAGGTCGCTACAGTTTTTTGGGTTGTGACCCCATGTGGATATTGGAAGCTAGAGGCGAAACTACCACCCAAACTTATCGTGATGGTTCGGTAATTGAATATACAGGGAATCCTTTTGAAATTTGTAATCAGTGTTTAGCAACGATTAAACCTGTCAAGCTACCTCAGCTTCCCCCTGGTATTGGCGGTTTATTTGGGGTTTGGGGATATGAACTGATCCGTTGGATTGAACCGCGAGTGCCTGTAAATGAACCTCAAGAAGGTGATTTGCCCGATGGGGTTTGGATGCAGGTCGATAATTTAATTATTTTTGATCAAGTAAAACGGAAAATTTGGGCGATCGCCTATGCGGATTTGCGCGATCCTAATACTAGTTTAGAACAAGCATATCAAGTTGCTAGCGATCGCGTTACGAAGTTAATATTAAAATTACAGTTACCACTACCGATAGAAGCTAAATCTTTAGAATGGCATTCTTTTGATAATTATGGTTCTAAGGATGATTCGGGATTAGTTTACTGTAGCAACACTGAAAAAGAAATATTCTGCGCCAACGTCGAAAAGGCAAAGGAATATATTCGAGCAGGAGATATTTTTCAAGTAGTACTGTCTCAAAAGCTTTCTACCGTCTACAAAGGTCATCCTTTCAATCTTTATCGTTCTCTACGCCTCATCAATCCTTCTCCCTATATGGCTTACTACCAGTTTGGTGATTGGCAATTAATTGGTTCATCTCCAGAAGTCATGGTGAAAGCTGATGCCCGAAGTGATGGCAAAATTGAGGCAACTCTCAGACCGATTGCCGGTACTCGTCCCAGAGGGAAGACCAAAGCTGAAGACGATGCTTATGCTAAAGACTTACTAGGCGATCCCAAAGAAGTAGCGGAACACATTATGTTAGTGGATCTAGGACGTAACGATCTAGGGCGTGTCTGTGTTAAAGGAAGTATCACTGTCGATGAATTAATGGTGATTGAACGCTACTCCCACGTAATGCATATTGTTAGTAATGTAGTAGGGGAATTAGAAGCTGATAAAACCGCTTGGGACTTACTCAAAGCTTGTTTCCCTGCGGGTACAGTTAGTGGTGCGCCTAAAATTCGAGCAATGGAAATTATCCATGAGCTTGAGCCTGAAAGACGTGGCCCATATTCTGGAGTTTATGGTTATTATGATTTTGAAGGACAGCTTAATAGTGCTATTACGATTCGCACCATGATTGTTAGTCCTTATCAAAAAGATCAATATATGGTTTCTGTGCAAGCAGGAGCAGGATTAGTATCCGACTCAGTACCCGAAGCCGAATATCAAGAAACTCTTAATAAGGCAAAAGGTTTATTAGAGGCAATTAAGAGCGTTAAGTGAGGTGGCGATTACCCTTCGGGTACGCTTCGCGATCGCTATTTAGTTAATAATTGATAATTAACTTTTTTACTCCACCACTTACTATTACTCATTACGGTAGTGTGAATAACTAATCTAAGTTGAACGGTAGAGAAATGTTGACACAATTAATAGCCATAATATTGTATGGGCTTCTCAGTCTTGGAGGAGGTATTATGGGCTACGTCAAGAGTCAAAGTAAAGTATCTTTAATTTCTGGTGGAGTTAGTGGTTTACTGTTGTTAATTTTGGCTGGAATGCTTAATTCAGGTATATCTTGGGCAACTCCAGTTGCAGCAGGTATTATCTCGCTTCTAGTTGTTGTGTTTATTGTTAGATGGTTGAAAACTAAAAAGTTAATCCCCGCAATGCCCATGATTTTCTTTGGAATTGTTGCTCTGATTGTAATAATGAATTGATAATTAATTCCATTAAAGTGACTAAAACTGATTCATAAACTTACGGTCAATATAGTCTTTTAACCACCAAAAAAAATGCGTTCGCGAAGCGTACCCGAAGGGTAATCGCCAACCCCAAATATCCCAAGAAGCGATCGCTTGATAATCTCCTGTCCCAATTAAAGCTAAATATTTACTTTGAGGTATATAGTTTTGTAGTGGTTGTCCTGTCAATATAGATCGCCAGTTGGCTACTAAGGGTTTACCTTGACGGACAGCAAAAACTCCAGCTTTGGGACGCTGGTAATTAGTCATGGTCGCAATATCTCCAGCAGCAAAAATATGAGGGTGAGATACAGACTGAAGCGTATCTTTAACTAAAATAAAGCCTTGAGCATCGGTAGCTAGTTGTGACTCTTGAATCCAATTAGGGGTAGTAGCTTGAGTTACCCAAAAAACATGATCATATTTAATATTCAATCCTGATGCACAATAAACTTGCTCTGATGTTATTTCTTTCACACTTTGTAGTAAATGTAGCTTGATACCTCGTTGAATTAAAATTTTTTGCAGTTTATTACTTACCCAATGATTATGACTTGCAAGCAAGCGATCGCCTCGATGAATTAGATGTATTTGTAAGTTATTTTTTCCTTGAGCTTGTAAAATTTTTTCTAAACAAGCCTGCATATTTAAAGCCAATTCGACTCCACCTGCACCACCGCCCACAATTACTAGTGATAAAGAGCTATCAGGATGAGCTGTTACTTTTTGTTTTAATTTATACCAAGCATCGAGAAATACGGGTACAGGTTTAGCAGGGATAGCATATTTTTTCGCCCCAGGAACAGTAATAGTTTCAGGAGTGCTACCAATATCGATAGATAAATAATCAAACTCAATCTTATTGTGGGACTCGCAGATTACATAATTATGCTCTGTATCAATACCAATTGCCTGATCAACAATTAACTTAGCACCAGCAAATTGAGCTAGACTACGTAAATTAATATGAGTTTCATCGTAGGTATAAAAACCAGCCACATGACCAGGAAGCATCCCCGAATAGGGAGTTTTGGCTACATCACTAATTAAAGTTAAATCTACTTCTGGTAAAGGATTTAAGCCCCATAACTTTAGGGCGATCGCATGAGCATGACCACCACCTATTAGTACTAATTTCTTGTTCATATAGCAATACTAGACAATGTAAGGACGCTTATATTAAATATTTTTTTTATTTCAAATTAACTTCAAATTTAGTAAGTTAAATGAAAGCTAACTAAAAAGCCAACAAATGAAAGCCAGTGAAGTTTTAAAACAATATGCAGCAGGGGAAAGAAATTTTCAGCGTCTAAATCTCAAAGGACAATCTTTTAAGGGAAAAGACCTTTCAAGAGCAGACTTTAGTGAGACTGATATCCGAAGTGCTAATTTCAGTGGAGCAAATCTTCAAAAGGCGAAGTTTACCAATGCTAAATGTGGACTAGGAATGGCAGCAAAAGGATTGCTATATGTTCTCCCTTTGCTAATTACTGCAATATTAGGATTTTTTTTGATAGATATTGCTACAACAGTTTCACCAATCTTTAATTTCTCTTGTCCAGAAAATCGCATTACAGCTTGGGCTAGTTGGTTTGAACTATTTCTATACGTATTGTTCGTTTCGATTTTAGACCAAGGAATAATAAACGCAGTATTTATATTTGTATTTTCTATAATCTTAGGAGTAATTTTTGTAGTTTCACTACAACCACAGTTACAAGCGTCAGTAACAATGGTAAACGCATTAGAAATAATACGTGCAGTTTCATACTTAATAGCAATCTCAGTCTTAACTACAATCTTGATTGCAGCAACACTTGCAGTCGAAAAAAGATCATTCTTAGTTGCAGTCGCATCCGTATCAATTTTTATAGTACTAGGAACATTTGCAGGAAAAGGAATATTGCAAGGACAAGGAGCAGTCCCGAAGGCAGTTCCCGTCTCAGGAGAACATGGAGTCTTATTTGCGGGCGCAGTAATAATAATAACTACACTGCTGGGAATTTACATTGGTTGGCGTGCTATGAGAGATGATCCCAGAGATGCTTGGGTACGTTCTTTTGCCATTGCTTTTGCTGCTATGGGCGGTACAAGTTTTCGTGATGCTGATTTAACTGGTGCTAATTTCACTGGAGCTAAACTAAAAAGTACAGATTTCAGAAAAGCTAATCTTACTTGCGTTCGTTGGTATGGAGCGAAAATGCTTGATCGCGTCCGCCCTGGAGATACTTATCTAAAAAGCACTCAAGTAAGACAGTGGTTGCTCGGCGCAGGAATTGACAAAAATTTTGATGGTCAAAAATTGCAAGGGGTTAATTTCCAGGGTGCAGATTTGACAGATGCTAGTTTTATTGATGCCAACTTAAGTGAAGCGAGTTTACAGGAAGTAGATTTATCCAGAGCTAAATTAGTACAGACGCAGTTAGATGGAGCGGATTTTACAGGTGCTACTCTAACTGGTGCATTTATTGAAGACTGGGGCATTACCTCAAGTACTAACCTGAATAAAGTTAAATGTGAGTATGTTTTCATGCGTCTTCCACCTGAAAAAAGACCTAAATGGCTGCCACTGCCTGTAGAAGAAAGCTTAGACCTTAATCCCCGTCGCAAACCTGACAATTGGGAAGAAGTTTTTGAGGGTGATGACTTTGCCGATTTTATTAAGCCGATTTTTGATACCCTCGACCTCTATCACAATCAAGGAGTAGATCCAAGAGCTATAGCTATTTCATGGAAACAGTTAGAAGAAAATAACCCTGATGCTGAACTTAAATTCAGTTCAATGGAAGTCAAAGGTGAAGATAATTTATTGCTAAGACTTAAAACTGCCCCAGATGCTAACTTATCTAAATTGAATGCCAAATATTTTGATACCTATAATCATTTCAAAGAAGAATCTAAAAAACTTCTAGCAGAAAAGGATAATCGCATTCAAGCATTAGAAACTATGGTCAATACGGCACTACAATGTCCTGGCTTTTATGCTGAAAACTATAATCATCAAGGAGATAATGAAATGGCTGGCGATCATCGCAATATCAAGATTGATCAAGGCAACTACAACGAAAAAATTGAAGGGAATTATATGGAAGGTAATAGTTATTCAATTACA
The DNA here is from genome assembly GCA_051658085.1 of Waterburya sp. Taxonomy (GTDB): domain Bacteria; phylum Cyanobacteriota; class Cyanobacteriia; order Cyanobacteriales; family Xenococcaceae; genus Waterburya. The sequence continues at coordinate 174,695 of JBOFLX010000113.1, forward strand.
GGAGATAACAACCAAGCAGTTCAAGGTGACAACAACCAAGTAACTCAACAAAATCGCTCAGACACAGATCCAAGAGAACAGATAACCAAAGCAGAGGTAATTAAATTATTAGCAGAATTAGAACAGAAAATACTCTCTTCTAAACTACCTGAAGAAACTAAACAGAAAACATTAAATCGTCTCACTACTGTTTCTGATGATGTCCAAGAAAAAGAACCAGACAAAGAGCTAATAATCAAAAATTTTAAAAACGTCAGTTCGACGAAAATTAGAGAAAAAAAAGGCTGAGATGTAAACTCGTATAGAAGCATAATCAAGGAATCTCAGCTAGTTATATGATGACATCAAGATTGGATATCACACAAATATTTTGGGATGTAGATGACT
>JBOFLX010000114.1:0-158185 GCA_051658085.1 Waterburya sp.
ATTGGAGTAAAGGATTTTGGAGTGATGGATACTCAATTGATTCTGTAGGATTTGCAAGTCCGCGTTGCCTGGGGTCTCCCCAGGCATTTATGACGGACGCTCCTTTAGAGGTTCTAAAGAAATACGTGCAAAACCAAGGCAAGACTAATTGTTCGTCTGCGAGGCATCGAGCCTCTTGACTCACAGGCTTTTCATCCTGACCCTGAAGCAGAGCTTACAGGGCAGGAATTCTCAGCCTTTATGTTAAATTAGTGCCAGAATGCGACTCTAAATGGGTAGAGTCTCCCTTTAGAGCTACAGAGAGTCAATTACTTGTATTGTCAAACTACTGCACTCTACTTGATAAAGTTCCTGATACTACTGATATTGATGGTGAGGTTATTAAAGTTGGTGATTTGGTAGCTGTGCTTTGTAAGGATGACGCTGGTAGGGACTATGAGCATTACGGTGTTGTAGTTCCCAGTTCTAAGGGTTTTAGAGTTGCACACTTTTTTACAGGAGCAACTGTCAAGTCACAAAATAGCCTTGTAGAAAAAGGGTTTGGTTATATTCATGAGGTAGCTTATGAACCCAAATGGAAGATCAAGCAGCACCTTTCTCCTACTATTTCGTATAGCCAAGTTGAGGAGCGTATTAAAGAGTCAAGAAAATCAGAAAAACGAGTTTGGAATAAGCTGACTTATAACTGTGAACACTGGGCGAGAGAAATGGTTTATGGGCAACCTGAGTGTACCCAGTTAAAACAATGGAAAGAAGAAATACGCAATAAAAAAAAGACTGAAGAACCAAAAAACTACGATGGCTAGCAATGCCTCACACCAGAGCGCAAGCGAAAGCTTTTGATTTCGCGCCTGAATAAGCGATCGCGCCTACTAAAACCAAACAACCGACAAAAGTTATACCTAGTAAGACGAGAACAAAGATTTCACATCATGGAGCGATCGCTCGTTGTCATTTATTACTTACTAATTCAGGTGGACTACAGGAAGAAGCACCCAGTTTAGGTAAACCTGTTTTAGTGTTACGAGAAACAACTGAAAGACCCGAAGCAGTAGAAGCAGGTACAGCGAAGCTTATTGGTACAAGCTCTGAATCAATTGTTCAGGCTACCAGCGAATTATTAGAAAATCCAGCTATTTATCAACAAATGGCAACAGCTATCAATCCCTTTGGTGATGGTCAAGCTTCAGTGAGAATTGTGAAAATTGTGCAAGATTTTTTATCGATGGATCATTAACAGTGGTAAATTAAGTCTACGACAATTTTGAGGCTAAGGAGAATTTTAATGTGTACCCCGCCTGGATTACCACCAATCTTTGCAGAGTCACCTGTTGCTCTTGTGCCAACACTTCAAATCGCTGATTTTCCTTCCAATACATTTTTAGAAAGTATCGCTGTTGGTGCAGATGGTACACTATTTTTTACTAGTCACTTAGATGGCAAAGTGTTTCGGATAGGGGCAGATGGCATCCCAATTGTTCATGCGACCATCACTGGCAAAGCTACAGGATTAGTTTTTACCCCTGATGGAAACTTGTTACTGAGTGCATGGAATGACCAGAATATTCCTACAGTGTTTGTTGTGTCTCCTCAAGGCAACGTAACCGTGCTGGTCACGATACCAGATGCCATGTTTTTGAACGGGCTAACTCCCCTGGCAGAAGATCGCTACCTGATTGCAGACTCTTACCGAGGAGCCATTTGGGAACTAAATTCAGCCGAGAAAACGGTCAGAATTTGGCTAGAACATCCTGATCTTGCTCGTAGTTCCTCCGAAAAGGAATTTCCAGCGGTTAATGGGTTAAAGATTTATGGAAATGCTCTATATGCGTCAAATACTGAAAAGATGCAGCTTGTTAAAATCCCGATTCAATTGGATGGTCAACCCAGTAAACCAGAGATTTTGCTGCAACCCGTCAATCTGGATGACTTTGCCTTTGATCAGGATGGCAATTTGTATGGCACAACTCATATCTACAATAGTGTGGTCAAAATTACACTTGGTGGTCATATGACTATCATTGCCCAATCCGAGCAGGGAATGACTGGTAGTACTGCGCTTGCTTTTGGACAGGGTGAGAGCGATCGCACGAGCGTCTATGTCGTCACCAATGGGGGGATGTCCTTTCCGCCTTCCACCGGACTCGAACCGTCTAAAGTTGTTCAATTAGACGTTGGTATTGCAGGTCATCCATTAATTTAGCGATCATAAACTGTATTCCTGCTATGAGCAATGTTGAAAGTCCAAATCATGACCTACCCGCGACCACAGAAGTTATTTATTTAGTTCAGCTAAAAAACCCAAATTGAAGTTTTGAGTTAGAATTTTGTTATGGCTGTAAATTGTTAGGGATTAATCAGGGGATAGGATTAATGACTAGTTTAAAGTTAGGGAAACAGGATATTGCCAAAATGACAGTAGAAGATGTCGCTACTATTGCTAGTCGTTTGGAACAAGATGAATATGATAGTCCTTTTGCTGCTCTAGAAGATTGGCATTTATTGAGAGCGATCGCTTTTCAACGAGAAGAATTAGTTGAACCTTATGTTCATCTCTTGGACATTGAAGCTTATGATGAAGCTTAGTCTAATTGATAATTGATAATTGATAATTATTTAAATCATGGCATCGTCACAGAAGGCGATATAGGGACAAATAGCACATTTTTCCATAGTGGGAGTAGCAGTGTAGTTTCCTGCATGGATTTGTTGAGCAATAAGATTAATTTCTGGTGCGATCGCTTGAAAATCATTAGAGTTAAAACTATGAATATGATCGTGACGTAAGTAGGCGATATGGGCATGGGGATGTTGTAGTGCTTGGGCGTATACCCAGAGTTGGAAGCGGTGATCTTCAGGTTGGATTTGGCGATCGCTTTTGTAATCTAGTATCCAATTGTCGCCAACTAAATCGATTACGCCATTAAAGGTAATTGTGTCTATTTTTAGGCTAATCTTTTGTTCTTTGGTGACGGCAGTTTGACGAAAGTGTTGATACATGGGCAATTGAAAGAATCTTTGAGCAAGAGCGATCGCTTCGGTAAAAACTTCTTGTTCCCAATCTTCCTCAGCAAAAGGCAATAAATTTTGAGTCTGGGTAATATTGTGTTCTAAAGCTTTATGTACTAATGTACCAAGCTGCATTCCATAAGCTAATCCTGTTCCTAAACCTGGATGTCCGTCAATCAGACGTAGTTTAAAGCGTTGGGGACAACGAGCGTAATCAGTTAAGGCAGTAACAGGAAGTTCTGATAGTCCTGAGCCAATAGTATTAATTAATAATGGTAGATTGTCAGAAATGGCAGGGGTTTGTGGTATAGGAGGCAAAGCTTTGTCATCAGTATAGGGAATAGTAGTAGTGGGGATTTCGGCAGCAGTTAAGCCTCGTTGTAAACGGTTTAATTCACCTTTATAGGGTTCAGCAGCACTTAAAATAAGATAATCCCTCGCTCTAGTTAGGGCGACGTATAAGACTCGAACAGCTTCTTCTCTAGCTTTTTGTTCCTGTTCATATTCCAGCCAGCTATACAAGACTGGTTTTGCATCTTTGGTTTTAACTGCCACCCCTAATTGAGCATCAAAACGGATTGAGGTGGTAGAATCAGGGCGTTTTTTACTTAAATCGGCAACTATCACTAAAGACCACTCTAACCCTTTAGCAGCGAAAATAGTCATCAAGGACACCGCATTGGTTACTGCTAGCACAGGACGAGGTACAGCCACTTCTTGCTCATATAAACGTTTGAGACGGCGCACTACTCCAAATAAATCGTAAGTACCTTGTTCCAAATTTTTAACTAGCTGTTGAAACCCTTTCCAGTCAGCTATTCTGCGTTCTGCACCAGCTAAGTTGGCAATTACTGCTGTATAACCTGTCAAGCGATCGCCAATTTGCAGTAAACGAGATGGTAATTCTGACTGACGCTGTTTTAATAATTGCTGTAATACTTTTACAGGGTGTTGCAGTTCAGCTAATTGGGTTTTTGATAATACATCCCACCAACAACTATCTTCTGTCGCCTCATTAAATTGCGAGCGAAATTGATATAATAGGCGATCGCTAATCGCAAAAAAGGGACTTCTCAGCATTGCCACTAAAGCCAGATCATCCTTGGTATTAGCTAAAAAACGTAATAGTGCGCTAGCATCTTTGGCTTCTCTGGTAGCTAGTAGATTTCCTCCTCCAGCAGGGGCTACGGGAATTCCCAAGGCAGCTAAAGCTTGTCCGTAGACTTCTAGTGGCTGCCAAGTACGAGTTAAGATGGCTATATCTTTTGGTTCTAAAGGGCGAGTTTGTCGAGTTTGCTTATTAAATACGGGAGTTTTTTTGTCGAGCATTTGCTTGATTTTTTCGGCTAAACAAAATGCCTCAACTCGTTGACGTTGCGCCCTATTAGGCTTAGAGGGTTTAGCTTCTCCTTCTTGCGTAAACGGATCACCGATAACTAATACCTGCAAATAATTAAAACTTTTATCTTCTATCTTAATTGCTGTTTGTTGACCTCTGCCTCCTGCTTCCTCTGCCCCCTCTGCCTTCTGAAGCGAATCGACTTGACGAGCAGCAGCTAAATTTTGATGATTTTCTGCCAATAAAGGGGCAAAGATTCGATTCAGACGACTAATTAAAGCTTGATGGGTGCGAAAGCTGGTACTAAGAATTACTTCCTTGCCGTTGTTAGCCAAAATGCGATCGCGAAATTGTTGAAAAACACGAATATCCGCACGTCGAAAACCATAAATTGATTGTTTGATATCGCCGACAATAGTTAATTCTGCCTTAGCTGTTAAAGTATGTAATAATTCCGCCTGAGTTGGGTTGGTATCCTGAAATTCATCAACTAAAAATACTTGCCATCGCTGCTGATAATAGTCTTGGACTTGAGTTTGAGTTAAGGCTTGTAGGGCATATATTTCTAAATCACTAAAAGTTAAAGCTTTTCTTTGTAATTTCAGACGATTTAAATAGCTTGTTACTTCCTGATAAGCTTCGGTTACAGCAGGTAGTAAGGATTTTAATTGTTCATCCGCTTCCTTTAATTCCAGACTTAGTAGCCCTTGCGCGACAACTTTTCGCACCGACTCACGCAGAACTTTTAAAGCCTCTCTAACTACTTTTAGTCCATCATCTTGCCAATTATTTTTACTCCCAACTCGCAAGTTAACTGACTCAATAGTGGCGATCGCCTGATCTATATTTTCTGCCTCCTCCAGATCTGTCATCGCCTCCATTACCGACTGACGAATTAACTCTAATTTATCCCCTGCTTGCCCCTGATGCTGTTGTAAAACTGACCAAGTAGACTGCCAAGCTGAATCATTGACAATCATTTTTACCGCCTGAGTACGAGCATCATTAATTAACTTTGACCAATCTTGAATACCTCGACTTAGTGCTTGCTTGGCTGTATAGGGATCGTCTAATAACTTATTTAAAACTTCTTGTAACAAAGAATAGGGAAGAGCTTGCCATACTTGGGGTGATAGTTGCGTTAATGCTGACTGTAAAGCCTCTCTTAACCATATCTGCCCTTCCAAATCATCTAAAATCTGAAAATCCGCAGGTAAATTAAGTAATTGAAAGTGTTCCTGACAAATACGCCCTGCCAAAGCATGAATCGTACTAATTTGGGCTGCTTCCAACTCCGCCAAAAGATCTAGACGTTGAGGTAATTGTTGACTAACTAAAGCGCGAATTCGCGATCGCAATTCTGTGGCTGCTTTTTCAGTAAAAGTAACGGCAACTATCTCTAAAGGGGATAAATTTCGCCCCCGTAAGTAATAGAGATATCTTTCTGCCAACATATGGGTTTTCCCTGTACCTGCTCCTGCCGTAATCACTACACTACAGGGTGCATAAGCTGCTGCTTGTTGTTCGGGAATTAAATGATTATTTTGCTCAACCATTCACAATTAACAATTAACCAACACCAAAAGTGTAGTTTACCGTACAGAAAATAACTGCTATTGTTATATTTTTTTGACTATACTTAAAGCAGAAACAAAGAAATCGTTCATTTCTCTGGCAAAACAATAGAGAAACGGAAGTAAGGAATACATCCTGAAGGAACGCGCCTCGCGATTTACTAATTACAATTGGAGGCGAATATTATGAAATTACGTTATCGCGGTATTGAATACGACTATAATCCACCTGCTGTTACTGTTCAAGAAGGCGAAATTGGTGGCAAATACCGAGGTTTAGATTGGCGATTCCACAATCTAAAACACCCTCTAGTTATTCAACCTACCTTAAATCTGACTTATCGTGGTGTGAAATACTCTAATCAACCTGTGTCTGCTCCCACAGAAAGACAAAAAGTTACATCTGTTGGCGAACGTGCGCGTTGGTTAGCAATTAAACGAGAAAAAGCTGCTCAAAACCGCCAAGCTAGTTTATTACACCGTACTTCGGAAGAAATTGGTTCAGTTTAGTAAATTTTATTAAATTTGCAACTATTCTGTTGAGGTTCAATAGCCATCACAATTGGGAAGATTGATAAATAGTTTGTTGCTACTTACTGCTCTTTTTTGGAGCAGTTTTTTTATGGTTAGGTTGACATAGATTGAAATGTTTCAACACAATGTAGTAAGGATTCCCTATCCTCAATCGCAGCGTAGCGGAGATAGGTTAGGGACGTGGCGTTTAAACTTTTGAGGTCTCCTCGCGCATTCAGCCACTCAGGAATTACTACCAGTATAAAAACATTGCCTGGGGCGATACCACTATACTTTTGGGTTTGTGGGTGATACAATACTTGGCATGAACCAAGTAACCACAGTAGCCTGCAAACTTAAAGTACCTCTAAAGTTTGTCACCGAAATCGACAAAACATTAGAGGTGTTTGCTGCTGCTTGTGAATGGGTAAATCTAAATACGCCACCCGAACTTACCAACAAAGCCAAAATGCAAAAGTTGGTTTACAACGATGTTCGAGCGTTGTTTGGACTATCTGCTAATCTTGCTATTCAGGCACTCAGAAGAGTTTGCGGAAACCGAAAAACAGCTAGACAAAAGAAAAGCAATGTTCGCAAATTTACTCCTACTTCAGTTAGCTACGATGCTCAAATCTTTAGTTTTCGGGAATCTGATTACTCGGTTAGTCTTAAACTTCTAGAAAACAGAGTTCGTTTTGATTTGGATATTGGGAATTACCAACGAGGTATCCTTAAAGGGCAAAATCCAACCTCAGCAACACTAGTTAAACGTCGCAATAGCGATTACTACATACATATTAATTTAGATAACGAAACGCCCGAGCTTATCTCTACAAATCAAGTTTTGGGAGTAGATCTAGGTAGAGTAGATATTGCGTATACATCAGATGGAGACAATTGGAGTGGACAGCAGCTAGAAAAAATCAGAAATAGATATGCTACTTTACGAAAAGTTCTTCAGAAAAAAGCTTCGTTAGGCACAAGAAGCAGTAGACGTAGATGTCGCCAGCTTCAGAAACAGTTATCGGGCAAGGAGAAAAGATTCCAAAAGCATATAAACCATAAGATATCGCGTCAGCTAGTTAATAATGCAGTGGCTAGCAGTCGAGCTATTTCTTTAGAGGATTTAACGGGAATTCGGGAAAGAACAAATCAACAGCCAAGAACGAAACAAGAACGCAGAAAATCTAATAACTGGAGCTTTTACCAGTTGAGGCAATTTCTAACTTACAAGTGTCTTTTAGCTGGTGTTGCTTTGATATTTGTAAATCCTGCTTATACATCGAAAAGTTGCCATAAATGTTTGCACATTGGCAACAGAAACGGGAAGCGATTCAGTTGTAGTAATCCTAGTTGTAATTGGAAAGGAGATCCTGATTACAACGGGGCAAAAAATCTAGCTGCATTAGGGCTGAGTATAAACCAGCCTGGAGGTTCAGGTTTAGCTTGCTCCTTAAGCCTTGGAGTACAAGAATACATCCAGCTTAACTTGAAAGAGCGAGGATCTAGGGCTACTGAAAACCTCACCTTCAACCGCAGCATAGCGGAGGTTAGGTGGGGTAGTTTATGAAATGTAATTAATCATGTATTTGCTACTACAACTCTAAACTTCCAAAAATAGGATAATAAGAAAGTTTCTCAACTGAAAACGAATGTATAGCTTTCAAGCACCGTCTCAAAAATATGGAGTTATAGCAGCCATAACAGTTTTTTTAGCTGGCTCAATAACTCAAGGGTTTAGAGAAGGCATTGACGTTTTAAAACAACCTAGTTTTTTTCTAGGGTTATATGGTTGGCTAGCAATAGCGATCATAGTAGGTTATCTAGTCTATTTAGGTCTATCTCTTTTGGGTTTACTTAAATCTAGTTCCCCCAAGATTAGTAATGAAAAACAAATCGAGTCAAGTCAAGCAACAACAGTAGTGGCGGGAGAACTTCCTCCTTGGGAAATTGACGAGTTGCCCGTACCACCACAGTTTACCTGGCGCAATATTTTAACCACAATTGGCCCTGGTGCTATCTTACTTGGTACATCTATTGGTAGTAGTGAATGGATCTTAGGGCCTGCGGTAACAGCACGCTATGGCAGTTTTTTATTATGGCTAATTTTTGTTTCTATTGTACTACAAGCCATTGTTAATACAGAATCAATTCGCTACACAATGTACACGGGAGAGCCAATTTACACGGGTTTTATGCGTACTGCTCCTGGATCGCAATTTTGGGCATTGTTTTATATCACTCTCTCTTTTTTACAATTAATCTGGCCAGGTTGGGTATCAGCAGCAGCGACAGCACTGACAGCCCTGTATTTAGGTACAGTACCAGGGCCAGAACATTCCCATCTAATTAAAATCTTTGGTTTACTTTGGTTATCTGTGATCGCTTTAGTAATTATTTTCGGAGATAAGATTGAGCGTACTTTAGAAAAAATTCAAGGGTTTTTAGTAGTAGCAATTTTGCTATTTTTAGTATTAATTGTCTCATTTTATACCGACTTAGAAACCTACCAGACAGCAGTAGTGGGATTGACAAATTTTGGCGCGATTAGTCCTGATTTAGACTGGTTGCTGATTTGCGCTTTTGTCTCTGATGGTGGTGCTGGTGGCGTAATTAATGGCGTAATTAGCAACTGGTATCGTGATAAAGGAATTGGCATGGGTTCTCTTGTCGGGTATATTCCCGCACTCGTAGGTGGACACAAATTATCTTTAATGAAAACTGGGAAGGTTTTTCGACCAACACCTGAAAATAAGCAACGTTGGCGCAATTGGTGGAAATTTGTCGATGTTGACCAGTATTTTGTTTGGGGAGTTGGTTGTTTCTTGGGAATGATGCTACCTGCTTTAATAACATTGCAATTTATCCCTCCTGGAACTGAATTTGTTAATGAGTTTGGAATTGCTGTTTATCAAGCTCAATATATAGTTTGGGCTACAGGCAATCAATTATTGTGGAATATTACCTTATTAATTAGTTTTTGGATTTTATTTAGTACTCAACTTGGAGTTACCGATGCTTTTGTACGAATAGTGACTGATTTAGTCTGGGCAGGTGGGTATGCTGAAAATCAGCAAGAAAGCGATGTTCGTTTTGTTTACTATAGTGTTTTTTGCCTTTTTTTCCTGACAGGAGCTTTAATCTTATTTTTAGATGTTCAGCCCTTATTTTTAATTTTGATCGGGGCAAGCATAGCAGGATTAAATATGGCAATTATTAGCTTACATACTTTGTATGTTAATCGTAAATTTTTACCAGCCGAGTTAAAACCTCCTCTATGGCGAGAAATTGTTGTCGTTCTCGGAGCAATCTTTTATGGTTTTTTATTTTGTAAAGCAGCACCAGAATTGTTTAAGCAATTATTTTCTTTTTGATACACAGCATAAATAATGAGGTAAAAAAGATGTCAGTATTAAATGACAAAACAATGAACCCTCAAAAAAGACAGCAAACGATTAATACTCATACTAAAGTCTGTTCTTACTGTGGTTTTACGGAAAATCCTCTTAATGTCAGTAATTGTTTAAGGTGCGATCGCCGAAGGCGTGGCGTTTGCGTAGCTGCCGTAGGCATAGCCAATCGCGAAGCGTACCCTGCGGGTAATCGCCGAAGGCGTGGCGGTTGCGTTTGCGAAGCAAGTCTGAAAGACTCAGCAAGTCCGCAGGACTCAGCCAATCGCGTAATATCATCAGTTGCGGAGCAAGTTAGTAAGACTAAGGTTAATCACAAGAGTGATTTTGAGCGCGATAAAAGAAAGTCATCATCCGATATGTGGTCAAAATTTCCTTTGATCTTGTTAGTGCTAGGAAGTGCTGGATTATTGTTATTATGGCGCAACAACTCAGATTCTCTTCAGCAAGCCACTGAAAAAACTATAACTTCAACTACATCAACTCCAGCACAGTCAAAAGCGAATAATTATACAAACGAACTTCAATTAACCAACTCTTTAACAGAGGTGACAAATGTTCCCCAAGGGATATTTTTCTATAGTGGGACAATGGCATCAGCAGGAATACATTCTTCAGATATATTGGCACGGATAAATAAAGCACAACCTCAATTTCACATAGCTTACGCAGATCCGCTCGTCCTTCCCCCTGATTCTGGTGTGGGAATTAAAATGATCATCGATGGAACTATTAGCTTTGCTGAATCTTTCCGTCCTCTTAAACAGTCTGAATACGATTTAGCTAATTCTCGCGGTTTTAAACTCAAGCAAATTCCCATAGCTACAAGCGCGATCGCTTTTTACGTCAATCCTGACCTTAACATCCCTGGATTATCTCTCAAACAAGTCGAACAAATTTATAGTGGTCAATTAACTAATTGGAAACAGCTTGGTGGGCCAGACTTACCCATAATACCTGTTAGTCAACAACCAGATGCCCAAGCTTCTAACAGTTTTCTATTGCAAAGTTTACCTAGTTCTGAAAAGAAATTTAGTAGCAATGTCAAAATTGTTAGGGATACCACAAATGCAGTACGTAAGGTCAGTCAAACTCCTGGGGCGATTGGTTATGGAGCGCAACCTCTAGTAGTTAATCAAAGCGCAATTCGTCCCGTTGGACTTAGCAAAAGCAACTCGTCTAACTATATCTCACCAGTAACTTCATCAGGAGAAATTAATAAACAAGTAATCTTAGATGGCAGTTATCCTTTGATTCGGCGCATCTTTGTTATTGTCAGAGAAGACGGAGAAATAGACCAGTTGGCAGGTAGAGCTTATGTTAACTTACTGCTATCTCAAGAAGGACAAGCTTTGATCAATAAAGCAGGTTATGTACCTATTCGTTATTAAACAAACAAGGACTGAAGGGAAAGTTCAAAAGTCGAAAGGCAATTAGTAAAAGCATTTTATTTGAAGGCTTGTTTAAACATTTTATAAAACATATAATTTTGAAATTGTATTTAATTAAAAAAATATGGAATTAATATTAGCAGCTAGTGCAGGAGCATTAGCAGGTTACGTTGTAGCGAACACTATTGGCGGTGTTGGAGTTGCAGTAGCTGGTACTGCATTGGGAATGAAAACAACTGAAATAGTAATTACAGGGGCAGTAATTGGTATAGCTGTTTATGGACTAAGTAAAGCTATCTGCTGCTAGTAATGTCTGATGATTTTAAAAGGTTAATTAGGGGATTAATAAGAGAATCAATTATAGCCTCTTCCCCTAAACCCAAACGTACTAAAAAAATTAAACAAAAAGCCAAAATAACACAAAAAAACTCTCGTCATATTCCTAAGACAACTCGTGTGGATGTATTAAGACGGGATAATTATCGTTGTGTATTTTGTGGTATATCGGCGAAAAAAGCAGAGTTGCAAATAGATCACATTATTCCTTTTTCTCAAGGTGGAAATAATACTATTGATAATTTACAAACGCTTTGTAGTGATTGCAATCAAGGAAAAAGTAACAGATTTTCTGGCTAAGATCTTTATTAAAAAGTGAAATTAAAAGATATCGTCACCGATATTGCTATAGATCCTCGTAAGCTTACAGAATATGCTCTTAATTTAGATAACCCTAAAGGCAGAGATAAAGCAATAATGTTTAGGTTTCATCTTGGCTTTACCAGAGATAATTATCAACTGTTATTAGATAAAATTAAAATAGCAGCACTTGAGGCGGAAGCAACTTTACAAAAAATAGACATTTACGGACAAAGATATCAAGTAGATTTAGAAATAACAGGAATCCAACCAGAACAACTGGAAATTGTTAGAACAGGATGGATAGTAGAGCAGAACAGTGATGTAGCAAGACTAGTGACTCTCTATGTAAGGAAAAGAAAATGAATCAGATTGAATTATTTGATATTGTCGAATTGTTAGTAGATTTGCCAGAAGACAATCTTAAAGCAGGAGTTCAAGGAACAATTGTTGAGTGCTACAACGACAATGCCTACGAAGTAGAATTTAGTAATTCTGAAGGAGAAACGTTAGCACTTTGTACCTTATCTCCCCAACAATTTATAACTGTTTGGCAGGCTAAAACAAAAAGTTGGTTGTCTTTATCGGAACAAATTACTATTTTAGTTAAAAACTTGGATACACAACATCAAAAGGAAGTATTTAAGTTTGCACGTTCTCTGTACAGCTAAACAATAGATTTTCTGGCTAGATAAGATAAGCTTACTTTTCTACAACTTCATCCTGCCAAGTTTTCGTACAAACTACAAATAACTCGACTCCAAATTCATCAGACTGAATTTCAACAGGTAGAGAACGGAATTTAGAATGGGAAAATAGTTTTTCTAGATCTTCGGCGGAGCGATAAATAGAATGCCATTCGAGAAGATGTTCCAGTAAAACGCGGTCAGGATTAGCAGCGTGAAAATTACCTAAAATTACTGTGCCGTTAGGTAGAAGCCGATCATAAATCCAGTCCAAAATCCGAATCAATTCGCGATCGCACAAGTAATTTGCCATACTAACGCTATAAATCATCTGCTGGGGTGGAATGTCAATATGACTGTAGCCCTCAGCCAGTAAAAAGAGATTATCTTGAATAAAGGTAAGATGATTACGAAATCCCCATTTATGAGACACATTAGCAGCAGCAGCTAGATCTTGATGATTAAAGTCAATACAGGTAACGTGAACATTGGGTGGGGAATAGTGGAAATAAAGATCTAAAATTTCTGAGGCTGAACCACTAGCTAAACTAGTTACAGGCAGGGGATTTTCAGCCGACCAATTTTCTGCCAGTTCTTTAATAGTAGCGGTGATAATCCCACCACGGTTTTTTAGTGCCAAAAAGGTAGGTAGAGAACGAATCCAACGATCTAAATAAATACCTAAATGTCCGTCTCCTTCTGGTTCATTTTGCGACAGGAGTTCGATAATATAGGAATCACTAGCATAGCCTCCAGGTCGGCGAAAAGCTCGATCAAAAAAGCTACTGAGCATAAAAAACGGAAAAGTTTCCCGAAAAAGATAAGTACCAATTGCCTGTTGAATGTCTGGCTCTTGAATAATCTGTTCTCGTAGGGAGTGAATCAACATATTGCAGAGCTTATTAATTTGCTCTTGACTTTCAGCTTCACTCTGTTTTTTATTCCAAATTGCCTGCTCAATACTGTAGAGATTTTTTTTAAATAACTCAACTTCACCGATTAATTCAGGGGGAATAGCATTTTGTCCTGTCTGTCCTGTACGCTGAAGCTCGTATTCAGGTGCAATACGTACTCTCCGCATTAAATGGGCTACCAAAGAAGAAGTCTGACGCAAACGGTGGGAAAGATTATAAGCCAAAGACTGATAAAATCGATCTGATAACCCTGGAACAGAAGTTAATAAAGAATAAAGATAGTCTTTATCTAAAACACAAACTTCCACCTCTTCTTGAGCAATGATCGCTGCACTAGTGGGAACTGTCTCGATAAAAGACATCTCACCAAAAATCTCCCCTGGCTCTAAAAAAGCGATCGCCACATCTCTACCAGAAGCAGCCCTTTCAACTCTAACTATGCCCTTGCGTATTAAGTAGATCGCTGGTGATAAACGACCTTCTTTGAGAATCACCTCATGTTGCTGATAAGTAGCAACCTGGGCTTTTTCGAGCAGAACATTGTAGTCTTCGGTAGTTAAGTATTTTAGTTTACTATCCATTTAGTTCTGGTTCTCCATGTTGCACCCTAAATAATAGTTCCCAAATTAATCCCCTTGGTCATCATTGCTGTGATAAAAACTGGCAGTCAGATACATTAGGTCGTTGAGCTTGATGAGCAAACAAATTTTTGAGGGCAGCCTGTCTTCTTTCGGGAGATTCGGTAGCTAGATTCCAAAGGCTTTCATAAAAGAAAAAAGATATACCAGCAAACTCACGCTCGCGGGCGATTTTAACTTGCTGATAGATTTTGTGCCAAAGTATTGGACGACCTTTTAAACCAGATAATACACCAACTCCCACGGGAATATGTTTTTTGGCTGCTAAAATTTCGGGCTGTTCTAATTCTTTAATAAAACTGTCGTTGCGATCGCGATAAACTTGAACAATTAGTTCTTCGATTAAACCTTTTCTTTCCCATCGATGCCAGTCAAGTAAAAAAGAATTGAGGGAAAAGTGTTGAGGATTAGGGGATAAGGAAATAATTGCTTGGGGATTATGTTGTTTAATCTGCTGAAATAATGTTTCTACATAAGCGGTAATTTTATCAGCACGCCAGCGCACCCATTCTGGATCTTTAGGATCTTGAGGTGGGGACTGTCCCTCATGCTCATCTTGATAAAGCTTAACAGTATAGTCATCGTAACCAAATTCTGAGGGATAACCAAAGTGATCGTCTAGCTGAATACCATCGATCTCATAATTACTAACAATCTCCACAATCAGATCGCTCATAAACTTTTGCACATCAGGACGTAGAGGATTTAACCACACCCGTTGATGAACATCTCCTTCCCACCAAACCGTGCTACCATTTTTTCTTTGAGTTAGCCACTGAGGATGACGTTTTGCTAATTCTGAATCAGCAGGAGCCATAAAACCAAACTCAAACCAAGGAATAACGCTCATTCCCTGTTCGTGTCCTTGACTGACTATTTCGTCTAAAACATCGCGATCTTGTAGCCCTTCGGCAGGATCAAGAGCCAATCCTGTCACCGCTTCGGAAACGGGAGAGGGATAAAGAGTATAACCCCAATTCCAAACAGTTGGATAAAGGGTATTAAAATTAGACTTAGCTAAAAGAGCGATCGCTTCTTTAGTCGTCTCAGGGTCAAATAAAACATCACTATCGATATTGGTGAGCCATACTCCCCGTAATTCTCTTGACTTAGATTTATCTATCTGGCAGATTTTACCTGGAGATTCAGGGGGTGACTGCTGAGAATGACCAGGAAAAGGGGTAACTAACACTAAAGTAAGTGCCAAAATAAACAGAAAAATCAACCAAGATTTATGACCTTGAGATTGACTAAACTGGACTAATTTATTAGCAGAGAGATCAAATAATTTGGCTATGCGTTCTTTCATAAATGCCACAATGTTTGCAGAATATGGCGATTATAACCCCTTAGTTTTAGCAAAAAAAATTTCTCATGTACATTAGAGATGCTGTCGAAGCTGATTTAACTGCCATTGTCAATATTTATAACCAGAGTATTCCTGGTGGTCAAGCAACAGCGGATATTGAAACCATTACGGTTGAGAGCCGTTTAACCTGGTATCATAACCACCACCAACATCGTCCCCTCTGGGTAGCCACCGAACAAAACCAAATTTTGGGCTGGTTAAGCTGGCAAAATTTCTATGGTCGTCCTGCATATCTGCAAACAGCCGAAATCAGTATTTATGTAGCAACAGCATATCATAATCAGGGTATTGGTAGTCAACTGTTAGCTGCTGCGATCGCTTTTAGTCCTAAATTGCAACTCACAACTTTACTAGGTTTTATTTTTGCCCATAATCAACCCAGTCTGAATTTATTTACACGTCATGGTTTTAGTCAGTGGGGTTATTTACCTGATGTGGCTTTGATGGGTGAAATTAATAGAAGTTTAATAATTCTGGGGCGGAAAATTTAATATTTACATTTTTTAGGAAGATAACTCTGGGAAAAGAATACTAAAACCTAAAAATTTATTTGATTATTTGGGCATCCTAAATAATAGTCGCGAGAAATAACTAATATTTCAGTCTCGAAAAAACTCTATTTTTAGGAAACGGAGAAGATATTAAGATGTCCCTATGCTTACCAGAATTCGTGGAAAATCCCGAACCACGTTGCCCAGTAATTTTATTATGCGATACATCTGGTTCAATGGATGGAGAACCAATAAATGCTTTAAACAAAGGTTTAATTACTTTTCAAAGAGATGTCTACAAAGATGAAATAGCTTCTTTACGGGTCGAAGTAGCCTTAATTACATTTCCTCCCGTGCGATTGACTCAAGATTTTGTCACTATTGACGACTTTTCACCCCCCAGATTAACCGCAGATGGTCAAACGCCAATGGGAGAGGCAATCGAATATGCTTTGAATTTATTGGAACAGCGCAAAGAAGTTTATAAAGCCAATGGAGTGCAACATTATCGCCCTTGGGTGTTTTTAATTACCGATGGCGTACCTACAGATAGCTGGCAGAATGCAGCCCAAAGAATCAGAGAAATGGAAGCACAACGGAAAATGTTCTTTTTTGCTGTCGGTGTAGAAGAGGCAGACATGAATATGTTACGACAAATTGCCATACCAGAACGTCTTCCCCTACTGCTCAATGATTTAGATTTCACCCAAATGTTCCTATGGTTATCGGATTCTATGAAACGGGTTTCGAGTAGTAAAGTCGGTAGTGGAATGGTAGAACTACCACCAATTGGTTGGGGTCGGATTACTACATAAGGAGAAAGGATTATGACCTGGAAAGCGATCGCTCGTTATGTCATAGGTACAAGTCATCGAAAGCAGGGTATGCACTGCCAAGATTATGGTGCTTATGAAATTATCGACCAAACAATTATCGGTGTAGTTGCAGATGGGGCTGGTAGTGCCAAATATAGCCATATTGGAGCAGAATTGGCTGTAAAGACGGTTCTAGAAACATTTACAGAGCAAGATATTTCAGATATTACAGAATTATTTACTGCTGGAAGTAGCGTTAGCGAAACTGAAAATTCAGTAGTTTTAGCTAGGAAACCTTATACAGTCATTCTAAATAGACAAGACAGGTTGACTATTGCTACTAATGATCAATTATTTTTCATCCCTTCTTGTTATGACGATTCGATAGAAATAATGGAAATTAATTGCAATGACTATAATTTATCGGAAAGGATTAATAAAAAAAGTACTGCTACTGTAACTATCGTTCAATCTACTAACGAACAAAAAGCTGAACAATTTTTTAGCAAGATTGTCGAGCAAGTAATAGCTGCTTTAAAAGCAAAAGCAGAAGAGGAAAATTGCTTAATTGGAGATTTAGCCTGTACCCTACTAATAATTATTGCTACTTCTGATGGTCTGGCTGCGATGCAAATTGGAGATGGCTTTATTACGGTTCGTTATTCAGAATCATTACCAGTATTACTTTTTCCACCAGACAAAGGAGAATACATCAATGAGACTACCTTTGTCACCTCGGCTAATGCCCTAACAGATATGCAAGTAGTAATACAACCAAAACAGCCAGAATTTATTTGTGCTTCTACTGATGGACTGGAAAGATTAGCAATTCAGATGAGCGACTGGACGCCCTTTGCTCCTTTCTTTAACCCATTAGAACAATGTTTGCGGGAAACTAAAAACTCGAAGGAATCAGACGAATACCTAACGAGTTTTCTTGATTCAGAAAGACTAAATGCTCGCACCGACGACGATAAAACTTTGTTTTTGTGTATTTATGACAAATCTGATTCGCCACAGTAACAATCAAACTGTTACTTTAACTAAAGAGATTGCTAATAGTGGAGAAGGGAAAGTTTGGGAAACTAATCTTAGTGGCTATCTAGCTAAAATCTATCATGATCCGACTCCAACCAAAATTCTAAAACTGGCGGTGATGCTGGATAACCCACCTGTATATCCGATGTTGAGTCACAATCATGTCTCCATCGCTTGGGTATCCGATTTACTTAAAGATATTAGTGGTAAATATCTAGGCTTTTTAATGCCAGCGATCAGGAATAGTAAGCAACTCTCTAGTATTTGTATTCCCAAACTTCGTAAAAAAAATGCTCCTGATTTTAATTGGTGTTATCTCCATATAACAGCATTACAAACAGCATGGATTATTCAAGCGATTCACGCCCAAGGCTATGTACTAGGAGATATCAAACTAGAAAACATTTTAGTCAATGATTGCGCTTTGGTTACGATAATTGACACTGATTCTTTCCAGGTGCGAGATTCCGAATCAGGTAAAGTTTATCGCTGTACAGTTGGTTCAGAAGGCTTTACCCCTCCCGAACTTATAGGCAAAGACTTTGATACTACTAATCAAACAGAAATTCATGACCGTTTTCGCTTGGGAGTATTAATTCACTATCTTCTATTCGGTTATCATCCTTTTTCTGCACTTGGACAGCAATGGACGGGTGTAGGAGAATCTCCAGAACAAATAGAGTTAATCAAACAAGGCTATTGGTATGGTGGTCATAATAGCCCTATCGTTGAAGGTAAAACTACTATTTCTCTTGATGTCGTTCATCCTAAACTACATGGCTATTTTCGCCGATGCTTCAATTATGGGCATACAAAACCTCATTTTCGTCCTTCTGCTCAAGATTGGCATAATGCTTTAAAAATTGCAGTTAATGAGTTAACTGTTTGTAGCCTAGTAGATAATCATTATTACAGTCAGCACTATGATATTTGTTACTGGTGCGATCGCAATGCTGTGCTTAAGTTTGATATTTTTCCAGATACTTCTGAATAGTAACTAATGTAGAGATTGTAATTCAAGAATTGAAACTGCTCAAGAATTAAAACGTACTATTCCGACTCTCCACAAGGTCGATTACTTTATACTTAATTCTAGCTAGATTGAAAGTATTCCTGTTTATAATTAATTCCATAACCTAAATAATAGTAAGCATGATTCATACTAAAAATTTAGCTATAAATTACATTACTAATGAATCAGGAGAAAAAACCGCAGTTATTTTACCCATTGCTCAATTTGAAGAGTTACTAGAAGACATAGAAGACTTAGCAATCGTAGCAGAAAGGCGAGACGAACCAACTACTAGCCATACAGATTTAATTGCTGAGTTAAAACAAGATGGCATCATTTAAAAAATATAATTAAATATTTCTAACAATCGCTTTCTTAATCGTTTTTTCCAGTTCATAAATAAGTGCGATCGCTTATCAAATAAAATTATGGGAAAATATGAAAAATTACTACAAAGAATCCTTGTAGGAACATCTGACAATAATATTAAATTTTCTGAGTTGTGCCAGCTATTAAAGAAACTGGGTTTTGAGGAAAGAGTTAGAGGTGATCATTACATTTTTACAAGAGATAATGTAGAAGAAATAATTAACATCCAACCCAAAGGTAGCAAAGCTAAAGGTTATCAAGTCAAACAAATTAGAAATCTTATTGTGAAATATAGTTTAGGAGATAATAATGTCGATTAAATACGAATTAATTATTTATTGGAGTGAATCAGACCAAACTTTTATCGTCGAAGTTCCAGAATTGCCTGGATGTATGGCAGATGGTCAAACTTACATTGAAGCAGTAACTAATGTAGAGATTGTAATTCAAGAATGGATTGAAACTGCTCAAGAATTAGGGCGTACTATTCCCAGTCCAAAAGGTCGTTTACTTTATGCTTAATTCTAGCTAGATTGACAGTATTCCTGTAAGTCAAAATTAATTATTTTAAATTACGATTTTGGAGAAAAGCGATCGCCTTATAAAACTGTACAATCTGCAAAAAATCATGATAATCAACTTGAAACAGATTGATTAAGTATTTGTTCGATAAATGTGTTTAAACTAATATTGAGTTTTTTGGCTTTTAAACTGATTTTTCGATGTAATTCTGGAGAAATTCTCAAATTAAACTGTCCAGAAAATGCTTTGTCTGGTTCTTTTCCTTCTTGTTTACAGTCCTCTAAATATTCTTCAATTACAGCTTCAAAAGATTCTTTAAGCTCATCGACTGTTTTTCCATCGAATGATATTACGTCTCTAGTATTAATTACTCTGCCAAAGAATAATTGATCTACTTCGTGGTATTCTATTACTGCTTCGTATCCCTTATATTTCATATTCCTAAAAAGGCAAGTATTCAACAACATTTAACCACTCATCTTGTTCAGAAGCTTGTGCAATTAGCTCTAAATCTTTGACGTACTGACCAATCGTGCCTCCTAACTGATGTCCAAAAATCAGTCCTGTGAATGGCTTGTTTTGACGCTGCCAATCTTCAGCCATTGCCTTAAAACGAATATCTTGAGTAAAAAGCACTCGTTTTAGCGATCGCACACGTTCTAAAAGTTGATCATCGGGCAATTCATCTGTGCCATCTTCGATTGCAGTAAGAACATCTACATTTCGACGACGAAGCTGATCGGTAATGGATTGGGGAACATGAACATCCATGTACAACCTAATCGCCATCTACAAAAGTCCCTTAGTTCTCATTCTTATAGCAAACGGAGAGGCTGGAAACTTAACTTGCTCTTGCTGTGCTTGTTCCCATTCAGCACGAATCTCATTGTCAATCTCCTCTTGATGATCAAAGTAATATCCCATTGCTGCGTAAGCTTCAGCAGGACGTAAGTAAGGATGCTGACGGCACATTTCCTCAATCGACCAACCATATGCCATATAATCCATTACCAATTGAGCGACTCGAATACGAGGCAGCCTTTGTAAATGAGCAGCCTGATCTTGTGATTTTTCTATATGAGGGTAAGTAATCTGAGAAGTCATGGCAGTTTTTTAGACTAGTTAAAATTCAAACTTAACATAAACAAACACTATTTCTGGGTTCATCCTCTGGGACAAATCGCTTATAATTCTTAATATTATAAATTCCCTTTGAAGTAGATTTTTGGGTTATGGACAATTCAAAAGACCGCATCATTATTTTCGACACCACCTTAAGAGATGGAGAACAATCTCCTGGCGCAACTTTAAATGTTGAAGAAAAACTAGAAATCGCCCAGGCTCTATCTCGACTGGGAGTTGATGTAATTGAGGCTGGATTTGCTTTTGCTAGTCCTGGAGACTTTGAAGCTGTTCAGAAAATCGCTACTCAAGTCGGCACTGAAACTGGGCCTGTGATCTGTAGTTTGGCAAGGGCAATTAAAGCTGATATTAAAGCTGCTGCGGAAGCTCTCAAGCCAGCCGTTAAGGGACGAATTCATACTTTTATTTCTACGTCCGATATTCATTTGGAGTATCAACTTAAAAAATCCCGTGCTGAAGTCTTAGACATTGCGCAAGAAATGGTAGCTTATGCTAAATCATTCATGGATGATGTCGAGTTTTCGCCGATGGATGCAGTGCGCACTGATTCGGAATATCTTTATCAGGTTTTAGAAGCAGCGATCGCTGCTGGGGCAACGACAATTAATATTCCTGATACGGTTGGTTATACTACTCCCAGTGAATTTGGAGCTTTGATTAAAGGTATCTGTGATAATGTACCAAATATAGATCAGGCGATAGTTTCGGTTCATGGTCACAATGATTTAGGTTTGGCAGTTGCTAATTTCCTAGAGGCAGTTAAAAACGGTGCTAGACAGTTAGAATGTACCATTAATGGGATTGGTGAACGAGCAGGTAACGCAGCTTTAGAAGAATTAGTAATGGCTCTCCATGTACGTCGTCAATACTTTAATCCCTTCTTAGGTAGACCAGTTGAATCGACCGAACCTTTAACTAATATTGATACTAGACATATTTATAAAACTTCGCGTCTAGTTTCTAATCGTACAGGGGTAATTGTACAGCCAAACAAAGCTATTGTCGGGGCAAACGCTTTTGCTCATGAGTCGGGTATTCACCAAGATGGAGTACTCAAAAACAAGCTGACCTACGAAATTATGGATGCTCAGTCCATTGGCTTAACTGATAATCAGATTATCTTAGGTAAACATTCTGGTCGTAATGCCTTCCGTACTCGTTTAAGCGAATTAGGCTACGAACTTTCCGAAACTGATCTTAATAAAGCTTTTGTGCGTTTTAAAGACGTTGCAGATAAGAAAAAAGAAATTAGTGACTGGGATATTGAAGCAATTGTCAGCGATGAAATCAGACAACCTCCCGAATTATTCCGTCTAGAACTAGTCCAGATTTCTTGTGGCGATCGCTCTTGCCCAACAGCGACGGTAACTGTTCGGACTCCAACAGGAGAGGAATTAACTGATGCTGCGATCGGTACAGGCCCAGTAGATGCGATTTATAAAGCGATTAATCGAGTCGTTAATATTCCCAATGAGCTAATTGAATTTTCTGTTCAGTCAGTGACAGCAGGAATTGATGCGATCGGTGAAGTTACTATTCGTCTACGTCACAATAACCGAGTATATTCTGGTCGTGCTGCCAATACTGATATTATTGTGGCTTCTTCTAGAGCCTATATCAAAGCGTTAAATCGTCTTTATGCTGCTTTACAAGATGAGCAAAAAATTGCTTCCCAAGTAGGAGTTTAACAACAGCTATAAGCTATAAGCCAAATTTGAGCAGTAGGGTGGGTAAGTCATATTGACAAGAATATTACAGTCAAATTATGAGTAATTGCCCACCAAGTTAAATATTTTGCCTTAATATGAGTAATTTACGCTTAAATTTAGGATGTGGAGTAAAACGCCTGGACGGATATATCAATGTTGATAAGTTTGGCGATCCTGATCTTTGCTTTGATTTAGAAACCTTTCCTTATCCTTGGGAAAATAACAGTGTTGCCGAAATTGCAATGCACCACGTTTTAGAGCATCTCGGACAACAAACAAAAGTATATTTAAAAATTATTCAAGAGCTTTATCGAATTTGTCAGCCAGAAGCCAAGATCCAGATAAAAGTTCCCCATCATCGCAGCGATCGCTTTTTTCACGATCCAACTCATGTTCGCCCCATAACACCTGTAGGCTTAAGTATGTTTTCCAAACGATTAAATCGAGAGTGGCAAGCACAAGCTAGAGCTTTTACTTTACTGGCTTTATATCTAGACGTTGATTTTGAATTAACTCAAGTGAAATATACTCCCAGCGAAGTTTGGTTTGAGCGATATCCAGATAGTGCGTCTGATGAAAATCTTTTACTTAAAGAAAGTGAAATTTATATTAATTTAATTAAAGATGTAGAAATGACCTTAATATCAGTCAAATAGTATTTCTTGTTACCCTAGTAATAATTATTAATATAAAAAGCGATCGCTTAATAAATTTAGGATCAATCAAGGATAGGAAAGTAAATTAAGTTCAGAGATAAAACGATAGTCTCGTTGATTTTTGCTGAGTAAAGGTGCATTAATTACTATAGAAGTTGCTGCAATCAATCCATCTGGAATTAGCAAACCATGACTTAGGCGATACTGGCTTAATAGTTCAATTGCTTTATCAGAGATCAGTTCATTGACTTTTATAATTATGTACCGTCGCAGAAATTTTTCGAGATTTTGTAATTCTGTTTTATTACGACAACCAACCATTAATTCCATTTGAGTAATAATACTAATAGCCAAGGTTGAATTATTGGCTTCTGATTGAAGACGATTGAGAGAAATTTCAATTCCTTTACTAACATCAATTAGGATATCCGTATCAACTAAAAGCTTGGGTTTCACTTTAACTTGTCCATTCTTGCTGTCTTACCTGACGTACCCATTGACTGCTATCTTTCATATCTTCTCGCTCTTTCCACATTCCTACGAAAGGTTCATTTTGTAGGTTAGATTGATTGATTTCTGTAGTTAAATGTTGGAAGTACAGCTTTTCTTCGAGATTTTTTCTCTCTTCTATGGTCAAGGAATTAATTATTTGTACTAAAGAATCAATTAGCTTTGTATTCATTGATTTATACCAGCACCATCTCATGTTTTAAGAACCATTAACTATTGAACTAGCTTGGTTGAATTTGTTGGTTTTTGTGTAAAACCTGATGCTTTGTAATAATTATATAAAATAAAAAGCGATCGCAGTTTGTAATTACTAACTAATTCCACTTTATTAAACGACGTTGATTTTAAATTGACTCAGGTAAAATATACTCCCAGCGAGGTTTGGTTTGAGCGATATCCAAACAGCGCAGAGAACGAAAATCTTTTACTTAAAGAAAGTGAAATTTATATTAATTTAATTAAAGATGTAGAGATGACCTTAATAGCAGTTAAATAGTTTTCTATTCGTCACTTCATCAACTTCTTTTTGAATTAACGAGCATAAATCTTAATGATCAATATGCAAGTTGTACACTAGCAATTAAGGTAGTACGGTTTAAACCTAAGCATAATATCTAGCAAATTTCTGGATAATTTACCAATAGAAAACGGTATACCAAATAATAATGAGTATAATGACCTATAAAGGCAATATATCCCAAGTTTATGTCTAATAAAAAGTAATACAGAGATTTTGTCGAGCAGCTTTGATTACAGAGGGAATGGATACTCAGAAAAGTGAGCGATCGCATTTGTTTCAAACCACTTCCGCCTGCATTTGTCCCCTTATCTAACCAATTATTACCCCAAGGGAAATATCTCCCGTCTGTTCCTCTGGCAGCTTTTTCCCATTCTTCCTCTGTAGGTAAGCGATAGGTTGACCCTGTTTGTTCTCCCTGCCAACGAGCATAGGCTAATGCATCTTTGTAGGATACTAAGACAACTGGGTGTTCTGCTTTGCCTGGGGGATACTTGCCTTGTAACCACAAAAATGACTTGACTTTCGAGTAAGGATGAACTAAAAATCCTTGTTTTTGATATTCAACTTCACTGATGTTGGGGGTTCGGTGTCCTGTTGCTTGAATAAACTGTTGATATTCTCGATTAGTAACCAAATTACGACTAATACAATATCCAGTTAAAGATGCGGTTTGACGAGAATTTTCATGTTCAAACCAACCTGCTTGACGCAACTTTTGTTCAGCTTGTTTAATACTGGCTGTCGTCTTAGCAATTGCCTGTGCGGAAATATTATAAGCAAAATCCCGTTCTTGCTGATCGCTACCGAGAATAAACTCTCCAGAAGGAATAAAAACAAAACTTCGATCTGTTTCACATTGCCCACGAGTTATAGAATTAGCTGAATCAGCCGACTTAAAAACTTGACATCCCCAAACAGCGATCGCTATTGTGATTAAAAATATAATCTGTGCCGTTAATTTACCAATGGGCATTGCTAATTTTAGCTAGCTAAAAAATTGAGGTTTGATGATTTTCTAGTTGACACAATGTTAGTAAGCCAAAGCTAGCTTGAGGCTCAAATTCTACTAGAATATTTCAATCATTATACTTTCAATTACCAAGTCGAATTTTGAAACTAATGACTTTTAATCATCAGGTAAACTGGTCTGGCATATCTTTGGAATATTGTTTTTATCCTGCCTATGAAACTCCAGAATATACGGCAGAAAATCACGAAATTTGTGTCTATGTAGGAAAACCGATAATCTACACACAAATGATCAAAGGAAAAATGCGATCGCACACCTGTATCTACGGAGATATGATCATCTATCCTGCTGGTTTAACTCAAAAACTTAGCTGGAACAATAATGCTCAAACTATACAACTTAGTCTAAAACCAGAATTACTTGCTCAAGCCTGTCAAGATTGGCTTGCACCAGAAAAAATTGAAATTATCCCTCAGTTTCAATTAAGAGATCCCTTAATACAACAATTGGCTTTAACTTTTTTAAGCGAGTTGCAATATAGTTCACCTGACAATAATTTGTACATTGAGTCTTTATCTAATACTCTTTGTCTTCATCTTTTAAGACACTACAATATATCACCCACAACCGTTGCTGATAATTATGATGGTTTGCCTGGATTTTTGCTGAGACGTTTAATTGAATATATTCAAGCAAATTTAGCTCAAAATCTTACCTTAGTAGATATGGCTCAAGTGGTTAATCTTAGTACTTCTCACTTGAATAGATTATTTAAACAAAGCCAAGGAATTTCTCTCTATCAATATGTAATTCAGTGTCGTATCGAAAGAGCTAAACAACTACTGAAACAACCACAATTAACCATTGCCGAAATTGCTACCCAGGTAGGTTTTGCCGATCAAAGTCATCTAACTCATCACTTTAAACGTCATGTGGGTGCTACTCCTAAAACTTTTAGACAAATTTAAGTCAGTTAGGACAGTTAAGACAGTTAGAGCAGTTAAGACAGTTAGGACAGTTAGAGCAGTTAAGACAGTTAGAGCAGTAATTTATAAGCTGTTATATCAATTTAGAAAATACCCAAGACACATAAATTTCGGTAAGGGCGTTTCGCGAAACGCCCCTACAATTCATCTGTTTCAACTAAAAACTGAAACGATATTATTCATTTAAACTGC
Source organism: Waterburya sp. (assembly GCA_051658085.1). Classification (GTDB taxonomy): domain Bacteria; phylum Cyanobacteriota; class Cyanobacteriia; order Cyanobacteriales; family Xenococcaceae; genus Waterburya. Next base: position 26,413 of record JBOFLX010000114.1, read on the forward strand.
ACATTTGAAAATTCCCTAACCCCTAGTGCCTAACCCCTACAGCCAATCACAACAAGCTTTCTTAAATGCGTGACAGCTTACCAATATTTATTTGTTTTCAAAATACTGTTCTAACTAATTAGTCAGAATCTTCTAAAAAAAACCGAATTTACAATATTTGTCTTGATGCTATCTCCTAACCTAGAGAGCAAATTAAAGAAATGGGAGATCAGTTTATGTCTTTTGAAGAACATTTTCAGGCAAGCTTTTTTAAGATTAAATATGGCTTATTAGCACTAATTTTGATTGTTATTCTATTTCTTAGCTGGAACTTGCCAGCGATCGCTGCTAATTCTACAACATCGACCGAACAAAACAGAGCGATTGCACTTCGCTTTGCTGAAGACGGTTGGGGTACGAATCCTAACTGGGAAAAGGTTTGGGATGAGTTAGTTAGTCCTAATCTTATCTATCATTTTAATAGTTCGCCAAAACCTATTATTGGACTAAAGACAAATAAAGAATTTAATGCGGGTCTATTCCAAGGTTTTCCAGACATCAAACAAACAATCGAAGATGTAATTGTTGAAGACGATAAAGTTGTATATCGTACTACTCTCCAAGGAACTAATACAGGAGAATTTTTGGGCATTCCTCCCACTGGCAAATCGGTAAAAGGTAATGACTTCACTCTTCTACGCCTTGAAAATGGCAAAGTTGCGGAAATGTGGTACGAAACAAATTTACTAGAGATGATTAATCAATTAGGTTTATTGCCTGAGTCTTTACAACCTAAAATTTGATTGCTTTACTTCAAAGTTTTGGGTGATCGAGCAAATTTTTGATCGCCCATTAGTTATATTAATATTTTTTGAGGAATACTACTATGCTTCGTTTAGCTGGTTGGTGGTGGATTGCTGTGAGTGCTATTCACGCTTTAGGAGGAATTATTTTATACTTTGATCAGTGGCAAGCGATCGCTCAAGCTGGCTGGTTTAATGTTATCGCTCCTGATCCATTTGCTCCTATATTTGACCGCGAAGATGCTTTCTGGTTTATGTTTCTCACACCCTTCTTGTTTCTGATTGGTGAATTATCTCTCTGGGTAGCTCGGAAAAAATTAGTATTTCCTGTCTCTGTTGGAGCGATTTTGTTAAGCACAGTGCTAGTTGGACTTTTCCTTATGCCTGTATCTGGTTTCTGGTTGGCGTTACCGCCTAGTATTATGTTGGTCTGGTCATCCAAATCTTTACAATCATAAGTAGGGTGGGCATTGCCCACCTTACAATTATCTAAACCATTTCCTGGAGTTTAGTAGTAGCTTCGTTTAATTGACTCGTACCTTCTTTAGTTTGGCTAATACCAATTGCTGTTTCTTTAGCTCCCAAATTAATATTATTCATCGCTTCGACGACTTGTTGAATAGCCTGTACTTGTTGTTTAGTATTGAGAGAAATTTGTTGATTATTGATCACCATATTATTAACAGCTTCCGCTACACCAGCAAAAGCTTCGGCAGTACGATTAGCAATTTGAATACCTGTATTAACTGTTTTAGAACCTTCATCTGTAACCATCACCGCCGAATTAATTTTATTTTGAATTTCGGCAACTAGAGTGTTAATGTTGTCTGCTGATTGTTTGCTTTGATCGGCGAGTTTACGAATTTCGGCTGCCACTACAGAAAATCCCTTCCCATGTTCACCCGCTCTAACTGCTTCTACGGCTGCGTTAAGAGCTAGAATATTAGTCTGATTAGCGAGATCGGAAACCAATCCAGAAATATTACCAATCTGAATGGTTTGTTCACTTAAATGCATAATTTGTTCAGCGATCGCTGTAACTTTTTGACGTAGAATTGCCATTTCACTGAGAGTTTCTTCCACTGCTTGATTGCCATTATCTGCCATCTGAAATACTTGTTCGGCAACTACAGCAGCAGCGTTGGCTTGTTCGGAAGACTGTCTGGAGGTGGCTTCTAATTCATCCATTGCAGTTGTGGTTTGATTAACTGAAGCTGCTTGTAAATTGGCATTACGTTCTTGTTCTTCTACCGTTACTGCTATTTCATTGGACGAAGAGCTAATTTTACCGACTGCTTCAAGAATAGTTTTGGTTGCCCCTGAAGAGATAAGCAAAGCTAGTGTGGTTGCTATACCACCCAAACCCAAAGTACCTAACAGAAAGACCCAAACTAAGGTATTTAAACTACTTTCCGCCCTGCTGATATCTCGCTCAATTTCTGCTCGTTCTGACTCATTTAATTGGCGACTTAAGTCTTCAAATCTTTTATCTAAGTCCGCTCCTAGTTCCGTATTAGCGAGAGCGATCGCTTTCTGACGTTGACCCTGCTGCACAAAGTTAATCACCTCGCTAGCAGCTTGTTCTGCTTGCTCCTCCAGGTCAGCTATTTCTTGTACATTCTGTTGTTGTTCTGGTTGGATAATCATCCCTGGTTGCTGCAAAGTATCAACTGCTTCTTTAAAATCCTTCAAGCCTCGTTCGTATTCTTCTATATAAGCATTGTCGGCATTAATTAGATAACCTCTTGTACCCATAATTATCTCAGCCATGCCAGCCTCAAGTTTTTGCGACTGTCCAATTACATAATCTACTCTTTTTACGTCCTGAAATATACCTTTAAGATGGTTGGCATTCCACAAACTAAGACTAGCAGCCCCAAGCAGAGAAAGTAACGGTAAAATATAGCCAATCAAAATACGATTTCTTAATTTAAGTTTGTTTAACATAATAGTTTTCTTGCTCCATTTAATTTAAGTTATTTAACCCTCGATCAAGCCATTAAATAACCGAATCGACGATTAAATTGCCATTCTGTATTATTTTTGCAATATCCAGAATACTGACCATATTTTCCTGATACGATAATGTGCCTTTAAAATATTCTTTATTAGTTGAATAGTTGGCTGCTGGGGCTAAGTCTATCTCTTCAGCATCAACAGTAATCGTGTCACAAACTTTTTCGATAGTTAGACCAACTCTAAAATCCTCAACTTCTACCACCATTAACTGTAAAACTTTAGTGAGATTAATTGATGGTAGATTTAAGAGTTGACAAATATCTACGAGGGTCAAAATTTCCCCTCTCAAATTCATGTTGCCAATAATGTGACTAGGACAACAGGGAACTGGCACAACTTGTTCAATATTAGTAAACTCCCTAACATTTTCCAGATCCACACTAAAAAGTTCGTTGTGTAAAGCCACGATCGCTAAATTTTTGAGATTGTGAGATTTGTGCCTAATTGTATCGATCTGTTTGAGACGGTTAGCTCGTTGACGCAAAATAGTTAATACTTCGTCAGTAAGCTTGGTTTTTGAGGTAAATTGCGAGTTTAGAGCCAAGGGATTATCACTGGCTTCATCTTCCCTGAAAGTTGTCTCAACATTGCTACCAGTTAACAAATTTTGAGGTAGCTGTTGACTCAAATTGTCTAGGGGAACTCTGTAGTTAGGTTCTGATATGTACTTTAAGAGATTTTCGAGATTAATAATTACTAAAATATCGCTCTGGCTTTTAACTATACCAGCAATAAATTTCTGACGTTCTGTTGCTGTCGGTTGCTGACTATATTTAATCTCGTCAATAATTTCTGTTTCAGGTATGTTCCTGACTTCCAATACTTCCTGGACAATAATTCCCAGATTGAGATGGGCATCTCCCAAAACGATAACTTGATCTGTCAGGGAATAGCTAAAACTCTGTTGACCAAAACGGATATTTAAATCCATTACAGGCAAAATCTGACCTCTAAGGTCAATGACACCAACTATGCCTTTGGGAGCTTCAGGAATCGGAGTTAATTCTGGTAAAAGGAAAATTTCTTGAACTGAGTGAGTACTAATTCCATAAAGAGAATTATTAATTCTAAAAATGAGGCAAGAATGCTGTTTAATCATGGTCAATTGGGCGATGCCTAGGGCAACGCAGCTATAACTGATTAAGAATTGGTTTTTAATTTAAAAATTAGTTCCGCAACAGTAAGATTGTTGACTGAGGGCAGAATCTTGGCATTGGGCAACTGTTGTAAGATTTCAATTGCTTGTTGCCGTATTTTAGTTGCTCTGGTTTTATCGCCTTCTTGTTGATAGATTCGAGCTAGTTCTATACGGGCTTTGATTGATTCGGGATCGAGATAGAGAATTTTTTTGAAAATCTTTTTAGCAGCTAGGAGTTCCCCACCTTTGAGGGCAATTTCGGCTAAAAGGTAATTGATATTTAAATCTATAGGATTGATCGCCAAAGCGCGATCGCCCATTGCCATTGCTAAATCGTCTTGACCCAAATCGAGATAAATTTTCCCCAATAGATAATAAGCTGCTACATTCTCTGGTTGTAATTGTAAGACTTGCTCCGCTTTTTTAATTGCTAAATTAGACTGTTGCCCTCGCCATAAATTTTCGGCTTGTTCCAGTAACTTGTTAATAGCTTGGGGAGTCGAACTTGAAGAGGCAGCTTGGAGGGATAATGAGTCTAGTAAAGGATTGTTAGTCAGTTTAATTTGCTTGGCACTAGCTGGTATCCGCATCGGTGGTTGTTTAGGAGCTTTGACGGCTGTAATTGCTGCAAGGGGAGGCAGTTGTTGATTTTTATTGGCTGCTGGTGAGAAAATAGCGTTTTTGGCAGCTAAGGAATCTGGTTCGCGACGTTGGTAAATTAGAGAGTGAGAGAAAATTTTAATTTGAAAACGGCTCAAATTTTGACTTGCCAGTTCAGAATGTCCTACTAGTAAATAACCTGAAGGTCGAAGAGTGTGATAAAACTTATCTAAGATTTCAGCAATAGTCGATAAACCAAAGTAAATAAAAACATTGCGACAAACAATCAAGTCTATGTCTTGGATACCAGAAAATAGTTGAGGAAATTGGTCTGTGAGCAGATTAACTCTTTGAAACGTGACCATCTGACGAATTGGAGGAATAATCTGGTAATTTTTAGCTATGGGATCGAAATACAGTTGTTTAATCCTTGGTTCAGTATTTCTGAAAGACCAGTCAGAATAAAGTCCCGCTCTGGCTTGATTCAAAGCTCCCAAATCAATATCAGTTCCAAAAATCGATAAATTCCAAGAGTCGATATCAGGTATAATTTCTCTGAGAATAATTGCCAAAGAATAAGGTTCTTGACCTGTAGAACAGCCGGCACTCCAAACTCGTAAAGTTAAATTATTTTGTTGTCGTTTGCGTTGAATAATCTCAGGAAAAATACGCTCTTTAAGTAAATTTAATTGTTCGCGATCGCGAAAAAAATAGCTTTCATTATTGGTCAATAGTTCAGCCAAATGCTGCCATTCCCTTTCACTATCCACACCTGGTAAATGTAAATATTGATAATATTGTTCTGCCGAAGACAAGCGTAGAGCCGATATTCTCAGGTAAATTTTTTGCTCTAAAACACTTTGTTCTTTTTCTCTAATTTCTATCCCAATTTTCTTGGCAATAGATTCTACAAAAGCGGTTCTAAGTTCGAGAGGAATATTTTTGGTCGATGACATATATGACTGAAAAAAGTTAACTGGATGGCAGACAAAATTTTGGCAGGCGAAATCTTACTGCTCATTTGGCTCAAAAATAGTCTGGTTGGACAGCAGTTTAAGCTAAAGAAAATCTGTGAGGTGTTGTCGAATTATTTTTAATAATTCTTGAGGCTCTGGAGGTTTGGTCAAAAAATCAGTTGCTCCTACCAACTTCGCCCGAGTACGGTCAACAATAGTATCTTTAGCGGTCAAAATAATAATTGGTGTAGCTTGAAAGAGATTAGTGTCTCTCAAAAATTTACAAACGCTATAGCCACTAACAGTAGGCATTAGTAAATCTAAAAGGATTAGATTCGGTCGGTGTTTTGCCAATAGAGCTATCCCTGTCATCGGTTCACGAATGATCATTGATTGATAACCAACAGAAGCGAGAATTTTTTTCATGCTGTGACCCAAAACAGGACTATCATCGATACAAGCAATTAAAGGTTTGAGTCGATCATAGGTTGAGGTAGTATCAAAGCGAGATTTATCAACTCTGTTGTTGTTATTGGTAGTTGTTGAAGGAGAAGTAGTAATAGTGTTGCTATTTGATTTTGATGGTGACGAAAAAGATAGGGTTGATTTGCCGTTACCGTTAGATTCCTTGGGAAGGTCTGCTACTTGCTGAAATTTTAAAATATTTTGCTGTTGTAGGTGTACTAGAGAACGTGCAATAACCAATACTTCAGTTTTGTTTTTAGCAGCAATATCCCAGATAGTCTCATTACCTTTTAAATAGCTTTGAGAAATTGGTATTTCTACTGCTTGGTATTTCTGTTCTTGCTCTAATACGGCAGCCAGAGTTGGCATATAGCTGCTTAAATGAGCATCACTCCATTGTTGCTGTAATTGCTCTGCTTCTAGGAGAATGGCTTGAGTCTGTTCCGCAGTTAAAGCTAAATCTAAAGATTCACCAGTATTTATATTTTTGTCAGTTTTCCAAGTTAAGGCTCCAAAAAGATATTGTTGGGCAAACAACTCAAAAAAACATTCTTTAGCAATTTCTTTGATTACTGCTTGAGCTTGAAATAAGCCGATTTGCTGTTTGGCTACTGCCTCAGATAGCTGTTTGTAATAAGTTAATTTTTGGGGTACTGCTACATCAGTAGCGATTAGATCTGCTAACGCGCTTTGTCCATGAGACTTGCTCCGCAACCGTGCGATCGCAACTCGATCACAATATTTTTGAATCGCCCTCAACCAGCGTCTAACTGGATGAAAGTTATCGATTACATAAAGTAGTTTTCCTTCAAACAAATGAATGGTTACTCGTTTATCTCGCTCACTAAGAGCTATTTCTCCCGTAAACCTTTGTTTTAGTAAGTCGCCTAAATCCTTGGATAGGTCACCCACATTTTTGATAACTGTCATGATTCATGAATTTATTAATTAAGGGCAATCAGCCAGCACTCCCCTAGGAAATTTGCCTATCCGTAGTACCACTTAAATTGATTGTTCTTAAATACTTTTGACAATGGCAAATTACTATGTAAAATTACGTTAGTATCTCAAGTTATAAAATTTAATACTAAAGTAAATTTACTGATTTGTAAATTAAGTTAATTAACAATTATTAAGGGAAATGCAAACTAGACATTTGAACGCCAAGTAATTACAGCTTCATATTTGCCTTTCTCTAGGTTTTTTTAAACAAGCAGGAATAGATATGATTTTAGAAGATGAAGAGTTAAAGGAAATATATCGCGTATCTAGTCAAGAACACTTACAAAGCTTAGAGTCAGGCATCCTACAGCTAGAAAGAGATCCTAATCAGCTAGAGATTATCGAAGATTTATTGCGCTCGGCACATAGCCTCAAAGGAGATTCGAGAGTAGTAGGAGTAGAAACAATGGAAGTTGTGACTCACACCCTCGAAGAAGTATTCGGCAGAATCCAACGTCAAGAAATAGTCGTAACTGAAGAACTGAGCGATCGCCTGTATCAAACTCTCGATGGGATGCACAGACTCGTTAATGCAGCTTTGACAGGAGAGCCTTGCGAAGTTGATGTAGATGGCTTGGTGGTCAGTTTACTAGCACAAGAGAGTTTGGAAACAGAAGTTTCTATGCCCGAGTTGGATGAGAATACTGCCGACTCAGCAGCAGAATCATCAACAGAAGAATTTACAGAACCAGAATCTAATACAATTGCCGATGACGAGTTAAAAGAAATATATCGTGTATCCAGCCAAGAACACCTCAAGAATCTAGAATCAGGTATTTTACAGCTAGAACGAGAGCCTAGTCAGCTAGAGATCGTTGTAGATTTATTGCAAGCAACCCACAGCCTCAAAGGAGATTCGAGAGTAGTAGGAGTAGAAACAATGGAAGTTGTGACTCACACTCTTGAAGAAATATTCGGCAAAATCCAACGCCAAGAAATAGTGGTAACTGCGCAATTGAGCGATCGCTTGTATCAAACCCTTGATGGAATGTACAAACTAGTCGATGCAGCTTTGACGGGAGAGCCTGCTGGAGTTAATTTAGAAGCAATATTACAGTTATTGATTACCGAGACGCGCTCTTCAGAAATAGAGACATCTGAGCCACCAGACAAGCCTCAAAATTCCACCTCACCTACCGAGGAAATAGAAGAATTATCTCTAACTCATCAACCTCGCACTGGGGAGATGATTAATAGACAATCTAACGCCTTGTCTGCCACTGAGAAAGAAGTAGACGGCTCTTTGGTCAAAGCTAGTGATGAAATTGCGATTTATCCGACTAGAATCGAGCAACCTTATCGAATTGATACGGTACGTGTGCCTACCCAGGCTTTGGACAAACTCGTTACTCAAGTAGGCGAACTAATCGTTAGTAAAACTCGCATGGCTTATACCGTTGCCGAAATCGAGTCACTATCTAATTTGTGGCAGACTTGGAAAGCTGGTAGACTACAAGAACAAGTCTCTGGTGAAGTCTATGCTAGTAAAGAAACCATAGAAGCCCGTTTAGACCAAAAAATTCGACGATTACGCATTCTAGCCCAAGAAAACAACACCAAGCTTGAGTTTGTGGCGGGAGAGCTAGAAGAAAGAATAGCCAATTTAAGACAGTTACCCTTATCCCAGTTATTTCAGCTTTTTCCACGTTTGGTCAGGGATTTAGCCAAGGAACAGGGAAAGCAGGTAGAGCTAATTATCCAGGGGGGTGATACCCAAGTAGATAAAAAAATCCTGGAAGAAATTAAAGATCCCTTAATGCATCTAATTCGTAATGCGATCGATCACGGGATAGAAACACCCACAGAACGGATCAATGCAGGGAAGCCTCAGCAAGCAACCGTAAAGTTAAAAGGCTATCAAGCTGGCAATAAAATAGTTGTTGCAATACAAGATGATGGTAAAGGCTTAGATTTAGAAAAAATTAAAAGTACAGCTATCAAACGCGGTTTACATCATCGTGAGGAATTAGAGAACATGAGCGTCGCTCAAATTCAGAATCTAATTTTTCAGCCTGGCTTTTCTACCCGTAACTTTATTACCGAGGTTTCAGGTCGAGGAGTGGGTATGGATGTCGTAAAAACCAATATTGAAAAACTCAAGGGAATTATTGAAATTAATTCAATTCCTGGTCAAGGCTGTACTTTTTATTTTAAACTACCGACTACTCTTGCTAAATCTAATGTCTTGCTGGTAGAAATTCACGGTATTGTTCACGCTCTACCAATTGACTTTGTGGAAGCAAATTTGCTGATCGATCCACAACAAATTTTTCCCCTAGAAGGCAGAGATACGATCGCTATTAATGGCAAAGCCGTCTCTGTCGCCAATTTAGCTGATTTATTGGAAATTACTAAATCTCCTGCCTATACTTTAGTTGCCAAGACAGACGATATCTCTAGCGATCGTAAACCTTGTGTTTTATTGCAAGTTGGTGAAGAAAAATTTGGTTTAATTGTTGACCATATGTTGGATGTAATTGATGTTGCCTTGAAACCTCAAAGCAATATTTTACGTCGGGTACGTAATGTGGCTGGAGCAACGATCTTAGGTACGGGACAAGTTTGTGTAATCCTTTCTCCTACGGATTTACTTAAATCCTTAAAACAGACTCATACTTCGCTGCTGTCGACCTCTAAGCCCCAAGCAAAAATGCTTCAGCAATCCCAAGCCAAGGGAATGCCAGTTTCGGGACATTCTCTAGCTGCGTCAAAATATAAAGTGCTGGTAGCAGAAGATTCGATGTTGGTTCGTACCCAAGAAAAACGGTTATTGGAAGCAGCAGGTTATGAAGTAGTAACAGCAGTTGATGGCTTAGATGGCTACAATAAACTGCAAAGTAATTATTTTGATGCGGTAATTTCAGATGTGGAAATGCCCAATGTTGACGGTTTTGCCTTTACCGAACAAATTCGCCAACATGATGAATATAGTGAATTGCCGATAATTTTGGTGACATCTTTAGCTTCCGAGGAAGATAAAAGAAAAGGAGCAGAAGCAGGAGCAAATGCCTATATAGTCAAAAGTCAGTTTAACCAAAATGTTTTATTAGATACTCTGGCTCGATTAGTCTAATATTATTAGCTAGTTAATATTTCCTAACCCTCATGCCCATTCGAGTTCTAATTGTTGAAGATTCTTCAGTCTTTCAAACCGTACTGAAAAATATTCTGAGTTCATCTCCTGAAATAGAAGTAGTAGGAATAGCTAATAACGGTGTTGAAGGATTGGCTTTGATTCCCAAACTTCAGCCCGATGTGATCTGTACTGATTTTCATATGCCCAAAATGGGTGGTTTAGAATTTACCCAACAGGTCATGACACAATATCCTCGCCCAATTCTGGTAATTAGTGTTTCTGTACAACCAGAACAACGCCACCGTATTTTTGAGTTACTAGAAGCTGGTGCAGTCGATATTTTTCCTAAACCTCGTTCGGGATTACACCAAGATGTCCAACTAAACCAGGCGATGTTAATCAATAAGATCAAAATCTTGGCTGGAGTTAAAGTATTTAGAAAGCGCGCTCCACGCTCCAACACTCAAGCTAATCCACTACCTGCTAAATCGCAACTAGTCACTACTAATTCTGCCGATGGAATTAAAATAGTTGCGATCGGTACTTCTACAGGTGGGCCACAGGCATTACAGACAATTTTTGAGGGATTGCCAGCTAACTTTCCTGTACCGATTGTTTGTGTTCAACATATTAGTCATGGTTTTTTGGATGGTTTAATTCAGTGGTTATCCGCCACCTGTCCTTTATCCGTGACAATAGCTACTAATGGCACTACTCCTCAGCCTGGAGCAATTTATTTTCCTCCAGAGGGCAAACATTTAGAATTAAATAATCAAAAACGGTTTGTCTATTCTGATGCTCCTGTGGGTGGACATCGTCCTGCTGTAAATGTGACGTTTAAATCTGTGGCTCGGATTTATGGTCGTGAAGCGATCGCTGTTTTACTAACTGGCATGGGTAAAGATGGGGCAGAAGGTATGCAGATGATTAGACAGGCAGGAGGATTGACCATCGCCCAAGATCAAGAAACCTCGGTTATTTTTGGGATGCCCAAAGAGGCTATTGAAATGGGAGCAGTTAAACAAATTCTGCCTATCCAAAGAATTGCTCCTTTTCTCTGTAACCTGACAACATCAAAATAGACGTTGCTAAAAGCTAATAGACGTTGCTAAAAGCTAATAGCTACCTTAACTCTTAAACTGTCTTAACCCAAACTAATCTAAGCAATAGACATTGTGGGTGAAGCAATTTTTTGTTGCTCATCGGCAGGTTGCCATATTTGACCATCTAATGCCATTTGTTCAATTAAACTTGCTAAACGTAAAGCTTTGAGAGCTTGTTCTCCACCTACAGATGGACGCTCACCACCGCGAATACAGCTAACAAAATGTTCAATTTCAGCATATATAGGCTCAATATTACTGGTATAAACTTTTTCTGTGATTCCGTCTTGTTTATATAATTTGGGTTTTTGTTCTAGTTGTAAGTTAGTTTCTTGATGACGATGGATTAAAATTTCATTTTTAAGAAAATTAGTTTCAATCAAAGATTTTTTGCAGTGGGCTGCCAAACAGCGAATTTTGCGGTGAGTAACCTTAGAAGCTGTCAAAGTTGCGATCACACCATTGGCAAAACCAAGATTAGCAGTAACATAATCTAAATTGCCTGAATCAACGGATGTACTACCACTAGCAGTTAGTTTAACTACTGGCGAGGCAGATAACTCTAACATTAAATCAATATCATGAATCATCAAATCCAAAACGACAGAAACATCATTAGCCCGATGAGAATAGGGACTCATCCGACGGGCTTCTAAAGCCAATATTTCTTCAGTTTGAATAACTTTACTTAGTTCTCTAAAGGCAGGATTAAATCTTTCAATATGACCTACCTGCAAAATACAGCCAGTTTCAGCAGCTAGATTTACCAGAGATTCAGCTTCGGCAATGGAAGCAGCGATCGGCTTTTCAATGAGAACATGAACTCCTGCCTGAAGACAGCAACTTCCTACTTCGTGATGGATCTTTGTAGGCACAGCAATACATACCGCGTCCACATGAGGTAACATTTCCTGGTAATTTTCATAATAATGGGTCTGATATTGACTTGCAATTTCAATCCCTCTTGCTAAATTAGAATCTGCTACTCCAATCAATTCAATGTCTTTCAGCAAGCTGAGGATACGAACATGGTGTTGTCCCATATTACCAACCCCAATCACCCCCATTTTTAATGGTTGTGGCTGATTTTTAAAACCGTTATTCAGCGATTGCTGAGAAAAATTAGATTGCACTTTATTAGATAAACTCCTCCACCAGTAAGTTGATTAGTAGAAGTGATATCTCAATTTCTACCGAATCAACCAGATACTATCACAGAGATATTATTTGTAAATAAATTAAAAAACCGTTAACTAAATTTTTAATATCACTGTAAGTAACTATATTTTTAATATAACTTTACATTTTTTTGAGTAGATAGCCAAATATTTCTAACACAGAATAACTACTTGTTTATTTTTTACCCATAGTTATAGATATTATGAAGCTTCCAGCAAAATTTAGACAATGATAGAAAAAAAATTCTAATGATATGAACAAGCGATAAACTTGTAGCTGGTGAATAGCCATTAATTTGTGGGGAGTCTGTTAAATCATGAAATCTTTAAAACTCTATATTGGGATTAGTTTTTTGACGGCTAGTTGGAGCATCTTAACTCTAACTACCAAGCCAGCGATCGCTCAAACAATAACAACTAAATCTTCTACTCCTGTTTCCACTCAAGCGATCGATCTCTTCGATTCATCAAAACAGCCAGAAAATTTTGTTAATAACCCCAACACAACCTATCAACTAGTACAAAGAGAATTAGATTTAGAAAAATTTTGCCAAAATTATCCCCAAAACTCTCGCTGCACTCAAACTAACCCTGCCAATTCTTCACCCATTCCTGTACCATCAGAGCCTCCCACTCCACCAGAAGGCAGCCAAGAGGTTAGTCAAGAGCAACCAAAAAGTGGCTGGGCAATTGTTCCAGAAATTAGTACTTTAGGCTTAGGTGGTCATGTAGTCAGAAAATTTAGTTCTCAGTTTAATGGCAGAGTCGGTGTGAATGCTTTTGGTTTAGGTCTAGATGACCTCGTAGATACTGATATTGATTACGAAGCAGATTTAAACTTGTTTAACGTTTCGACTCTTTTGGATCTCCATCCTTTCAAAAGTTCTGGTTTTAGAATCACTGGCGGTTTAATTTTTAGCGATAATAATGTTGAGGGGACGGCAGATATTTCAGAAGAAGTTGCCGAAGAAGTAGGAGAAGTTGAATTTGAAGGACAAACCATTGATCTGAGAGATTTAAATGTTGATGGTATCGCCACTGCGAATGCTGACGTTGATATTACTGATAGCGTCTCTCCCTATCTCGGAATTGGCGGAGGTAATGCAGTCGCAGATGGCAAGGGATTAGGTTTTTGGTGGAACTTAGGTGTGGTTTTTGGTGGTACTCCTGATATTGAAGTAACTGCTAATGTTTCCGATCAAGTTCCCGAAGAGTTTCAAGAGGAAGCCGAAGCAGCAGCAGAGCAAGTAATTAACGATGAGGAAGAAGACATTGAAGATGAATTAATTAATGTCTATCCTGTTCTGTCTTTAGGTCTTTCTTATCAGTTTTAATCTCGGTTTTGATAACTAGAGATTTTGTTACAGAAGTTTGCCATTCTGGTAATGCTGGTGGCTATTGCCTTAAGCTGACAATGATTGACTAAATTGTAATTAATAAACCGTATTTATATATGACTGTTGCTGACCACAAAAAGGCAAAAGCTCTCAAACCAGGTAGTCGTCGTCCTGCTAAGGAACTTTGTAGTGAATGTGGACTTTGTGATACATATTATATCCACTATGTTAAAGAAGCCTGTGCTTTTCTCAATCAACAGATCGCTGAATTAGAAACAGTTGCTCATGGACGTAGCCGTAACTTGGATAATGAGGATGATTGGTATTTTGGTGTTAGCCAAGAAATGATGGCTGCCCGTAAGCAAAAGCCAATTGAGGGGGCGCAATGGACAGGAATTGTGAGTGCGATCGCCTGTGAAATGTTAGAACGAGGTATGGTGGAAGGGGTTGTCTGTGTGCAGAATACCGCCGAAGATCGTTTTCAACCTCTACCTGTCATTGCTAGAACTCCTGCGGAAGTATTAGCAGCAAAGGTTAATAAGCCTACACTTTCTCCTAACTTAAATGTACTGGAACAAATTGAACAGTCGGGAATGAAACGCCTGTTGGTGATTGGAGTCGGTTGTCAAATTCAAGCATTAAGGGCAGTAGAAACGGAATTGGGTTTAGAAAAACTCTATGTTTTGGGTACACCTTGTGTTGATAACGTTAGTCGGGCAGGATTACAGAAGTTTTTAGAAACTACTAGTCGTTCTCCCGAAACAGTAGTGCATTATGAATTTATGCAGGACTTTCGGATTCATTTTAAACATGAGGATGGCTCTATTGAAAAAGTTCCTTTCTTTGGTTTAAAAACTAATCAATTGAAAGATGTGTTTGCTCCTTCCTGCATGAGTTGTTTTGATTATGTTAATTCTCTAGCAGATTTAGTCGTCGGTTATATGGGCGCGCCTTTTGGTTGGCAATGGATTGTAGTTCGCAATAATACTGGTAAAGAAATGCTCGATTTAGTCAGAGAACAATTAGATATACAACCAGTCATGTCCCAGGGCGATCGCCGTCAAGCAGTACAACAGAGCATTCCTGCTTACGATAAGGGCGTTACTCTGCCTATGTGGGCAGCTAAGATGATGGGAGTTGTTATTGAGCGCATTGGGCCGAAAGGCTTGGAATATGCCCGTTTTTCGATTGATTCTCACTTTACTCGTAACTATCTTCATTTAAAACGCAACTACCCCCAAAAGTTAGAACAGCACGTTCCCGAATATGCTAAAAAAATTGTAGGACAATATAAATTGCCAGAATAAACCAATAAAATTGGCAATGTCTATTATTGTGAGTTAGCCAAGAATATTATTCTTTGCTATTATAATTAAGCCGTCTTTGGAGAGGTGGCAGAGTGGTCGAATGCGCTCGACTTGAAATCGAGTTTCATGAAAGTGAACGGGGGTTCGAATCCCTCCCTCTCCGTCCCCTGAGCAGCTAAAAAAGCTACAGTTGCACTTTACAAAGTTCAGTCTCAATCAAACTTTAGTAACACTTATGAATTACTATTTAGGGATTGATTTTGGTACTTCTGGAGCAAGAGCAGTGGTTATAGAGCAAGCGAAAAGTATTGTCACCAGCCAACAATCTCACTTTTGTCAACGCGCTCCTGAGCAACTTTCTCAGATGTGGCAAAATACTTTGTATACTTTGGTTGCTCAAATACCCTTAGCAATTAGAAAACAGATTAAGGCGATCGCGATTAATGGTACTTCTTCAACGGTATTGCTTTGTGATGGTTCAGGCAATCCTATTACATCGCCAATTTTATACCACGATTCTAGAGGACAAGAAGTCTTAGACAAAATAAAAGCGATCGCTCCCCAAAACCACGTAGTAATAAGCGCGACTTCTAGTTTGGCAAAATTATTATGGTGGCAACAACAAGCTTATTTTCAGCAAGCGAGTTATTTTCTTCACCAAGCAGACTGGTTGGCTTGGTTATTACATGGACAATTGGGTATCAGTGATTATCATAATGCCTTGAAGCTTGGTTATGATGTCGAGCATCTTGCTTATCCCCCTTGGCTACAAAATTTGCCGTTTAGTCATTTATATCCTCAAGTACTTTCTCCTGGTACGCCAGTTAAAGAAATCACCCCAGAGATTAGCCAACGTTTCGATTTAGCTGCTGATTGTCTAGTTTGTACTGGTACTACTGATAGCATTGCAGCCTTCTTAGCCAGTGGTGCGAGTCTGCCTGGAGAAGCTGTTACCTCTCTTGGTTCAACTTTAGTTTTAAAATTATTAAGCCAAACCCAAGTTAACGACTCGAATTATGGTATATATAGTCATAGATTGGGTAACCTGTGGCTAACTGGGGGAGCATCTAATACAGGTGGTGCAGTTTTAAAGCATTTTTTTAACCAAGAACAACTGCAAGATCTCTCTGAGCAAATAGATTCTAACGTCTCAAGTAACCTTAATTATTATCCACTCTTAACACCAGGCGATCGCTTTCCCATTAATAATCCTAATTTAATCCCACAACTAGAACCTCGTCCTACAGATCCCGTAGAGTTTTTACATGGCTTATTAGAAAGTATTGCTCGTATCGAAGCTCTAGGTTATCAAAAGTTACAAGATTTGGGTGCGGAACGATTAATTCATGTTTATAGCGCAGGTGGAGGAGCGCGGAACTTATCCTGGAGTAAAATTCGTCAACGTCATTTATCACTCCCAGTCACTATTGCAGCAAACACAGATGCAGCTTATGGTACTGCATTACTGGCTGCTAATCAAAATCACTAAAAGTCAAAAGCCAAGAAAATATTATTTTGATATTATTTTGTACGTTATTACTTCAATCAGTAACATCCTGCAAGATTTTTTATGCCATTACCTGATCTTCAGTCGCCAGCATTTGTTCAGTGCTAGGTAATTCTAAACAATATCCTGCACCATAAACAGTCTTGATATAATTAGGATGACGTGGATCTGGTTCTAGTTTTGTCCGTAAATGACGAATATGAACACGGATAGTTTCAATATCATCATCAGGATCATAACCCCAAACTTCTTTGAGAATTTCTGGAGGTGCAACAGTCTGTCCGTGACGTTGCAAAAGACAGTGGAGTAATTCAAACTCTAAGTGAGTTAATTTAACTGTCTTTTCAAACCATATCGCCTCAAAACGTTCAGGAATCAAGGTCAAAGGGCCATAACTGAGAATTTCTGAATGTTTAGCTGCTTGAGGAATGCGATCTGTACGACGTAATAAAGCTCTTACCCTCGCCAGCATTTCCTCTACTTCAAAGGGTTTAGTTAAATAGTCATCTGCACCAGCATTAAAACCTTCTACTTTATCTTGAGTCTGTCCTAAAGCAGTGAGCATTAAAACTGGAATATCAGAAGTGCGTTCATCCCTACGTAATCTTTGGCATACGGTAAAACCATCAACTTTGGGTAACATTAAATCGAGCATAACTAAGTCTGGTTGTAGCTGTACAGCTAGAGCCTGACCTTTTATCCCATCTTCTGCCTGATTGACATCATAGCCAGCCATCTCGAGGTTGATAGAGACTAGTTCAGAGATTGCGGGATCGTCGTCAATTACGAGTATTCTGGGCATCTTTAAAATATACGGTTGATCTTATGGTTGGTAAAAAATAATTATGTAACTTCTTGATTAAACACCAAAAGTTAGGATAAGTTACAAACTTTGTCCTGATTATAAGCAAAAATTCTTATTGTGTATAATTTTTTGAGTTTTTATTAAGTATTTTCAACGTTATATTACATACACATATATAGTTGCTCAGTTTTTGACTCTATATTTGTTTATGTTAAGCATTATGACAAGAAAAATCAGCAATTGTTAAATTGCTTAACGCTTTTAAATTTTCTTTTAAATAACCGTTACCAAAGGCTTTTCACAGATCGTGTTTGGGGATGATTTTAAAACCTGCCTAACTTCGTTAATCTCACGCTAGAGCAATCTCTGACTTGGTTATGTGATTCTATTAGCAATCCCTGAGTGACGTGGAAACTATTTGCGCATATCTTTAGATGTAAGAATTCTTAATAACAATGCTCATTAATTCGGTTTAATCTAACAAATTAGGCAGATTTTTGAGTGCGTCGGAATTTTGAGGTTTACTCAAAATTAATTAGGAGACGCAGTGATTTCACATCTTTTGTAAAAAATTATAGACTCGGTAAATTAATCATAAAAGCGGGAAAGATATAGTATGAGCATTAATTTAGCAACAATGTTACGTGAAGGAACTAAAAAGTCGCACACAATGGCAGAAAACGTTGGTTTTGTTAAATGTTTTCTCAAAGGTGTGGTCGAAAAGAAATCCTATCGCAAACTAGTTACCAGTCTCTACTTTGTCTATTCGACAATGGAAGAGGAAATGGAAAAGCTCAAAGACCATCCTGTAGTTTCTAAGATTTATTTTCCTGAACTTAATCGCAAACAAAGTTTGGAACAGGATTTATATTTTTACTATGGTGCTAACTGGCGTGAGGAAGCAAAAAATTCGCCTGTGGGAGAAGCCTATGTGGCACGTATTCGGGAAATAGCTCAATCTCAACCTGAGTTATTAGTATCTCATTGTTATACTCGTTATTTGGGCGATCTATCTGGTGGACAAATCCTCAAGAAAATTTCTCAAAGAGCAATGAATCTTACTGATGGCGAAGGTACAGCATTTTATGAGTTTGAAAATATCCCCGACGAAAAGGCTTTTAAAGATAATTATCGTCAAGCAATGAACGATTTACCTATCGATCAAGCTACTGCGGAAAAAATCGTTGATGAAGCTAATGATGCTTTTGGGATGAATATGAAATTGTTCCAAGAACTTGAAGGTAATTTGATTAAGGCGATCGGTGTGATGCTCTTTAACAGTTTAACTCGTCGTCGTACTCGTGGCAGTACAGAAGTAGCAGTCCAAAATTAATTATTGCTGAGTCAGTATTCAATTAGACTTACCTTTTTAAGCAATTTCGAGCCAAAAAAAACAACCCCGATAGTTGGGTTGCGGTTGAATTAGAACTTATGTCTAAAGCGATCGCTGTCTAACTCTTGGGGTTGTATGCTGATTAGGAGAGTGGAAAATTTAGCTTTGAGGTAAATTGTTACTAGCGTATGTATCTAAAGCAAAAGCAGGAATACGCTCACTGTAATTTGTCTCTCTACCTGTAACGGATTTAGCTAATTGTTCAAAAGATTCGGATTTTAAGTTGCGCTCATGGATCGGCTTAGTTTGTTCGCCAAGGAAATAAGCCTGAGTGCCAATTACGGCTGCTGCTGTCCAACCGATGATCAATACTGCGATTAATAAGGTAGTCATTTTTAACCTCGTATTTATTAAGTTTTTTATATCTTATGTAAATTAATGTAACAAAAGCTTGTTATTTATGGGATGTTCGATAATAGCGGATTTCTCGCTTTTTTAGTAGTGATAACCGATCAACAAGGCAAATTTAAACCATACATTGAATTGAATTGGATTTTAATTTCTTTTCTGGAGACGGCATTCAAGGTCGAAATGTCGAATTAGCGTTATTTCGGAGCAATTCGTAATAAATTAGTAATAAAAATAGTTATTAAGGTTGGTATAGTTATAAACAACTTATTTTAAATAGTTATTATCATAAATTACGTCAATTTTACTGAGATTTCAGCTATTTTGCCGAAGAAATGCAACCTAGTCAACATGGATAATCTTAGGTATATATATGTATGTAAGTACAGTAGCTAGCTAAATTATGCCTATGAATACTAGAAGTCATAAAAATCAAGTAGCTCATTTTTTGTGTAAGCCTCAAGGTGGTAGAAATTATCTGCTAAATGCTTTGAATTCAAAATCAGAACAAGTATTCCTCGAAGCCTTGCACCAGATTATTGATGCGATGAATCAAGATATGACTTCTAAATCTCTCTAATCTCTACCAAGAGCTTGTAGATTGCTTCCCAACTCTTCTAGACTAAAAGAATCTATATATTTTATATTTCTTAACATGGCTAGAGACTTACGGGGATTTATTAAACTTTTGGAATCTAAAGGACAACTTCGACGCATCTCCGCGTTAGTGGATTCAGATTTAGAAATTGCAGAGATTTCAAATCGGATGTTGCAGGCAGGAGGCCCAGGACTATTGTTTGAAAACGTCAAGAGTTCACCTTTTCCTGTAGCAGTCAATCTCATGGGGACAGTAGAACGAATTTGCTGGTCAATGAATATGGAAACTCCAGAAGAGTTAGAAACCCTGGGAGCAAAACTAGCAATGTTACAGCAACCCAAACCACCTAAAAAGATTTCTCAAGCAGTAGATTTTGGTAAGGTGTTGTTTGATGTCCTCAAAGCCAAACCAGGGAGAGATTTTTTCCCACCTTGTCAGCAAGTAGTAATTAACCAAGAAGAATTAGATCTGCATACAATTCCGATGATTCGCCCCTATCCAGGGGATGCAGGTAAGATTATTACTTTAGGGTTGGTAATTACTAAGGATATAGAGACAGGCACACCCAATGTAGGAGTATATCGCCTGCAACTACAGTCAAAAAACACCATGACTGTTCATTGGTTATCAGTAAGAGGAGGGGCAAGACATCTGCGTAAAGCAGCCGAAGCTGGTAAAAAATTAGAAGTTGCGATCGCTTTAGGAGTCGATCCATTAATTATTATGGCAGCAGCGACTCCTATTCCTGTTGATTTATCAGAGTGGTTGTTTGCAGGTTTATATGGCGGTAGTGGTGTCAAACTAGCCAAGTGTAAAACTGTAGATTTAGAAGTACCTGCGGACTCAGAATTTGTTATAGAAGGAACAATTACCCCTGGGGAAGTATTACCTGATGGCCCTTTTGGGGATCACATGGGTTACTATGGCGGAGTTGAAGATTCACCTCTGGTGCGTTTCCACTGTTTGACTCATCGTCAAAACCCAATTTATTTAACTACTTTTAGTGGTCGTCCACCCAAAGAAGAAGCAATGATGGCGATCGCTCTTAATCGAATTTATACTCCAATTTTACGGCAGCAAGTCTCAGAAATCGTGGATTTCTTCCTACCAATGGAAGCTTTAAGCTATAAAGCAGCGATTATCTCCATCGATAAAGCCTATCCAGGTCAAGCGAGAAGGGCAGCCTTAGCATTTTGGAGTGCTTTACCCCAATTTACTTACACTAAGTTTGTGATTGTAGTCGATAAAGATATTAATATCCGCGATCCCCGTCAGGTAGTGTGGGCAATTAGTTCCAAAGTCGATCCTGTCCGTGATGTTTTTATTCTTCCTCATACTCCTTTTGATACCTTAGATTTCGCTAGTGAAAAAATCGGTTTAGGAGGAAGGATGGGTATAGATGCAACTACTAAAATTCCGCCTGAAACTGATCACGAGTGGGGTGAGGCTTTAGAATCAGATATGGATGTGTCAGCAATGGTAACAAGACGCTGGCAAGAATATGGTTTAGGGGATATTAATTTAACTGAAGTGGATGCTAATTTGTTTGGTTATGATATGTAGATTCATAAATTGATAATTATCCATTATCCATTGATAAATTATGAATCAAGACTTCGGGCAATTAACGTCACTATATAAACAGACTCTCTTAGAAAATATTATTCCTTTTTGGTCTAAATATTCGGTAGATTGGGAGCAAGGAGGATACTTTACTTGTCTAGATCGCGAGGGTAAGGTTTACGATACCGATAAGTTTATCTGGTTGCAAAACCGTCAGGTATGGACGTATTCAATGTTTTACAACCGTTTAGAACAACGTCCCGAATGGCTTAAGATTGCTCAAAATGGTGCAGACTTTTTAGCTAAATATGGTCGAGATGAACAGGGTAATTGGTATTTTGCACTAGATCGTGCAGGACGACCTTTAGTGCAGCCATATAATATCTTTTCCGATTGTTTTGCAGCTATGGCTTTTAGTCAATATGCCTTAGCTTCTGGGGCAGAAAATGCCAAAGAAATAGCTTTGCAAGCATATAATAATGTCTTGCGTCGTCAAGATAATCCCAAGGGTAAATATAATAAAGCTTATCCAGGCACGCGATCGCTCAAAAGTTTAGCTGTACCGATGATTTTGGCTAATCTTTCTTTGGAAATGGATTGGTTACTTTCGAGTAATCAACTTACTGCGATTTTAGAACAAACAGTCCAAGAAGTAATGACAGATTTTGTCGATGCTAATACAGGCTTGATGTTAGAAAATGTTACTCCAGAAGGCAAATTTTTAGATTGTTTTGAGGGTAGATTAATTAATCCTGGTCATGGAATTGAAGCGATGTGGTTTGTGATGGATATTGCCCATCGTAGTAATAATTTAAGTTTAGTTAATCAAGCTGTTGATATAGTTTTAAATACTCTTAATTTTGCTTGGGATAAACAATATCAAGGTATCTATTATTTTATGGATCTAAAAGGTTATCCTCCCCAACAACTAGAGTGGAATCAAAAACTGTGGTGGGTACATTTAGAAACTCTGGTAGCTTTATTAATGGGATTCAATTTAACTAAACGACAAGAGTGTTTAGATTGGTTTTACGAAGTTCATGATTATACTTGGAAACATTTTGCCGATCCTAATTATGGTGAATGGTTTGGATATTTAGAACGAACAGGATCAATATTATTAAATCTTAAAGGTGGTAAATGGAAAGGCTGTTTTCATGTTCCTCGTGCCTTATATTTGTGTTGGCAACAGTTAGAAACTTTACATTCTTAAGTAAAATAGTTGCTAAATAGTAACAAAATCCTTATCAAATCTACACTTGCCATTTTAATAAAAGCATTTATAATTTTCTCAGTTAAGTAAATAGTTAATTTTTAGAGTTAATCAAGTTAAAAAATTATGGTAAGAAGAGGATCTGAAGCAGCAGGTGGATTTCTAAGAGGTTTCCGCGATTTTATTATGCGTGGAAATGTCATTGATTTAGCTGTTGCGGTCATTATTGGTGCAGCATTTGGCAAAATCATTGAGTCTTTAGTTGCAGATATTATTACGCCTGTGATTCTAAATCCTGCTATGAAAGCAGCAAAAGTAGATACGCTAGCACAGTTGTCTGCTGGTGGTATTCAATATGGTTTATTCTTAGCTGCGGTTCTCAACTTTCTGGTGATCGCTTTTTGTCTTTATGTCATCATCCAAGCTTTTGAAAAAGCGAAAAAACGTTTGTTACGTCAGGAAGCATTAGTAGAAGAAGCAGTTGATCCTGTGGTTGTAGCCCAGGAAAGATTGACAGGTGCTATTGAACGATTAACTCAAGTAATGGAAACCAAATAAAACTAATTGGAACAGTAAATTAATTTAAATTAATAAGTACCTAAGCAGAAATATTTACATTGTGTAAAAAACAATGAAGGAGTCAGAAGTCAGAATATTTTTCTGTTGACTGTCTCCTAACTATATATAGCTGTACAAAATTAGATTAGGACATTAATAGTAATCGGCTCGTAAGTAGGAAGTAAGAAGTAGTATTTCAAAGAAATCTTAACGTTTTTACGTAGGGCTATACAAAAGGAAAATCATAATATAAATTAATTTAAAATATCTCCACCCATCAGACGACGATAACGAATCTCTAATTCCTGTTTTAATGAAGGAAAATTGGCTAACAGCTTGTCGGCAGTAATAATTTTTTCTGCTGCTTCTCTGGCTAAATTAAGTACTTCTTGGTCTTCTACGAGGCTAGCAAGGGCAAAATCGGGTAAACCTGATTGACGAGTCCCTAATACTGCCCCTGGCCCACGAAAACGCATATCTGCTTCGGAAATAAAGAAACCATCTTGAGATTCTTCTAATACGGCTAAACGTTGTCTAGCTTCAATATTTTTACTACTACTCATCAAAAAACAATAGGATTTACTGCTACCTCGGCCAACTCGTCCTCTTAATTGGTGTAATTGGGATAAACCAAAACGTTCTGCGTGTTCAATTACCATCACTGTGGCATTGGGAACATCAACTCCTACCTCAATGACCGTAGTGGAAACAATAATTTGACACTCGTTATCACGAAAAGAATTTAAGGCTGCATCCTTATCAGCTGAACTCATACGACCATGCAGCAGGGCAATATTAAATTCAGGAAAAATTACTTCGGATAAACGTTGATGTTCTTCGGTGGCAGCTTTGAGATCGAGCTTTTCTGATTCTTCGACAAGGGGAAAAATAATATAAGCTTGTCTGCCTTGAGCAATTTCTCGCCGAATTAAATCATAAACTTGTTTACGATCTTTACCCTGTTTCATCATAGTGCTAATTGGTTGTCTGCCTGGGGGAAGTTCATCGATCTGACTAACATCTAGATCACCGTGGAGAGTTAAAGCTAAGGTGCGAGGAATAGGCGTAGCAGTCATGGTGAGGACATGAGGAGATTTGCCTTTACTTAAAAGAGTTGCCCGTTGTTGTACTCCAAAACGATGTTGTTCATCAATTACCGCTAAACCAAGTTTATGAAAGTTAACAGTTTCTTGAATTAGGGCATGAGTACCCACTAGCAAAGGTAATTCGCCGTTTTCTAGTTGAGAATGTATTTCTCGGCGTTTCGCAGTTTTGGTTGAACCTGTTAATAACTCGACAGGTAGATGCAGTAAATTAAACCAAGTTACTAACTTACGATAGTGTTGTTCGGCTAATACTTCCGTGGGTGCCATCAAAGCAGCTTGATAACCAGACTGGATAGCAGCCAGGATCGCAAACACTGCCACAATAGTTTTACCTGAACCTACATCCCCTTGTACCAAACGATTCATGGGTGTATCAGACTTACCTAAATCTTGAAAAATCTCATTAACTACCGTTTGTTGAGCATTAGTGAGTTTAAAAGGTAATATCTGATTAAACTGCTCGATTAACTTGCCTTGAGGAGCAAAACTAGCACTGACTTGATTTTGTTTTAATAGTTGGCGACGTTGTAGAAAACCTAGCTGAAGATAGAAAAACTCATCAAATACTAGTCTTCTGCGAGCATGAGTAAGTTCCTCGCGATTTTCTGGATAATGAATCCAGGCGATCGCATTTTTTAATTTAATTAAGCTATATTGATTACGTATCTCACTAGGCAGAGGATCGCCTAATTGGGCAGCAGCAGGTAAGGCAGCGATCACAGATTTTCTGACGGTATCGCCTGGGACTCCTTCTGTGAGGGGATATACAGGCAATACTCGACCTACTTTCAGGGATTCAATACTTGCCCCTGCACTATCTAATACTTCGATCTCAGGTTTATCAAGGGTAATACCATATTTATTTTGTTTAACTAGTCCTGAAACAGCGACAATTGAGCCTTCGGGATACTGACGTTTATAGCTGGCTTGTGAACCAGGATTACTAAAACGAGTACCTGTTAAGAAGCGATTAATTTTTAATCTCCCTGAAGGATCGACCAAGATTAATTCAAAGATAGTTAGTTTTTTATTTTTCGGACTGCTAAAACACTTAGAACTTTTAACTGTACCAATTACCGTCACTGTTTCCCCTGGTTCAAGATGAGCGATTTGTACCTGACGGGCATAATCTAGATGATCGCGAGGATAATAAAACAGTAAATCTCTGACTGTATATAGCCCCAGACGTTCTAGATAGCTACTTCTACGCCCAATATCAATGACTCTACTCAAAGGCTGATCCAAAGTAAGAGTTTGATTAAAATAAGTTTTGGCTTTAGGGCTACTTAAAGACGCGGTGCGGGGGACTTTCGGTTGTGGTGGAATAGCAGGAGTTTCGGCTAAAGCTTTTTGTTTATAAAGAAAATTGCGCGTATGAATTATTAACTGCTTTCTTTGGGTAGAACTTAAATTACTATAACTAGCAAACTGTTGGGCAATATCATGCCATTGCATTTTATCCCCAGAAGGAATATTTTGGGGCGGTTTACCAAGACTTAGGCACAAAAACTCGCTAAAACGGTATTGATTGCCCATGAGATCTAAATAGCCTCGTTCTGCTTCTACAGACAACGCTTTCTGCAATCTTACCCAATCTAGCTTTTGCTCATTCATGCCCAATCTTTAGCTGTTGATGATCAATCTGGAATTACTATCTTAAGCAGAATCTTCCCACAATGATTGATATTTTAAATTTTACTTATTACCTAGCTACTTGGTGATTGGTGATTGGTGATTGGTGATTGGGAATAAATAATTATTCTGACTCCTGACTCCTAACTTTTCACTTCCTACTTACGATCCGATTAATATTAATGTTTTAGTACAATGCTAAAATTCTACTTATCCTTGGCAGGGAGCTATAGGTATAAAAAAATCCTATAGCTTTTAATTTTACTTGTAAGCTCGAACATATAACGTAGTAGAATCTTGCCATACACCTTCATCTGTTATGTAATCAGCGATCGCTTTTTGGTATTCAACTAGTAATAATTGTTTCTCAGCTTCAGTTAAATTTAATAAAGGATTTCCTCTAGGGAAAAAGCCTTGTCCATGCCAAGAAGTAGTGTAATAATCATTGTTTGCTCTCAATCTTCTGGAGCGATCTATTTCAATCTCTATATATTGACAAAACCCTGTTAACGTTGAAAAATCAACATTTAATCCTTAAACTAATCTATTTTCGAGCTTTAATATACAGATTAATATCTTCTTGCCACTCTCCTAAATCTGCAATTAATTTCTCAACAGCTTTCTTATATTCAGCTTGTAGTAATTCTTTTTGGGCTTCTGATAAATTTAATAAAGGATTCCCTCTAGGATAGAATTCTTTCTCAATTCTTGCAGCAGTATAATTTTGGCTAATTTTAGATTTACTATATAGATGCTTTTCAATTGCAATATCTGTAAAACCAGATTGCTGTAATAATAAACGGCATTTTTCGGGAGTCCACAGAGGTCTGATAATATGAGGAAGATCGATATCAAACAACTCTTTACAGACTTGGATTCTAATTTCTGCCAGATTAGAAGTTTTATCGGGAGTAGTAAAAGCCAAATATCCCCCAGGTTCGAGCCAGCTATAACATTTATTCAGAATTGCAGGAATATCGCTAAAATAAACAATTGCCGAGCAGCAAAAGATAATATCAAACTGTTCTGGTTCAAAATTAGTTGACTCGATATCTGCCTCAACCAATTCCAGATTATTTATCCCTCCCGCTATAATTTTTTCCCTAGCCTGAGAAAGCATTCCTGGTGATATATCTACACCAATTACTGAACCTGTAGAAGTTACTTTTTTGGCTGCATCAATAGCAACTAAACCCGTACCTGTGGCAAGATCGAGAACTTTTTGTCCAGATTCTAAAGCAACATATTCTAATAACCGTCTGGCTTCTCTAGGATGACTATCTCCTTCTGCATCATAAGTAGTTCGACTATTAAAAAAATCAATTACTTGTTGTTTATAATTGTTTGACATTAAAAACTGTTTGTAAAGTAAATCTTCAGATATTCTGAACCCTATCATTCTTTTATATATTTCTTAGTAAGTCGATAATTTTGTCCGCTTGTTGATGAAAGGCTGGTTGGCGTTTAATATGATAATCACGATCGCTGGGGAGATTAATCTGATATTCTTGTTCAATTGTGCCTGGTTGGGTTGAGAGGACATATATTCTTTGAGAGAGAAATACTGCTTCCCTCACATCATGAGTAATCATCAAAATGGTACAGTTTGTTTTACCCCAAATTTCTAAGAGAAACTGTTGCATATTTTCTTTCGTTTGAATATCTAATGCCCCAAATGGTTCATCCATCAAGAGAATTTTTGGGTTTGTAGCTAAAGCACGAGCGATCGCAACTCGCTGTTTCATTCCTCCTGATAGTTCTTTAGGCAAGGATTTGGCAAAGTTAGTTAAACCAACTATATCTAAGTAATAAGAAGCTACTTCTCGACGTTTGTTAGCAGAGATACCCAGAAGTTTTAATCCAAACTCGACATTTTTCTGCACACTCATCCAAGGATAAAGAGTATATTTTTGGAATACCATACCCCGATCTGAACCTGGGGCTATAACTGGCTGCCCATCGACAGTAATTTCTCCCGACGTAGGAGTATCTAAACCAGCAATTAACCTCAAAAGAGTTGATTTACCTGAACCAGAAGCCCCCACCGCACAAACAAATTCCCCTGTCTCTATGTGCATATTGATATCTTTAAGAGCAACTATAGTTCTTTTTTTAGTTTTAAATTGCTTGTATAAATTAGATATTTCTAAATGCATTACTGATAGTGGTTAGTTATTAGTTATTAGTTATTAGTTGTTGATTGGCTTCTTTTGATAACTGATAACCGATGATTGATGACTGATGAATGATTCAAAACGCCCATTTGCAAGTAAATCTTACTAATAAGCGAAAGCATAAATCAAGAACAAAACCAATCAAACCTAGAATAATTAAACAGGCAAAAATTTCATCAGTCTTCAAAAATTTTTGTGCCAATACAATTCTTTTGCCTAAACCTTCACTTGCTGCCATTAATTCTGCAACTACAACCAAGTTCCAAGAAGCTGCCATATTGACTCTAAATGTATCGATGATCCGTGGGACTATATAGGGAGTAATTACTTCTAATAATACTTGGGAACGTTTACCACCCAAAGTATAAGTTGTTTCAATCAAATCTTGCGGGACAAATTTAACACTGTCCATAATCATCAGCACATTAAAGAATAATGTCCCAATAAAAATCAACATAATTTTGGGTGCTTCATCAATACCTAAATAAATAATTAATAAAGGAATAAAAGCTGGGGCTGGCATATAGCGCACAATGCCAATTATTGGTTCAAATAAAGCCCGAATACTTGCAAAAGTTCCCATGAAAATTCCTAAAGGAACAGCAATTATAGCGGATAATAAAAACCCGATACTAACTCTCATAAAGCTAGTAATTGTATCAGTAAGTAAATAGCCTGATGACCATAATTGTGAGATCGCGCTGATTACATCCCCTGGCGATGGTAAGAAAATTGAGTTAATACCTGCATACTTTGTTACTAAAAACCAAGTAAATAAAGGAATTAGAAGCGAACAACTCATTAATCCCCAAGCTAAAGACTGGGGAATATCTTCAGCAATACGCCAGAAAGTAGTAGGTTTTAAACTAGAATTATTAACTTTTAAGGAATTATTAGTAACTTTGGAAGAATCAGTTTTTAACTTAAGCATTTTATTTTGTCTAGAGAATTGGAAGAAAAATAAATTTCATGATACATTTAGAATTTCTATATACTTAAATTTATCTAATTAAACTAATAAATATTGTGTATAAATTAATAATATAGTTTGATAAAACTGAGCTAATTCTCAAAACTTATGCCAGAGATATTTTCTACTCAGGAATTATTGAACAGATTTCGCATAAGCTTGTACAAATTGAGCATCTAAGATCTTAGTTAAATCTGGTGCTTCAGGGATAAAGCCAACTTCTATCATAAATTGGGACATTCTCTCAGCAGCAAAGGGCATATGTTTCATACTATCACCATCTTTAAAAGCTTCAAGATTTTCTTGAATAGTAAATAGTTTTGTCCCTTTTTTAAATAACTGCAATTCTTCAATTGTAACTCCTGCTCTTTCTGCCATAATTTTATCTGCTTTTTCAGGGTTTTTTGCCATAAAATCCATGATATCAAACCAAGTATTAACCAAAGCTTGAGCTTTATCTGGTTGTTCATTAATTAGTTTCTGAGTCACTACTAATAAATCAGGAATTGCTCCAGGAAATTCTTTAGAAGAAATTAATTCTTTAGAACCTTCTCGTTTAAGAGCAGTTAACCAGAAAGGTGGAAAAGCACCGACTGCATCAACTTGTCCCGCAGCAAAAGCAGCAGCAGCAGCACCAGTTTCTAGAGGTACAATTTCTACATCTTCTCTACTCATACCTTTAGATTCTAAAGCTAAAGTGAGCAAAAAATCGTCTACTACTCCTTCTTCAACTGCAACTTTTTTGCCTTTTAAATCTTCAATTTTATTAATATCTTTAGTAACAATAATCTTGTCATTACCTGCGGAATTATCATTCACTAAAATTGCTACTTCGCCATTAACTGCATCAGCAGCAAAGGAAATTGTATCGTTGAGAGTTTGACAGTTACCATCTAGTTGGCCAGCAGCCAGGGCTTCCATCGATTCTAAATAACCATCAAACCATTTCATTTGAACGTTGACATTATTTTTAGTAAATAATCCTTCTTGTTCAGCGATCGCCCAAGGCCACCAACCAGCCCAATTACTATAGCCGATAACTATTGCTGCTTCTTCAGGGGTTGTGCTTGTCGTCCCTGAATCCGAGGATTGAGGAGCTTGAGAACAACTAATAGTTAAGACTAAACTGAGGCAAAATACGCTAATTAATGATATTAATTTTCTTTTATTCATTTATATTAGGTAGATCTAACAAAATTTTTAGAAAAAATAAACATAAATTGGAATTTTAAAAATTAAAAAATTCTTAAAACTTGAAATATTTTTAGATTAAATTTAGACTCAATATTTCAGACTAAGACTACTTTACTTCTATTTGTACCTTTAAATGATTATGAATTATTTATTTTTATTAAACTATTTTCAACTAAAAATTATTTACAAAATACTACTATTAAGTGCTTATGAATGTACTTGAGTTAATAGCCAATCAAACCACAAATCCAAACCAATTTCTGTTTTAGCAGATACCGAAAAAATAGTTACATCTGGGTTCATTTGACGCACATTATTGGCAATATTATCTAAATTGATATCAAGGTAAGGAGCAAGATCAATCTTAGTAATTAATAAACAATCGGCTTCCTGAAACATAACAGGATATTTCAAAGGTTTGTCTTCACCTTCGGTAACACTTAATAAAGCCACTTTGGCGTGTTCTCCCACTTCAAATTCCGCAGGACAAACTAAATTACCGACATTTTCGACTAAAACTAAATCAATAGCTTGAGGATCATATTGTTGCTTTAAAGTATGAATTCCCCCTGCCACCATTTGAGAATCCAAATGACAAGAACGACCAGTATTAATAGAAATTACAGGAACATTATACTGGCGCAAGCGATCGGCATCTAATTCTGTAGTCATGTCTCCTTCAATCACTGCTATACTTAACTTATCTTGCAGTGCAGCCAAGGTTTTTTCTAACAACACAGTTTTACCCGCCCCTGGACTACTCATAATATTGAGACAGGTAATACCCCAGCGATCGAAATGAGCGCGATTATGATCTGCTCCTTCTTGGTTAGCGTGAAGCAGATTGAGTTCCATAGCAGCGTTAAATGTTTGGTGCATAAGTTTAAAGGATGAGGGATAAAGGATAAAAGATGAGGAAATTGATTACTGATTACTAATTACTTGTTTTGCGACAGTCGAATATTCAATGTGATCTATTTTTAGTTCTCGTCCAGATCTAATATCTTCCATCGGTGCTTGACAGTCGGGACAACTATATTGCAGCCCAATTATTGGTTTGTATTCTTGTTGGCAAGTATGACAAAAAGCAATTAGGGGAATATCTTCAATTATTAGTTCCACTCCTTCCAAAAAGGTATTACGAGTTTGGACTTCAAAAGCAAATTTTAGACTCATCGGTTCAACACAGGTAAACTCTCCGACAATTAAATAAATTTTTTCGATTTGAACTTTATCTGGCTGCTCTCTATACCAATCTTTCATGGTTAAGATTAAAGCTTTAGTCATATCGGTTTCGTGCATAACTTTAAAGGGATGAGAGTTCAAAGATGAAGGATGAGGAATAAAGCAATTTAGACATCGGTGATAAGTATGTGCCTTGGATGGGCTTCGATGCGTTTAAACCAAGCAAGAATGGCAGGAAATTGATTGAGATCAAATCCTCCTTCGTCTGCCACATGGGTATAGGCATAAAGAGCAATATCAGCAATGGTATAAGTCGAGCCGACAAAAAAATCATTTTGACTTAAATGCTGTTCCATAACTTTAAGAGCAGCATTGCCGATTCTGTGTTTGTGTTGCAGTTGTTCTTGATGTTGTTCGGCTTGCTTAAGAATACTAATCCAGTAACGAGCAGTAGCAATAAAGGGTTCATGACTATACTGTTCAAAAAATAACCATTGCATTACTTGTGCCTGAGTGTAGCGGTCTGAGGGAAAAAAATCTGTTCCTTGGCTAAGATAATATAAAATTGCGTTTGATTCAGCTAAAAATTTATCTGGTGCTATTTCGAGTAAGGGAATTTTACCGTTGGGATTTTTGGCTAAAAATTCTGGAGTGCGAGTTTCTCTGTTTAAAATATTAAGCTCAATTCTCGTAAAGGGAATGTCTAAAAGCTTGAGTAATAAGCGAACTTTATAACCATTGCCCGAAGGAAGAAAATCATAGAGTTTATACATTTTTAGTGATTACTAATTACTGATCATGGTTAATTGTTGATTTTTGATTGACTTTGTTACTTATTACTCATTACTTATTACTCATTACTCCTTACTTCATCACTCCTAATAACTGTTCGCTGAGTTAGACAGTTCGGTAAGATACAAACTGGTTTGATATTTCAAATAAACTAAACCCTGCTGATTACAATATTTTTGATGTAGTTGGTTTAGATCTTGAATGAATTGAGTGTGTGCTACTCCTTGCTCAGGAATATACGAGTTACTCATGGCTCTACCAATCAAACCTTCAGAAGTTAAAGTCTGTTGATAGGGAAAAATTAAATGACGCACAGGATTGAAGCCAGGAATATTGCTTATAAACCTTTGTGTATTGTGGCGTAATTGTGACAACAATTCTGAATTATTACTTGAAGCTATTTTAGTTAAAATAGTGTACTCCTTAGTAAATTTGTCATCCTCATCGCGATTGTGCCAAACTACTGCTAATCTACCTTGGGGTTTGAGTATACGGGTAAACTCTTTGAGGGTAGGTTCAGGATTAAACCAATGAAAAGCCTGGAAACAAGTGACTAAATCGACTGAAGCGTCAGGTAATTTTGTATCTTCTGCACTACCATGACGAAATTCTACCAAGGGATGTACCTGGGCTGCTTGTCTCATCGCTTCATTTGGCTCAATAGCAATTACTTTAATACCTCGATCTGCCAATAAACGAGCAGAAATTCCTGTGCCTGCACCAATATCGGCAGCTACTAACTGAGATAAATTGTCTAGTTCAGCCACAATACAATCAATCATTGCTGTGGGATAACTTGGTCGATACTTGGCATAATCATCAGCACGACTGGTAAATCGATCTTGAGGATTTAAGTTATGTAATGCTGGAGTATCTTTCATAGTGATGGTCAAAAACTAAGCTGATATACCTTTAACTTACATATTTATTAACTCAACTTACTGCCAAGGAGAATCTACTTGTTGTTCCTCCTCATGGATATAGTCTGGTTGGGACTCACGGGGTAACTGCCCTGATAAAACTAAGTGTGCCATAGTGTCACAAATAACGCGAGTTGCCATTAAAGCCGTAATATCGCTGATGTCATAAGGGGGTGAAACTTCGACTACTTCTAGTCCACAGACGGGGGCATTTTGCACAATTTTTTTGAGTAAATATAGAGCTTCACGAGGCATCAAGCCTCCAGGTTCGGGCCAACCAGTACCAGGGACAAATCCTGCATCAATGCAGTCAATATCAAAACTGATATATACACAGTCTGTACCGTCTAAAGCTTTTTCCAGGGCGAAATCCGCAGCAGCATCTAAACCCATCTCGGTAATATCGGTAACGGTCAAAATGTTAGTCGCTCTTTCTCGACAGACTTTGACTCCAGGGCGAGGTACTTGCCAACCACCAATACCTAACTGAACGAGATTTTTGGCAGGAGCATTTGCCATATTAGTAGCATGAAACCAAGGACAAGTATGCATTCTTTCATCTAAATCTGTCTCTTGAGTATCTACATGGCGATCAAAGTGAATGATGCCGACTTTTTTATCACCTAGATGGCGACATACTCCCCTAACAGTGGGAAAGCCAATGGAATGATCTCCTCCAAGAATAATAGGAAATGCTCCCGAACTAAAAATATGAGCAATTCCTTTTGAAATTTGGTCAAAGGATTTTTCGTTGTTGGCAGGAATAGTAAAAATATCCCCGACATCACACAGGGTAATCTGTTCTCGTAAATCTACTCCCAGTTCAAAGTTATAGGGAGTATAGAGGGCAGAAATCTTTCTGATCCCTTGAGGCCCAAAACGAGTGCCTGGACGATAGGTTGTACCTGAATCATGAGGAACACCAACAATTGCCACATCGTATTTTCCTACATTACGTACATCTTCGAGATAGGGAGCTTTAAGAAAAGTATTAATTCCTGCATAATGAGGTAGTTCTCCTCGCGAAAAATTGGGAATAGAGCGATCGCGAATACTCTCAGCAGCTTCTAAACCCAGTTCTAATCCCTGTTCTACCTCCTGTTGCCAGCCTGTTAATGGTAATCGAGTTTCTTTTTCTAAGGCTCTTTGGGCTTCAGTGGATTCATTATTGGGGGCTGAAAAGGATGACTCACTCATAATTATTTGTTAATAAACTATTTTTTGTCTTGCTCAATATTTGGTCGAACGTACAAATAAAAATAAAAACCCAGGAGTTTTTACCTCCCGGGCTTTTGTCCCGCCGTGTACTACCATAGTTTGCTTAAGAAACTGACAAAACTTAATCATGGTAGTTTGCTTCTCTCGAACCAGTCATTTAAGTTATTGGACTTAAATCGGAACCCTAGAAGTCTGATATTTGTTATTGCACGTTACGATCTTAAGACTATCTTTTCAGTCCTAACCATCTGACTCAAAGATATGAGTTGTTAATAATTGTTATTTTTGCTGATATTTATTAAACATTCTTAATTATAAGCACTCAGTATAACTGCTTTAAAGCTTTTCCTTGGCTTTGATTAAAGTATGTCATGCTGACTAGTAGGTGCTAAATTGTTGCCATTCCCATTTTGTTGACTATTATTGGGGGCTGTTAGAAAAAAATCATCTGAAGCAACAGCATGGTAGCCAGATTTGTTCATATAATTCCATAACTGCAAAATATTTGAATGTTCCAGAGTTGCTTCTTTGCGAATAATAGTGTCTATATAATCAAAATATCTGTTTTTGCTGT
Organism: Waterburya sp.; assembly: GCA_051658085.1. Classification (GTDB taxonomy): domain Bacteria; phylum Cyanobacteriota; class Cyanobacteriia; order Cyanobacteriales; family Xenococcaceae; genus Waterburya. The sequence goes on from JBOFLX010000114.1 coordinate 61,126, forward strand.
TATTTTGACTACTAATTCTTTGAGGATGGAAACAAATGAATATGTCTCTTAGATAATCAGTTAAGCTAACTCCATTAGTCATGCTTAATAGCTCTTTGAGGCTAATTGAAAGTTCATTGGGGCTATTATTATTATCTAGAGTGTTCGTTTGAATAATATGATCTACGGCAAACTCCATGACAACATATCTAATGCTGTCTGGTTCTCTATTAACTAAGTACCAGAAGAATGGTAAAGCATTAGGATAATATTTGCTCAGAAATTCGTGATATTTTCTATCTTTTGCTGCTAATGATTGTATATCGGGAATAGTAACTGAAGTCTTTAACTCTGGCTTTTGGTAAAGTTTGACCAGTGCATTGTAACTATTTTTGTTACGTTGATAATAATGCTGTAGTAATTTATCTTTGACAACAGTATCATTAACATTAAAGCCTGGTACTATCCGAGATACATTAGCAGGATAGAGTTTAACTAAATCTTGAGCAGTGATTTGATCGATAAATTCAATTAACTCAGTAATAATATTTCCATTCTCAACTTCCTCTTGAATATCGTACTCATTACTTTCAGTATTAGACTTTATATTCTCAGTCTTAGACTTTTTTGGCGTTTCTTCTCCTGCCTTGGCTGTAATTGCTGAATCGCTAATATTATTTGGTTTTTGGATTGATACTGTCGGGATTTGTTCGATGTTGACTGTGGTTACACCTGATTTTATTTTGGATAGAAGACTTTGCTTGAAATCAGCTAAATAATTGAAAGATGACTGGAAAGCTTCTATTTCATTTTTTTGTTTTAGATGACGATATTCATCTAATAAAGATCTGATTTCTGCTTCTTCTGCTCTGATAGCTGCTAATATTCTTTCTGTCTCTTGATTACTCTCTATTTCTATTTGATTTAATTGGGATTGATAATTGGTTAAATTATGTTTAACTTGCTCTATTAGTTGATTGATTGACTCTGTCATAACTTTAGAAAATTTCGCTACTGAAAAAGTAATGCAGACAGACAATAGCAAGATAAAAAGTTATATTACTAATTGTTTTATGCATCTTACTACAGTCAAATCCAGTATACATTTTTCTGAGTACATTTCTTAGAATTAATTCTTTAATTTGTCTAAACCTTTTTCAGCTAAGTTTACAAAAGTCATATAAATTAAACTGTTTAAATAAAGTGCTTAAATGAAAAGTATCTTGACAAATGATTAACTATTATTTATTTAATTAATTAATTGATTTATCCCTAGTTTTCTGAGCTTTTTTTATAGTTAACTGGTTAGTAAGAGTTGGTATCAAATCAATCGCTTAAACTTTAGTTAATTTATGTTTATAGTTTTTAATCGTCAGTTAGCAAAAAACAATAATAAGTTTCACTATTATCTGTGTGCCAGAATTCTAATAAGTTTAGGGATTTTGAGTTTACTTTTGCTGGGTGGTTGTAGCAATCTAGGGCAATCTAGTCAATCAGGAGTGACGACAATCACTTTTTGGCATGGTATTAACCCACCTGAAAATCGTGATATCTTCCAAGAATTAGTCACTAAGTTTAACCAAGAAAATCCTGATTTGAAAGTAGAGGCTTTGTATATTGGTCAACCCGATGCTCAACTACCAAAAATTTTTGCCTCGACGATTAGTAATCAACCTCCTGATATTCTTTGGTTTGTCCCGCAAATTACAGGCAAATTAGAAGAATTGGGGGCATTATTACGTTTGGAAAATTGGTTAAATAATTCGGCAATCAAGACAGAAATTGATCCTGCTATGTTTGACTCAATGGAATTAAACGGACATATTTTATCTGTTCCTTTTGCGACTAACAACGCTGCGATCTTTTATCGTCCTAGCCTATTTACTCAAGCAGGAATTACTGAACTTCCGCAAACTTGGGCAGAATTACATCAAACAGCCAAAAAACTAACTCTAGATACGAATAATGACGATCGCCTGGATCAACATGGAATTTTCTTATCTTTTGGTAAAGATGAATGGACGGTGTTTACTTGGCTGCCTTTTATTTATAGTGCTGGCGGAGATTTACTCAAGGAAGGACAACCCAATTTAGTTAACGAGGGTGCGATCGCAGCCTTACAATTAGGGGCAGATTTAGTACAAGATCAAGTAGCTGTTTTATCTCCACCTGAAAGAGGTTACGAAATTGATAACTTTGTCGCGGGTAAAGTGGCGATGCAAATTACTGGCCCTTGGACATTAGCTCAATTAAAAACAACTAACATAGATTATGATGTTTTTCCTATTCCTGTTGCTCAACAACCTGCTGCGGTAATTGGAGGTGAAAATTTATTTGTATTTAAAACTACCCCAGAAAGAGAACAAGCTAGTTTAAGATTTTTAGAATATATTCTGAGTGAAGAGTTTCAAACTGCTTGGGCATTAGCAACAGGCTATTTACCTGTTAATTTAAAATCCCAACAAAGTCAGGAATATCAAAACTTTGTCGCTGCAAACCCTGTAATTAAAGTATTTTTAGAACAAATGCAGTGGGCGCACTCTCGTCCCATTATTCCTCACTATACTAGATTATCAGAAAATTTAGGTCGGGCGATCGAGGCTAGTCTCTTGGGTAAAGAAACTCCCGAAGCAGCTTTAGAGCGATCGCAGCAGCGTTTGGAATTGATTTTTAGTGACCAATAACTCTCATCTTCTTACTTCGTATTGTGTACGGTTATAAATGGCGATGAGGCGAAGCCTCCGCTACGCGATCGCTTTAAATTATTTGACAATTCTTCGATTAACCATAATTTTTCTTGATTAGTTAACAAACCGCCAAAATAATATTTTTTACTTTTTTCTCTGTTTTCAGGAAATGATACAACCATTAATAAAAAAGTTCTTGATTGGGAAATTTCAATTTTACAGGGTTTATGTTCAAAGTTGGTATACTCAAGAGCCATAAAACGGCGATCGTTGATTTTTATAATAATTCTGATTCCTTTGTTGAAGAAAATTTGAAACTGAGTTGGATATAAAAGGTTTTTAATTAAAGAAATTCTATATTTAGCTACCCAAAAGTGATCAATAAGTAAGAAAAGGCTATAAATAGTAGCAGTATTAGTAATAAAATTTAATATTTCTCCATTACTACGTGATAAGCTAAAAAGTATCATTAAAGATAATAGTAAAAACAAAAAAACAGATTGAATAAAATTTAAATTGTCAATACCTAATTCTTCAGCAAAATTATCTATTAAAAAGATTTCTATAAATAAAAAGAAAATATAAACTATAATTCCAGCTTTAATAATTGACCAAAAAGATACTAATGCTCCAACAGTCATGAAGAAAAAAAGAGCGCACCAAGTAATAATAAATAAAAGTGTCAATCCACTCCATTTCTTATAAGAAATCGCTGGCGGAATTATAATTTCTAAATTTTCATCAGTTTTAGTTAGACTTACCAATGTATAGGCTGGCGGTTTTCTCCTGATATAATTACTTAAAGCTTGTTTGCCTTGCAATACTTCTACAGCATCTTGAGCAGAAGGAAATCGATCCTGGTAATTAGGTTCGAGTAATTTATCAATCCAGTTGGCAAATTCTGGAGAAATATTTACTAGATTACGAAAGTTTATTTTCAGTTTTCGCTGAGGCAATTGGGCAGGAGATTGACCAGTCAAGAGAAATAATAAAGTTGTTCCCAAGCCATATAAATCTGTGGCAAGAAAAGCTTGTCCTCGAAATTGTTCTGGTGCCATATAACCATAAGTTCCGACTACTGTACTGCCCATGACAGTATGATGATAAGTATCTTGTACCGCACCAAAATCAACTAAAAATATTTCTCCGCGATCGCTACGAATTAAGTTTTGTGGTTTAATATCTCTATGGATTACTGGTGGTATTAATTTCTGTAAATAAATGAGAATTTCTAAAATTTGTTCGGCAATTTCTTTAACTGTTTTTTCATCTGGTTGCCAACCTTCTTCGATCAGAGTAAATAAAGATTTTCCTGGTGCGAGTTCTTGAACAATATAAAATAAATTATCTACTTCTGTTTCAATTTGAAAGTAATCTATATATTCAGGAATAGATGAATGATTTAGTTGCTGTAAAATTTTGGCTTCTCGTTCAAATAATTCTATTTTCTTCCAATCATCTAGTTTTTGCAGAGATAAAACTTTGATTGCAACTTCTAATTCTGTTTGTAAATCTTTAGCAGCATAAGTAATAGCACTTCCACCTTGACCTAGTTTTTTTGAGATGATGTAGCGATTATTAATAAGATCGTTAGGCTGATGTATAAAACTCATAAATATTTAGATTTTCTTTGTATATTTTAATAGTTAATATTTTATTCTTTCACACCTTTTTTTTGGAGTAATTTTTTAATTTTTATAAGCTCTTTATCATTGTAATACATATCTATTTTACTCTCTAAAATAGTAAGAACACTTTGATTATGATTGTTTTTAACATTAACATCAGCACCACTATTGATTAACATATATACAATCTGGTATGATAGTTCTATTGCATAAAATAAGGCAGTATTTCCATCTTTATCTTTAGCGTTAAGATCAGCACCTTTCTCAATTAGTAATTTTGCTATCTCTAGATCACCACTATCTGCCTTCATTAAAATAGTTTTTCCTTCATTATCTTTGATATTAATATCTGCACCTTTCTCAATCAATAAATTAGCAATTTCTATATTATTTGCTACAGATAAGGCAGTGTTTCCATATTTATCTTTCGTATTAATATCAGCCTCTTTTTCAATCAGGAAGTTTGCAAAATCCAAATTATATGTTTTCATTAAAGCAGTTTGCCCATAAATGTTTTTAGCATTAACATTAACACCTTTATTTATTAATAACTGTGCAATTGCTAAATTATCTGTATTCATTAAAATAGTGTTTTCATCATTATCTTTGGCATTTACATCAGCACCTTGAGTAATTAACAACTCAGCTAGTGCTAGAGAATTTACACTAAACAAAGGAGTGCTTCCATCATTATCTTTAGCATTTACATCAGCACCTTGAGTAATTAATAATTTTGCTATTTCTAAATCATTTGTCTGCATTAAAACAGTTTTTTCTTCGTTATCTTTGATGTTAACATCAGCACCTTGAGTAATTAGTAGCTTAACTAATTCAGATTGTTGTTGATTATTTGCTAGTAACAAAGCAGTTTCTCCCTTATTATTTTTAGTATTAATATTCACACCTTTGGCAATTAATAACTTTGCTACTTCTAAAGAATGTGTTTTCATCAAAGGACTATTTCCATCTTTATTTTTAGCATTAACATCAGCATTTTTATCAATTAATAATTTTGCTATTTCTAAATTATTTGTCTGCATTAAAGCAGTATTTCCATAATTATCTTTGGCATGAACATCAGCACCTTTGGCAATTAATAACTTTACTAATTCAGCTTCTTCTTGATTATCTTTTATTAGAAAAAATTTTATTGCCAATAAAGGATTGTTTCCCTCATTATCTTTGGCATTTACGTCAGCACCTTTCTCAATCAGTAATTTCGCTGTTTCAAAATCATATGTTTCCATTAAAGCAGTTCGCCCATTTTTATCTTTAGCATTAACATTAACACCTTGTTCAATTAGTAATTCCGCTAGTTCTAGACTATTGACTCCAATAACAGTTTTAGTATGAAGAATATTAGGATTTCCTCCTGTGGCTAGATAGTTTTTCAAGACATCGTAATTATCACCAAGGTTGGTAGGCTGGTATCCCAAACGACTTAAAATTCCCCATTTATAATTATTAAATCCAATAATTACTCCTAGAGTAATCGCACCAATTACAATTGAATTCAACAATGTACTATTGCTTTTATTCGTGTTAGTTAATAAAGAGCGATCGCTCAATTGTTTTAAAGCCCCTTGTGCAGAAGTAAATCGATCTTCTAAATCTGGCTGTAAGATTTTCTCTAACCAATTAGCAAACCCTGGATCAATATTTACTGCATTACGAAAGTCAATTTTTAAAGTATCGTGGGGTAATTCGGCTGGTGATCTATGGGTTAACAAATATAAAATTGTTGCACCTAAACTATATAAATCCGAAGCAGGTGTAGCTTTGCCTTGAAATTGTTCTGGTGACATATAGCCGAATGTTCCAACTACTGTACTTCCTCGCATTAAAGTGTTGTAGTAAGTATTCTGTACTGCACCAAAATCAACTAGATAAACCTTGATCTTTCCTGCAACGGGTGAATTATCGACGTTGGTTTTCGTTTCCTCAACCCAACCTACGGGATCAATAATTAGATTATGCGGTTTAATATCTCGATGAATTACAGGAGGTTTTAAAGAATGCAAATAAATCAAAATCTCGAGAATTTGTCGGGCAATTTCTTTAACTTCAACTTCTGTAGTGCGCCATCCTGATTCTACTAATTGATATAACGATTTTCCTGCTGCTAATTGTTGAATAATATAAAAAAGTCTGTCTTGTTCAGTATCTACCTGGAAGTAATCTATATATTTGGGAATAGCAGGATGGTTTAATTGTGCTAATACTTGTGCTTCTCTCTCCAGTAATTCAACTTGCTTCCAGTCATCAAGCTGTTTAAGAGAGACTGCTTTGATCGCTACTTTTTCTTGAGTGTGTAGATCAATTGCACTATAAGTTATCCCAACTCCACCTTTACCGAGTACGTTAATAATTTTATAGCGATCGCCAATGATCGTACCCGAAATATCTTTACTCTGCATACTTGTTTAGTCAAGCGATTACGCTAATCACCTCTACAAAAACTAGATTATCAGAAAATTTAGGTCGGGTGATCGAGGCTAGTCTCTTAGGTAAAGAAACTCCCGAAATAGCTTTAGAGCGATCGCAGCAGCGTTTAGAATTGATTTTTGGTGACGAGATCAAAACCAACTAGTAGGCTTATATCCTCTACACTCTAACTTATATGTATTGGTATAATGGACAACTAATTAACTCTGAGCAACTGCAATTAAAGATTAATGACCCAGGATTACTTTATGGGGCAAGTGTATTTAGCACGATGCGGGTATACGAAAAATCGCTACAGCATCCTTTAACTGCTTGGCAAGCTCATTGCGATCGCCTTAATAAAAGTCTTAAGATATTTAAATGGCAACAACCTAATTGGCAGCAACTCCAGCAAGGAGCAGAATTATTACTAACTAATTTTCCTGTGCTACGACTGGTAGTTTTTCCCGATGGCAGAGAATGGATCACAGGACGTAATTTACCACCAGATTTAGAACAACGTCAAACTGAGGGGATAACTGCTTGGGTAGCCAGAGATTCTTTATATAAACGTGATCTAGCTCGACACAAAACAGGTAATTATTTAGGTGCTTATCTAGCTCGTGACCAGGCATTAAGCTTAAATGCTCAGGAAGCAATTTTAATCGATCAGCAAGGACATTGGCTAGAAACCAGTACTGGAAATCTGTGGGGATGGCGAGATAATTGTTGGTATACTCCCAGTTTAGATGTAGGAATTTTACCAGGTATAGCGCGATCGCGTCTACTGAATTATTTCCAGACTCAGAAAATCAAGGTATTAGAAAATATTTGGACTGCCGAATTTATTCAAACTTTAACAGCAGTTTTTTATAGTAACTGTGTTGTAGAAATAGTTCCGATTAAAACAATTTTAGATGCTGAAAACCAGCTACATTACAATGTTGACCAAAATAATTGGCAAGAACTCATTAAGGGTAGCTATAAGCTATAAGCTTTTTAAGTTAGAAAATTAGTTTTGTATAATTATTTAACTGTCAGTTCGTCAACAATACGTTCAATTTCTACCACAGCCTGACTAGGATTGCTAGTAATATAAGTTGTTATCAATTCCTCCATTTCTGACACTTCCTTGTTAAGAATATTCAGGGCATCTTGTAGAGGCTGTAGCTGTTGCTCATAAAAATTAATTTGGGACTGTATTTGAACCAGATTACTATTCAATTCTTGCCAGCTATCCTGCTGTTGAGCTACCGCTGACTCTAACTCAGTTTTCTGGGTTATTTGTTGTTCCAGCTTAGTTTCTAACTCTTGAACACTTTGCTCAATTTGAGCAACTTCTTCGGCTAATTCTTGCTGTTGTTGTTGAAGCTTCTGATGTTGTTCTTCCAATCCTTTTTTAATTGGTTCTAAATCAATATTTTGAATCTCGGACTCAAAATCAAAATCAATTATTCCTTGACGACGTTTTAAAACTCGCGAATGTTGTAACAAAACTTGATGTCTTTCTTTAAGAGAACGACGTTGACCAACTAAGGTTTGGTCTAACATTTTTTTTGCCTCTAATTCATCCGCCAATTCTTGTTCTAGAGTCAGACGTTCAAATTCTCCTAACTGAGCAATTTTAGCTTCCAGTTCTTCCACCGCTTTACATTGCCAGCCCAATTCTTCTTCTTGATCATTAACAAACCTAGCTACCTTTTCTAAATCTTTTTTCAAATTTTCCACCGTCGCCTCTAAATTTGGCAAAGGTAGATTTTCTAATTCTTGCAAATCTACTTTGGGAACACCACTAGTCTCAGATGGAGAACTTACGAGCATTTGTAGCATTTGGTTTTGAGTTTCCGACTGTAGAGACAGAAATTGGGTTAATTCCTGTTTAACTTCTAAGGATTTTTGTTCAATTCCTAACTGTTGTTCAGTTTCAGCAATGGCAACAACTAAAGACTGTATTTGTTGTTTTTTTGCAGATAACTCTGACGCATGACGTTCCAATTCCTGACGCTTAACACTCAGATCTTGCGAATTTTGCTCTAAATTCTGCCAATGAGGTTGTAATATTGCTTGTTGATTTTTGACTGCTGCTGTTGCCAAATCCAATTTATTTTTGAGTACAGTCCCAGTATCAGTAATAGTACTCAAAATTGCTAATTGCTCTCTAATTTTAGTACCTTGAGTTTCATCCAAAACCCTAGATTGTTGTAGTTGTTCTGTGAGATTTTGTTGTTGTCCTCGTAACTGTTCCCACGCTCCTTGCAATTCAGCACTTTTAGCTTCAAATTCCTTTCTAATTGTATCCGCTTCGGCTTGAGCAGCAGTGATTTCCGCCCTTTGTTGTTCAAATTGTTTAAACTCCTCCTCCATTTGTTCTACTTGTTCGAGGCGAGTTTCCATTTCAATTTGCCGTCGGCTTAATTCTTCACTTTGAATTGCTAATGACTCTTTCCACTGACCAATTTCTTGTTCTTGGTCTTTAGTTTTTTCTAATAGACGAGAAAAATTTTTTAAAATTCCAAGAATTTTTTGGGAAGCTGACTCCATTTTGCCTTGAACTTGGCGATTAACACCTAAATTAACCACAACCAAAGCTCCATCACCAAAATCATTAGCTTCTTCAACAGTAACAGATTCATTGTTGACAAGACTCCAACTGTCATCATTACGTTGACAGGCTATGAGTTTAAGTTTGGTTTCCACACCACCCATAAATCCCTTACTTTGTTTTTGTATTTCTGCCAGATATAGCACTCTTGACTTCCTCTATATTTTTTCTGTGCTGCAACTCAGAAAAATTAAGTTTTCCTAGTTTACTGTCGATTGATTAAAATATTCCAGATTTAATTAAAATAAGAATCTACAACATCGCCGATGAGTTGACTGATTTTAATCCCTCTAGCATAACCAGCATCAGAATTGGTTGCCAAGATCTAAAGCAATTATTTTTTGTTAAATTAAATTGTCTGTTAATCAGAATCTTTAGCACAATTATCAAACCATACCCTCAGAGACGCAAGAAATTGCTCTTTAGCGTTTATTTGTTACTCCATTTGAACTAAATTAAACGATTATAAATATTAACGTTGGTTTTAAAGAGTCACACCTTGTTATTTTGCAGATTATTTTATTAGCAGAAAAACTATTAAACCTTCTCCCAGTCTTTTATTCAGCCATATCATCTAAATTAAATGATGAGCAGCTTATTCACTCAAATAACAATCGGTAAATTGCTCAACTTATCAGAGTTATTGTATTTTGATACTCACGAAGGTTTGACATGACTATAAAATAAAATAACTACTACTCAATCAAGATGTTATAAGCTCAATTTAATTGTCAAATTAATCTTAGTTAGTTTGATGTTGATTACAACGTGGCGATTGGTCAAAAAGTAGAGTATATTCTGAAGCGGAGAGATTACCAATTAACTGTATTTTACAGATTATCTGCTCGTAAATAGAAAAATATTGTCGGTTGTACTTAAAATTACCTAATTAAACAACTAAAATATTTTTCTGAATTAAATTAAATAAATGTCAAATAACACGGAGGAAAGATACAGTTTATGTAAAATCTGGGCAGACTAAGTCAATAGTAGTAACTAAACTAAGGAAACAGTTAAATTTTCCAAGATCAATGAATTGCCAAGTAGACTTAAATTTGATCAGTGTGACTTTTGTATATTAGCGTGTTATGAGCAAAGTTCTAATCGTAGAAGATAGTTTGGCACAAAGACAAATGATTTCCGATCTCCTTAAAAGTAGCGGTCTGAAAGTTACCGTTGCTTGTGATGGAGTAGAGGCTTTAGAGCATCTGGAAACATTTAATCCTGACATAGTAGTAATGGATATTGTTATGCCCAGAATGAATGGTTATGAATTATGTCGTCGTTTAAAATCAGATCCGAAAACTCAAAATGTTCCCGTAGTAATGTGTTCTTCTAAGGGAGAAGAGTTTGATCGCTATTGGGGGATGAAACAAGGTGCAGATGCGTATATTGCTAAACCTTTTCAACCTGTAGAATTAATTGGCACAGTCAAACAATTACTGCGAGCTTAAATCAAGATTACTTGAAATTAATTTGCAGACATATAGTAGCTTGTAAATACTTATGTATAAACAAAAAGCCTATGGTTAGTAATTCCGAACTGTATACCGAAAGTGGTTTAAACCTATCTTTAGACATCCAACCATTAGAAAATCCAGAAGGCGAACTACATCTTCGCTTTTACTTGGCATCAGGAGAAGCTTGTGCTTTCCCTGCCACAGGTATTGCTGAGGTGATGCAACAAACTCCAGATCAAATTGCGCCTATTCCCAATGCTTCGCCTCTATTATTGGGGACAATCAATTTACGAGGTAAAGTAATTTGGGTGGCAGATTTAGGTCAATTTTTAGGAGATGGAGGGGTGTTAAAGACTGATCGTCCGACAATACCTGTAATCGCGATCGAAGATCAAGAGCAAATAATGGGTTTAGCGATTAGCAGTATTGGAGAAATGGATTGGTTGGATGTCGAACAATTAGAAATTTATCATCCTCCTTCAGACAGCATGGCTCCCTTTGTTCAGGCTCAATGGCAACCTGACAAAGAAAGTAACTTAATTGTAAATTTATTAGATCCAGCAAAAATTTTGCGGTCTGCACGATGGGCAACCTAAAATTATTCAAGGTTGCGAGTAACTAATTAACATAATAAGTTAAAACTTATACTTATTGAGCAATATACAAGAAAACGTCATTAAAATTGCAATTTATGCTAGTTTTCTTGCCTCTTATATAAATTTACAGCCATCGTAAAGTCCAAACTTAAAACTTAAAGTAACTATCAAGATCAGCGCAAGCAACAACAATTTAGATTAATTTGGCAAGAAGCACATGGCATCAGGAACTAATTATTCACAAGAATACGGACAAGCAGAAAAAGCTTATTTAGAAAGTGATTTTGCTCAAGCAGCAAAAATAATTGATCATTTAGCTGAAGAATTTCCTAACGATCCAAATGTCTTGTTGCTGCGGGGTCATATTTATTGTTATGGATTTCAAAACTATGATCTAGCAAGACAGCAGTATGAAAACGTATTAGAACTAAGTGAAGAGCAAGATTTAGTCGATTTTGCTCGTAGTGGTATTGAACAAGTTGAGCAGCTACAACAACAATCAGAATCACAATTAGATTTTAATGAAGATGGTTTGGAATTGCCAGCAATGCTTGATAGTGAAGATATTGATGAACTAAAAGATTCAATTGGAGTAGATTTTCTTGAAGAAGATTTTGATCTAAGTAATAGTTATGATTCAAAGCTAAAAAATACAGCTTTAGAGTCTGATCTTGATCAAAGTTTTATTCCTGCTGAGGAGAATTCTTTTGGCAATCCTTTTGTTGATCATGAGGAGGCTAACTCAGAGAATTTAGCTAATGAAGACCAAGGGATTGAAGACCCTTTTACTCAATTTAATGATTCAGACTCTATCTCAGCGGACTTATCAACAAATCAAGAACGGTCAGCTATTCATAATAGTTCTACCTTTATGGTAGATCAGGATGATGAAGATTCTTTACCTGAATATACGGAAGAAGATTTTGCTATCCACCAACGAGAATATGAAAATGACTACGATGATAGTTCGGAATTAGAGATTGATACAGTTTTAACTGAACCTTTTGCCATGGATGGAAATGATGCTTATGGCATGAAAATGGAAGAGATTCCAGATCAAGAAGGTTTAGATTATCAAGATGAATTAGAATTTGATGAAATTGACAGTAGTTTCTTTGATCTTGAAGAATTGGAGCAAGGATTACCAGATACGGGTTTGTTTAATGTTGCTGAAGATCCCACTAATAACAGTTTGAGCATCTCCAATGACTTTATAGCCGAATCAGGCGCACTTAAACCAGAAGAAATTCCCCCTAGTGAAGCCACTTCAAGTTCAACTACCAAAACTTCGCTGGTGGGAATAAAAGAAGAACCACAGATAGAAGTTAATCAGGGAGCATTAGCTGGTTTTATTAATGCGCCTATAGAAAAGAAACAGTTGATGACCGCAGGAGTAACAGGTTTAGTAACAGCGATCGCTGTTTTATTGATAGGTCTTGTTGGTTCTAGTATCACTGCCAGTCAAAATCCTGAAAATAATTTCGCTAGAGGTGCAAAAAATAGCTTAATACTCTCTTTAGTTGCAGGAGCGACAAGTTTGGGTACAGCAGCAGCACTGGGTAAAGTTACTGCCAAACACGTGAACAAAGCGAGTCAGGATTTAAAAACTCAGTTTGACGATGTTTATCAGGGCAATTTAAACGCTAAAGCGACTGTATATTCTCAAGATGAATTTGGACAGTTGGCGACTGGTTTTAATCGCATGACCAGAGTTATCTTAACTACTACCCAAGAGGCACAAAGAAGGGCAGAAGAGACCGAACAGGCAAAAGAAGACCTGCAACGACAAGTAATTCGATTACTGGATGATGTGGAAGGTGCAGCTAGAGGAGATTTAACCGTCCAGGCAACGGTAACTGCGGACGTATTAGGGGCAGTAGCTGATGCTTTTAACTTAACTATTCAAAGTCTACGAGAAATTGTTCGTCAGGTAAAAGAAGCTGCTGAACAAGTGAACAAAGGTTCTACTGATAGTGAATTGTTTGCCCGTAATCAGTCTAGTGAAGCTTTGCGGATGGCAGAAGAACTGGCTGTAACTTTAAATTCGGTACAGATGATGACCGAATCGATTGAAAGGGTGGCAGATAATGCCCGTGAAGCTGAGGAAGTTGCTCGTTCATCGTCAGTCACGGCTCTCAAGGGTGGTAAAGCGGTAGAACGTACTGTATCAGGAATTTTCCAAATTCGGGAAACGGTATCAGAAACAGCACGTAAAGTTAAACGTCTAGCAGAAGCTTCACAGGAGATCTCAAAAATTGTACTTTTAATCTCGCAAATTGCCGAAAGAACCAACCAACTAGCTCTTAATGCTTCCATTCAAGCAGCGAAAGCGGGCGAAGCTGGTCGAGGTTTTGCAGTGGTTGCGGATGAGGTCAGACAGTTAGCAGATAGATCAGGTAAATCTTTGAAAGAAATTGAGCAAATTGTATTGCAAATTCAAAGTGAAACTGGGTCGGTAATGACGGCGATGGAAGAAGGTATTCAGGAGGTTATTGACGTAACCGAGAGAGCGGAACAAGCAAAAACTGCTCTGGAAGATATTATTCAAGTATCAAATCGGATTGATACCCTGGTTCGCTCGATTACCGCCGATACTGTAGAACAAAGAGAAAACTCTCGGGCTGTGGCTCAGGTAATGCAGTCGGTAGAGTTAACTGCTCAAGCTACATCTCAGGAATCCCAGAGGGTTGGGGGCGCACTGCAAAACCTAGTAGGTATTGCTCGTGGTCTGTTGTCCTCTGTAGAAAGATTCCGTATTGATAAAGGGGGGGAATAGAGAAGCTAGTACTGCTTCACGGAAGTTAGGAGTCACTTCATTGATCATTTAACATTTATCATTTATCAACGAGGTTCGAGGTTCAATGTTCAATGTTCAATGAAAGGTCAGAAGTCAGAAGTTGTTTTGACAAAGGATGAAGAATGAGGAATTTTATTGATAAGTAATTCCTGCTTGTTTAAAGCGATTAATCACTTCTCCCAGGCGATCGCAATCTGCAATTAAGCTAATGCGGACATAGCCTTCTCCTGCATCTCCAAAAGCATTACCAGGGGTAATTACTACTCCTGTTTGCTGCAAGACATCTAGGGCAAATTGAGTTGATCCTTGTTCTACGGGAGTCTCTATCCAAAGATACATCGTTGCTTTCGACGGCGGAATTTGCCAGCCTAGTTCTCCTAAGCCTTTAATCATAAAATCTCTTCTGGTGCTGTAGCGATGTTGCACTTCTTTAATATATTCGTCTGGCAACTGTAAGGCGGTTTCCGCTGCTTTCTGTACCGCAGAAAAGATCCCATAGTCTAAATTAGTTTTCAAAGTTCGCAACCCTTGAATAATATCAGAATTACCAACTACAAAACCCACACGCCAGCCTGCCATATTATAAGTTTTAGATAGGGTATGAAACTCCACACTAATTTCTTTTGCCCCTGGTATTTCTAACAAAGAGGTGGGTTGATAACCATCAAAAGCTAACTCTGCATAGCAAAGATCGTGAACGAGTAAAATTTCGTAGTGACGAGCAAACTCAACTACTTCTTCAAAAAATTCCCTGGGAGCAGTAGCGGTAGTAGGATTGTTGGGATAATTAAAATAGAGAATTTTGGCTTGTTGAGCAATATCTTCAGGAATAGTACTAAGGTCAATTAACCAGTTTTGCTCCGCCGATAAATTGATTTGATGTATTTTTGCCCCTGCAATTAATGGCCCACGAAAATGGGCAGGATAGGAAGGACTGGGAACAAGAATGATATCTCCTGGATCGATATAAGCCATCGCTAGATGACCTAAACCTTCTTTAGAGCCGATTAGCGGTAACACCTCGGTATTAAGACTTAGTTCAACAGTGTAGGATTTTTGATACCAGTTAGAAATTGCCTGACGAAAGCTAGCTGTCCCTTCAAAAGGCGGATAGCCATGATTGAGGGGATCTTGGAGAGCAGCGATCGCTGCATCAATGACTGGTTGAGGAGCAGCACCGTCGGGATTGCCCATACCCAAATCGATTAAGTCTAGTCCTTGTTCTCTGGCACGGGCTTTTAATTCGTCTAAACGGGCAAATACGTAAGGAGGTAAGACACTTAAACGCTGGGCGCGATTAATCCAATTTAAACTCATATCTCAAGCTAACAGTTGATGTAGCTTCCTATTTTCTCATCTCAATCTGCAATTGTGTCAATTAATCTCATGATTAATTATTAGCGATCGCTCTTAGTATATGTAGCTTAATTTAAATATTTTTCTTCACAAGTTTCTCAAAATTTTGGGTTATAAATGAAAAATAGCCAGAATAATGAATATAAAAATTACTTCTGGGTTTTTCTCGGATTTGAGAGCAAATTCAATTTATCATTCTTTTTTACACCCAAAGTTGGGTATGTAAGGGGGTAGATAAATAGGATTTGGTATGAGAAGTATCGCTACGAAAACTGAGGCTTCTTTTAATGCTTAGATTTAGCATTTAGCAAAATCTATTCAAATAACCTCTAGCTTTTTCCTCAACTCATTTCAATTCTCTCGACAATAGGAGGTAACTTTTCATGGCTGTAATAAATGGTACAACTGGCAATGACATCCTCAATGGTACTAATCAAAATGATGTTTTGAATGGATTATCAGGAGACGACGAAATCTTTGGGGCAAATGGAGATGACCTGCTCTCAGGTGGGTCTGGATTTGATATTTTAGGTGGAGAAGCTGGTAATGATACTATCTTTGCAGGTAGTAGCGGGGATTATATAATTATCGGCGATGGTATTGATACGGTTTTTGGCGGTGCTGGTGATGATACTTTGCAATCTAATCAGTCTTCAGCAACCACCAACATTGATATTCTCTATACCAATACCAACTTAGGCACAATCTCGGATGGTTCACGTTTTAGTCAAGTTGAATCCCTTACTTTCGACAGTGGAAGTGGTAATGATAATGTTAACGTTACTGCTATTTCTCGTAGTGAGATTTCTACAGGTGACGGTAATGACACCATTAAGTCTGGAATTGGAAACGATATTCTCAGGGGTGAAGCTGGTAACGATTTCATTGATGCAGGAGACGGCAGTGATACTATTGATACTCCTAATAAAGGTTATAGCGGTGGTACTGGTATCGATACAGTAATTGGTGGTGGTGGAGTTGATACTCTCGGCATTAATCGCTCAGACACCAATACAAATCTCACTGTTAACTATACTGATATCAACAACGGTACAATTTCTGATGGTTCGCAATTTCGTGAAATTGAATATCTTAGTTTCAATAGTGGCAGTGGTAACGATAATATTCGGATTACAGCAGCAACTGCCTATGTTTCAGGCGGTGCAGGTAACGATACGATTATCGGTGGTGGATATGATGACTCTTTTGATGGCGGAGAAGGCAATGACCTGATGAATGCAGGGGATGGTGATGATTATATTTTCACCGATGCTGGTATTGATACGGTAATTGGTGGTAGTGGTAATGATTATCTAGGGCTGAATCGTCTTTCATCTGACAATCTCATAATTAACTATACCGATATCAATAATGGTACAGTTTCTGATGGTTCTCGATTCCGAGGTTTTGAATCTCTATATGTAACTACTGGCAGTGGTAACGACACAATTAATATTACTGTTGGAGCTACTAGTATTTTGAGTGGTGCTGGGAATGATCGCGTCAGTAGTTCTGCTCAAGATGACTATTTATTTGGCGATAATGGGGCAGATACTCTCAGGAGTAATGGAGGCAATGACACCCTAGTAGGTGGTTCTGGTAATGATACTCTAACTGGTGGAGATGGCCAGGATAATTTTCGGTTTGAAAATCCCACTGATGGATTTGATCGCTTAGATGATTTTAATGTCAATGATGATTTAATCGAAGTGTTTGGTTTTAATTTTGATGGAGGATTAGTGGAAGGTAGCTCCCTAAGTGTAGACCAGTTTGTTATTGGTAGTGCAGCTACTGATAGCAGCGATCGCTTTATTTACAATAATACTAATGGCGCACTATTTTTTGATGTTGACGGCAATGGTTCAACCGCACAAGTGCAACTTGCGACTTTAAATACAGGCTTGGCTTTGACCAACCAAGATATTGTCGTTCTTTAAATTAATCCCAAATTTCCTAGCCAAGCACTGGCAGATATACCTGTAATTGTTTACATCCCCAGTAAATACTGGGATTTTTTACTGAGGTTGAATTTTAATAAATATGCCAAACTCGAAACAAAAGTTTAAAAAGTTGATTATATGGTTGATAATAAGCTTAATTCTCAGCAAGTTACGGGGAAAAATCCAATTGACGTAGATGTTCTACAACAGGAAGTTATTGGTTTACTAGACGAAATTAATCTATTAATCGATCATACTCAAGCTGACTTAAATAGTTTTGCAGAACCCAAATACGATCAATTTCAAGCTCAAATTGCTGCTGCGGGACGAAATGTCGCTGACCTACAATTAAGAATGGCGATTGTCGCACCCATGAAGGCAGGAAAATCAACCATTATTAACGCGATCTCAGGACAGGAATTGTTACCTAGTTGCGCTGTCGCCATGACCACTATCCCCACAGAAATTGTTTTTAATCCTGAGATCAACGAAGCAGTCCTAAATTTGAGTTCAGATACTCTTCGTGTCTTTAAAAATCTGGAACAGGATTTGAGACGCAAAGTCGATCAGTTGGGTCTTGAGCCTTTGCAACAACGTCTTGCCCGCTATCCTCATCTGTTAGATTTATTTGTTGAAATTGCTACATCTGCTAATTCACCCTTTATTGAACAAGTAAAAGGTCGTGAGGCGATTGTTAAGATTTTAAATCGTTTAAATCATATAATTCGTATTTGCAGTGTTATTGAACCTACGCAAGATTTTCTCTCCCAGTTACAAGATGTTCCCCGTATTGAAACTCCTTGTCTCAGTTTAGATAATAGTCAACAAGCACAGACTTTGGGTAGGCTGACAATTATTGATACTCCAGGCCCTAATGAAGCTGGAGATGGGTTGCGTTTAACTGCGGTTGTGGAAGAACAATTACGTCGTAGTTCTATCGTTTTGGTAGTGTTAGATTTTACACAACTGAATAATGAGGCTGCTGAAACGATCAAAAAACAAATTCAGCCAATTGTTGAGTCGATTGGCAAAGATAATCTTTATGTTTTGGTTAATAAAATCGATCAGCGTCGTCCAGGAGATATGACTCCTGAACAGGTCAAAGAGTTTGTGATTGCAGATTTAGGACTAAACCCAGAAAATGAGCTTAATCGTGTTTTTGAAGTTGCTGCGGTGCGTGCTTTTGCTGCTACCAAGTTTTTATTGGAAGTACAGCAGCATCCAGGTATTCAATTGCTAGAAATTAAATCTTTGACTTCATTAGCACCAGAAGTATTAGGTATCGACTGGGATGAAGAATTAGATGATATTAATGTGGAAATTCTCAGTAAAAAAGCCCAAAAATTATGGCATAAATCAGGTTTTGCTCCCTTTATTGAGAGTGCGATCGCTGCTTTGATAGTCAATGCTGCTCCTCAATGTTTAAGCAATGCTTTAAATCTTAGTCGCAATCATTTATTAGCAATTAGAGATGATTTAAATCTTCGTAATAATGCAATTTCTCAAGATACAGCTAAAATTCAAGCAGAAATTCAATCTTTAGAAACTGACTTGAACTTTTTAGAATCCTGTCGCGATCGCCTTAGTACTATTGCGGATATTAAGATTAGATTACAACAAAATTTAGAAGTCTTGTTAGCCCAACTTAAAACTGAAGCAGCAGTTGATGTTGAAAACTTTTTTGCTGGGGAAGAATACGAACAAGCAGATGCAATTAAAAAAGCTGATATTCAAGCTCGTAATTTATTATTAAGTAATCTAGGAGATTTTGAACTATTTCCTAAATGGGTATCAGATAACCTTAAAGCGGGTATTGAATATAAAACCGCAGGCATTGTTTCATTTAAAAGCGAATTAGAAGCAGAATATTTTACCCAAGAAGCGATCGCAAGAGCTAAACAACGACTAGAAACATTAATTCTCAAAGTTAGCGAAGATATCGAAATTGAAATTAAACAAGCACGAGAAAATTTAGAGTATTTTCTAATTAAAGAAACTCAAGGAATTATTGAACGAGCCAAACAACGCTTGCAAACTGCATTTGAAATTGAGCTTAATTTACCATCACCGCTCATTAAAAATGAACAAGAAATTCAGATTGAACAACAACTAGTTAAAACCAAAAGTCGTTTAGTAGATGATGGTTATGAAGAACGTTTAGTGAGAAAGCGAGCTTGGTATTATTGGTTTGGTGTCATTCCTTTTTATAGTCAAGAACAACATAAAAAGCCTTATAAAAAAGAAGATTACTATGCAGTTTCGGTTCATGAAATTATCAACCAGATAAATTTATCTAGTGAAACTTTTGTTAATGAAATTCAACAAAAGGTAACTGTCTATCTTGAACAAGAACTACATCAGCAAGTCGATAACTTTTTTGTTAAATTAGACAACTATTTAGGTAATTATTTAAAAAGCCTACAACAAGCTCAAGCTGACCATCAACTTTCTTTGGGACAAAGAGAAAAATTAGCCAATAGTTTAGCTAGAATTGTTCCCCAGACAACTAATTATATTAATCAAACTAATAACTATTTAGAAAAAACTCAACAAATTCTTAGTAATTACTGATTGGTGATCATGGGTAACAAGTTGTAATTCTTTAATTTCCAGCACAGCGAAAGCCAGCTAAAATTTGTCTGACTCCTGGGTGATACCAAGTACGAAAACTAGTTCTTAAAGCTATCCTATGAGTCGCCCAACTACCACCTCTTAACACTCGATGTTGATGGTCAAAATAAACTTCTGAATAGCCAGGATAAGGATAACTAGTAAATCCTGAATAACCATCAAACCAAGAACTTGTCCATTCCCAAACATTACCCAACAGATCTTGACAGCCATACTGACTACGGTGGGGATAAGCATTGACAGGTGTAGTATGTCCAATCAAACGCTCGCAATTACCAGGCTGAGATGTCCCTAAAGCAGCTTTTTCCCATTCTGCTTCTGTGGGTAATCTTTTGCCAGCAAACTGAGCATAAGCTTCGGCTTCGTAGTAACTAACACCACATACAGGATGATCTACCCAATCATTAGCATTTGACCAATACAAAGGCTGAGAAACGGGATATTGTTGTAACCAGTGCCAACCTGCCTCTGACCAATATTGACGCTTTTGATAGCCTCCAGCAGCCATAAACTGAAAATACTCTCCACAGGTGACAGGATAACGATCAATCTTATAGGTATTTAAATAAACTTGGTGAGCAGGACATTCATTATCTTGGGCTTCAATAATATCACTGCCCATAATAAATTCTCCTGCTGGAATTTCTAACATTTCCTCGAGCCATTCAGCTTTTTCATTGATGAAATTAGATTGATGCTCATTAACTATTAAACTTGAATAGTCACGTTGTTGATGAAGTTGCCAAATAAAACTAATGGTTTCAATGTGTTGACTTTCATGTTGACATAACCATCGCCAAAGACGCTCCTGCTTGTCTATAGGTGCAGTTGCCAAATAAGCTAAAGTTTTGTTTCGGATGCTCTGTAAATAATTTTTAATAGTTGCAATACTGGGTAAATTTTGACGTTCCGATTTTGGTAGTCCATCGGCAGAAAATAAGCAATGATATTCCGCCAAACTCGGAGATAATTGAGCTAAATGCTCTAAAATCCAATAAGCTTCGGTGTAGGCAATATGACCAAAATGCCAACCAATAGGACTAAACGCTGGGTGAGCTTGCTGAAAAAAAGATGACTCATTAACCTCAGCTAATAAATCTAAAGTATGCTGACGAGTTTGCTTGAGTGTCGAAAGGATTGATTGTCTAACAGATGTAATCGAGGCTAAGTTCAAGGTTTTCTCCCACACCAATAATACTTTTTTCAGGGCAGCTAATCCAATCACCTTCAAACATTGGTTCTGAGGCAATGATTACTGCATTAGAATATAATAAATTGTCTTTTATATAGTACAGCGTCGGACTCACTTGGCGATTAGAATAACGAGAGGCAACTAACTCTTGACCATTACTTAAAACGATGTTGGCAGAAAAGCTAATTTTGTCAGGTTGAGCGAGTTTGATTAAATGCAGAATAGTGTTTTTTAAGGCTTGTTTTAAAGTGATATTATGATTAGCCTCAAGCTCGTTAACTATTAAAGCAAAGATATGTTCTGAATCAGTAGTTCCTTCAATACGTTGATAAGCAAAGTTATTTAAATCATTGCGGATAGGTCGATAAAGAGTTTGGCGAAAATTATCAATAAAACCGTTATGAATAAATAAAAGATTTTGATGTGAAAAAGGCTGGCAGTTAATGAGATCAACAGACAGATTAGAGGTCGCACTACGCACATATCCCACAAGACATTTAGACTCAATATAGCGTCCTAGCTGAGGTAAATTGGCATCGTTCCAAATTGGTAAAACATTTTTATAAATATAGGGAGGCTGTTGTTGTTGAGGATGATACCACCCAATTCCAAAACCATCAGCATTTAGTAATCCCGAAGTCATTTCTAGGGGTTGATAACCTTGAACCATTAAGGAATGCTTTGGTTTGATTAGTATACGGTCTAATTGAATCGTAGAACCAAGATAGCCCAATAATCGACACATTATATAAGTTTTAAATTTCAGCTATTGTTAACTAGCTGATTTGTTTTCTGATGATTTTTTTAGTCTAAATTACAGTTACACCCTGCCCTGCTTCCCTCCCGTCGCTTCTAGCCGAGGGTCTCCAGCAAGAAGAAAAGATGAACAATGGCAAAAAATAACGAGGGCTAGACTTTTCTATCTACCCTCATTGAGAGGTCAAATTAATTTGGGAAGCAATAATAAAACATTGCTTAACAGCTATTAACCTGTGATTTGCTTGATGTTTGAATTTTACTTCCGTCTATATTTTGAGAGGGTTGTAAATAAATCTATGATTTACATAAATTGAATCATAGCATGTTTTTTAAATAAATATACTTAGAACAATCTTAATTAGATTGGTTAATTACCTAGACCTAAGTATTAAGAAAATCGTGTACGGTAAGCTCTGTAGCCTGAACTCCTTGAACTGTAGCGACAATTTCATAATTATCATTAGTGTTATAAATAATCGCAGCAGTATGGTCATGGTTATCATGAATACCAAGGCTATTAAAATCCAGTTCACCAATTAAATTAAACTTATCTACACCGTCAGTAAAATCGACGATTAGATCATTATCTCCATAAGCATCAAGAGAAAAGACATCTTGTCCTGCACCACCTCGGAAGACATCTTGACCTTCTGCACCAATAATTGAATCTTTGCCAGCACCACCAACCAGAGTATCGTTACCTAAGCCACCAGTGAGGATGTCATTGCCATGTTCACCATAAAGTTCGTCTGCGCCTTCACCTCCTCCAATAACATCATGACCGTCATAACCTCTTAAAGTATCCTGACCTCGATCGCCCCAAAGTGTGTCTTGACCTTGACCACCCCAAAGAGAATCATTACCGTCTTCTCCTACCAAGAAATCTTTACCTCCTGCACCATTAAGCGTGTCATTCCCAACACCGCCAATCAAAGTATCATGACCAGCATTGCCTTTGAGGATATCATTACCGCGATCGCCTTGTAGGAAATCTTGACCATTACCGCCATTGATAGTGTCATCTCCAGCACCGCCATCAATAGTATCATGACCAGCATTGCCATCGAGGCTATCGTTACCATCTAGACCAATAATTGTATCGTTGCCTGCTAGTCCTTGAATTTCATTATTATTACTTCCACCAACTAAAAAGTCATTCTTGGAAGTAGCAATCGGATTTTGCAGTTCAAAAGCTCCTATATCGTTTCCTAACCCAACTGGGCGTACAAAATTCTCACCTCGCTGATCGCCAGTAATGCCGAAATCTCCTCCAGCATCAATAGCAGGACTACCAGGTAATAAAGCGTGAGTGGGAGTAAAACCTCCATTATCTTGTAATTCTCCCAGTTTAGGATCGATAGGATTATCAGTAGTACCAACCAGATCGCCATTCTCACCATTAACTAGATTCGTTACTTCACCGCGATCGCTAATTAGATTGTTACCAGCAGTCTCGAAAAATTTCCCTGCCACGTCAGGGGAATTATGATTACCTGCAATGATGCTACTGGCAATTACTGTCGGTGCATAGTAACTAATTACACCACTACCAGAGAATGCTGAGTTATTAGTAAGAGTATTACTAAGAAGAACGGTTTGACCTTTAAAATTACTAACTCCTCCTCCTTCATTCGCCGAGTTACCTGAAATAGTACTATTAATAATATTACTATTACCCAAATATGTACTTACTCCCCCACCTTGAGTCTGAGCGGAGTTACTTGAAATAGTACTAGCAACAATATTGACATAACCTTGGTAGTTGTTTACGCCACCACCAACATTAGCTGTATTACCTGAAACAACGCTACTAGTAATTACAGTAGTGCTATTTTCTTTCTGACTAGCTATACCGCCACCAAAGTTGCCATTGTTATCTCTAATGTAGCTTAGAGTAACTGTCGCACCGCCATTTTCGTTGTAAATACCCCCACCGTTATTACTAGCCGTATTACCAGAGACAACACTTAGAACAACTGCGATCGCTCCTGTATGATTACCAATTGCACCACCATTAGCAGCAGTATTATCTTCAATTCGACTATACAAAGCCACTGACGCACCAGCATAGTTATCTAAACCACCACCATTTTTTAGAGCAGTATTACCAGAAATAGTACTGCTATTAAGAATAGTTGCGCCGAGATAATTACTAACACCACCACCATAAGTAGCTGTGTTATTGCTGATCACAGTATTAATAATCTCTGTTGTCCCAATTAAGTTAAAAATTCCCCCACCTTCTTTGGCTGTAGTATTGCCTGAAACGACGCTGTTAGAAATCTTTAAATTTTCGAGGTTATAAATTCCCCCACCAGCTTCAGGATTGTTACCCCCTGTGATTGTAACGCCGTCCATAGCTACGGTAAATGTGGGAGTTAGAAGATTTTGATCGCCGATGGAAAAAACGGCAAAATTTTGATTACCGCCATCAATAGTTAAAGCATCTGCTCCCAAACCGTTTATTTCTAAGCCATCAGTAATTGATAATGTTCCCTGAGTCAGCTTAATGTGATTAATATTACTTTCAAAGGTAATGGTATCCGTCCCTGCTGTATTGTTAGCAGCAGCTATAGCTTCTCGTAGAGATAGATCACCTCCATCTACATCGCCATCATCTTCATCATCGGCAGTAGTGACTACAAAATTGCCTAAAACTCCTTGATAAGCTAATCTAGCTGATTCAGCGATCGCCAGATTAACTGTCATTTCTTCAGTAGTTGTTTCTAACTGCCAATTACCCCCAAGATTTTTATTACCCGTAAGAGTTTTGGTAGCAGCAATTTTTGCTCCTGTTAACTGCTGAAGTTTACTGATAAATTCTGCTCCTGCATCCCCCGCAGCCACCTCACAACCGTAAATCAGTAGCGATGAAGTATTAGAGGTAGGAGATGAATCACGAAACCAACTTTGCAATTCTTGTTGGTAATTCTTTATGGTATCCAGGTTTAATTGGCTGTTACCTAAATAAAGACATCCTGGTGAACCATGTGTAATTAGATGTACTGCTGCATATTGAGCTTGCTGTAAGGTATCAGTAATTTTAACAATACCATTAATATTTGCATCCAATAAAACCACCTGGGTTTCTGGCTGCATCCCTGCAATTAATAGCTCATAATTATCTATTTGTAAATCAATAAAGGCAATAGTAGAGGATTGATTAGGTGCAAAAATCATAAGTAATTACTCTTTGATTTGAATTAAATATTTTGTAGAGAATGGCTCTTTTAATTAGAGTTAGCAGTTGACAAAAATATATTTAGTTTGCTACTAGAAAATATTGTACTTTACAGCAGTTTATTTAGAAAATATAAAATTAATTACCCACAAAAATCAATAACTTAATCAATACTTTAAAATACTGATAAATTTTTAAAAAATTTTGATGAAGATAAGATGAAGTTATTCATTGACTTTAAAATAATAAAAAAATATAAAGTTTATATGAAGAAAATATTTTTGCTCTCTTTTTTCTTAACTCAACTCATAGCTACTTTTTCTAACTAAATAAAATATTTATATTTCTAGTTACACTAATTACCTGTTGAAATAAATTGACTGTACTAGTAACCTATGGTTTTAAGATCCATAACTTCAGGTTTTTTTGATCAAGACAGATTAATTATCTTTGATATTTAAGAGATAAATTTCTTAAAATATAAATTTGGTATAAACAATTTAATAATTTTCAATCAAGATTTAACTAAAATCATCTATTTTAAATGTTTTAGAGTTATATATTGTTTCTCAAAGTTTATATTTTGATTAATCATTAATTATTATTAAAAATTTATGACTACAGGTAATTTTAATGAACTGCTTGGAATTGGGTTAGGTTACTCAGGAGAAGGCTTTGATAGTCTTAGTGGTTCAGATCTACAAATTCTTTATGCTTTGAATGGTGACGACGTATTAAATACTACTACCACTTTTTTAGGAGGTAATTTACCTGACGGCAAAGCAACTACTATTTTAGTAGGTGGTACTGGAAGTAATGATTATCAAATTCGTGATAACTCAACAGGAATTATTATTGAAGGTAATAATAGTTCAGATAATATTTTATGGACTACTATAGGTTCAGAAGGAATTGGATTAGAAAAAGAAACTTCTTTTACAGCAGAAATCGACAATAGACATCTCTTTATTGGTGATCTAAATACCAATCAATACGCTATTTTAATTGATTGGCAACAGCCAGCTAATCGCCTTGAAACTTTTAATTTAACTGAAGGATATTTTAGTTACGAAGAATTTGCCAGTCGCTTTCGGCAGTCAAATAATTATCGAGGTAATTTTACTTGGGAAGAGTTAGCAGCAACAGGAGACATAGATTTAACTAGATTAGGTTTTTCACCAGAAACTATTGATGAGCAAATTGTCACAATAAATCAAAGATCCGCAGATTTAGAAGACGGTAAGCTTTTTGTCGATACAGAACAATTTCAATATGGTGAGACTAGAAATGATCAAATTTTAGGAGGATTTGGCGGTGAAGGTTTATTGAGTTTTGGAGGAAAAGATACTTTAGAAGGTAATTCTGGGGATGATTTTTACTTTATTGATGTCAATAATAGTAACGGTAGTAAAATTTACGATGAAGATGGACGAGACTTTTTGCTTATTGCCGATAAAAATAATCTTCAAAATTTACCTGATGAAAGTTATTCTAATTTCTATGTCAGTTTGTCAGGTAATCCTAATATTTTCAAAGACTCTGTAATTGAATTATCTTTACCTCGACCAGGAATTATTGGTTTACAAAAAGTAGAAAATGACCTAATTATTGATCTTAATCGTGATGGTCTAGTTCAGTTAGAAAATGATCTAACAATTTCTCAATTCTTTCAAGACTCTGGTGAGGCAGGACGAGGAGCGGTTGAAGCAATTAATAATATTATTAATACCCAAGATATTATTAATTTTTTTACAGCCATACCTCAAGTAAAAGATTTTGATGACAATACTATTTATCGTTTTTATGACAGTAATAAAGGGGTTCATTTTTATACGGCAGATAAATACGAGCGTAATTATGTCGTCAGCAAATTGTTTAACTACACCTATGAAGGCGCATCTTATAAAGCTGTTGATCCATTAGTGACAGAAGAATCTGTTGCAGTCTATCGTTTTTATAACCAAGATACAGCCTCTCATCTCTACACTATCGATGAAAATGAACGCAATGTTGTACAACAAGAACTTACTAACTTTAACTATGAAGGGGAAGTATTCTATGCCTACAATACACAAGTAGAAGGATCAATTCCAATCTATCGGTTTTATGATTCCACTACTGGCTCACATTTTTATACCCCTTCAACCGTAGAAAGAGATTATGTAACCAACGACTTAGCCAACTTTGAGTCGGAGGGAATTGCTTATTATGCCCTACCTTTTGATTCTACTAATGTCTAAAAGCTCTTAAATTGACAGTAGCTAAATTCAATTTATTCAATTATCAATAAGTAGCGTCTTTCAACTGATTTTCAAAAATTTAGGATATGCTGGTGGAGAAATAGCTGACAACATATAATTGTCATCAAAAAAATCAGCTATTGAGCGAATTCGCTCTTTTTAAAACATCGTTGTTAGACAGAGCCTTGTAGGTATTTTGAATGAGCTATTGCCTAAATCCATCTTGTCCTAAGCCTGTTAATAATCCCAAAGCCAAATTGTGTGCAGCTTGTGGATCAAAACTACTGTTACATGGTCGCTATCACTTAGTAAAAGGACTAGGTAAAGGCGGTTTTGGGGCAACTTTTTTAGCTGCTGATCTGGCACTTCCAGGTAAACCTCTGTGTGTCATTAAGCAGTTAAGACCTAATACAGATAATCCTAATTTTCTGTCAATGGCGAGAGAATTGTTTGAAAGGGAAGCAAAAACTTTAGGTAGAATTGGTAATCATCCTCAGATCCCAAGACTGCTAGACTACTTTGAAGATCGTCAACAATTTTATTTAATTCAAGAATTTGTTAAAGGCGATAATTTACAACAGGAAGTCAAGAAACTGGGAGTGTTAAATGAAGCAAAAGCTCGCCAGGTATTAAAAGAAGTTTTGGTGATTTTAAGAGATATTCATGCGCAAAAAGTTATCCACCGAGATATAAAACCAGCCAATATTATCCGCCGTGAAATCGATGATAAGTTGGTTTTAATTGACTTTGGGGTTGTTAAAAATCAGGTCAATACTGCTGGACAAGCGGGAGCTAATGAAACAGCTCTCACTGCTTTTGCTGTGGGGACTCCTGGCTTTGCTCCACCTGAACAACTGGCAATGCGTCCTGTCTATTCTAGTGATGTTTATGCTCTTGGTGTTACTTGTATGTATTTAATGACTGGTAAAGCACCCAAAAATATGGATTGTGATCCGATTACGGGAGACATTGACTGGTTTAAATATGTTAAGGTTAGCGATCGCTTTGCCGAAATCTTGACTACAATGCTGGAAGTAGCAGTTAAAAATCGCTACAAAACTGCTGAAGAGGCTTTACAAGCCTTAGATATGGAAAATCACATTGACAGCTTATCAGAAAGTATTCTTAGTTATCCGAGTGTAGGCAATACTTCTATGTCTAGTCGTACTGGTATTACTGCTCCCCGTCGTAATTTACCTTCTGCTTCGAGAATGGATACGAGAATGTCACGCCGTGCTGGTAGTAATAATACATCTATTTCTCGCCACTCACGAAATAGCTATCAGACTGGCAATCCACGCACTAAGATCATGAATAGTCAAGCTTCAGATGCGCAAACGCCTAAAACACCTCCTAAACCTGTAAAACTCTCGGCAGAAGAAGTTATTAGCTTTTATGCCTCTGGTAGAAAAGACTTTGGCTTAAAAGATCTGAGTATGCAGAATTTACAAAAAGCTGATTTATCGGCAGCCAAATTTTATGAATCTAAACTAATTAGAACTGATTTACAGGGAGCAGATTTAAGTAAAACAAACTTTACTGATTGTGATCTACGTCAAGCACTATTACGCAACGCTAATTTAAACAAGGCTTTTTTCAATACTTCTAATTTAGAAGGGGCTGATTTACGTGGAGCTAATTTAAGCGAAACTAATTTTAAAGACACTAAATTGAAAGGTGCTAATCTCTGTGGAGCTAATTTGAGTAATAGTAATTTAACTCAGGAACAACTAGAAGAAGTCAAGACCAATTGGATGACCACTATGCCTACTGGTAAGCGAGGATTTTGGTAACAGTAAGAGCAATGACCGTACAGTCTTTAACTGCTCTAACTGTCCTAACTGTCCTAACTGTCCTAACTGCCCTAACTGTCCTAGCCAAAACGATAGCCAAAGCCTCTAACAGTAATCAAATATTCAGGTTGACTTGGTTCTGTTTCTAGTTTTTCTCGTAACCAACGAATATGAACATCAACGGTTTTAGTATCTCCTATGAAGTCAGGCCCCCATACCTGCTCTATTAATTGTTCCCTTGACCAGACTCGTCGAGGGTAGCTCATAAATAACTCTAATAAACGAAATTCTTTTGGTGATAAATTAACTTCCTGACCACGGACTGTAACTCGACATTCTTGAGCAAAAAGACGGATATCACCATATTTCTGGACAGAACTAGCAGAGGAATTGCTGTATCTTTGACGGCGTATCAAAGCACGACAGCGAGCTACCAATTCTCTCATGCTGAAAGGTTTTGTTAGATAATCGTCAGCCCCCACTTCCAAGCCCAATACACGGTCTGTTTCACTAGCTTTAGCACTAATAACCAAAATAGGTGTAATGTCCCCTTGGAAGCGCAACAAACGGCAAATATCTAAGCCATTTACCTCTGGCAACATCAAATCTAAAATAATTAAATCTGGAGTTAATTTAGCATTAGTTAAATCAGGGTTTTGCAACATATTTAAGGCTGCTCTACCATTGTTAGCTGTATAAACCTCATAACCTTCTTCTTCTAAAGCAATAACGACCATCTCTCTAATCAAATCTTCATCTTCAATTAGCAAGATGCGGTTTTTAGGTGATAGTTTAGCTTCAACAGAAGTTTGGGGAGTTTCAAGAGAAAGCATAAAGATAGATATTCACATTATCAGTATTATTACATATACACCAAAATTGCTAGTTCGTGGGATTGAAATCAAATTAATTTTTAAGTAATCTTTATTACCTTCCTGCATAACGTTCTTCTGCCCAAGGTTCTCCCCGTCGATGATAACCATTGCGTTCCCAAAAACCCAACTCATCATGATCTAAAAATTCCAGACCATTAATCCACTTCGCACTTTTCCAAGCATAGAGATGGGGGACAACTAGCCTCATTGGGCCTCCATGTTCGGCTGGTAAAGGTTCACCATTGAGAGTATGGGCAAAAAAGTTTTCAGGTCGGCTAAAATCTTCTAAACTCAGGTTGGTTGTGTACCCACCGTAACAGTGTTGCAAAACATGGGTTGCTTGGGAATCGAGGTTAATTGTCTCAAAAAAATCTGTAACTTTAACACCAGTCCACTGCACATCTAGCTTTGACCAGCGAGTTACACAATGAAAATCGGCAGTAAAGTTATGTTGAGGTAGGTTCATGAAATCTGACCAACTAAAACTTTTGGTTTCTACCAAACCCCAAACTTTAAATAACCAGTCATCAGTGTTGATTTGAGGGGTTTCACCGTAAGTCAGGACAGGAAAACCTTTGGCTAGATATTGACCAGGGGGGACGCGATCGCTTTCTGCTGCTTCTGGTTTGGCAAAAAATTTTCTCGGCATAATGCTTGACTTGAATGAAGCTAAAAACAAAGGTGCGTAACCTTGAGGAGACACACCTTTCATTGTACCGATTTAATTGAAGGGTCAAAAAAGTAAATCTATTAATAATTTATTCTTCGTTATCTTCTTCATCATCTTGAGGATAGACAAAACTATTAGAACGTCCAGATAAGACGGATTTACCTAAAGATAGGGCTTTTTGAGCTTCCAGTGCTGCTTTGCGTTTCCAGGTTGCTTTACGACTGTTGCGTTTTGATTTAGAAGTTTTCTTCTTTGGTACTGCCATAATTATTTAATTTAAAAGGACAACCTTTCTATTGTAATCGTTTAGCCCAAAAAAACTATAAAGTTTGCCCAGGAAAGAGACTTGTTTCACCAATAGATTGCTCCAAATCTTGACTATCAGAGTCTAAAAACTTTTGGTTAACTATGTCACGAAACTCTGCTAAATCTGTTTGCCAGTTATCTAAAAACTTGGTTATTTGCACAACTCGATCATCTTTAGTATCTCCTGGATTGACGTTGTAGTTAAAGTTGCCAGCAAATAAGATAGCGGTTATCGGCTGCTGTTGAGGTTGTTGTAATCTGGCTTCGGAGATATTCATGGTTAGTTGACATCTATCTAAAAGATAGACTAAATTAATCCCTGCTTGTACTGGGACTATCCCAATTCTTTTCCAAGCACCAGAACCAAGTAAAGTGTTAGTGATGTATTCCCGTGCTGTTTCGGGTGTTGTGGGGAAAGGAATTAAAATTTTAGGGCTAAAACTCAAACCCATATATTCTGCATGGGGCAACTTAGCGATATAATTGCTTGCTACTAGAGCGATCGCTAAATTTTCTAGTTGTTTATCACCAAGAGGTTCACTAATAGTAATCGTGCGCGGTTGAGCGTTAATACTAATATTATTGGTAAAGTTTAGCTGGGCAAAATTGGGATTGAGTACAGGCTGTTGAGATAACTCCCATTCTTTTGGAATAATGCCACTAAATTTTAGAAAATCTTGGCTCATCATTGTCGGAGTTAAATCTTGAGCTGCAATGATAATTGATATTTCTTCAATAAACTTGGTTGTACTGGGAGAAGTGACCGTAGGTGCTATGTGTGATGTTGTCATAATTTAATCAGCCAAAACTATTACTTATGTACGTATAAGTAATTTGCCCAAAATTAAAACTAAACTTACAGTCAATCAATATATTTTCAAATATCAAACATACCTGACTAATTGGCGTTGCATAGCTGCGAGATGATTTTAAACAATTCGGTTTAATAATTCTCCCAGTCTCCTAGTCTCTCAGTCTCCTAGTCGACCTAAACCATCTTAATAATGATGCAACGCCGACTAATTAGTTAAGGTTAGGTTTATTTGACGCAGGTTGATTAGTAGTTATGGGGTTATTAGTGTCCTTAGCCTTACTAATAAACTCGTTTTTGAGAATGCTAACCGCTCTAGAATATTGCGGATCTTCCTGAGTACCAATCCAATCAGGATGAATACTTAATTTAGTTTGCTGTTCACGATTAAGGTTAACTGTGATATCGGGAGCAATCCCTTTTTTGTTAATATCAGTGCCACTAGGAGGGTAATAATGAGCAATAGTAACCGCTAAACCTGAACCATCAGAAAGAGAATGAACCGACTGTACTGTGCCTTTGCCATAAGTACGACTGCCAACTATTTTTGCTCGATGGTTTTCTTTTAATGCTCCTGTTAAGATTTCGCTGGCACTAGCCGAGTAGCCATCGACTAAGACTACTAAAGGTAGATCAGTCAAGGCATTACCATTAGCAGCAAATTTTTCGTTACCACCTTGGCGATCAAGAGTTGAAACGATCGCGCCTTTTTCCATCCACATCCGAGCAATTTCTACACTCGAAAATAATAATCCGCCAGGATTACCTCGTAAATCTAAAATAAAGCCCGAAACTTGTTTGGAACTCAAATCTTTAATCGCTTTCTGCATTTGTTCCGCAGCGTGAGAGCTAAATTCATCGAGCTTAATGTAACCAACTTTAGAACCCTGTTCTTGATTCAGATTGTAACTAACCGAAGGAAGTTCTATTTGCGCTCTGGCAATACTAACTTCAAAAGCTGGTTTACTGGGACGAGCGATTTCTAGGTTTACTTTTGTGCCTACTTGACCTTTTATGGCTGCGGAGGCTTGCTCTAAAGTCATCTTGGTCGTTGGTTTGCCGTCGATACTGACAATTTGATCTCCTGCTTTTAATCCTGCTTTGGTGGCTGGAGAATTAGGGATAGGTTCAAATACTGTTAGTTTCTTGGTTTCTTTATCTATTCCTAAACGAATACCAATTCCAGATAGTTCTCCCGAAGTTTGGTTACTTAGCTCTTCGTATTCTGCTGGATCTAAAAATCTAGTGTAGGGATCACCTAAGCCTTCCAGAGATTGACGAATTGCTTTATAAGCAGTTTGTTGATCTTGGTAGTCTCCTCGCAATAGTTCTTGGCGTTTTACTTTCCAGTCAACATGATTGAAATCGGGATCTACAAACTCACTGCTGATAATTTGCCATACTTCATCAATGACAGTTTTAGGACTATCTTCTAGTGCTGCTGCGACAGGAGAACTGCTTTGGGATACCAGTAAAGAGGTTGCACCCAAGGCTGTTAATAGTTTTATGGTTCTTAAACGATGGCTTTTTACTTTTACTAGACTGGAAATCAAAGCAAAACGTGTGGAGGGATTGTTCATGAGTAGACCAAATTTAAAAATGATTACAATTTAGATGAGTCTCTATAAGTGAATTGTGGGCTATTTTAATTCAGATTAAACTAGAAAATCACAGTGAAGATTAAGATAACTAATTTTCGTTGCTAAGTACATTAAGTATTATAGAAAATTTGCCTCAAGTAGCATTGATAATTAATTCCAACTCTTAAATTTTTATTAGATCGTACATAAGTTTAACTTTTATATATGTATAACATTTTGCTATTGATTAATGTTTAGCCTGAGCTTCCAAAGAACTTAATTCCTTTAGTTTACATAGCTCAACTTAAATTAGTTTTAAGCTGTTATGCATTTAAACTGCATATTATTCGTATAAGGAAAAAACTCTTCAACTCTCTCCCAGTCTCCAAGTCACTTAGTCTCCCAGTCAGTCATAACCAGTAAATTAAATGATTAACAGCTTATTTGTTCTAGTCGCTGCACAGTACGATTATTTTCTGTGGGAGTGCCAATAGTAACACGTAAGCCTCCTCCCGTATGACGAATTAAAGTTCCCTCAGATTTTAGTTTTTGAGTAATTGCTGCTAGAACTTGTTCCTGATTATCGGGGGGAGTATTTTGAGGACGGAGATATAAGAAATTAGCTTGACTCTGCCAGACCTTGAGGTTGTGATTTTTTTGGAGAATTGACCAGACTCGCTCTCTTTCTTGTATGGTTTCTATTACCAAAGGTAAGAGTAAATTACGTTGTTGTAAGGCGATTTTAGCTGCTGCTTGAGAAAAACTAGGTAAATTGTAGGGTAAACGAACTTTTTCTAATACTTTAATTAAATCAGGAGCAGCGATCGCATATCCGACTCGATGAGCAGCTAACCTAAAAGCTTTGGAAAAAGTACGTAAAATAATCCAGTTAGGACGTTGGGCTAATTCACCTACCACTGATGTCTGACTAAACTCAAAATAAGCCTCGTCTATGACTACTAAAATATTCTCAGGCAAACTTCTTAACCAGTCTAATTCTTGAGACACAAGGGCATTACCTGTAGGAGAATTGGGATGCACCACAAACACTACCCGAATAGGGGGATTATTGGTTTGTTTAAGGGCTTGTGCTGCTGTTTCTGGATCTAAAGCGAAATTATCTATTTTTCTGGCAATACTAACTACAGGAATGCCTAAAGTTTGCGCTAAAATCCCGTACATAGAGAAAGTAGGGGGTGCTACCAAGATAGAACCTTCTCCTCCCAAGCAAGTAGCAATTAACAACGAACGAATTAATTCATCTGAACCATTACCGACAGAGATATTAGCTGTAGTTATCTGACTGGTTAAATTAGCTGACTCTTGAACGTATTGGGCGATCGCTTCTTTTAATTCGTGATGACTACCATCGGGATAACGATTGGCTTCTATTTCCTGTTGATATGTCCACGCCAACTTAGATTTTATTTCTGCTGGCAGATCCAAAGGACTTTCATTAGTATCAAGGCGATCTACAATTACAGAGCTTTCACCTCCAGGATGGGGAGTATAGGCAGCTAATTGGGCTAAATCAGAACGGATAAAAGAATTGCGATCGCTCATATTATTTTGCCGACTTAAGTAGAGAGATAAATTTTGACCACTCCAACGGGTAAACCACGTTGGAATCTGGGCTAGTCCATTACTGAACTAACACTCCACAAGGCATGAATTAAACAAGCTTAACTGTTCAATCATCTTTGGGTTGCTAGGCTCATCGGGCAACACGGACGGCTGAAGAATTTGAGGCAACCTCAAATTCCGCGTCCTCCCCAATGATATCTCCTGAGCCGTAACTTTCCGATGCACCATCGGTAGCTGGTTGAGGTTAATTCCCAGTTGCTTTAAACCTCTGGCTAAAATATTCTTAGCAGCCTGAGTATCGGAATCTTCCAAATGATTGCATTCCAAGCAGAAAAACCGTTCTTTCTTACGATTTTCTTGGGCTATGTGACCGCATTTATGGCATTCTCGACTACTATTTCTAGGGTCTATTTCAACATAGTGTCGTCCTAACTTCTCAGCTACCCACTGCACTTTTAGTTTCAATTCTCCCCAAGCAGTATCGCTAATTAAACGGCTTAATACTTTCTTGGCATTACGTCCATTTTTAATATATCTTCCCTTGGAATCTTTCTTTGGTTGACATCGTTTTAAAAGTCCTTTTATATTGAGATTTTCAAATATCAAAATTTCAGCTTCACGACACAGTTTATTGGCTATTTTCCAGTGACAATCTTGCCTTTGGTTGACTATTTTTTGGTCGATTTTGGCTAAGTACTGATATGCTTTGCTTCTATTTTTAGACCCTTTCTTTTTACGGCTAGCACGTCTTTGACGAATACTTTTCCTGCGCCAATATCGTTCAGCAAATCGGGGATTAGCTATTATTCTTTCGTCACTCAAGCTGATAAGTTTGTTAATTCCCAAGTCTGCCCCTAAAGCAGTTTTAACCGATGTATTAGGTTTTAGCTTGAAACAGTAGGCAATGAACATTGACTGCGCGTGCTAATTAATTTAAAGTATCATACAGACTTTATTGTCAATATGTCAAATGAATCAACAAAATAGATACCGACATCAAAACACATCGGTCACAGCTATTAACTACCATTTTGTCTGGATACCTAAGCGACGTAAAAAGGTATTAGTAGGTGATGTAGCTGTGAGGCTAGAAGAATTGTTATATGAAAAGTGTCAAGAGTTGGACTTGAATATTTTGGTACTAGAAATTGACAACAATCATGTTCACTTATTTGTCAATACACCTCCAACTATTGCGCCTCATCAAATCATGTTTCGCTTAAAAGGATATACTTCTAGGGTACTAAGATCGCAGTTTCCACATCTAATGAAATTGCCTTCTATGTGGACTCGTAGTTATTACTGTGGAACAGCAGGAGAGATGTCTGCTAGTACCATCAAAAAGTACATTGATGGTGGGCTACGGTCGGGGAACCCGACCATGTAGAACCACCATCGTGCTAATCATCAATTATGACTGCGCTGCCTTTAGGACGCTACGGCTACATCCAACGGGTAAACCGCGTTGGTTTTGCCTTCAACATCTATAAAACGTTGAGTGTGAATTAAAAAATATTAAAGAGTGTTCACTCTTTAGAAGAAGACATAGATCCTAAATAGATTTATGATGATTGATTAGATTATTAGTCCTTTAAAGGAGAGGTCTTAATTAACTAATTATCAATTGATAAAATTGTAGCTATTGATAAGGCGATCGCCTGAGGAATCAAAAGATGAAGATTTTGGTGTTGGCATGGGAATTCCCCCCTCGGATAGTTGGAGGAATTGCTCGTCACGTGGCAGAATTATACCCAGAAGTAGTTAAACTCGGACACGAAATCCACCTCGTCACCGTCGAATTTGGTTCTGCTCCCAAGTATGAAATTGTCGAAGGAATTCACCTTTATCGTTGCCCTGTCGCTCCTGGTAATGATTTTTTCCATTGGGTTGCTAACATGAACCATAGCATGGGTAGTTGTGGTGGCAAATTACTTGAGGAACATGATGACTTTCAGTTAATTCATGCTCACGACTGGCTGGTAGGAGATGCTGCGATCGCTCTCAAGCATAACTTTAAACTTCCTATCGTAGCTACAATTCATGCCACAGAATATGGTCGCTATAATGGCATCCACACAGTTAAACAACAATATATTAATGATAAAGAAAAGCTGTTAGCTTACGAAGCTTGGCGGATAATTGCTTGTAGTCAGTATATGCATCAGGAAATTCAACGGGTTTTTCAAGCCCCTGCTGACAAAATTGACGTTATTTATAATGGCATTCGCCCCGAAAAAAAACGCCATGATCGCCAATTTGAGCGTATTAAGTTTCGTCGTCGCTTTGCTAACGATAAGGAAAAAATTGTTTACTATGTGGGACGAATGACCCATGAAAAAGGTGTTTCTGTCCTACTTAATGCTGCACCCAAAATACTTTGGTCAATGGGGGGAAACGTTAAGTTTGTGATTATTGGTGGAGGGGATACTAATCACCTCCAACAGCAAGCTCAAAGTCTTGGTATTTTGGAACAGTGTTATTTCACAGGTTTTATGTCCGATCAAGATTTGGATAAGTTTCAAACCATTGCTGACTGTGCTGTTTTTCCAAGTTTATACGAACCTTTTGGGATTGTTGCCCTCGAAAGTTTTGCTGCTCGTGTGCCTGTAGTCGTCTCAGATACAGGTGGTCTTCCAGAAGTAGTTCATCACGATTATACAGGTATTGTCACTCGTGCTAACGATGCTCATTCTTTAACCTGGGGTGTTTTAGAGGTTTTACAAAATCCTACCTATGCCCAATATCTAGTAGAAAATGCTTATCGTTCTCTGACAGAGTGTTTTAGCTGGGGTGATTTAGCTCAACAAACAGTGAGAGTTTATTCTCAAATTGTTAAAGAGCGATCGCAAGTTAAATGGTAGTAAGCTGTCAGGTATTTAATTTGTTGATTGAGATTAACGGGGTGACGGGGTGATAAGGAGACTGGGAGAGAGTTTGATAGTTTGTTGTCTAATAGAATAATACACAATTTAAATGCGTACAAGCTTAAACAACTTGGCAATATTAAAGCTGAAATAAAGATTATTGATCTAGGTATATTTTCTCTAGGCATTACCAAAAATAGCAGATATAACTGCGAGGATAGCTATAGACTGTCGCTGTAGTTATATCTATGGAAAATATATTGAGAGAAGATTGATTCAGTGATACAGATTAAAATTATTAGTGCTACTCCTGGTATTAGTACTCGCGAACAAATTTTGACAATAATTCAAGCCAGAAATACTGGTATAACGATTAAAGAAATTAGCAAGATTATTAATCGTCCTATATCTATGATTCAAGTTTGTCTGAAAGATTTAATTTCATCAAAAGATATTTTTACTCATCAAAACAAGGTTGGTATTGGTTTAATTTATTATCCTATTGATGCGCGTTTGGCTAAGAGAGGATAAGCAGCATGAATAAGATGGGACGACTGTTCTTAGTTTTCATCAGTTTAGGTATTATTTTAGTTTTGGGTGGCAAAAATTTATCTTCAGCCCAATCAACCACCGACACAAGTTCAGTTCGTTATCAGGTTGTTACCAGAAAACATCACACTATTCATACTGTAACTATTCCCCACAATAGTAACTATACGGTTATTCCCAGAGTTACAGGTGAACTCAAATCAATTGCAGATTTTGTTAAACCAGAGCAAAATCAGACTATTGCTGCCATTAACGGCGGATATTTCGATCCTGTTAATCACAAGACAACTTCATTTATTATCCAACAAACAAAAATTGTTGCCGATCCACGTTTCAATGAAAGATTGGTAGACAACCCAGATTTAAAACAGTA
Source organism: Waterburya sp. (assembly GCA_051658085.1). GTDB lineage: Bacteria > Cyanobacteriota > Cyanobacteriia > Cyanobacteriales > Xenococcaceae > Waterburya. The sequence goes on from JBOFLX010000114.1 coordinate 100,003, forward strand.
TTTAGGAAAAATATTCAACCGTGCTGAGTTTCGTCGCTACAGTTGTGGAATAGAAACCAGATACGATATTCAATTACACTCGACACCTATCCCCGAAAATTGCACGTTAATGGAGTCTTTAGGGGCAGGGCCTAGTTTATTACCTCAAGATACTTCGGTTACGGAAGCTTTCACAACTTATCAAAATGGTTCAAAAATCCGTGATGCGATCGGTACTGATAGTTTAAATGCTAGAAGCGCAGTCGGAATTACCCCTAATGGCGATGTAATTTTAGTCATGGTAGCTCAAAAACCTGAAGAACCTCTAAATTCAGGTATATCTCTGCCAGAATTGGCTAAATTTCTCTCTAGTTTAGGGGCAACTAAAGCAATGAATCTCGATGGCGGAAGTTCCGCCTCTCTTTATTACCGAGGTCAAAATTTCTATGGCAGAGTCGATAAGGAGGGCAAAGAAATTCAAAGACCAATCAAATCTATCTTGGCGGTAACTAACCTCAATTCAGGTTAAGACAAAATTAATTAATTGCTATCTGCTATCTGCTAATTGCTACTTTATCCAAATGTTGAATTAACCTCTACATCAGGGACTTATTGTGGTGTTTTTTGTAAGTCTGGTCTTTCTTCAGCAACGATCGCGCCTTCAACTGGACATACTTGTAAACAGATACCGCAGTCAATACAGGTGGCAAAATCGATCCAGTACCAATCTGTGCCTTTGGTATTTTTACCAGGGCCATCGTGAATACAAGCTACAGGACAAGCATCGACGCAATCTGCGACTCCTTCACAGGTTTCAGTGACAATAGTATGGGGCATAATCAGTTCTCCATTAAGTTTTGTTACATATTAGTCTATGTCTGAAATTCTAGCAGACTTCTGATTCCAACTTAAAACACCTGTATCACCATCTAAAACAACTGGTTGTCCTACTGGTAGGGCTGCATTAGCTCCATCGTGTCCAAAAGGGAGATCATATACTAAAGGAAGTTTTAAATCCTCAAAGCGATCGCGCAATACTTCTTCGATTGTCCAACTATTACTACCTGGATAAGGTTCACAACGGCTAAAACGACCTAAAGCAACACCTTTAATCTGTTGAAATAAACCCATCATCCGCCACTGGGTTAACATTCGATCAATACGATAGGGATACTCAGTAACATCTTCCAAGGCTAAAATTGCGCCTGTAAAGTCTGGTTGCATAGTGGTATGTAATAAATGGGTAGCTACAGTTAAATTAGCTGGTAATAAAATTCCTGAAGCTTGTCCTCCTCCTCCTGGTTTGCCCTCTAGCGGTTCAATTTGTCCCGTTTCAAGATAATTAAACATTCTGGCGATCGCCCAATCTGGTTCTGTTGCTAAAGTTGTTAATACTGGTGCATGAAGGCTAGTAATATTTACTGTAGCTAAACTCCATAACAAACTGGTAACGTCAGAAAAGCCAATTACCCATTTAGGTTGTGATTCTTGTTGTTGCCAACTCCAATCTTCTAATAGTCTTGCTCCACCATACCCTCCCCTAATTGCAATGATTGCTTTACATTCTGGATTATCCCAAGCTGCTGCTAAATCCTCTCGACGCTGGCGATCGCTACCTGCTAAATAGCCACAACAAGATTGATAATTTTTACCTAATTCAACTCGATATCCTCGCTTTCTCCAGATAGCAATACCTTGTTCTAAAGCTGCTGTTTCTTTAAGTGCGCCACTAGCAGCGATCGCTATAACTAGATCTCCTGGTATAAGCAGAGGTGGTAACTGAAATGATTTGACCGCTGAGTGAGGTGAGCTTTGCATGGCTAATTTACTTGATTGTCAAGATTAATTGACTTGAAGAACAGTAAAATAGTCAAATTATTGCAACAAAAATTTAAATTGGGTAAGATAATCGTAATGAATCTTAATGAGGTCAAACTGATGGAAAACCAAGAAAATAAATTTGGATTTACTCAATTTGCAGAAAATTGGAATGGTCGTTTAGCTATGCTAGGCTTTGTTATTGCTGTTGCTACTGAATATTTTACTGGTCAAGGTATTCTTGGTCAGTTAGGAATTATGTAGACTGAGCAATTGTCTAGCTAGATAGACCGTTAATTGCACTAATTAATTAAATATTTTTTAAACATGAAGAGAGTTTGGATAAACAATTAGTTGTTTACTAGGCTCTCTAATTATTGGAAGTAGGAAGTAGGAAGTAAGCTGTTACGCACTTAAATCAATAGTTGAGAGAGGAGTCAGGAGTCAGGAGTCAGGAGTCAGAAGTCAGAAGTCAGAAGTCAGAAGTCAGAAGTCAGAAGTCAGAATAAGGGTTTACAGCCTAATTTACTAAGAGAATAATACACAATTTAAATGCACTTCAGCTTAGGCAATAAGAAATAAATAAAACCTAAAGGCTAGTACCTAGTGCCTAATTACTGATAAATTTAGTCAAGAAAATAAGGGATTAAGAAATAACAGATATAACTATTAATAACTGTCATTAAAGCCACAAATAAGACGGCTTTGGCTTCAGTTAAATTTAATAATTGAACATAACTAACATATAAGGTTAGTATGCAATAAGTAATTCCAAATAGTGTTAAAGGAATCATTAACGGAAAAAACGATAAGGGAAAAAATCCTATTAAGACTGAAATAAAAGCCAAGGGGGCAATGGTAGTTCCAGAAATAAAAATATCAGTAGCAAAATTGCCTCGATGATGACCTAGATAACGCATGAAACTACTAGTTATTATTAAAATCACAAAAGGAATTGTACCGATTAAAAATAATTGCCAAACAAACGATTCTAATGGTAGTCCTGTCATGAAATAGCTACAGATAAAACAGAAGCTAGAGAATACACCATAGATAATCCCAACTGACTTTAATTGTTGATTATTTAAACGAGAAAATGCAGGTAATAAACCTCCTCCAGGATTAAAAAACGACAAACTCAAGGTCATAAGAAAATTGTGCAGTAAATTATCAAATCTACTAAGAGTTCGCCGATTATGGGTTAACTCGTTAATTATTTTTTGGCTACGACGATAAGCTTCCTGATTTTTTTGTAGACGGAATAATTGGGCTGCTTTAGACAAATCTTCGATCGCCGAGGAAACTATTTGTAATTCTTTATAAGCCATGCCTCGATAATAATATGCTTGAGGATAATTACTATCTTGAGCGATCGCTAAACTATAAGATTCAATTGCTGGTTGAGTATAACCCAAGCTATAACGCGCCCGTCCTTGGTAATAATGGGCTTTGGCAACTTTCGGATTAATGCTAAATACTTCGTAGCAATCATCTAAAACCCCTTGATTATCGCCCATTTTGTAACGTACTTCACATCTTTTGAGATAAGCATCAACAAACTGAGAATCTCGCCGAATAGCTTGTGTATAGTTGTCAATTGCTTGACGATATTCTTTTTTTTGGGCGTGTTGAGTACCCCGCTCATAAAAATCTTGGGCTGTTCTAGGATTAACAGTGGTTGGTCGCTGCTGAGTTTGGCTTGTTGTTTGCTTATTTTCCTCTGAGGGCATACGACGATCATAACGCCGACGTTTAGTAGTGTCTGACAAGACATCATAGGCTTGGGAAATCTGCTTAAACTTTTCTGCCGAAACAGGATCGCCTGGATTTAAATCAGGATGATACTGACGAGCTAGACGACGAAAAGCTAGTTTGATATCTTTTAAAGTCGCGCTTTGAGATACTCCTAGAGTTAGATAGTAATTTTCTTCGTAATTTTCTACCCTTGCCATTGATTTTTATTGTTTTCTTTGATCGTCAACGCTAAATGTTTTGCTTGATAGCACTGTACTAAATACAGTGTTAAATTCCACCAGATTTCGATCTTTGATGTTTTTTAGATTTTGCTTACCTATCTTAATTAAATATTAAGTAAAATAAATTTTTTCTTTTCATCATCATAAATTAAGAGGCTAATCAAGAAAAGCGCAATTTTAAAATTCAACCTATTCTATTAGTTAACCACAAAGATTATGATAGGTTGAGATTGGGTATAGGGTTTAGGGGATAGGGGTCAGGGAAAAGATCTAAATGCCAATTAAATTGGTGGACTAGTAGCTAAACTTGATTTTAATGAAATAAACTATATTAATATTATATTTCATAAATTAATTAGGTATAAATACGTATAATCTTAAAAATAGGTATACTCTCTATACGTATAATTAAGCTAAATTTTGAGATTTCGTTTGGTTACGTGAAAGTAACTGGAGTATATTATTGAAACCTTATATAGATGCTAATGATCGCTACTAGTAACTATTATGACTAGTGCGGATTTCTGGAAATCTGTTTATATTAACTGATTGTTATAAATTATTGTATTTAATGCTATATGCAAACTTTTTTTATTGTCTGGATTGGGCAGGTGATCTCACTGTTAGGTTCTAAACTAACAGAATTTGCCTTGGGGTTTTGGATTTTAGACCAAACATATCAAGATACAGGGACAATCACCCAATTTGCCTTAACCATATTGTTTATGTATCTCCCAAAGGTGATTATTTCCCCTTTGGCTGGAGTCTTGGTAGATCGCTGGAATCGTCGCTCGGTGATGATTATGAGCGATTTGGGGACAGGAATAGTAACTTTCGTGATACTGTCTCTAGTTTGGTCAAATAATTTGACGGTTGGGTATATTTATCTCGCCTTAATAATTTCATCTAGTCTCAACGCTTTTCAACAGCCAGCCTATATGGCTGCGATCGCGCAACTAGTACCACCAAAAAATCTCAGTCGTGCTAATGGTATGGTACAGGCTTCATTTGCGATCGCCAAAATTGCTGCACCTGCGATCGCAGGGTTGTTGATGAAGTTTCTCGGTTTAGAAACAATTTTAAGTATTGATATTGCTACTTTTGCGATCGCTATTATTGCTTTAGTTACGGTTAAATTTCCTGATTTTAAACGTTTTACCAAAACCAGACGCAAAGTTGTCAATCAAGTCATATCTGATGCGATAGCTGGCTGGAATTATATTGTTCTGCGACCAGGATTAATCCGTCTAGTGTGTTTTATTGCGATTAGCTATTTCACTATGGGAATGTTAGAAGTAGTTCTTTGGCCCTTGTTATATCAACCTGGCTCTACCGATCAATTGGGGATAGTGTTGTCTGTTGGTGGCTGTGGAATGCTTCTGGGTAGCGTCCTAATGAGTCTTTGGTCTGGCCCAAAAAACCGTGTTCGAGCCATTATTGGTTTTGTTGGATTTCAAGGAGTAATTGTTTTAATAGGTGGTTTAAAGATATCTCCGATTATTTTGGCAATAGGAATCTTTGGCTATTTATTCTCGCAGCCAATCATTGTTAGCTGTAATCAGGCTATTTGGCAGAGTAAAGTTCCTACCCGCCTACAGGGTCGCGTTTTTGCCTTACAACAAACTTTAGAGCGATCGCTTGCTATTTGTGCTTATTTACTGGCAGGCCCTTTAGTCGATAATGTCTTAAATCCTTTGATGAGTGAAGGCGGAATAGTAGCTCAAATCATCGGCAGATTTATTAATACAGGCATGGGTCAAGGAGTAACTCTATTATTGGTATTACTAGGAATACTCAATTTAATGGTGGTAGCGATCGCTTATAAAGAACCTCGCCTAAGACATTTAGAAACAGAATTACCTGATCGCAATCAGTTTAATCAGACCAAAACTACTGCTGCTTAAATTGAATTAGAACATTTTTACGTATAGCTATAGTATTGATTGATTTTGTTATTAAGAAATGTAACAAGATGGCAAAACGTTAAGGGGTAATTCATATAGGTCAATAGACTAACTTACAAAATGAAATTATGACATCCACATCAGAACAGCAAAGCCAAGTTTACCCAGCAAAAGTAGAACCAATATTTGGCAAAGCACCAGAACCAATATTTGGGCAAATAATTAATTTACTTTATGTAAGAGGTAGTGGAAATTTACGAGCGATCGCAATTCAAGATGAAAAAAATCCAGCAAAAATTTTTCTTCTTGGTGCTGATCCCGATTCAGAGTTTGGTTCTGACATGATCAAAATAAGCAACCTTAACAACTTTAAAGCCAAATTGGAGAAAGTTTTTGATAATGAATATTATATAAATATTGATTATGCTGACGATCAAATAAATTCCATAATAATAGTCAAATTACAACCAATGCTATGGAATCGGCTACAGGGGGAGATATTAATCTGACTGCTGAGGGAATTGCTGTTTTAGATGATAGTGCCATCACCGCTCAAGCAGTGCTAGGTCAAGGGGGTAATATTAAAATCGATAAACAGGGAATAATTTTTCGCGATCCTAATAATCAAATAAGTGCTAATTCTCAGCAAGGGATTGACGGCACAATTACCATTGACTACATAGATACTAATCCTGCGTCAGAGGTTTTTCAATTAACCGATATTCCCATTGATGCTCAAGCAATTTTAGATCAAAATCTTTGTAAGTTTGAAGACAACAAGATTGCTGGTGGTAGTTCATTTATTATTACAGGGCGTGGTGGCTTTATTTCTACATCCGCAGATTTAAACGATCGCGATCGCATTGTTAACTGGGCAGAGCGCGAAGATCTTCAAGTCAGTGATAATGGTACAGTAGGAGTACTTCAACGAGAAATAAAAGATACCAATGTTCAAAGTTTTTCTCAAACACAACAAGCTCAAGGCTTGGTAGTTGCCCCTGATGGCAGTAAATGGTTAACCGCTAATGTCTCCAATACAACACCCCAAAATTCCCCAAACGAACATCCAGATTGTAGTTATCAGAAACGATGAAGGATAAAGTAATTAAGTAACGAGTAACAAGTTAAAAACAATGTTAGTACGAAAACTACAACAGGTAGAAGAATTTATTGCAGGTGACGGTACTATTTTACGAGAATTACTGCATCCAGATAAGCAATCTCTAGAATTACGCTACAGTCTTGCTCATGCGGTTGTACCCGTTGGAAAGACTTCTCTGGTTCATGCTTTAACTACTTCAGAAGTTTATTATCTTTTGAGTGGTAAAGGCGAGATGCATATTGATGATCAAGTGGAGTTAGTAGAAGCAGGAGATGCTATCTACATCCCACCTAATGCTAAACAATTTATTTCTAATTGCGGGGATGAACCCTTAATTTTTATTTGTATTGTCGATCCTGCTTGGCAGAAAGAAGACGAAACAGTTTTTGAACCACTTGATTTTTAAAATCTTATAAACCTCATATTTTGTGGATTATTTAATTTCTGTTGCTTAATTTTTTTGTTCTGTGTCCCTTTCAGAAATAACACGAGTACAACACCAGTCTGTCGGCAAAGCCGAGGGCCAACCCATACGAATAGCTTCAGGACAAATAGTCATTACCGTCAACTGACAATCTATTAATTGAAAGCCTTCTTTTTTACATTGTTTTAAACTGTGCTTTAAAATAGTATCATCTCGAAATTCAATTGTATTGTTGCATTGAATACAAACAACATGATGATGATGATGAGGATAAGGTTGATTTAATTCGTAATGCTTGTGTCCTTCTGCCAATTCCAATTCTCGCAGAATACCCATACGCGCCATTAGCTTAACACTACGATAAATTGTAGATAAGCTAATGGATTCTCCTCTTTTGGTGACGAGAGCATGTAGTTCTTCTGCACTTAAGTGATTACCTTTAGGTAAATTTTGAAAGACGTGCAGAATTTTCTCTCTTTGAGGAGTCATGCGCCAGCCTCTGGAATTGAGTTCGGCTTTTAAGGAAGATGCCGTGTAGTGAGCCATACCAGTCTTTTATCAATTATTTGTTGCTTATTGACAATGATAATGTTCTTACGTATCCTTTGCAATAAAGTTTAGTTACAGAATTTTTAGAAGACATATTTTAAAACCTCTTATGTCTTATGTTATCAATTTGTCAATCAACTAGCTTCTGACTATTCATTAAACATTATTGGTAAATGCTAAATGAAGCTAGTTCTAATAATCTTTTTGTGCTTGTAGAGTAAAAACCGTCTTCAAAATTACGGTAACAACTTAGAGAATCTTAGGCATAATAGAAAATGGAGAGATGCCAATGAATAATATGCCAGATACAACCCCACAATACCCCGACTCCTATAACCAAGAGGATATTCAGCAAATCTTACAACTAGCGATCGCTCGTCATCATACCGATGAAGAATTAAGTCGTCAACAGCTATGGGAAATTGCTGCCGAGTTAGATATTAATAATGCTACGATTCAAGCTGCTGAAAGAGATTGGCTAGAACAAAAAGCGATCGACCAACAGCGTCGTATTTTTGACTTACATCGCCGTCAAAAGTTTAAACAGAAATTGACTAAATACGCAATCTTTAATATATTTTTAGTCTCTCTTAATTTAATTACTGCTGGGACTCTCTCCTGGTCTTTATATATTTTGCTATTTTGGGGATTGGGTGTAGCTTTAAGTGGGTGGAAAGCTTATCAATCGCAAGGGGAAGAATATGAACGAGCTTTCCAAAGATGGAGTTTTCAGAACGAAGTTAAGCAGACTGTGGTTACCGTCTGGTCGAAGTTGCAAAAAGCTTGGCAGGCTTAGAGAAAGAAGTAATAAGTAATACTGATAGTCTATTGATTTTGAACAAAATTAAATTCTTCAGAATCAGACTGATTGTAAATTTCTATATTTTTGTCTCGTCGCAGCATTAACTTTTGTTGGTGAGGAAATTCCACGATTTCAACATCAAGATTTTCTCCACCCATTAAATAAACCAAATCTTCATCGTAGGGATTACGCAAATGATGAGCGACTGAAGGTGTTGGAAAACCCATAAAATCTCCTGTACTAACTTCATATTCTTGCTCATCAATTTCAGCAATTCCTTTGCCAGAAATGATGTAAATCCATTCCTCTTCGCGATGATGTAAATGATAGATAAAAGATTCTTTTCCAGGCGGAATTTTAGCTAGACTGACAGCCGTTCTTTTCAGTCCTGTCAAACGGCTAATTTGAGTTCCTACAATTAGTGAATTGGAATTCCAAGGATGAGAAAAACTTACTTGCTGTTCTGCTATTTCGTTAGCTTTAAGCAGAAAAATAGGTTTTTTGCTCATATTTTTCTCCTACTTGATTGCAATTTTTAAGTTAATGTGAATTTAAATTGTATATTTCACGATTCAAATAGGATTACTATATAACAATCCTATTTGAGTTGTCAGAGAGACCTCGCCCTTCGGGTTCAACAGTTTGACGAGCGGTATAAACGCCTGGGGTCTCCCCAGGCGACACGCCCTCCTCAAGGTCGGATACCTCCGCACCGCAACTGTTTCACCGTAAAACGACGAGGCTTCCTCTGACTTCGTGAAAATTGCTAGTACACTTCGTCATTTGTCATTAGTCTTTTGTCATTTGTTTTTTCATGAATGATTTAGGACTGTTATATCTAATTACCTAAACCTAAAAACTTTTTCAGCCACTCTAGAAAATTGCCTACATCCTTAGTAGAAACTTTGAGGAGAGAGAGTAAACCTAAAACAATTAAGATTGTACTGATTAAAAAATTATTATCATATAAAGCCAAGCCGACAACAACAACAAAATAGGGAGAAACAATCCGACTAATTTTTTCGACGGTTGAGACAAGTTCATTTGTTTCTTCATTTGTTTCTTCATTTTTTTCTACAACCTCAGTTTTTGTTTGCAGTAAAGTATCTTGAGGAGAGTTTTGATTAGCTGTATTGGGAGGAGGAATAAGTTGAATGTCCTGCAAATCTGACATAGTAGGCTTTTGTGGTTCACGGGGCGACTTTCCAAACATAATTCAAATCATTTATTTAGATCAAACTGCTTGTTATAGGATAGCGCGAACAGTTCCAAAGTCCTTCCATTTATAATGTTAAGTTAGTAGAGAACAAACCTAGTTAACATCAAATGTCACAGTTGCTATCTCTCAAACAAATATCAGCTATAGCGATTACTGCGTCTAATTTTAAACCTTATGGTCAACTGATTACGCCTTCTCCTGATGGCAAACTATTTGATGAAACTGATGCGGTTTTAAATTTAAGTAATGGTACTCCTCGTTTTTATATTATGAGGTTGCAGTATCGAGGTAGAACTTTTAACAAAATTACTCGTCACAATTTATGTACTCAATGTTTGGGTTCTCTAAATGATAAAGATTGGTTAATGGCAGTATGTCCGCCCTCAACTACTTCTAAGCCATATATCAACCAGATGCGAGCATTTCGGATTCCAGGCAACTGTTTTATTAAACTGGAGATAGGAACTTGGCACGCAGGACCATATTTTGAGCATCCAGTAGTAGATTTTTACAATCTTGAACTCAGTGATACTAATGTGGTTGACCATTTTACTTACAATTTTTGGAACCTAGAGAATCTTGAGTTTGAAATTGTGGATTAATCATTATTAAAATGAACAACGCTATATGAGTCAAGAATGGGCGATCGCTACCTATGGCTTAACCAAAAGATTTGAAGGGCAGATTGCAGTTAATGAAATTGACCTGCGGATTAAAAACGGGGAAGTATACGGGTTAATTGGGCCAAATGGGGCAGGGAAAACAACTTTAATTAGAATGTTAGCAGCAGCAGAAGAGCCGACCAAAGGTGAAATTTATATCAACGGCGATCGCTTGTTAAGAGACGATTCTCATCCGCAGCTAAAAAAACGTCTGGGTTATCTTCCCGATGATTTTCCCCTCTATGATGATTTAACTGTTTGGGATTATTTAGAATATTTTGCTCGTTTATATGATTTACAGCCACATTTTCGTCGTCGTCGGTTACTAGAGGTATTAGAATTAGTTCAGTTAGAAAATAAGCGTCATAGTATTATTTCTTCCCTCTCTAGGGGGATGAAACAACGCTTAAGCTTGGCAAGAACGATCATTCATGAACCTATATTATTACTCTTAGATGAACCTGTATCGGGTTTAGATCCCTTGGCACGTCAGCAGTTTCGCCAAATAATCAAAATTTTACAAGAAGCGGGGATGACAATTGTAATTTCTTCCCATGTTTTAAGTGACTTAGCGGAACTCTGTAGCTCAATTGGGATAATGGAATTAGGCTTCTTAGTTGAAAGTGCTTCTTTGAGTGAACTATATAAACGGTTAGCTCGTCAACAAATTATGATCGGCACTTTGGATAAAATAGAAACATTGCAACAACAACTTAGCCAAAACTCTCTGGTAGCAGGATGGGAGATAATGCCTAACAGCAATCGTCTCAAAGTTAATTTTACTGGTGGAGAGTCCGACTGCGCGAAACTGTTGCGATCGCTTATTGTCGCTGATATTCCTCTGACAGAATTTCACTGTACCCAAGAAGACCTGGAAACTATTTTTCTTAATTTAGGACATCAACAAGCTTCTTAAACGATTGAGTCGGCAAGAGTAAAAAAACACTACTGAGTTACAAAAACCTAAAACCATGAAACAAAATACACAACTGTTTCAAAACTCAAGTTCCTTATGGGAAAAGTTTTTAGACTGGAATCCCCAAGTATTTCGCGAGATTAAAGGCAAACTCAAAACTAGAAATGTCGTTATTACTGCTGTGGTTGCTGTGATCGCCCAATTTTTAGTTGTCATCTCGCTGTTGGGACAGTTACCAAAACCAGAAATAGCAGGTGAGCCATATTATTCACAACAAGGTCGTTATGGAATGGGGAATGGCTACGGGGATAGTCTAACCTATACCAAAGATCTGTTAGATAATTGGGTGATCAATTGGCAACTATTATGGCTCGATCTATTTATTATCCTCAGTATTATTAGTATTTTTTCCCTGCTAATAATCGGTAGTTATATGCTCATTGCCGATATTGTCAAAGAGGAAAGCCAAGGTACACTTAACTTTATTCGTTTAACCCCTCAAGCTGCTGGGGATATTTTACTAGGGAAAATCTTAGGCGTACCAATCTTGCTTTATTTGGGTATTTTAGCTTTTGTCCCTTTGCACTTGCTGGCTGGCATCAACGCCCATATACCCTTAACATTAATCTTTGCTTTTGATGCTGTAATAGTTGTTAGCTGTGCCTTTTTTTATAGCTTGGCATTGCTTTGGAGCTTAATCAATTTTCCTGTATCTGGTTTTAAACCCTGGTTAGCAGGTGGCTCATTGGCTTTTTTCTTATTTATTACCACTGTGGCATTATTTTCCAATCCTTATTTGATTAGTAATGCTCCCTGGGATTGGTTATGGTTATTTCATCCAGCTTTAGCTTTATCATATTTAATAGATACTACCTATTTGCCTGTTCATAAAATTGCTTTTTTATCTATAGATGATTTAAGCGAATTATTATTCTATGGACAGGCTTTATGGACAAAAGCCAGCTTGGGTATTAGTTTTGTTTTATTCAACTTTAGTTTATGGACATATTGGTGTTGGTCAATTTTAAAACGACGTTTCCATAATCCTGAAAATACTCTTGTAAGTAAAACTCAAAGTTATTGGATTACTGGTTGGTTAGTAGCGATCGCTCTTGGTTTTACTCTCCAAAGCACCAGTGTAATTCAGTTGACAGATAATTTTATAGTTTTGCAATTATGTTTGTTTAGCTTCGGATTGAGTTTAATTGCTGCTTTAAGTCCCCATCGCCAAACACTCTATGATTGGGCGCGTTATCGCCATCAAAAGAGTAAAGAAGGTAAAGTACTCTGGAAAGAACTAATCTTTGGCGAAAATAGCCCCTCAACCGTAGCAATTGCCATCAATATGGCTCTGGCGATTGTTTATATTATCCCCTCTATACTGCTGTTGGTTGCATGTGATAATCAACAGCAAATATTGGGAGGATTTGTTCTTACTGCCAGTAGCATTTTACTGTATGCAGTAATTGCTCAACTAATTCTTACCATGAAAACTCGCAAACGAGCAGCTTGGTCAATAATTACGATTATCTCCATTATGCTTGTGCCACCTTTTAGTTTAGTCTTTGCTGGTATTACACCTGAAACTTTACCTCAAGCTTGGCTATTAACTTTTATTCCTGGTGTGGCTATAGACTATGTTTCTAAATCGGCGATCGCTTTTGCTATTTTAGGACAATGGTTGGCTATTGCCCTTCTAGGCTTCCAAATAACCAGAAAACTTCAACAAGCAGGAGCATCCGAAACCAAGATGTTGTTTGGTCGAACTAACGGGTTGAGATATTAGGGATAATATCTTTAGTTTGCTTTGATAGGTAGTTGATTATTAGCCACGATACTAAAATTATCTTGGCAGTGAGGTATAGTCTGTAGCAATATTGAAAGACAATTAATAGTCAATCAAATTAGCTACATGAAAGTTATCGGTTTAATGAGTGGCACTTCTGTTGATGGTATTGATGCTGTAGTGGTCGAAGTCAATGGCAGAGAAACAGATCTGCAAGTAGAGTTACTGACTGGAGCAACTTTTGCTTATCCTCAAGAATTAAGAGCTAAAATTTTAGCAGTATGTGGAGGAGAAGCAGTATCTATAGAAGAATTAGCAAATTTAGATGATGCGATCGCCACTCAGTTTGCTGCCGCAGCCAGTCAAATTGCCTCTCAACATTCCTCAGTAGAGTTAATTGGCTCTCATGGTCAAACTGTCTATCATCGACCACCAATATCAGAAAAAACCACGAAAAAGCTAGGCTATAGTTTACAAATTGGCAGGGGAGAATTAATTGCTCATCTTACAGGGATTAAGACAGTTAGTAACTTTCGAGCAGCAGATATAGCTTGGGGAGGAGAAGGTGCGCCTTTAGTCCCCAAAATTGACGCTTGTGTGTTATCTCATCCTACTAAAACTAGAGCAGTTCAAAATCTAGGGGGGATTGGCAATGTAGCATATCTACCTCCTAATCAAATACCAAACTGGGAACAACAAGTTTGTGGTTGGGATACAGGGCCAGCTAACGCGCTATTAGATTTAGCTGTAACTCGTTTAACCAATGGTAGTCAGACTTATGATCACAATGGGGAATGGGCAGCCCAAGGAATTCCCAAGCAGGAATTAGTGGCAAAATGGTTAAAACAAGACTTTTTTCAACAGTCTCCCCCAAAATCAACAGGTAGAGAATTATTTGGTCAAGATTATCTAGAGCGATGTTGGCAAGATCTAGAGCAAGCACAACTTAATGATAGCGATCGCCTGGCAACTTTAACTGAACTTACGGTAGCTTCTATTGTTCATAGCTATCAACAGTTTTTACCAACCATACCCGACGAAGTTTTACTTTGTGGTGGTGGCAGTCGCAATTTATATCTGAGACAACGCTTGCAAGCTGAGTTAACATCGGCACAGATCATGACAACTGATGAGGTAGGAATTGATGGCAAATTTAAAGAAGCGATCGCTTTTGCTGTCTTAGCATACTGGCGAATTAATGGTATTCCTGGCAATTTACCTCAAGTTACGGGAGCAAAACAACCTACCTTATTGGGAGATATTCATGTTCCCTAGTGGTCTCTTGATTTTTAATTGCTATCTGCTACTTGCTACTTGCTAATTTGGTAATTGCTCACTGTTCACTGTTCACTGTTTTAAGATTGTGGCTCATAGTTTCTTAGTTGAATCAGGCTATTGGAATGTCAGTGGTCATTGGTTCAAGAAAAATTCAAACCCAATTCCATTACAAGGAAATATTCAGATTAGTTGGAAACGAGAAAATTGGTTCAAAATGTCTACCTGCTTAACTTGTGAGGATGAAACGGCAACCCAAATTGTTTCTCAGTGTCGAGGTAATTTAAATTACGAAGAAAAATATTATACCTATGTTGCACAACACAGCCTTTTGGGGAATATTGAAGGAGAGGGGAGGCTAGGATTGCAATCTATTATTCAGTATTACTGGTTTATTGGTACTGCTAGTAAACAAAAAGGCGTAGAGACTTTTTACTGTGTAGATCAAAATACCTATTATTTGATCAGCAGCATTCTCGACGGTCACAGTCTGAAAAATACAATTGAAGCCACTCTCAAGCGTTAACAATCAATAGTTTTATATTTTCTTTTATCCATTGTCCATTGATAAACAAGCTGATTTAACCTCCAAGTATATAAAGCATGAATAGAGATACTAATAATGGTCGTTTACTTGCCAACCGCTATCAACTATGTGATTTAGTTGGTGAAGGTGCTATGGGTCAAGTTTATCGGGCAAAAGATACTGTACTAGGTGGGGTACTGGTAGCAGTTAAATTTTTATCTCATGCTTTACTCAATGATAATATGCGCGATCGCTTTGAGAAAGAAGCAACAATTTCGGCTCTTTTAGGCGAAAAAAGTATTCATGTTGTCAGAGTCAAAGACTATGGTGTAGACGAAAAAAATAGTCCTTTCTATGTAATGGAATTTTTGTCTGGTGCTAGTATTAATGACCTGATTCGCTATCATCCTTTAACTTTAGAAAGATTTTTAACTCTAGCTCGCCACGTCTGTTTTGGTTTAGAATCTGCTCATCAAGGTATTTACTTTAATGATGAACTGTGTCGTATTATTCATCGGGATATTAAACCAAGTAATATAGTTGTAATACAAGACCCGACTTTAGGGGAAGTTGCTAAAATTCTCGACTTTGGAATTGCGAAATTAATTCAATCTGATAACAATCAAACCCAATCTTTTATGGGAACTTTGGCGTATTGCTCTCCTGAACAAATGGAAGGCAAGGAATTAGATAATCGTTCTGATATCTATAGCCTGGGTATCATGATGTACGAAATGCTCACTATGGATATGCCTTTGCTACCTCAAAATTCGTCTTTTGGTGGTTGGTATCAGGCACACCATAACTTTAAACCAGAGCCATTTAGTGCTAGACTCAATTTACCTGAAGCATTGCAAGATCTAGTATTTAAGTGTCTAGAAAAAGAAAGAGATGATCGGCCTCAAAGTGTACGAGAAATTTTAGATGTTTTAGATGCCTTGGCACAACCGCAAACGCCTCGTCCAAGTAACTCTAAACCACACATTCCTCAAGACTACCAAGAAACCATCGTTGAAGAGAGAAACTGGGACTGGGACACCGCATCGGCTCTTAACAAGACTGTAAATGCCGAATCTTCTGTAACTGAGATCTGTTTACAAACTCCGTGGCCTGCCAACAAACCTTTACGTAAAATTGTTTTTGCCCAACTAGTTACTACCCATCTAGGAGAAGCACCTGTACTTTGTGTAATGCTAGATCAACAAGAACTTCACAATCGCATATCTAGCACTCGCTATAATCAGTTTTTATATTTAAACCATCCTCATCCGACACTACTCTGGATAACTGTGTTGTATGACTCTGAAAATGGAGCAAAATGGCTACCCTGTTACTTAGATCTCAAATCTCATAAAGGACAACAAATTGCCCGCAGCCTTGCCAAACAGGGTAAGTATCGGATTTTATTCTATTCTCTAGATAATCCTCAACAGTCTCAACATATTGCCCGATCTGTTGTTAATGCTCGTAATTGTGAGATGCTAGAGCAGTGGTCAAATTTGAGTCAAGTTACCAGAAGTGTTGGTGATCTTAATCAAGCCAAAGAAACTTTAAAACAAGAATTAGAAAAACTTAAGGATAAAATTTTAGCTAAAGTTAAAGCTGCTAAATTTACTGATGTAAACTCCTTTGAATAATAAAAATATATATTATAGTTATATTGAACTTGAATCCTTACAATGATAGTAAAGATTTAAAAAATAATCATGGTTCAAGAATTAATTGAGCTTAGGCAAAGTATAGTTGCAGGACGTTATCAAGAGGCGTTAGATATTGTTGATGAATTAGAAGGAATGGGAAAACAGGCAATTTTACGTAATCTTGAATCTTTCCTAGTTCGCTTATTAATTCATTTAATCAAAAATCAAGTAGAAAAACGTTTAACAAATTCTTGGGCAGCTTCTATTAGTGACTCTGTTAGACAAATAAAAAAACTGAATTTAAAAGACAATAAAAAATCTTATTATATTAACTCAAATGAATGGTCTGAATATTTAGAAGAAGCTTTTGAAGTTGCAATTCTTGATGCGAGTATAGAAGTTAGCGGAGGTACTTATACACCTATTCAATTAGAAGAAATCGTAGATAAAGAGCAAGTTACAGAACTGGCATTGTCTTTAATTGCTTTGACTTATCAATATTCTGCCAAAGACTTGCTATCTGTTGTAAGGAAATATTTTATTAACTTATCTGGTGGAAAAGAGTGGTTAGAAAGAAGAATATAAATTATATTGAACTCCATGAATAATAAGCAACAAATTTTTAAAGTAGGCGATCGCGTTAAAATTGTCGCTTTACCGACTTATATTAAAACTGCTGAACCTATGCCGATGTTACGTTCTCCCAATTTATTGACAATAGGAGAAGAAGGGGTAATTATGGAGCGTCGTCCTGGTGGTTATTGGGGTATTCGCTTTACTCAAGGGGCTTTTTTACTGGAGAGTCAGTATATAACAGTGATCAGTGACTAGTCATTAGTCATTAGTTTAGAGTATTGATTAATTCTTTGTTTATTAATAGGAATATATGAGCATTAAAGTTTGTTTTCTACCAGACAATATTACTGTAGAAGCAGAACCAGGAGAGCCAATGTTACAAGTAGCAGAAAGAGCTGGAGTGTTTATTGCTACAGGATGTCTTATGGGTTCTTGTCATGCGTGTGAGGTAGAACTTAGTGATGGAGAAGCTATTTGTGCTTGTATTAGCTCTGTTCCAGGAGATAAACCTGAATTAACTGTAAATATCTACGAAGATCCGACTTGGTAAACGTCATTTCATTGATCATTTATCAATTTAAGTTAAGTTTTGAGTATTTTAATTAACTAAGATTGTAAGCAGAAAAAATTACCTAAAATATCTAGCTTTTGTCGTCCAATTTTACAACGCAATTTAGTTAGAGGCTTAAAACTTTTCCATTGATTACTGCGATTTTCAACTATGATTCGAGCAACTTCTTGAGGATTAATTTGACTAAATTTAGAGTCAATGCTTTTGATGTAGTCAAACATTTCAGCAATGGTTTTTTCGGAAGCAGTAAGAAGATTAATTTCAAATCTTTGTCTAGATTCTACTTCTATTTGTTTACCTCTTTGTTCGTCTGCCATAATGCACCAAACAAAATCAAGCTGTGCTTTGTTGGCAGCTTCTAAAACATGATCATTAAGTAATACTTCATATTTTTCGTCATCTATTTCTTTGACAATAAGAGGAAGAAAATTTCTTTGATTGGTTTTTAATTTTTCGGCGATCGCGTCAATTATTACTGAATGAAATTGAGATTGATTTTTATTGGTAATTTTTTTACAAGGAATACGTAAATACTTACCAATATCACTAAAATTTTCCATAATAAATAGCCTCATTAAGCTGAAAGTAAACGATTACTAAAAAAAATTTCTTGAGTCAATGCAATATATTGTTTTGATATTTCTGATTTAGGACAATGAAAGACTACTGGTTTACGATTAAATTTAGCTAAAACAGTAGCTTGATAATGTCTAAGTTCTGTCTGATAAATATTGAGTGAATGTTGAGCAAGATGATTATTAACCTGTTTTTTTAATTTGACTCCCATATCAGGACAGTTACTAAAAACTAAACCTAGTACTCTAGGAAAGTGATCATCGATTAGGGATTGTTTCTTGTCTCTCTGAGAGCGAATTTTAGGAATGATATCTATATTGATCTGACAAGCATGACGTAAAGTTTCTGGATCATAATCTGAAGGAATAATTACACCGTCAGCAGCGAACAAAGAACATACAGTTAACATATCCGCCTTGGGAGATGTATCAATAAAGATATAATCGTAGTCTTGAGAAATATAAGATAACAGCCTTTTAATCGCAGTAGGCTTGTTAGTCATTTGATAAGCATTATCACCCTCATTTTCAGCAAATTTTTCTAAAGTCTCTTTATGTCCAGACAAAACATCAATTAAATATTTATTATCTTTACTGATAGAAAAGTCTTTTTGTTCGATTAAGTCTTGTAATTGAATTTTTGTTGCCTCAGCTTCTTCCTTTTGCAAATTATCAAAACAATCTAATAGCTTACCAGCATATTTTTCTGGATTCAAACCTAAGCTTTTAGTCAAATCTGTTTGTGGATCTAGATCTACTACTAAGACTCTTTTTCCCATAGCAGATAATACCGCAGCAATATTAATCGTGTTAGTAGTTTTAGCAACACCACCCTTACGATTCCACATACTAACTACAAATGCTTTGTTGGGATTTTGTAGATAGTGTTGAAGTTGTTTGATTAGTCTTGGTAGAGTTTCTGCTGTGACTTTTTGAACTTCTGTTAGTGGAATAATTAAACCATTTTCATACCTGGAGCAATACTAGGAGAAACATTAAAGTGATATCCTAGTAATGACCAAATATGATTAGTAAATTTAGCATTTAAATTGCCTTCGTTTTCGCTATTTTTTAAATTTAACCATCTTTCTACAATAGTTTCAATATTCATTATAAATGTCAAAAGTGAAATTTATTTTATTTTTATAGTTCCCAGATTTAGTAATTAAATAACAATTTTAGTTAAATAAAAAGCAGATGTTAAAACACCTGCTATAGTACTTAATTTTTAGTTTTCAGATTGTATTCTCATTAATTAAAAAGCGTTGCTAATATCACTGGGTAATCCTAGCTCAAACTCTTCAGCTAAAATACTTTCTAGATCGATTTCAATACCGAACTGATTTAAAATTTCGAGAGCATTATCAACTTGTTTGATTAGAGTAGCTGTTGCATTGTTCATGTTAATTCTCCTAATTTCTTTGTTTGAGAAAATAAATAATCTGGACAAGAAATGTTTTTTGATTCTTAATTTACTTTTAGCTAATGAGACTAATTGAGCTTTAAAGGTTTCAAAAGCTGCTGAAGCTGCTCATCTGAGATATAGCTTGCAGGTGGTGGACTGAAACACATTAGGGCAGTTTCATAACAAGCTCTGGCTACACGGGTTCGTTCCGAGGGAGCAAGTTCTGCTACCATTAAGATTGTTTCATCTACGTGATTTGCATCTGCTCCTACAGAACTATGTACACGTAGACAACGGGTAGCATTAGTATTTGGAGGTAATAACTCCTCGATCTTTTCTATGTAATCTCCTCCAATACCTAAAGACAAGCGTTCCATCGTATAAGAATAACCTACACAATCAATAGGATCGTCATCTTGTGTGCTACGAGTCAAGTAATCGATTAATGAAACTGCTGCTGGAGGAACTAGTACTTTAACCACTGCTTCGGCATCGTATCCCAAGGACTGAATATCGAGTAAAGCGAGGCGATCATGACCTTGTTCCTCTTTAGCTTTTTCTAAAGCCCATTCTGCTAAACAATTACGATTATTGACAGAAAATTTCCTAGCTGCATCTTCCATTAATTTGGGAACAGGAAAAGTCAGATGATAAGCACTGGCTAATCGCCATACCCAACGAGTGGAAGTTAAAGCAGGTGGTCTAATATGAGACTGGATAGTATATTTAGCAACTGCGATCGCGGTATCCAATAATTTCCGAGTGGTAGCAATATTACCAACACCTTCCATTGGTTGAGAAAAGCGATCTTCTGCTGAACGAGGTTGATACAACCAGCCACGCTCTTGGTTTGCCACTATTACTTTGCCTGGGGCAATTTGTACCCATTCCACATCAACCAAAGAAATATTGTCCGCTTGATTTTTAGCAGAATTTGTGTTATTGTCATTAGCCATAAGAATCACAAAACAATTCATCAAACACTTGCGGTTAAACTTATTGGTGCTGAAACCACCGATGTTAAACCGCATTTACTTTTTTTGGCTCACAAAATAAATTTAGACCGAGGCAATTTTAGATTTAAGATTGTTGATTTTAGATTAATTTAAAATTTTCAATCCTCAATCTTTAATAGTCAATCTACAATTCGTTGACTTATTTGTCAGTTTGTGAGCTTCTATGACAATTATTTAAAAATATGTAAAGATCGCCCTCCGAAAGCTTACTGAACTTTATATAATCTTAATGTTTTGTAATATTTTGATGTCTAAGAAGTTATGAGTTTTTAGTTATTAGTATTTAGTTTTTATGACTCAAGAGGATCACAACGGATTTCGATAATAAAACCATCAGGATCGTAAATATAAAAACCTTTACCCGTAGGACGAGTAACTACATCTGAAGCAATAGGAATTTGATGATCTTTAAGTATTTTTACTGCCTCGTCAAACAGTTTGGGATCGATATCAAAGGCTAAATGATTAGCGCGAGTAAATCCTTTGTCTGGATCAGGATCGGGAGGGAATAAATCAGGTTCACCAAATAAATCAATGATTATGCCATCGGGTGTTTGGAAATTAGCTACTTTGCCTGCTGCAACAAGTTTAACTAAAGTAGAAGGAACTTCTTCTCCTTTAAGCTCATGCAAGCCTAAAATTGTGCCATAAAAATAACGTGATGCTGTCATATCTTTAACGTTAAGAGCGATATGATGTACACGCCTTAAACTGCCAACAGCAATACCTGGAGATTTTATTTTTTCTTCCAACATGACTTTACATTGAACATTGAACATTAAACATTCGACATCATTAATAAATGGTAAATTTTAAATGATGAATGAATAGTTATGGTAACTCGACTCGATAAGTTTTTTCCGCAATAGTAACGCGATCGCCTGTAACTAATTTTCGACCTCGCCTAATTTCTTCTTGTCCGTTAACCTCTACCATTCCCTGTTTAATAATAATCTTGGCTTCCCCTCCAGTTTGGGCAATTCCCTGCCATTTAAGAAACTGATCGAGTTTAATATAAGACTTGGTTAACGAATCGTTCATGGTTTAAGACGATAAAAATATTGATAAGCTTCAGTGAAACCTAACTTATTGTACAAATTAATCCCTGTTTGATTCTCGGTTTCTACTTGTAAGTAAGCTTGGGTTGCACCGTTACTTTTACCCCAGTTCAACATCTCAGAGATTAGTTGAGTAGCATAACCTTTGCCACGCTGTTGTTTAGCGGTTGCTACAAAAAATAATCCTAAATACTGATTTTCTAAAACTCCCAAACCACAACTACAAAAACGCTGCCGATCTTTTAACCAAGCGTAGCAAGTCGGGTTGGGAATAATTTCTAAGATGTTAGATAAAGTATTCCAGTGTTGTATTGGTAGATCAACCGCGTGGACATAATGATCCAACCACTCTTCTGATAAGTCATGACTGAATATAACACAGGACTGGCTAGTACAAATCTCGCTGTCAGTTATGGTTTTGACTTGAACGCTAACGTTTTCTTCTTGTTGATATCCCAATTGCTCTAAAGTTTGATTTAAAGTTGCCATGCTGGGAGTATTCGCCAGACGAAAGATTGGTTGAAGATTAAATTTATGGTAAATCTTCTCACAACGTCGAATTTTCGTAATTAAATCTAATGAACCAGGATAAAGAGGCGTAACAGAATTTGCCCGTCCAGTATACCCTTCAGCAAAACGCAAAATCCAACCATCGTAAAGAATCTCTTGTAGACCTGGAAGAGCATTGAGAGATAATTCTTCTAGAGTTTGAATTTGAGCAAATTGGTCACTGTTGACTGTTGACTGTTCACTGTTCACTGTTCATTGTTGACTGTTAACCTTTGACTGATAATGTTACTCTAAATATTAAAGTCTAAGTAAATACACTAATGAGCGACAATCAAAATTCAATTGTTGAACAGCTTACGGTACAGCTATCGGCAATTCAACAACAGTTAAGCCAACTGACTAGTCGTTTTGATCGTTTAGAAAGTAATTTAACTGACGTATCTAGCTTACCAGGCAAAATTAATCAATTAGAAGATGATTTAATGTTACTAGGCGATCGCTATCGCTATCAAGATTTACAGCAATATTTAATTGCTCAAAATTGGTTTGAAGCTGATAAAGAAACTATTAAATTGATATTATCAGTAACTGCTAGAGAAATTGAAGAGTTAGCCCCTGAAGATATTAGACATTTTCCCTGTAACGATTTGATCGTCATTGACCGTCTGTGGGCAAAGTACAGTAATGGTCGTTTTGGTTTCAGTCCTCAAGTACAAATCTACCAAGAAGTTGGCGGAACTTTTGATACTACCGTCGAGCAAAATCAACAAATAATTGAAACTTGGGGTGAGCGTTTGGGATGGCGTAAAGATGATCGTTGGCTTCCCTGTAAGGAATTAGATTTTAGTCTTAATGCACCTGTAGGCTGTCATCCTTCTCGCTGGTGGAATTCCCCTTATGGCTCTAAAATGACCAATTTCTTTTTAGGTCGCTTAATTACCTGTGATATTTGATTTGTTGATTGTTAAATTGTTAATTGAATTATGGCTATTCTTTCTTTAGACAATAGTTTGACTACGGTAATTATCATTTTTACGGTTCAACCTGAACAACAGCAAGAACTTATTGATGCAATTAAAGAGTTTTTACCAATAGTTGAAAAACAACCTGGTTTTGTTTCGGCTAATTTGCATAAAAGTCTAGATGGGGTAAAGGTTGCTAATTATGCTCAGTGGAAAAGTAATATGAAAGCTTTTGAGGCTTTTAGCAACAATACAGAGATACAGGCAAAGGCTGCTAAACTGTTTGAATTTGATTCTCCAGACTCCCACGTTTATGAAATTGTGGCATCAGAATCTAAAGTTGGTACACCTGAAATTAAACCAGGAGAGTATATTGTTCACTTTGCAGAATTTAGTATGCAGCCAGCAAACCAGCCCAAAATGGTCGAATTAGCCAAAGAACATATTAAACCTGCAATGGTGCAACCAGGATTAGTCTCAGCAACCTTTCATCGCAGTTTAGATGGTACACGGGTAATTAACTATGGTCAGTGGTCAGATGCTAAAGCTATTGAAGAACTAGTTAAAAAACCCGGCTTTAGTAAAGATAAACCCTACTGGGAAGGTATTGCTGACAACGAATACCACCTTTATGAAGTTGTACATACTGTTGAAGCCTATTTATAACCTATTATCTATCAGTTAGAGCAGTTAGAACAGTTAGGACAGTTAGGACAGTAAAACATAGTTACTTCCTATTTCCTCTTTCCTATTTCCTGATCCTTCATCCCTTCAAACTCATGGCTAAACCGACAATTGTAACCGTTGATGATGATTTAGAAGTATTGCAGGCGATCGCTCGTGATTTAAGAAAACAATATGGCGATCGCTTCCGAATTGTCCGTTCTGATTCTGGGGCAGCAGCTATTGAGGCTTTAGAACAGCTTAAGTTACGCAATGAAACGGTGGCTTTATTCCTTACCGATCAACGAATGCCTGAAATGAGCGGAGTGGAGTTTATTGAGCAAGCTGCACCGATGTTTCCCACAGCTAAACGGGTACTACTTACCGCCTATGCTGATACTGATGCTGCTATTAGGGCAATTAATAACGCTCGACTGGATTATTATCTTCTCAAGCCTTGGGATCCGCCCACAGAAAAGTTATATCCTGTGTTAGATGATTTGTTAGATGATTGGTTAGCAGTCTATCGTCCAGCCTTTCAAGGTATTCGAGTAATTGGCGATCGCTGGTCGCCCTGTTCTCATAATGTTAAGGATTTTTTGGCACGTAATCAAATTCCTTATCAATGGCTAGATGTGGAAATTGAACCAGAAGCTAATAAGTTAATTGAGTATGTATCTCACCAAGACAGTAAGCCGAAACTCCCTCTAGTCTTATTTCCTAACGGCGATAAATTAGAACAACCTACTAACCTAGAAGTAGCAGCCAAAATTGGTTTACAAACTCAAGCAGGCAAACCTTTTTATGATTTAGTAATTGTTGGTGGTGGCCCTGCTGGTTTAGCAGCAGCCGTATATGGGGCATCAGAAGGTTTAAGTACTGTCATGATCGAACGTTCTGCCCCTGGTGGACAAGCAGGTTCAAGTTCTCGCATTGAAAATTATCTGGGTTTCCCTGTAGGCTTAAGTGGTGATGATTTAGCTCGACGGGGTGTTACCCAAGCAAGACGGTTTGGAGTTGAAATTCTCACTCCTCAAGAGGCTGTGGGCGTTAGAGTCGAAGATCCTTATCGTATTGTTAAGTTAGCCGATGGTAGTGAAATTAACTGTCATGCTTTATTACTAGCAACGGGAGTATATTGGCGTAGATTAACTTTACCAGGAAGCGATCGCTTAACAGGTCGAGGCATCTATTACGGCGCAGCTAAAACCGAAGCTTTATCTTGTCAAGATGAACATATTTATCTTGTCGGTGGGGCGAATTCGGCTGGACAAGCAGCGATGTATTTTGCGCAATATGCTGCTAAAGTGACTATGTTAGTACGGGGAGATTCTTTAATTAAAAGTATGTCTCAGTACTTAATTGATCAAATTGCAGCTACGGATAATATTCAGGTGTTAACCCGTACCGAAGTGGCAGCAGTACACGGTGAAAATAACCTCGAAGGTCTAACTTTATTACACAACGACACAGGACTAACCGAACAGGTAGAAACCAAATCTTTGTTTATCTTTATCGGCGCAAAACCTGAAACCGATTGGCTAGAAGAAGTAGTAGCTAGAGACGAACGAGGCTTTATCTATGCAGGGGCAGACTTGAAAAAACATCAACATTTTCGGGGTTGGAATCGCGAGCGCGATCCGTTTTTACTAGAATCTAGTGTACCTGGTATCTTTGTGGCAGGTGATGTACGACATAATTCTGTTAAGCGAGTAGCTTCTGGTGTTGGGGAAGGCTCAATTGCGATTATGTTTGTTCACCGTTATTTAGCTGAAGTAGGAGCTTGAACGAAGGCAGAAGGCGCAAAGGACATTCGTGTGTCCGCATGCAGGCAGAAGGCAGAAAAATTAATACCCGTAATAACGTGATTCAGAAATTTACACATTTTTGGTTTTATAGAATATTGGTGAACCAACATAAATAATTTTAAGCATAACTGTATTATTTTTTAGTTCATTTTACTTATGAAACTATCAACTCTAGACTCACGATTGAGTATAATTACTGTAGCGATCGCTAGTAGTGTAACAGCAATTAGCTCTTTTACTTCAGTTCAAGCTCAAACCCCATCTGGTTTTAAATGCGATACTAGCTCTAATATTCCTACCACTGTCTATCACAATGCTCAAGGAGACAAAGAACCTTGGATTAAATGGGTTTCAGAACATTTTTCTGATAAGAGTTGGACTCCCTTGTCTCGCTGTCTGACAGTAAGCGAACGTTTAGAAAGATACAGACGCGATGGTAAATTACGATATGTCACTCTGGGAGTACAAAATAACCAACAGGTAATCTGCGTTGCCAGCCGTGATAATGGCCCTTGTGAAGGTGTTATTTATACCCTTAGACCAGGACAAGACGGTATTGCTGCCCTTAATAATCTCTTTGCTTGGGGAAGTGGACAACAAAATTTAGATTCTAATTACGAATCATCAACTACAATTCCCTATATCAATGTCGAAAAAAGGTTGAATGTGGGTAAAGATAATTGATTACATTTTGATGTAAATTAGTTTGAATTTGTATTGAAAAACTTTTACAGCCAAATTCAGTTAACTAAAATTCAGGCATAATTAGGCTCTAAACCTTAGTTATTTGCTTCTCTATTCACTGATTTCTTTACTTTAATCAATTTGAAAGCATCTTGATTATGAAAGACTGCAATCTCGGCTTGAATTTGGCAATTAAGCTTGGCATCTGTTCTCTTGCAATTATCCTACTTGGATCTTGTGACACTAACAGTAAAATTTCTGTCATCGCCCAAAAAGCACCAACTCGTAATCTTTTACCCACAGCTAGTCGCAACACCAAAATTTATCAACTTTGCCAAGCTGCTACAGTTAGAGTTATTAAAGCTGATTCTGCTGGCTCAGGAGTAATTATCAATCGTGAGGGGAATATTTACTCAGTTTTAACCAACTGGCACGTAGTTGACTCCAGTAAGCCGATGATTTTAACTATGGATGGTCAGCAGCATTTTTTAGTTCAGTCTCCACAACAATTAGGAGATGTGGACTTAGCTGTACTGCAATTTTATAGTAAGTCAAAATATCGGACTGCCGAAATTGAAACAGAAATGCCCCATGTTGGCGACACAGTTTATGCTGCGGGGTTTCCTTTGGCTATTGATGACATTGAAAATAGCCTGAAATTGGGCAATAAAGCATTTCGTTTGACCCAAGGAGAAGTTTCAATTATTCCTCTCAAATCTCTACCTCAAGGTTATCAGCTAGGTTACACTAACGACACACAAATTGGAATGAGTGGTAGTCCGATATTCAATAGCCAGGGCTTGTTAGTAGGTATTCATGGTCGAGGTAAATATCGCGATCCTGGTTTTGGAGTCTATGTTTTTGACGATGGTAGTGAACCTTCTCCACAAGAACTAAAACAAATGATTAAATCTAGTTGGGGTATTCCTATTAGTATTTATTCTGAGCTATTTAACAACTAGTCACTTCGCTATCTGATCTGTGCCAGATGTCTACGTCTATCTGGGAGAGATAATTTAAAGCCTGCTCAATTTGTTGTCGATAACCTTGAAGTTCTACATCGAAGCAACCACCTCCTAATCCATCTTTGCCTAAAATTGCTGATATTAAATTGACTCGCAATTTGTAATCTAGTACCAAGGTGAAAATAATTGGGTCTTTATGGTACTTCTTGGGGATATTAAATTGGATTCGAGTTTTTACAGGTTTGTCTGCTTGGGAATTAGATAATTGTTTTTGCTTAATCTCAATCATCGGTTACTTAATTGATATCCTTAGTTTTTTGATTATCTTAGATTGTAATTTAAATTGATTTGAATTGCAAATAATTTACAAAACATTTTTGATTTGAGCAAAATTAACTTACTGCGATCGCTATTTGTAATATAGCCCTACGGAAAAACGTCAGGACATCTTGGAAATACTACTTCCTATTGGCGTTGGTGAATGCGTAAAGGCAAGATGTAGTTATTTATTGTTTAGTTTGTCAGAATTTTTCGAGTTAAAGCGATCGCCTGGGTTACAGTTTCAGTACAATATAGTTTATCTGAACCGAAGCTGGCAAAAAACTGCTTAGTTAATTCATTTTGATTTAATAAGATGACTGGCTTCTGGTTTTTGAGGGCTAAAGCGACTTCTGAAGCTGTTCCCAAACCCATTCCACAGGCAATTACAACTTGAGAAGACAACACATTGATATTATTTCGTCCATTACCTAAATTAGTCACAATGGGAACATCAACTGCTGGGGACATTTCCGCAGTATCATGACTAGGCAAAATTCCAATTACTAATCCTCCTCCAGCCTTTGCACCTCTACTAGCTGCATCCATTACCCCCGCTTCTCTACCACCAGTCAGCAATATCCAACCGTTTTCGGCAATTAATTGACCTAATTGAAAAGCTAATTCTAGGTCTTTTGGGGTTGCTAAATTACCTACCCCCATAACACCAATAATCGTCATTGCCATTAATTTCTCTAGATGTATTGTTGTTAATTCCAATTATTATTTTTTTTGTCACAAATAACATATCTCCCTCGTCTATGTTAATAGGATGAATTGAGAGAAAATCATAATGGAAAGAATTAACTTTCACCAAGTTGAACCTGCTGCTTATCAAGCGATGTTGGGGTTAGAAAAATATTTATTTCAAAGCGAACTAGATAAGAAACTACTATCTTTAATCAAAGTAAGAGCTTCGCAAATTAACAAATGTGCCTTTTGTATTGATTTACATACCCAAGAAGCTAAAAAAGCTGGCGAAACCGAACAACGTCTTTATTCTCTAATAGCTTGGCAGGAAACACCATTTTTTAAGCCAGAAGAACAAGCTGCATTAGCATTTACTGAGGCAGTTACTTTGATTGCAGAAAACTCAGTTAGCGATGAACTTTACGAGTGGGTTAGTCATTATTTTACCCCTAATCAAATAGCTCAAATTTTAACAGCGATCGCGACTATTAATGCTTGGAATCGTATTGCCATAACTACCAAAATGATTCCAGGTAACTATTCAGTAGAAGAATTAATGTAAAAAGGAAAAAAGATAATGCAACAATTTCTTCAATCTTCAGTTTTACTCGTAGTGTTTCATTTTATTGTGACTGGGGTACATGGCATCGCTCATCAAATCATTCCTGTTCCCATTTCCGCACTCCAGTATTTATTTATCGTTCCCATAATTACTCTTGCGCCCGTAGTTGCTGTAGTCATGCTTCAGAACAATTTTTCTAAGACTGGTGCGGTGTTATTGTTGTGTTCAATGTTAGGAGCATTAATTTTTGGTATCTACAATCACTTTATAGTTATTAGCCCAGATCATATTTCTCAAATTCCTGCTACAAGTTGGGGGCAGATATTTAAGATTACGACTGTATTGTTAGCAATTTCAGAAACCTTGGGAGTAGTTATTGGTTTATGGGGACTCATTCAGCAAAGAAAACTAGCAAAGATTCAATAAACCGACTAGAGATATTTAATCAATCTCGTCCTCGGCTACAGGCGATCGCTTACCGTATGTTAGGCAGTATTGTTGATGCTGAGGATATGGTGCAGGAGACATTTATTAAGTGGCAATACGCTTCTTTGTTAGAAATAAAAAATCCCCAAGCATATCTGACTACAATTATTACTCGTCTTTGTATTGACCGCTTGCGATCGGCTCGTGTGCAGCGAGAACAATATGTAGGAACTTGGTTACCTGAGCCAATAGTTAGCAATAACTTTGAACCACAAGCAATTGTAGAATTAGCTGATTCTCTAGCAATGGCTTTTCTGGTGATGCTGGAAAAGTTATCACCGATAGAAAGAGCAGTATTTCTGCTACGAGAAATTTTTGACTATGATTACGCTGAAATCAGTACGATTATTAATAAAAGCCCCACCAACTGCCGTCAAATCGTTCGACGCGCCAAGCAGCATTTAGGAGATAGTCATTCTCGTTTTCATAGTTCAGTGAATAACGCTCAACAGCTAACCGAGAAATTTATCCAAGCGTGCGATCACGGAGATTTATCAGAATTAATTGCTTTGCTAGCAGCAGATGTTACTTTTTACTCAGATGGAGGCGGTAAAGTTACAGCTTTGCTCAAACCAATGCAAGGCGCGATCAAAGTCGCTCGTTTTTTAATTGCTTTGCGTCGTAGTAGGTTAACCCCAGATTATACTTTCAAACAAGTCAGAGTTAATGGTCAAGCTGGAGTTATTTGTGTGGCTGATAATCAGATTGAAAGTGTGATCACTTTTGAAATTGTTGGTTGCCGTATTCATTCTATTTATGTTGTCAGAAACCCAGATAAACTAGGGTATGTGATTGCTGAATTAAGCATCTAGTTTTAATGAAATTTTGACAAGCTCAACGCCATCTTGATCATTTTCTTTTTTAATAGCGATCGCTTTTAAATGGGGAAACAAAGACTGAAGGGCTAATTTACTGACTTTATCTATGGCGATTTGTGTATCTAATAGAGATGTTTTGGCGGTTAAATCGATGTATGTAGAATGATTTTGATTAAAATTTAGATAATTGAAGATTTGTTGTACTTCTGGATTATTTAACCAAGCTTTGGGTAATTGAGACCTAATTTCTGCTTCATTTTCTCCAATTAAGGCAGTTTCGGCGGTTAATCCTAACGAGTTGATTGCTAGGGATAGACTCAAGATTTGTTCGCTATTAGGTTTAGTTACAGTCGCCGATTTATCTAACCAAGCTAATGTACTGGGAATATTAATATAGGCTACGCCAACATGGGGGCGTTTAATATAACTTAAAGCCGTTTGATAAGAGTCTGAGTGTTCTAAATTGAGATTAACGGCTTGAGCTTGATTGATTGCTTGTTTGAGGATTTGAGGCTGATTGGCAAATAAAACGAAATCACCAACTACTGCACTTGACCATATTCGCGGATACTTTGATTTACTAACAGACTGGGAGACAATATTAACTCCTTTATATAACTCTAAGTTGAGATTAGTTTGTTCAGATAGGAAATTACCTAAAGTTTTTTGAGCTAACTGAGTATTTTTAGTCGCTGCTGCTAGTAAATAGCCTGGTTGTGCGCCATTATTGGGATTGCGATTACGGAGTACGTCTGTAGTGTTATCGCTATCTAAACTAGTAATTGCTAGAGTTAGTTCATCTCCTAACCAGGGTTTAAGATCTCGTTGATAATCAAAGCCAATTGTTTGCAGTAAGTCAGTTTCCCACTGTTGCCATTCTTGGCGATCGCTCTGACGGCGTTGTAGAGGCAGAGAAACTTGGCGTAAAGCGTTTAGCTTTTCTGGATTTGTTACCAAAGACACCATTGCTGGAGCGTGTTTGGGAATAAACATGGCTGCTTGGGGAAAAGTATTTACTCCCCCTTTTAAGATATTAATTGAGCTTTGAGTGACAATCCAACCTAAACTTGCAACAACTACCAGAAATAAAGTTATTGCGCCGATTAACAAAGACCAGAAAAAAGAACGAAATTTCATCAATAAGATGTTTTTAAAGCCGTCAATAACATTATAGATATAGTTAGTCCGTAACAAAATTAACAATCAATCAGAAGCAATCTGCAAGAAAATTAATCTATAGTCGAGTTTTTATATTCCTTTTGTATTAGTAAAAATATATTACAATATTGTCATGATTGAAATTGATGTCCATCAGTTAGCAATACGGATAGCTGAAGCTGAAGAAAATGTACAGCTAATTGATGTTAGAGAAAGAAACGAAGCAGCGATCGCTTTTATCGAAGGCTTTGCTCTCTATCCTTTGAGTGAGTTTGAACAATGGTCAGAAGCAATTTTAACTAGTCTTCAGCCAGAGACAGAAACTCTAGTTATATGTCATCATGGAGTTCGGTCAGCCCAAATGTGTCAGTGGCTAGCAACCAAAGGCTTTAGTAACGTCCAAAACGTAATGGGAGGGATTGATGCTTATTCCCGTTTGGTTGATCCGACTATAAACCGTTACTAATTAACTTTTAAAAGTCTAAGTTACAGGTTATACTCTAGCAAAATTTTAAGATCATTATAATATTTTATATTATTAAAGTAATATAGCGTAATGTCACATCAATCCGATCTCAATGCCAGACATCAAAATATACTTAAAGCCACAATTAAACATTATATTGCTACTGCCGAGCCAGTCGCCTCGAAAACTCTAGCCAAGGAATACAATCTAAATGTTAGTTCTGCTACTATTCGCAATATCATGGGACGTTTAGAAGCGGAAGGACTACTATATCAACCTCACACATCAGCAGGAAGAGTGCCTTCTGATTCAGGATACCGCACTTATGTCGATCATTTAATTGTTCCTGATGACAAAATTAATGGCATGATCCAGAAATTATTACATCAGGAATTACAGGTAGCTAGAGCTAGTTTTGAAGCTTTATTACAAAGAGCAGCTAAAATCTTGGCAGCCTTTAGTGGTTATATTGCTTTAATTACTTTTCCTCAAAATTGTAACAGTACTGTGCGCCATTTACAATTGGTGCGAGTGGCTAATAACCAAATCATGCTCATTGTCGTTACCGACTCCTATCAAACTCAGTCAATTATCATCGAGTCACCTTGGCAGTCAAGCGAAGTAGATAAAGCAGTTTTGGAACATGAATTAGAGCTTTTATCTAACTTCCTAGCTCATCAATTGGAAGGACGTTGTTTAACCGAAATTGCGACTTTAGATTGGGCAGAAATAGATCGTGAGTTTGCCCAGTATGCGAGTTTTTTAAGCACATTATTAGAGCAGTTAAAACTATCATTTCAAGCAAGCAATTCTAGCCCCATTTTAATTCATGGTGTAGCCGAATTTTTACGTCAGCCAGAATTTTCCCAACTTCAACAAGTACAAAATCTTTTAACTTTACTAGAAGGACAACAAGAACAACTATTGCCCGTTATTTTTACTCTACCTGCACTTGAAGATTCACTCAAGCGAGTAAGCATAAAAATTGGCACTGAAAACCATTTAGAACCTATGCGTACTTGTACTTTAATTTCAGCTAATTACTATCAAGATGATATTCCAGTGGGTAGTGTGGGTATTTTAGGGCCTAAAAGAATGTTGTATGAAAATGCGATCGCTCTAGTTGAAAATACTGCTGACTATCTCTCAAATCCTTTTCAACTGATTTAATTAGTCTTTAGTTTTTAGTTTTTAGTTGTTGACTCCTGACTCCTTAAAAGCTCTTGCGTAGCTGCCGTAAGGCATAGAGCTAAAAGTTTTAATTGGTTTGTAAGTTAATTGTTTGGTAAAGTTTTTTGTCAGTTTTAGCTTGCTTATTAGTCACAAGAATTATAATATTATTCAATCAACAATTTTAAAAAATTGAAGTAAAGAATTTACTATTTTATCTATATTCACTCTTGATTGTTTATGATTATTTATTTCTGATTCAGGTTGCAATAATACTGGTTTATCAGGATTCAGCATAATCTCACAATTAGCTGTAGATGAAGTGTGTTTTAAAACATAGTTTGTTATCGATTTGGTATTTTCATTTTGAATTTTGAAAGCAATTGAACCATCTACTAACTGCTCTACATATGCAGTATCCGTAATACCAAATGGTGGTGAAATAATAAGAACATTTTGTAACTTACCTTCAAATTCTGTAAGTAGAGCATTTTTTGTTACTACCAATAAACGCGAACTATTTGGTAGCGTAAAAAATTGTGTATATGTATTTTCAAGTTCTTTTGGAATAGGAATTAATGTAGTACGAAGTCCTTTTTTAATCTCCATGATAAATGGTACGCCTCTTGAATAATAATCCGTACTTACAAAAAACATTCTTCCATTAGCAATTTTTCTAAAATTCCAGTTGCGCTTTTGATCTTTCCGCTTTAGTTTTGGAAAGTAAGATGAAATATTAGTCACACGCTTACCATCATAAAATAGTGCTTCAGAATGACCTGAAAATAAAACTCCATTTAATTCGGGAATATCCTCGGCAAAACCTGACTCGATTAGAGCATCGGGTACAGACTTTGTTCCCGATTTACTTATTTCTAGGTGAACAAAACCTCTTCCTAAAAATGTTTTACGATAACCTTGAATAAATACTCTATCTAAAGTAGGACTGTAAGAAAAAAATGTTTTTCTTACACACTCAATGCTAAGTATATTGCAAGGATTTTTGTAAATTTGGGGAAGATTTTCAATAGAACCAATAAAAGGTGGGATTGAACTTTCAACTTCCTCAGAGTTTTTTCGAGGCTTTTCTACTTTTTGTTGACTAACTTGGGAAATGCAGTATTCATTCAAAGATTCAGCAACTGCACTATTAGCAACACTTACAGTTAACACTATTAATAATAAGAATTTCATTACTAGAAATTTTAGCCGAACAAATTCAAACCGAAGCGAAAGATAAACAAATTGATTTTAAAGTAGAAATTATACCTAATTTATGGATTTTAGGTAATTGTGATCTGCTTACTAGTTTATTTTTAAATCTCTTAGATAATGTCGTAAAATACACACCAGTTGCTGGTCAGGTGCGTTTAGCAACTAGAAAAGATCGACAAACAGTTATTGTTTCTATTAGCAATACAGGAGAAGGTATTGCAACCGAAAATTTACCTTATTTATTTGATCGTTTTTATCGTCTTGAGAGAGATCGCAATAAAAATACTAGAGGGACAGGTTTGGGACTGGCGATCGCTGCTTTAATTACTCGTAATAGTCAGATGAATCAGTTAACTACTTTTGAAGTTATTTTCCCTTTACAAAACGTGGTTTAATTACCAGTATCGACTTTATCAATAACGTAGCAAATTATTAGCCACACCCCCGCACTAATAAAAATAGTTAGTAATAGCCGTAAAATAAATAGCTTAATATTAGATAAGTCGAGGCTAAAGTTATAAATTAAAACAGCATCTATGGCTGCTGTGAAAAAACCGATACCCTGCTTAAGATTTTTGTTGGACATCTTATTCACCGATAATTTTGAGTCTGAAGCCCCGTGCTAGAAGCACGGCTTTATATTTTCTAGTATTCATAGGTGATATAATATTGCTCATGGAACAGGTTCTAACAATAGTTTGCAAGCTTAACCCATCATTTGAAGTAGTCAAAAAAATTGATACTACTCTTGAGATGTTCGCTGCTGCTTGTAATTATGCCAACCAGGCAGTTAAGCCAACTATAACTAGCAAAACGACCATTCAATCTCAGGTTTATCAAACCATCAGAAAAGAATATAGCTTGTCGGCTAACTTGGCTGTCAGGGCTTGCGCGAGAGTTGGTGCTAATCGCAAAACTGCCAAAAAGGACAAGAAGCCAGTTAAAGCATTTAAACCAACATCGGCTGATTATGATGCTCGAATATTTGCTTTTCGCGAGCAAGACTGGTCTGTTAGCTTGACTTTGGTAGGTGGTAGAGAACATATTCCAATTGTTCCGAGCAACTACCAAATCGGGAAACTCAAGGATACTAAACCAACTTCGGCACAGCTTTGTAAGCATAAAGATGGTGATTACTACATTCATATTCAAGTTAAAAATGATGCACCAAAACCAATCCAAGCCGATAACGTAATCGGTGTTGATTTTGGAAGAACTGATATAGCAGTTACGTCCAACAATAAAAAATGGTCTGGCAGAGAAATACGCGATGTTAGAGATAAATACTCTAAACTTCGTGGCGTACTCCAAAAAAAAGCGTCCAAAGGCACACGCAGTAGCAGACGTAGATGTCGGCAACTGTTGCAACGGCTGTCGGGCAAGGAGAAAAGATTTCAACGCCATATAAATCATGTCATCAGCAAAACCATAGTCAGAAATGCCAAAAAATCTAATAGCATTGTGGCTATTGAAGACTTGACTGGTATTAGACAAAGAACTAATCAACAGCCCAGAAATAAGACCGAAAGAAGGCGTTCTAATTCTTGGGCTTTCTATCAGCTTCGTACTTTTTTGGAGTACAAAGGATTGATAGAAGGAGTCGAGATAATGCCCGTTAGTCCAAGATATAGCTCGCAAACCTGCCATGCTTGTATGCACCTGGGCTTGAGAAGTGGGAAAAGATTTAAGTGTACTAATAATGGTTGTAACTGGCATGGCGATGCTGATGAAAATGCTTGCTATGTCTTGTCAATTATTGGAGGGGTTGTAAGCCTCCTTCGAGGTTCGGGTTTATTGGCTTGTCCAATTAATTCAGGGCTACTGAAACATTCCACTGGCAGCATAGAGCAAAAGCTCCGTCGCTTCAGCGCGGAGTGAGCTTACAAAGAATTGACTCCTTAAATTAATTTTAGTTACCTGAGTTTAAGTAACGAGAGTAAATCTATTAAAACCTTGATATGTTCTAATTGTCGAGAAGCTCATAATATTATTCTTGCTGCTACGCTAAAAAATCAATGTTATTAGTCAATTGATAGTCAGGGAAAATTCGACTCAAACTATCAACAGGAATAGATAAATGCGATCGCAAAATCTGATAAAAAACATCTCTAAAATCTGTAGTAATAGCTAAATCACGATTTTGATGCAGTTCGCTCTGGTTTAAACCCTGCCATTCTCCATACACTTTACCACCACGAATTGCGCCACCCAAAAGCCACATAGCATTACCATAGCCGTGATCTGTCCCTCCGTTACCGTTTTCTGCGAAAGTGCGACCAAATTCTGACACGACAACAATGACAGTATCAGAAAAAATTGGCTCTAAGCCCTTAACCAAAGTTGTCAAGCCTTGACCTAAAGAAGGTAACAATCGATTGAGAATATTGTGTTGATTAACATGAGTATCCCAACCACCGACATCCATAAAAACTAACTGAGTTTTGGCATTACTCAGCATTAGCTTAGTTACGTCCGCAGCATCATCGGCAAAAGCATTGACGTTTTTAGCTCCGCGAGCAGCAGTAATCATTTCTTGACCCAACTCTGTTAGGATTGACTCTCTAGTTTTACGTCCATCTTGATAAGCTTTACTTAAAGCATCTGTGCCACTATATAGAGAACTAAAAGCTTCATTGATGAGCGGATTATCTGTAGCAATTGGTGCTGTGGAATTAATCCCAGGCTTGAGGTTAGCTATCTGCATTTTCCCCCTGAGAATATAGGGAGTAGTTATACCAACATTCAGAGCTTTGGTGGGTTCTTTTTGAGGTAATTCAGCTAATAGTCGGTTCATCCAACCATCTTGAGTACTTGGGATACCTGGAGTACCGTTTTCTATATAATCCTGAGCCTGAAAATGGGAACGTTCTACTACTGGTGAACCACTAGAATGCACAAAAGCCAAATTCTTCTGTCGCCAGAAAGGCATTAAATCCTTAAGTTCAGGATGCAAACCAAAAAAGCCATCTAAATCGATCGCGCCACCTTGTTCTTGGGGATAGGGAATAGCAATAGTTGGTCGAGCTTGATAATAATCTGGTTCTTGATGAGGAATAACGACATTCAAACCATCAATACCACCACGTAAAAATACGACGACTAGACGCTTGCCGTTAGCTGCTTGAGCTTGATTTTGAGCTACCCAGGTATTACACCCCAGAGGCATTAGCATTCCTGCTGTTGCTAAACTAGCTGCGGTTAAAAATTTTCTTCTTTTCATATAACTTCAATTTAGTTTTTTAACGATACATTGCTTCAGGACTACCGAAAATTAAAGCTGTACGCAGTCTGGGGAGACTTTGGGTAATTACTTGTTGGGTATGTGGGGAAAGTTGTCCAAAATTAGCTGCTAATTGTTCGTATTTTGGGGAATAGTCTTTATTCAAAGAGCCATTCGCGATCGCAGTAGCAAAACCAATCCTTTGTAACATTGACTGGGGGTTTAACCAAGCGTCTTGGGTATTTTTATAACCAGTCGGAGGAACACACAAATACATCGGCATCGATAGCTGATGTAACATTCCCTTAAGACGTTTAAAATCAGGCTGTTGAACTTCGCTCATACGAGCTAGAGAAACGACATATTGATAGGGAGTTTTAAACTTTTGCTTGTAATAGCGAGGATCGTTAAATTCTGAACTATGGATAAGAGTATCGAGAACAACTTTGATATTGCCATTACTATCCAAAAATTTTTCTGTCAAATTATCGACTAAAGATTCTGGTGGGCGATCGGCAACAAAATATTGCGCTAATTTATAACTAATAAAACGAGCAGTAGCAGGATGAGTCGCTAAAATATCTAAAGCTTTTTCTCCTTCTTGTTTGCCCTCAGCAGTAAATTTGTGACCTAAAAATACTTTTTCACCTTGATCGTGGCGATTGTCATTAAAGATAAAACCATTTTTATCCCCTCTTTTACTGCGATGATTATAACTCCAGCCTGTAAAAATTCTTGCCAAGGCGATAATATCGTCTTGAGTATAACCACTGTCAACACCCATAGTGTGTAGTTCCATCAACTCACGAGCATAATTTTCATTTAAGCCGTGATAAGCTCCCTTGGCTTCAGGACTATCGGGAGCAGTATTTAGCTGATTATCTAAATACATGAGCATAGCTGGATGGCTAGCTGTGACTTCCAATAAGTCACGAAAATTCCCTAAAGCATGGGTACGTAAAGCATTTTCGTAATCGCTTAACCAGAAATTGATAGCATTTTTAGCACCAAACACATTAAAGTGATTAAACCAAAAATCTACCATTACTTCTTGTAATTGACGATTAGAGTAGATAGCTCTAGCTAATTGAGCATAAGTAGCCTCATCTCTAGCCTTTCTATTTATCCAGATACTTTGTTGCTGTATTCGCTCTCTTTGCTTAGGGGATAACTGGGAATTTTGTTGTTGTCTGATGTTAGCCAGCATTTTTTGATGTAGTTTGCTCGGCTCTTGATTAATTAAATCTAAATCCAGTTGGGCTAAATGCTCAGTTAAAAGCGAAGATTCTGACACAAGCTCTGGGTTAAGTTGCGACTGGATATAGGTTTCAATTCCTTCTGCTTTAACTTGTCGTATTTGCTCGGAAGTTACACCAAAGCTTAATCTTTCCAGGATATTTCTAATACGAGCTTGTGCCAAATCAATATTGGCTGCTGCTGGCAAAATCCAACTAAGCCAAAAGATTAGGCCACAAATCGAGATCAATATCCACTTTTGTAGTTTTTGTTTCATCTATCTTGACTAAGTTATTCAGACAAAAATAGTAGACTGATCATTTTGAACTTAAGTTCACTAAATTTTAAATATTCTTAAAAGTTGAATTATCCTAGTCTCCTAGTTTCTTAGTCCCCCAGTCTCCAAATCACTCAGTCTCCCAGTTAGTCATAACAAGTAAATTAAATGATTAACAGCTTAGGTGTCTCTAAAGTAATTTAAGAAATTGATTTTGACCAGCTTTTAAAGATTCAAATTATTGTAAAATTCTTGTATGCTAATTAATTAAGTACCTAAATATAATTAGAGCTTTTTCCAAGTTACATCCCTAAATCTCAGTTTTTCAGGAAGCCTTAATTCTTGACACATCAATGATTTTTTATAGTCTCTTCCGCTTCTTAATTAGGTAATTGATTGTGCATCAGTTACTTAATTGCTAAGAACTAATTTTTTAGTGTTAATAAACAAATATTTTAGGGGAACAATAAAGATATTAAGCATTGTTAAATCAGCAACATCAAATATAGCAATTCTAAATGAGTTGTAAAAATTTCTAGAGTCTTGTTACCTGGTGTCTAGCTTAATCAATTTATTCACAATTTAAACCGAACTGCTATATCACTTTGCCCTCATACCGTTGAGTTACTAAATATGGTGAAATTATTTAATTACAAGAATTTTTTATTAATTAGTATTAGCTTGGTATCAACAGTACTTATTGGTTGCAAAACTTCAGCAATTCCAGACAATAAAACAACTCAAGATTCAACATCTGATAATCAAAAGCAAAATTTTACGGCTATACCAGCAGTTGCTGTTGATAACTCTTTAGAGAATATTGATAACAATTTTTTAATCGCCACAAATCTAATTAATCGTCAGCAAGGTGAAGAAGCTTTAGCTAAATTACAGGATTTAGAACAAGAATATCCTTTACTTGCTGCTTATGTTTTACTTGCTCAAGGAAAAGCTTATCAATTAGAACAAAATGAGCAAGAAGCAGTAGCAGCTTGGCAAAAAATTATTACTGAATATCCCAATTCTCCAGCTACAGCAGAAGCTTTATATTTACTAGGTAAATCTAATCCTAGTTATTGGCAACAGGCAATTAAGCAATTTCCCACTCATCCTCGGACTCAAGAAATTATCCGCCAGCAATTGAGTCAAAATCCTAACCAGCCGAAATTAATGGCAATTTTGGTTAAATATACCCCCGATGATCCAGGAATAGATAAGCTGAGAGAGCGTTTAGTTAATGAATATGCTAGTCAATTAACCCCCAAAGATTGGGAAGCGATCGCTGATGGCTATTGGTTAGCATGGGACTATGGTAAAGCAGGTCAAGCCTATACGAAAGCTCCTGTTACTGCTCATAATCTCTACCGCGCTGCTAGAGGTCATCATCTTGGTAATAGTCCAGCTACAGCCAAAAAATATTATTTTCAGTTAATTAAACAATTTCCTGATGCGCCAGATACAGGTTTGGGTTTACGCCGTTTAGCGATGTTGCTTGAGCCTCAAAAAGCTTTAACTTATCTCGATTTGGCAATTCAGAAATTTCCCGAAGAAGCACCAACAGCCCTATTAGAAAAAGCAGAAATACTCGACGCACTTAAAAGTCCTAAATCTGCTAACCAAGCCCGTCAAAAAGTTTTGACTACCTATCAAAACTCCGAAACTGCTGCGGAATATCGTTGGTATATTGCTAATCAAAAAGCAGAAACAGGAGAATTTCTGACTGCTTGGCAATGGGCGCAGCCAATTATAGCTAATAATCCCGATAGCGCGATCGCTCCTAAAGCTGGATTTTGGATTGCTAAATGGGCAGAGAAATTAAACCGTCCCGAAGATGCCACTAAGGCTTATCAATCCGTTTTAACTCGTTTCCCTCGCTCTTATTATGCCTGGCGATCGGCTGTAGCTTTAGGTTGGAATGTGGGCGACTTTACAACTGTACGCAATCATATTCCTCAAGTAGTTAAAGGCGATCGTATTAATCCTCCAGGAGGCTCAGAAACCTTTCAACAACTATACAAACTAGGATTAGAATCAGAAGCTTGGGCGCAATTTCAGACTGAAATTAGTGATAAAACTGAATTAACTGTTGCTGAAGAGTTTACCCAAGGTTTGTTACAACTTTACCGAGGCAAAAATCTAAGAGGTATCAATCAAATTGAGGATTTAGAGCCAGATACACCAGAAGACCAACAACAATGGCAGCAATTACGTCAAACTCCTGAATATTGGCAAGCTCTTTATCCTTTTCCCTTTGAAGACAGCATTCTTAAATGGTCACAAAAACGTCAGCTTAACTCTTTATTGGTTACAGCTTTAATTCGCCAAGAATCTCGTTTTGAACCAGAAATTGAGTCTTCAGCGGGAGCATTGGGCTTAATGCAGGTAATTCCGCCCACAGCCAAAACCTCAGCCCAGAATATTGGTTTAGCTAAATATTCTCTGACTAATCCTGAAGATAATCTCAATATTGGAACTTATTATCTCGACTTTACCCATCAGAAATACAATAATAACTCTATGTTAGCAGTCGCTAGTTATAATGCAGGCCCTAATGCCGTAGCTAAATGGGTATCTCGTTATGGGCTAAAAGATGCTGATGAATTTGTTGCCCAAATTCCTTACCCTGAAACTCAAGGTTATGTGGAATCAGTATTTGAGAATTATTGGAATTATATGCTGGTTTATAATCCCGAAGTTGGGAAACTATTTGAGAGTTTACGAGTTTAAGAAAGAAAGCTCTAGGCAGTAGTAATCTCTTTAGGACTAACTGAGATAATTTCGTGGTTAAAACGTCTAAAGTCTTTGACGTTGAAAGTAAGGATGTGACTTAACTGATGAACCAACATAAACGCTACCAAGCGAGTGTCGTGAACCTTTGATCCAGAGACAGAATAGGTGATAACTAAACGTTCCCATTCTGAATATACGTCCTGAGTATCGGGAAGAACAATAAATAACCGCTTCAGGCGTTCAATCTCAGCTTGAGTTTTCTCAAGAGTAAATCTCAAGCCGTTGTGATCAGAAGGACGAGTACAAACATTCCATAACTCAATCAAATTTTGGGGTGCAATAACTAACAGTTCACGACGAGCATTTACAGTATCAATCGCTGCTACTGTCTCTGAATGCATCGGATCATTAGGACTAATTGTTCTTATCAAGATATTTCGTATCTAAGAGGTAAGCCATCAAAACCTATCTGGATACATACTCTCTCTACTCATAGCAGAATCACTAAGAACAGGAATATCTTCTCTCTTGTGACTGTCCACCCAGCGATGAAATTCTGTTGACCATTCTTTATGGGTTGAGGTTGTGTAAAATGAAGCCGACAAGCTATCATCTATTTTTTTTTGACTCAAGCGGTTAAGCATTTCATTTAGATAAGGCTTAATTTCTTCTGGAGAACGGGACGTAATTTTTGATAATGTATTTATCACCTGCTCAAGCTCTGGGCTATGGGAGTTAGAAGTATCCTGAATTTGACTCATGCTATTAGTACTATTGCTAAGAAGATGCCCAAATTAATTAGAAATAAGACATTTAACTTATCTAAATTATCTCATTTTTCTTTACGAAGGCTAATAATGCTTGAAGACTAGAAGTTTGTTGGGGATAAACAATTGGAG
Organism: Waterburya sp.; assembly: GCA_051658085.1. Lineage (GTDB taxonomy): Bacteria > Cyanobacteriota > Cyanobacteriia > Cyanobacteriales > Xenococcaceae > Waterburya. Next base: position 142,619 of record JBOFLX010000114.1, read on the forward strand.
GACGAGTAATAATAATCAGAGGAATATTTAAATTGGCAGCTACTTGACGTTTAATATCCTCTCCTCCTGCCGATCCTGATGCTTTAGTTACTACCAAAGATATTTCCCACTGTTGCCATAAAGCAGTTTCCATTGCCAAACTAATGGGAGGACGGAGAGCAATAAGGCGATCGCTCGTAAATCCCGCAGCTAAAGCTGTTTTTAAAGACTCTAATTTTGGTAAGATTCTGGCATATAAAGTAGCTTCAGTTTGCCAAGTTTGAAATTGAGGTAAAACTTTACAACCTACCGTTAATAATACTCTTTGCTGCTCGAGATACTTTCCTGTCAAAAGAGCTTCAAAACTTTCTAATTCAATTACATTAGTAGCAGTACTGTTTGCTGGTTGATAATTACTCCTTTCGTAGCGTAAATAAGGAATATTTAACTTAGTACTAACAGCGATCGCTTGTTGGGAAATTTCTACAGCATAGGGATGAGAAGCATCAACTATCGCTTTAATATTTTGCTCCTGACAAAAAGATTGTATCGATTCTTGGTTGAGACAGCCCACCGCTACTTGCACCTTACCAGGGTAAAGAAATTGAGCAGTTTGAGTAGTAACACTAACCACAAACAGTATTTTCTCAGTGGTAAAGATGTTGGCGATGGTTACACTGTCACTTGTGCCTCCAATTAACCAAATTTTGCCTTGCATCCACAACCTGGAGTTTGATTTTTAACATTTGACATGTATCATTCAACTGGTCAATGATCAATGTTCCATGTTCAATGTTTTAACTTCTGCCCTTTAAAGCTTTACGAAAGTTGCGACGATAAGATTTATTACTGGCTAATAATACGGGCCACAACAAAGCTAAAGCAACCTTCTCTGGCAAACTAGGACTGAAGTTAGTGTGACGATAACCAGATAAAAACTTCCAGATTCCGCCAGCATAAGCTACCAACAAAATAAAACCAATCAAATTCATCTTTATATACCAGTCAATTGCATCAGTAAACCAATAATAGTTATATTCTAACAATTGTTAATTTTTCTTCCCTTTAATCCCAATTAATCTAGATCTTGATTTTTCTCAATCTCCATTATTTGAGCAGTGTTCTAAAATACTCAGTGAATATCTCTCAACATTTTAGTGGTTGAGGTGTGCGGGAGGTTGTAAAAACCCTGGGCTTTTACAATTATTAATTCGTAATTCGGTCAATTAATAAATAGTTACATCAATAAGCAAGGAGGTATAATGCGCGCAGTGCTAATGGCTGGAGGATCAGGGACGAGATTGCGCCCTTTAACTTGCGATCTACCCAAACCGATGGTACCAGTACTAAATCGCCCCATAGCTGAACACATCATCAATCTCTTAAAACGCCATCAGATCACTGAAATTATCGCTACTCTCTATTATTTACCCGATGTCATGCGCGATTATTTTCAAGATGGTAGTGATTTTGGGGTACAAATGACCTATGCTGTAGAAGAAGAACAACCATTAGGGACGGCAGGGTGTGTTAAAAACATTCAACAGTGGTTAGATGATACTTTTGTTACTATTAGTGGCGATGCGATTACAGATTTTGATTTACAAGCTGCGATCGCTTTTCATCGTGAGAAGAATTCTAAAGCCACACTGATTTTAACTCGTGTACCTAACCCTGCGGAGTTTGGGGTGGTTATTACCGATAAAGAAAGCAGAATTAAGCGTTTTTTAGAAAAGCCTTCTCTGAGTGAAATTTTTTCCGATACGGTTAATACAGGTACATATATCCTTGAACCAGAAATTTTAGATTATCTTCCAGAAAACGAAGAAGCGGATTTTTCTCAAGATCTATTTCCTTTGTTATTAGAAAAGGAAGTACCAATGTATGGCTATATTGCCGAGGGCTATTGGTGTGATGTAGGACATTTAGAAGCCTATCGAGAAGCGCAATATGATGGACTAGCAAAAAAAGTCAAATTGAATTTTCCTTATCATGAAAAATCAGCAGGACTTTGGATTGGCAACAATACTTATATTGATTCTAGTGCTGTAATCGAAACACCAGCCTTAATTGGTGATAATTGTCGTATTGGGGCGCGGGTAAGCATTGAAGCTGGTACTGTAATTGGTGATAATGTCACCATCGGGGCAGATGCCGATCTCAAACGTCCAATTATCTGGAATGGAGCAACCATAGGCGATGAAGCTCATTTACGCGCTTGTATTATTTCTCGTGGTACAAGGGTAGATCGTCGAGCGCAGGCTTTGGAAGGCTCAGTCGTAGGCAGTTTATCGATTGTTGGGGAAGAAGCTCAAATTGCCCCTGGAGTTAGGGTATGGCCTAGTAAAAGAATTGAATCTGGAGCGATTCTTAATATTAATCTGATTTGGGGTAATACTGCCCAGCGTAATCTATTTGGGCAACGAGGGGTATCGGGACTGGCTAATATTGATTTGACTCCCGAATTTGTGGTGAGGTTAGGATCTGCTTATGGTTCAACTTTAAAGTTGGGTGCGACAGTAATTGTTTCTCGCGATCAGCGAAGTGTATCGCGGATGGTTAGTCGAGCCATCATTGCTGGTTTGATGTCGGCTGGGATTAATGTACAAAATTTAGAAGCTACAGCTATCCCTATTGCTCGCACTTTGATGATGACGAATTTAATGGATGTGTCAGGGGGAATTCATATTCGTCTTGAACCTAATCGACCAGATTATTTATTAATTGAATTTTTTGATAAGCAAGGTATAAGTATATCTAAATCGCAAGAGAAAAAAATTGAAGGCACTTATTTTAAGGAAGATTTACGCCGAGTTGATGTCCAGGAGATTGGCAGTGTTAGTTACACTAGTGGTGTTTTAGATCTTTATAGTCGTACTTTTGAAAAATATCTCAATATTGAAGCTGTCCGTAATAGTAGCACCAAGATTGTAATTGACTATGTGTATGCTGTGTCTGGGGCAATTTTACCGCAACTTTTGGCTAAGTTTGGCTGTGATGCTGTGGTGTTGAATGCTAGTTTGAAAGAAACTGCTCTTTCGGCTACCCAAAAAGAAGTGCTGTTGGATCAGTTGGGTCAAGTGGTAGAGGCTCTTAAGGCTAATTTTGGTGTCCAGGTATCCGCTAACGGCGAACAGTTTATTTTGGTAGATGAAGCAGGTTTACCAATTCGCGGTGAAACTTTAACGGCTTTGATGGTTAATACTATTTTTACCGCCAATCCTCGCAGTACTGTCGTAGTTCCTGTTCATGCTTCTAGTGCTGTCGAAGAAATTGCCCGTCGTCATGATGGAAATGTAATTAGGACAAAAGTTAATCCTACAGCCTTGATGGAAGCGTCTCAAGATAATCTTAATGTAGTCTTGGGTGGAAATAGCGATATGGGCTTTATTTTTCCGCAACTACATCCTGGTTTTGATGCCATGTTTAGTATTGCTAAACTAATTGAAATGCTCACAATTCAAGAGCGATCGCTGGCTGATATTCGCAATGATTTACCTAATATCTGTCATAAGTTTTGTTCAGTACGTTGTCCTTGGAAAGTTAAGGGAGCTTTAATGCGCTTTTTGGTAGAAACTCATCCTACCGAAAACTTAGAATTAATAGATGGAGTCAAAATAGTTAACCCACACAACGATAACTGGGTGCTGATTTTACCTGATGCAGGTGAACCCATAGTTCATATTTACGCCAATAGTAGCGATCGCAATTGGGTCGATGAACAGTTAACAGCCTATCGTCAACTAGTCCAAAATTTTGTTGATCGTGAGCAAAGTTAACTCATACTACTATAGCAATACCTATATTGTTTAGGACATTTTTCAAATTGTTACCTACTACCTACTACCTACTACCTTCGAGCCTATTATTTTTTGTCCTAACCAATTAACCTACTGCGATATTACAATGACGGGGAGATGAAAGTCTTTTAAATAAATAGTACAATTGTTCAGAAACTTTCCAGCAATTTTAATTTAAGGAGTAGCAAACCCATGAATAGCTGTATTTTGATGGCACAAATAGTTAGTGATCCTGAATTACGCACTACTCAAGATCAAATGACCGTATCTTCTATGATGGTTGAGTTTGAGCCTTCTAGAGAAGGAGAAGAACCAGGCAAAGTACAGGTTGAAGGATGGGGCAGCATAGCTGAAGAAATGAAAAACAATTACAGCGCAGGAGATCAAATCATTATTGAAGGGCGATTATCAATGAATCTTTTTGAAATGCCCGAAGGATATAAAGAAAAACGCGCCAAGCTTGTTGCTTCTCGTATTTATCCTCTTAGTGGCGGTAGTTTTAATTCTTCCAATTTCGCTAATAATACCTCAAGTTATCAAGCTGTTGATCCTTCTCCTAGTAATGTTGTAGATTTCGCTTCTAGTCCTCAAAAACAAACTGCGCCTAAATATACGCCTGAAGTTGAAGCAACTCCTGAGCCGATCGCTCCTAGTAGTAGTAATGGTGGTAATGAAGACTGGGATGAGATCCCCTTCTAGGTTCAGTTAGGACAGTTAGGACAGTTAGGACAGTTAGGACAGTTAGGACAGTTAGGACAGTTAGGGCAATGACTTTCGTACTCTTTAACTGTGTTATAGCAGTCGCAGCAAAGGTTAAGACACTTTTATCTAGCCCCTAATCCCTAAATAAATTAATGTAATCTACCCAATTTAAAACTGCTGTAAAAAATAATAAGCACCCATCTTATAACTATTTTGGGTGCAATATTTATATGCCAGCTTTTATATTGAGGTTAGCTAACGGTATTTATATTAATTAATATAAAGTTTTTTTTCTAAAAATGACAATTCTTAATATTTTCTTTAGATTTACCTCAAACAGTTACCAGTAACCAGTGATCAGTGACCAAATTATCACAAGTATTGATTTTGACTCCTGACTTCTGACTCCTGACTTCTGACTCCTGACTTCTGACTCCTGACTCCTGACTCCTGACTCCTGACTTCTGACTTCTGACTTCTGACTTCTGACTTCTGACTCCTGACTCCTGATTCCTGACTTTAAAAATTATGAAACTCAACACAGAAATAAAAGGGAAAGGATTACCAATTCTCTGCTTACATGGTCATCCTGGGTCTGCTGCTAGTATGTCTGTATTTACTAACTATCTAGCTCAAAAACATCAAACTATTACTCCCGATCTGCGTGGCTATGGCAGAAGTCGCTATCAAAAACCATTTCTTATTGAGCAACATTTGACAGATCTGGCGGAATTACTAGATCGACATCAGATAGATGAATGTTTATTGTTGGGTTGGTCATTAGGGGGAATCATCGCTATGGAATTAGCTCTAGCAATGCCCGAAAGATTTAAAGGCATGGTTTTAATTGCTACTGCTGCTCATCCTCTTAGCAGCCATCCTCAACCGACTCGACAGGATTTATTATTTACTGGAATTGGGGGTATAGTTAATTACCTCAAACCAGGTTGGCAATGGAATATTAATACTTTTGGCAAGCGATCGCTTTTTCGTTATTTAATTAATGGTCATTCTCCAGAATCCTATTATTATCTTGCCAAAGAAGGTACTCCAGCCTATTTTCAAACCTCCAAGGTAGCTAACACAGCTTTATTTACCGCTATCAGACAAGGATATAATCGCCTGGAAGACTTACACCAAATAGATATTCCTTGCTTAATGTTATCAGGAGAATGCGATCGCCATATTACTGCTGACGCTAGTCAAAAAACCGCTCAACATCTCAAAAACTGTCAATACATTAACTATCCTCAAGTCGCTCATCTCTTTCCCTGGGAAATTCCCGATCAAGTTTTAGGGGATATTCAACAGTGGTTAGATAGTCATCATTTTTGTTGATTGTTGATTGATTACTATTAGGCACTAGGTCTTACTCATTATCTATTACTTCCTACTTCCTACTTCCTACTTCGAGGTTTCAAGAGGATCAAAAACTAGCCAATTTTCCAGGGCCAGCATTATGCTAGATTCATTAGAGTTGTAGAAATCTTTCTCTGTGATGCTCAATCCTGACGCAATTGATCTTGATGAGGAATTTAAAGTTTCCGATGAGTGAAGCAGCTTGGACGCTAACAATTGAAACTGAGCGCCTTATCCTTCGACCTCAGAAATCCAGTGATTATGAAGCCTGGTATACTGGTTTCTCAGATCGCTTGCCTCAACAATCCAAATATGACGAGGGACAGATTAGTTTGGAAGGTTGTGATTTTGCTTGGTTTTCAGGCTTATGCGATCGCCATCAAGAGCAAGCATTAAGCGATTATGCTTATATCTTTGGAGTTTTTCTAAAGCATACCGATCGGCATCTTGGTAACGTTGATCTATCAACCATTTATCGTGAAGAAAAGCAGTGGGCTAATCTAGGCTACAGCCTCCACAATCAGTATTGGAGACAAGGTTTTGGCAAAGAAGCGGTAAAAGCATTGTTGATTGCTGGATTTGAGAATTTTAGGTATCATCGCATTGAAGCTGCCATCAATCTTGATAATTACTCTTCAATTGCGCTAGCTCAAAGTGTGGGGCTACAAAAAGAGTGCGTTCGTCGGGGCTTTTACTACGAGAATGAGCAATGGGTGGATCATTTAATCTATGTTGCGCTTCCGTCCGATCTAGGTCTAGTCGAAAAGCCACCAGCGAGCGCTGTATAACAAATTCCCATACACACCGATCGTAGAGAGTTTATCAATAATGAGCAAAAAATGCTAGCGACGAGTGGTGGGAAACGTTAGCCTGCTTAAATTGTCGTTGAAGACACTGCTTTAAATTGTTGGTAAAGTGTTAATGCTAGGATGGTTTTGCCTATAAAGACAATGAACTTATAACTAGACCGATAACAGCCCATTCAGGAGCGATCGCATTAGCAGCAATGTAATCTAACTTAACTTGCTACGGCTCTAGTCGTTACAATCTGGGATCAACTGACTCACTTTCTAATGCCAAAACACCAAATACACATTCATGGACTTGTCTTAAAGGTGCATGGTTAACAAACCTTTCTAAAGATTCAACACCGAGAGCAAATTCTTTAAGGGCAAGCGATCGCTTTTTTCCCAAACCTCTTTGTTTTAAACGTTCTAGATGTTCTGGCAGAGAATATTCCAATCCATAAATAATTCTGAGATATTCCGCCCCCCGGCACTTAATAGCTGGTTGAATCAATTTATTTCCTTGGCGACTAATAAAGTCCATTGGTTTAACTACCATTCCTTCCCCACCATTATTAGTCATATCCAGCCACCAAGCAGTCGCAGCCTCTATTTCAGATTGCTCATTAAGATTAACGATTTTATAATTAGTAGCTAATAATAACTGGTTATCAACCTGACAAAAGTTAGCAATTTGCTCCAAATGCCAACTATGGAGTTTATCGGTATGAGCCTGTCCTTCCGTCGCTAAAATATGAAATGGTGCAAGTTTTAAGTCATCGATATTATTTACCGACCAACAGTATTGACGATAAGCTTTGATATATTTTGCTGGTAATTTTGCTCTTTGTTGATAGCGAGTCAGTAAATTACTAACCTCTATACCTCTATCTTGAGCTTGTTGTAAACAATTTACGGCTGTACCAAGTCCTTGATTAGCTGACACCCCAACAGGTGCATATTGTTGTTTTAATAATTCTTGAGCTTTAGCTGACCAAGGCATTAATTCGCAATCAAGACATACCCAGTCTGTATTTAGAATACTCCAAAAATCACTTTTAGTTAAAGCTTGGTTGAGGCGGTTCAGTAAATTCGTTTCTAATTCGCCTTGATTAAAAAACTTTCGACCTGTGCGAGTATAGCAAACACCAATACCTTCATCTTCGATACCAAATCGTTTTTCGGCTACACTGCGATCGCGACATAAAACAATAATAACGCGAGAACCCATGTGTTTCTCTTCACAGATAACTTGGTCAATATTTTGTTGTTGGTAATAATCAAAAGCTTCGGTAGGATATTCTAAAAAGTCAGGCAGTTTAGAAGTAGCTACAGGAGACATGGTAGGAGGAAGATAAATCAACCACTTGGGATTTACCGCAAAACGACTCATAATTTCCAGTGCAGCAATACTCTGGTCTTCGCGGATGGTAATCTGACGATGTATTCTAGTAGAAATAAATCGTTTACCTGTTACATCCTCAATATCCAAAACATCATCTTGCGGTTGAATGCTATTACTACTGGTTACTACATCAAGAGGTTTGACAGGTTCGCAATATACTTTAACTGCCTTGACGCTGACTAATTCTCGTTCAGGATAGCGTAATGCAGTCAGTTTCCCACCAAAAACACAACCCGTATCAATATCAATCGTATTGTTTAACCATTCCGCCTCTAGTACTGGAGTATGACCATATACCACCATTGCCTCACCCCGATACTCATTTGCCCATTCATAACGGACTGGTAAGCCAAATTGATCTATTTCTCCTGTAGTTTCGCCATATAAGGCAAAGTTGCGGACATAGCCCGAACCTCTACCCTGTAACTCTGCTCGCAAACCTGCATGGGCAACTACTAATTTGCCATCATCTAAAACATAGTGACTGATTAAAGATTGCAGCCAGGTATTAATCTCGTTGGTAACAAGATTACGTTGTTCTGGGTCAATTGCCTCAATTTCCGCCATAGTTTGCTCTAAACCATGATTAAGCTTGACATTCTTGCCCCTTAACTTTCGCATCAATTTATTCTCGTGATTGCCCAAAATACACACAGCAGAATCCGCTAGCAGCATATTATGTACTAACTTCAAAGTATCTAAAATGCGATCGCCTCTATCTACTAAATCCCCCAAAAATATTGCTTTCCGTCCCTGGGGATGAATATAAGTGGGAAAATACCAAAAAGAGTCAGAATTACTCTTACTGGCTGTGGTTACATAACCAAGTTGTTGCAATAACTGTTCTAACTCGTCACAACAACCATGAACATCACCAATAATATCAAAAGGGCCATGTTCCTGTTTACGGTTAGTCCACATTGGTTGTCTAGCAACTGACACCGCCTCTATTTCTGCTACAGACGAGAATTTATAGATAAAACGAAAACCTTCTCTCTTGAGATTGTAGAGCGATCGCTTTAAACTACGAGTATGATTTCTGACTACATAAGAGCCAAACTGCCTATTAGGGCGTTGTTGATTGCGTTCATGACACACCGACTCAGGTAAATCGAACACAATGGCTACAGCAAAGCAATGATACTGTTTGGCTAAACTGAGTAACGGCTTACGACTTTTTGGTTGGACATTAGTAGCATCTATTACCGTTAACTTTCCTGCTGCTAATCGTTTTGCCATGATGTAATGCAGGACATCAAAAGCATCTTTGGTAGCTGTTTGGTCATTTTCGTCATCAGCTACTAAACCCCGAAAATAGTCGGAAGAGAGAATTTCGGTGGATTTAAAATGTTTCTGGGCAAAGGTAGATTTCCCTGCCCCCGATGCACCTATTAAAATGATTAGCGATAGTTCAGGAAAAGTGATTTGCATTCTGATAGGTAATAATGGATTTTTATGCTCGTGTCCCAGCCAGAGTTTTAGGCTGTTTGAAGAATGGTGAGATTACGGTTATTATTTCTGCTGGACATGGAATAGTGACATCCGAACCAATTCCTGTTGAGTGGATTCCCAGAGATTTGAGAATGCCGAATTGCGAGTTTGATATCTTGATGAGATTTCCGGGAGGAGAAAGGGTTCGGATCTTACGAAGGAATGAAGCTTGCCCAGAAATTGATAGAAATCATAATGGGCAACGTTAAAAGATTTAAGCAACAGTTTGATAAATCACAGGCTTATATTTTAGGTTTTGGAACTATCTTTCCTTCAAGTTTCGCTGTTTCTAACCATGCTTGTTTGGCTATTATTACTTCTTGCAGTGCCTCTTGTGGGGTGTCGCCAGCAGCAGAGCAATACTTTATGTCGGGAATATCAGCAATATACGCCTCATCTTCCTCACTGTAAAAGATGTTAATGTGATAATCTCTCAATTACTGTTCCTCTAATGTAAGATTATTTTCTTCAACTAATTAAAACAATAGATGGAGCATTTGATAAGCTTAAATCGTAAATTTTTAAATAAAATTAATAGCGATCGCTATTAATAATCAATAATGTTCAAATTCCAACGGAGATGTAAGTTATGCAAGCAAAACTCCATGAGCAACTTTCTCTTGCTGATGCTGAAGCTATTTTAGGACACTTGCCTGAACGGATTCGCACTGCCCTAATTACTCGTGCTGCTGAAATCGAGTATCCTATCGAAGCAGTGGTTGAGATGGCGATCTCTAGTTTTCTGGATACAGAGGCGTTGGGTTTTGCAGATTGTAAACCAGGGCGCGGACAATAGGTGAATTAGATAGCGATCGCATTATTTCAATCCATTATTAAAAACCTACCTTGATGTAGAGAAGTCACATTTGAGCTAGGATATAAGCGAAGCAGTTACTCAAGGAGTCTTAATATGGCTGCATCAGACGCTGTGCAACCAGAGATTGTCCGAACAAATCGTGGACTGGCGATCGCACAAACCCGCATCACACTTTACGATGTGATGGATTACCTCACGGCTGGCTATCCTGCCAAACTCATTCGTGAGAAACTCTGTCTCACAGATGCTCAAGTCGTCACCGCTCTGACTTACATCCAAGCTCATCAAGCTGAAGTAGAAGCCGAGTATCAACAAGTTTTGCAAATTGCACAAGAAAATCGGCAATATTGGGAAAAACGCAATCGAGAACACTTTGATCGTCTTGCTACAACACCTCCGAAACCAGGTCAAGAAGCTATCCATGCTAAACTTCAAGCTTGGAAAGACAGGCTTGAGTCCAAAGTATGAATTTTCTGAGCGACTACAATATCATAAATTTTTAAATAAATAAAATTAATAGCGATCGCATTATCTAAAATCCTCAATCTTCAATCTAAAATTGCTTGACTATAAATACAGCCATCTGAGTAGGTGTACCAACTTCATCATCCAGATCACCAATACCTTGAAAAGTTACTTGATAATTAAATCTTGCTGCTACAGTTTTACTCCAATCTTGAAACTCTTTTCTCCTCCATTCAAAGCGATGATCGCGATGACGTAACTTGCCACTCGGTAAAGATGCAAAGCGGACATTGTATTCAATATTAGGAGTGGTGATAATGACTAACTTGGGTTGAGCAAATTGAAACAGTACTCTTTCTAAAATAGCCAAACGATTGAGATCTAAATGTTCAATTACTTCGATTACCGTGGCTGCATCATAACCTTTAAAGCGTTTATCTCGGTAGATTAATGAGCCTTGTATTAATTGAATTTTGCCTTGTTGATGGAAAGGTATGTCATTTAATTTAAGTCTTTGCTTGGCTATTTCTAAACTGCGATAGGAAACATCTACCCCCGTAATTTGCTCAATAGATTTATTTTTTAGCAAATATTGTAATAATTTGCCTTCACCGCAGCCTAAATCAATAACTCGTTTTACCTGATGCTGTTTTAAAGTTTCTGCTACTAACTCTAATCGTTGTTGGTTAAGACTAATGGGTTTTTCGATCGCTGCTTCTTCTCGATCTTGAATTACATCTTCTTCAATATCTTGACTATCTTCTTCAGCCAACTGTGCTAAAGCTTTTCTTGTCAGACTCCAACGTCGTTTAAGATATCTTTGAGTAATTTGTTCTTTAATTGGATGAGTATTAAGCCAACCTTCACCATGACGCAAGAGTTTGGTAATTTCTTCATCTCCTACCCAATAGTGCTTATCATCATCTAAAACAGGAATTAAAACATAAAGATGACTCAGTAAATCACGTAGAGGAATTATATTATGCAAAGTAGCGTCAATATAAACACTATTTTCCCATTCAGGAAAAGTTTGCTCTAAAGGCAATTGTTTTGCTTCTACCTGGTAGCCTAAAGGTTCAAATAACTCGCGAAGAAACGAGATCCCACCGCGACAGGGTAATACAGGAAGATTTACGGTGAGAGGAATTGGTTGTTCTACTAACTCAGGGAGATTATCACAACGTCCAGATAAAGCTGTCCTAAAAACTTTGGCGATCGCTACACTCATAAAAGAGGAGGCAGAATAAGGGCGATCGTTTACATACTGATCTAAAGTTCCTTCTCCCTTACCTGAAGATTTACCCCGAACTAATTCCACAGGATTAATATCCAATAATAGAGTCGCTGTACATTTTTCTGTGTTTGACTCTGGATAAAATACATGAGCTTGTCCAAATGACATCGGAAATGACTGACAGCGATTAGGATGTTTGTGGAGTAGGTATCCCAAGTCAGAAGCAGGTTGATGGGTAGTAGTAATGTTTAACAGCATTAGACATATTTTTTAATTATCAGTAAACAGTCATTAAAATTTATTGATTGGATTGAATTTGTTTTTGTAGCTTGGTTATTTGTTCTTCTAAACGATTGATTTTGCGATCAGTTGCACTTTCTAGTTGTAATTGAGTTTCGTCTTTAAAGATTTTTTCACCACGAGGAAAAACATAATAAACTTCTCCTTTAGCAGAGACTAATTTTTCTCCCTCTAATTCTTGAATGTATTTATCTAAAGCTTTTTTGGCTTCTTTAGGATTAACTTCTGCTTCTGTTGCCAGATCGAATACCGTAATACATCCATTGTTACTACTTCTATCTGAGAGGTATTTAAGTTTTCTGAGAATTTTTTTAGGTTTTTCAAGGCGGTAAGGGATATAAAAAACTGCACCACACACTCCACCAAAAACACTAGTTATTAAGCCAACGTCAATTAAAAACTCTGAAATTGGTTCTATCATTTTGTATCAATTATCTTGTTTATTTAGGAGACTTTTGCTTTAGGTAAATATTCGCTTCCAGAATATATCGTAAAAGTTTTTGTCATCTCTCATCATGCGATCGCCCCACTCAATGCCTTTCGATCTTTGTAAAGCCTAATGGGACTTTGACAATTTACTCTGGCAAAAAGGGGTGAAAGCCTTGTCAGGTAAGGATTTTACCTCGAAGAGGTAAAATCTCTCCAAACCTAGTTGTAGTCAGGGTTTAGGTATTTTCAAACTAATAGTATTGATATATAAGGCTTTCACCCCTTTTTAGCCTCATTTTTTGTCAAAGTCCCGCTAATGATTTCAAGTAGTAAAGTTAAAAACCTCTAAATCTTATTTAAGAACTGAAATAGATGGTTAACTAACACAAAACCTTCCCAGACGGCAAAATTCTGGTTAAGTCCTAATTTTTATTGAAACTGCAAAATTCTTAAAAATGGGTCGCCTGGGATTCGAACCCAGAACCAATCGGTTAAAAGCCGAGTACTCTACCGTTGAGCTAGCGACCCCCAAGGATTTGGAGCATTATCTCCTTGTTTCCACGAATATTAATCATAGCACGAGTTTTTAAAAAAAAATTTTAATCTTCAAAATTAAAGTTTTGTTTGGCTTTAATGGCTTGTTGCAAAGTGGGAGCTAACCAAGAATAATACTGAGGATATACGGGAAGTCTGGGTTTAAAAGTCCAACCAGCAGGTTGCAATATTGCTGTTAAAGATTGATAAGTAGGATGAGGATAATCTGGGTTAACTTCATCTTTGGGACTAATTCCACCCAAATCTCTTGCCCCCGCAGTTAAACAATCCAGTAACAAATTTGGTTCTGAAACTAAATTGGGAGGAATTTGAATTGTAATAGTATTTGGTAATATTTTTTGGGCTTCAGCAATAATTCCTGGTAAAAGATTGAGATCAAAACTCGGTAAATCTATTTCTTGATGATTACCCAGACTATAAGGTTGCAAGATTACTTCTTGTATATTTCCCCACTGTCTTTGAATAAGAGCGATCGCTTTCAATGATTCTTGAATATCTGACTGCGTTTCTCCAATTCCCAGAAGCAAGCCTGTAGTAAAAGGTATTTTTAGCTTACCTGCCCACTCTAATTGTTGTAAACGTAGCTTTGGGTCTTTACTGGGTGCGTGCCGATGTACGGTTTGCCTAAATTTGGGATTTAACTGTTCTAACATTAAACCCATAGAAACATTGACTTGCTTTAATTGCTTCATTTCCTGCAAACTTAACGGCCCAACATTGGTATGAGGTAAAAAACCGCAATCTAAAGCTATTTGACAGATATTATGAATTTTTGTAAACCAATGTAACCTCTGAGGGGATGAGGGATGAACTTCTCCACTGAGAACTAAAATCTCTGTAACCAAGTTTTTGTTTAGGTTTTGCAATTCAGCTAAGACAGTTTCTAGAGTTAACGCTCCCTCAGTTTCTAAATCAACCCGAAAGTTGCAGTAACTACATCGATTAAAACACTCATAGGTGGGAACAATCGTATGGGCTGGACTGTAAGTAACTACAGAGTTCATATAACCAAAAATATATTAATAATTTGTAGTACAAAAAAATGTTTTCTTAAAAAGCTTTACAAAACTCAAAATTTCTCTTATATTAGCTATAGTCAGTTCGACAGAACCTAGACAAATAAATACATAGCAATCATAAAAACATGACTACTACTTTACAGCAACGCGAAACTCGTGGTGCATGGGAGAATTTCTGTAGTTGGGTTACAAGCACAAACAACCGCATTTATGTAGGTTGGTTCGGTGTGTTGATGATCCCTACACTTCTTGCAGCCACAACTTGTTTCTTAATCGCTTTCGTCGCAGCACCGCCTGTAGACATCGACGGTATTCGTGAACCCGTAGCAGGTTCATTAATTTACGGTAACAACATCATCTCTGGTGCAGTAGTACCAAGCTCCAACGCTATCGGTCTACACTTCTACCCAATCTGGGAAGCAGCATCCTTAGATGAGTGGTTATACAACGGTGGCCCTTACCAGTTGATCATTTTCCACTTCTTGATCGGTGTATTCGCATACATGGGTCGTCAGTGGGAATTATCCTTCCGTTTAGGAATGCGCCCTTGGATCTGTGTTGCCTACTCTGCACCAGTATCTGCTGCAACAGCAGTATTTCTAATCTATCCTTTAGGACAAGGTTCTTTCTCCGATGGAATGCCTTTAGGAATCAGTGGAACATTCAACTTCATGTTGGTATTCCAAGCAGAACACAACATCTTGATGCACCCCTTCCACATGTTGGGAGTAGCAGGTGTATTCGGTGGTTCACTGTTCAGTGCAATGCACGGTTCTTTGGTAACTTCCTCTTTAGTACGTGAAACAACTGAAACCGAGTCTCAGAACTACGGTTACAAATTCGGACAAGAAGAAGAAACCTACAACATCGTAGCAGCACATGGCTATTTCGGTCGTCTAATCTTCCAATACGCATCCTTCAACAACAGTCGTGCGTTGCACTTCTTCTTAGGTGCATGGCCTGTAATCGGAATCTGGTTTACAGCTATGGGTATCTCGACTATGGCGTTTAACCTCAATGGTTTTAACTTCAACCAATCAATCATGGATTCACAAGGACGTGTAGTTAACACTTGGGCAGACATCTTAAACCGCGCTAACCTCGGTTTTGAAGTAATGCACGAGCGTAACGCACACAACTTCCCTCTAGACTTAGCAAGTGGCGATGTTGCTCCTGTAGCATTAACTGCACCTGCTATCAACGGCTAGATTGAATTAGGTTGATTGC